>NZ_JAVHXC010000002.1:0-564554 GCF_032248695.1 Dietzia sp. CH92 | reverse complement strand
CGCCCCCCCCCCCCCCGGCCGCCCCCCCGCCACTCAGAGAAGGACCCCCGATGACCCCGATCATGTCCAAGCGTGACGCCGCCGCCCACGTCGACTCCGCCCGCATCCGCCAGGGCCGCACGTGGGCGGAGCTGGCCGACCACCTGGGCGCGCCGCTGGTGTGGACGACCGCCGCGCTGCTGGGTAACCATCCGATGTCCGCCGAGCAGGCCGCGTCGATCTGCGAGCTGCTCGGCCTGGGGGAGGACGTCGCCGAGAGCCTGGCCCTACAGCCGAGCCGCGGCACGCCGGCCGAGCTGATGTTCGATCCGACTATCTACCGGTTCACCGAGGCGCTCTCCGTCTACGGTCCGGCGCTCAAGGCCCTGATCCACGAGGAGTTCGGCGACGGCATCATGAGCGCGATCAACTTCCAGGTGGACTTCACGCGCCGCCCGGACCCGGACGGCGACCGGGTGGTCATCACCCTCGACGGGAAGTTCCTCGACTACAAGTGGTGACAATCGGCGCCCCGGCTGCAGCACGCGGCCGGGGCGCCACGCTGCGCTGGTCAGCCCCCCACCACGTGCCCGATTCCTCTGACGAGCAGCCCCGCGGCCCCGGCCGTCACCACGACCACGGCCACGCGTCGGCCCACGGCGGGAGCGACGCGCCGCGCGGCGAGCCCGCCGAGGTAGATCCCGATCGGCACCATCGCCACGATTACCCCGATCACCCACAATGGCGGCAGCCCGGACACGGGTGCGGCACCGAGTCCCACTTTGGTGACCACGGAGACGACGCCCATGGTGCAGAAGATCGGCTGGAGGGTCGCAGCGAATGACCGCTGCTGCCAGTTGGTCGCCTGGGCGTAGACGAGCATGGCGGGGGCGGCCACTCCGACGGCGGTGTTGAGGAATCCGCCCGCGGTGCCGGCGACGGCGGCTGGGACGGGACCGCTCACGGGCGGGATCCGCACCAGGGCCGTCGTGAGCAGGGTGCCGATGAGCGCCACCCCGATGATCACTTCGAGCCAGGCGCGGTCGGCGGCGCCCACGAGGAGCGCGCCGGGGATGGAGCCCACCACGATGAGGGGCGCGAGGTGTCGATAGCGCCGCCAGTCGATGTCGCGCCGCAGGGTGAGGGCGATGAGCGCCCCGGAGACGATGGTCGCGAGGTTGGTGAGCAGCACGCCGGCGACGGGCCCGAGGATCAGCGTGAGGGTGGGGGAGACCACGAGCCCGACGCCCATGCCGCTGACGCGCTGCAGGACGGCGCCCAGGATGACGGCCGACGCCGCGACCAGCAGGAGCAGTGGGTCCACGTCGCCGGGCATGGGCACCAGCATTCCACGCATGCACCGGACTGCCGGCGTCGGTGCGGGAGCGACGCGGGCGTCGCGCCGGCGAGGGGTCCTGCCCAGTTAGGTCGACGACGACGAGGTCCACGTTCTCCCTCCCGTGATCCCGGCGCGGGCGCAACGAATGGGCAGGTAGCTGCGCGGCGCTTTATCCGCCCGATGTCCACCCGATTCGGGTACCGCCTAGACCGACTCCCTCGTAGATGAAGTCCGAGTCGTCGTCGCCTTCGTTGTCCGACGTCACCGCATAGCACAGGGAGCCAAGAGTGCTTCCGCCAGCGGGGACCAGTTGGTCTTCCAGCCGATTGATCTCGTTCAGCTCGTTGGGAGTCTTGGTCTTCCCGATATCTGTGTGCAACGCGAAGTCGGACGGGCCGACCTCAAGAGGTTCGTCCGCGTTGTTGGTGAGAGTGACAGTGGTGCAGTAGGCGTTCCGCGAATACCAGGACTTCGAGGGATTGAACTCGAGAGGAGAGGCTGAAATCTCTACATCGTTGTATACGACCGTCTCGCCAAAGTTCGCGCCGATGTCGGAAGGGCGCTTGCCCTTGTACGCCGGACCGGATCCGGGTTCAGCGCCACTGGCTGAGCCGCCGAAGACTGCGCCAGTCGCGCCGGCGCCTCTGCCGAGAAGGAGAACGAGGATGACTGCGAGCAGAGCGATGATGACGAGGAGAGCGCCGATGAGGACGTAGAGAGTAGTTGCGGGCAAGCCCTTGCGCTGAGGCGCCGACGAAGACATGAGAGGAACCTTAGAACACCGAGTTGTCGTTCGACACATCGGGCACAGGGCGGACGGTCGGTCGGCGCTGAGGTTGCTTGCGTCCGGCTGCCGAGCCCCCACATCTGTCGCATACTCCCTATATGCGATCCATCTGGAAGGGCGAGGTCTCGTTCGGTCTGGTCAACGTGCCGGTCAAGGTGTACGCGGCGACGGAGGACCACGATCTGCACGCGCGGCAGGTGGACAAGAAGGACGGCGTCCGCATCCGCTACAAGAAGGTGCGCGACGACAACGGCGAGGAGGTCGAGTTCTCCGACATCGCCAAGGCATATGAGTCCGAAGAGGGCGAGATGGTCATCCTCACCAAGGAGGATCTCGCCAGTCTGCCGGTGGAGCAGAATCACGAGATCGAGGTGACGGAGTTCGTCCCGGCCGACCAGGTGGATCCGGTGGCGTTCGACAACGCGTACTTCCTCGAGCCGGCGTCGCGCTCCAACCGGGCGTACGTACTCATGCGCGAGGCGCTGCAGCAGACGGACCGCCTCGCCATCTGCACGTTCACCCTGCGCAACCGCACTCGCCTCTGCGCCCTACGGGTGTACAAGGACGTGCTCATGCTGCAGACGTTGCTGTGGCCCGACGAGATCCGCCCGGCCATCCTCGAGGGCCTGGACAAAGAGGCGAAGGTCCGGCCGCAGGAGGTCAAGATGGCGGCGTCGCTGATCGAGACGATGGCGGCGGATTTCGAGCCGGAGAAGTACGAGGACGACTACCAGAATCAGCTCAAGGAGTTGATCGAGGCCAAGGCGGCCGGCGGTGAGGCGTTCACGGTGGAGGAGAAGGACACCTCGAGTGACGATGACGGCGACGACGAGGTGGCCGATCTGCTCGCGGCGCTGCGGGCGAGTGTGAAGGACCGGGGCGGCAAGGCCGACGACGCCGACGACCAGGACGACGACGAAGGCGACGACGACGACGAGGACTCCGGCTCCGCCAAGAAGACCGCCAGCAAGACGAGCGGAAGCGGTGCGGCAAAGAAGACCCCGGCCAAGAAGACTGCCGCGAAGAAGACGCCCGCCAAGAAGGCCGCGGCAAAGAAGTCGACTGCCAAGAAGTCGACGTCCTCCAAGTCGGACTCCGGCAGCTCCGGCTCGAGAGCCGCGAAGAAGTCGACAGCCTCGAAGTCCACGGCCAAGAAGGCCCCGGCGAAGAAGTCGACGGCCCGAAAGACGCCGGCCAAGAAGTCCGCCTGACCGCCGCCGCGCCGTATTCATAGGCACCGATTCCGCCAAGCGCAGAATCCTGTCAAAACCCTCAACTAGTGTCAGGTTTGTGACGCGCAACACATCCGCTCGTGAAGTGCTGCGGGTGATGTCGAGCGTCAGTCCACTATTCGACTGTGTGCCACGCGGATTTCGGAGAACCCATTGAAACGTTTTGCCTCAGCTACTGCCATGTTGGCCGCCGCCACGCTGACCCTTGCCGCCTGCGGTGGTGGCGGGGAGGTCTCGGAGGCTGCTTCCGCCAATGAGGGGCGCACGCCAGAGGAGGCGGGCCGGTGCACCGAGGACAAGGTCGGCGGCACCATCACTATGGGCGAATACGTGATGCTCCCGTCCTTCGCGCCGGGCCAGGGTCACTACGGCATCCGGGGTGCCGCGCAGTCCGCAGCGATCTACGACCGCCTGGTGCGCTGGAACCCGGAGGAGAGCAGGTACGAGCCCCAGCTCGCCGAGTCACTCGAGTCTTCTGAGGACCACACGGTGTGGACCCTCAAGCTCCGTGAGGGCACGACCTTCTCGAACGGTGATCCGCTCACCGCGTCGGATGTGGAGTTCACCATGGGCCTCCATCTGGATCCGGCGGTCGGCTCCACGGCGTTGACCGATGTCGAGCAGATTGAATCGACCCGCGTCGTCGACCCGCTGACAGTGGAGTTCACTCTCTCCGAACCGTGGGTGGACTTCCCGTTCGCACTGTCGCGGTCCGCGGGCGAGGTCGTACCCGAGAAGGCCTATACCGAGGCGGGGCCGGAGGCGTGGAAGGACAATCCGATCGGCGCGGGCGCGTATGTCCTGGAGCGGAACATTCCGAACCAGGAGGTCGTGCTCAAGCCCAATCCGAACTACTACGGCGGCCCGGTGTGCCCGACGCTTCGGTTCGTCGCCATCCCTGGCTCGCAGGGGACGTTCGAGGCGTATCAGAACGGTGAGATCCAGGTCGCGTATCTTCGCGGTGCCGAGTTCATCAGCCAGGCGTGGGACGCGGGGGAGCAAGGGTTCTACGAGGCGATCAGCTCGGGTCGCTCGCTGGTCATGAACAACGGCAAAGCGGGGTACGACGGCATTCTCACCGATGAGCGTGCGCGCCTGGCTGTGGCGCACGCCCTCGACCGGGATCTGATGAACGAGCGGCTCACCGGGGGTCGGGGCCAGGCTACGTCGTCGCTGCTCGCGGAGTCGTCGCGTTTCTTCGACGGGCAGGAGGGGCCCGAGTTCGACGCCGAAAAGGCCGCAGCTCTCGTCGAGGAGCTCAAGCAGGAGACGGGATGGGACGGCGCCATCACGTTGGTCACCAACACCAGTCCCGAGAACGTCCAGACCGGCGTGGTGTCGAAGGCGCTGCTCGATGCCGTTGGCTTCAACGTCACGCTTGAGAATGTGCCTGCTTCGCAGCAGTCCGCGAAGCTGTTCAGCGGGGACTTCGAGATGATCATCGGCGGCATGAATCCGTCGGACGCCGACGCGTCGGCGAGCTTCCTGGCCAACCTTGTCCCCGGTGGGTCGACCAACATCAGTGGCGTCGACGACCCGGCGCTGGCGGAAGCGGCCAGGGCACTCAAATCGGTGGAGACGCCTGAGGAACAGAAAGCGGCGTTCCATCGACTTCAGGAGGAGTACAACCGGGTGATGCCGTTCGCCGTTTTCGCTAACGCCGAGGAGTACGTGGTGATCGACGAGTCGGTGAAGGGCGTGAAGCCCACGGTCGCGTCGACGATGCTCTTCGACGGAGCCTATATAGAGGAGTGAGTTACGCCGCCGGGCCCATCCTGCAGGGGACACCTGCGGAATGGGCCCGGCGCGGTGATTGCCTTACTCGGCTACCGTCACCCGTTGAGCACGACGTGCGCGATCAGGTGGTCCAGCTTGCGGATGTCGACGCCGCGATTCAGGTTGATCTTGATGTGGCCGGCTCGGGTCCACAACTCGAGTTCGGAATTGAAGTCAAGCATTCGCCCGGCGTTCTCGGACGACCACATATTGATCGCGTTGTACGACAGGGAGTAGATCTCGACCTTCTTGCCGGTAAGGCCCTGGGCGTCTCGAACAATAAGGCGCTTGGTGGTGAAGATCGCGGAGTCACGGAACGTCTTGTACGCGGCGATGGGCTGCTCGCCCTGGACGAGTAATGGCCCGATGTCGTCTGGAATCGGGCACTCGGCGACGAAGGTCCACGCGGCAATATTGGCGACAGCAGAGGTCAAGAGAAATCCGATCTTCGAGGGGAATAGCGCACGAATAAAGTGGCTGCTCGGGATCGTAAGCACCGATACGCGGCTGTGCGCTGCTAATCGGAGGAACCGACCGGGTGATCGCGGCGTGAGCGGCGACCGGTGCACCGCGCCGCTCGTGAGGGGCAAGCTGGTCGCCATGGCCACCCTCTCCAGCCCCGCCACCCTCGAATCCGCTGTCTCCGACCACCTCCCGTGGCTCCGCGACCTCTACCGCCACTTCCACCGCCACCCGGAGCTCAGCATGGCCGAGCACGCGACGGCCAACCGGATCGAGCAGGAGCTCACCGCACTGGGCCTGGAGCCCCAGCGCATCGGCGGGACGGGCGTCGTGGCGGTCATCAGTAACGGCGAAGGCCCCACCGTCCTGGCCCGCGCCGACACAGACGCCCTGCCCCTCCAGGAGGACACCGGCGTGGAGTACGCCTCCCAGACGCCGGGGGTCATGCACGCGTGCGGGCACGATGCGCACGCGGCGGCGCTGCTCGGCGGCACCCGAGTCCTGTCCGAGAATCGAGACGCGTGGTCGGGCACGTACATCGCGGTGTTCCAGCCGGGGGAGGAGACGGCCGCCGGTGCTCGGGCGATGGTTGAGGGCGGCCTGCTCGAGCAGGTTCCGCGGCCGGACGTGGCGCTGAGCCAGCACGTCATGCCCACGGCGGCGGGCACGATCGGCACGGTGGCGGGCCCGGTCCTCTCGGCCGGCGACTCGCTCAGGATCACGATCCGCGGCCGGGGCGCGCACGGGTCCATGCCGCACACGGCGGTGGACCCGGTGGTGCTCGCGTCGTCGATCGTCCTGCGGCTGCAGACCGTCGTCTCTCGCGAGGTGGAGCCGGGCACGTTCGCGGTGCTCACGGTCGGCTCGCTCACCGCGGGCGCCAAGGCCAACATCATCCCGGACTCGGCGGAGCTGCTGCTCGACATCCGCACCTACGATCTGGCGGTGCGCGAGCAGGTGATCGCGGCGATCGAGCGCATCGTCCGCGCCGAGTGCGCGGCCGCCGGCGCCCCGGCCGATCCGGAGTTCCACTATTACGACCAGTACCCGCTCACCAGCAACGATCCGACCGTCACGGACACGGTCACCGCGGCGTTCGTCGAGCACTTCGGTCCGGGCGCGGTGTACGAGGCCAGCCGGGTCACGGCGTCGGAGGACTTCTCGCTCATCCCGGACGCCTTCGGGGTGCCGTATACGTACTGGACCGTCGGCTCGGTCGACCCCGCCCGCTACCGGGACGCGGCCGCCCGCGGCGCGGTAAGCCGGGAGATCCCGGCCAACCACTCGCCGCACTTCGCGCCCGAGGAGGAGCCGACGCTGCTCACCGCGACGCGCGCCCAGGTGGTGGCGGCGCTGGGCTACCTGGGCGTCGAGCGCCGGGGCGAATAGGGAACGACGACGACGGCGGCGGTCACAACTCCCACTTCACCGGCCGGGAGATGATGTCGGCGAGATGGCGCCGGTAGTACCGGGCCGAGCGCTCGACGAACACCTCCATCGCGGCTTCGGCCGCGTCCGGGTCGCGACGGCGCAGTGACTCGAGGAGGTCTGACTGGAGTTCGGCCGCCTCCAGCCTCGTCGCGAGCGGGTGCTCGCTGGGCTCGGCGTCGCGGACCAGCAGCCAGAGGGTCTCCATGACGATCCTCAGAGCGGGATTGCCCACCGCGTCGTAGATCGTCCGCTGGAACAAGGCGTTGTTGAGCTGGAACGCGTCATGGTCGTGGGGGTCCTCGACAATGCGGTCGAGTGCCCCCGTCATCACGTCGAGCTGGTGATCGGTGATGGACTCGGCGGCCGCGCGGGCCACGATCGGCTCCAGCATGAGACGGACGTCGATCACGTCGCTGATGGTGGCGCCGTTGATCTGGAAGAACAGCTTCATCGTCTGACCGAGCGACTCGAGCTGCGGCATCTTGGCGATGGGGCCCCCACCGATGCCGGCCTTGACGGTGACGAGGTCCCGGCTCTCCAGGAGCCGGAGCGCCTCACGGACGGTGGTCCGTCCGACGTCGTACTCCTCGATCATCTCCTTCTCGGTGGGGAGCCGGTGCCCTTCCACGAGGCCGCCGGAGAAGATCTTCTCGGCGATGAGATTCCCCACCCGCGCTGACATCTTGCGTCCTCGCGGGCGGGGAGCCTCGGAATCTCGTGTGGTCATCGTTCTCCAGATCGGGGAAAGCGCAGGTGGCTGACTACTCTACTCATCGGCCATGCGCCCGGACCCGGTGATGAGCCGCCGTGATCAGCGGACGGGCGCGGCCTCGGGCCGACGCTCGATCCCCTCGGTGACCGCGGAACCCTTGTACATCGATCCGCGGATGGTGGCGAGGGTCAGGCCGCCCAGAACGCTCGCGCCGATGAGGAAGTAGGCGGGGGAGATGGGGTCGCCCGTCCGGTCGATGAGCCAGGTGGCGATATAGGCCGCGGTCCCGCCCGCGGCGACGGTGGCCAGGTTGAAGCCGAGCGCCACGCCGGTGAGCCGCACCCGGGGATCGAAGAGCTCGGGGAACACGGGCGCGGTGCTGACCTGGATCAGCGGGGTGCACACGGCGAAGAAGGCGAACGCGAGCCCGGCGACCAGCAGCCCGTGCCCGGTCATGAGCGACATGGCGGGGTAGGCGAAGACGGCCGCCCACAGCAGGCCGACGGTCACCATGACGCGGCTACCGAAACGGTCGACGAGCAGGCCGGCGACCGGCATGAGCAGGGCGACAAAGACGATCACGGCGGCCGCGGTCCAGGTGACGGCGGTCTGGCTGAACCCGCCCTCGCGGACGAGGTGGATGCCGACGTAGGTGAGCACCATGTAGCCGGTGGCGTTCTGGGCGATGCCCAGCCCGAAGACCTGGAGGACCTGCAGCGGCTGGCGCGAGAGCAGCTCACGCACCGGCGACTTGGCGAGGTCGGCGGAGGCGGCCGCGTCCTCGAACTCGGGGGTGTCCTCGATCCGGGAGCGCAGCCAGAGGCACAGGATCAGCAGCGGCAGGCCGGCGATGAACGGGATCCGCCAGCCCCAGCTCGTCATCTGCACGTCCGAGGTGAGGGCGGAGGTCGTCGCCACGACGATCGCGGCGAGCGCGAAGCCGGCGTTGGAGCCGAGCGCGACGATCGAGCCGCCCAGGCCACGGCGGCGGGGACCGACGATCTCGTAGACGTAGGTCAGGGCGCCGCCGAGCTCGCCGCCGGCGGAGAAGCCCTGGGCCAGGCGCGCGATGACCAGCAGGGTCGGGGCGATCACGCCGGCCGCTGCGTAGGTGGGCAGGAACGCCATGAGCAGCGTGGCGAACCCCATGAGGATGACGGAGACGAGCAGCGCGCGCTTGCGTCCGTAGCGGTCGCCGAGGCGGCCGAAGAACAGGCCGCCGATGGGCCGCATGAGGTAGGCGGACGCGAAGACGGCCAGGCTGGCCAGCAGCGACGCGGTGGGGTCGTCACCCGGGAAGAACAGGGGGCTGACGACCACGGCGAGGTACGCGTAGACCGTCAGGTCGTAGTACTCGACGACCGTGCCGATCCCTGCCGCAGCGACCGACCTGCGCTGCTTGGGCTGGTTTGTGTTCACTTCAGTCACCTTCCCGGTGAGGGGGAGTTGGGGAGTTGGGCGCCTCTCGAAACATGTGCATATTTAGGGAGACGTGCGTTACTGTAAGTCGCGAGGACGAGGTCCGGCAAGCATTTCGTGAAGGAGTTGGTATGAGACCCACTCGATTCCCAGACGAGCGCCAGGTGGCGGCGTTCCGTGCCGAGGGCCACTGGCAGGACCTGCCGGTGGACCACTTCGCGGAGCGGGCGGCGCGGCTCTGGCCGGACGCGGTCGCGGTGGTGGACGGCGACAGACGCCTGACGTTCGCGCAGGTGTACCGGGATGCGGTGCGCCTGGCGGCGGCCCTCGTCGAGCGTGGGGTCCGGTCGGGGGACGTGGTCTCGTTCCAGCTGCCGAACTGCGTCGAGGCGGTCATCGTCTACCACGCGCTGCACCGGATCGGCGCGGTCGCGAACCCGATCGTCCCCATCTACCGCGAGCGCGAGGTCCGGTTCATCGCGGCGCAGGCGCGGTCGCGCGCGGTGATCGTCCCGGGCGTGCACCGGGGTTTCGACTACGTCGAGATGTACCGTGCCCTCGCCGCCGACCTGCCGGATCTGGACCTGATCGTCACCACGGACCCCGCACCGCAGCCGGGGGCCGAGAGCCTCGACTCGCTGATCGACGGCGTGACGGACGAGCAGATGGAGCGGGTGCGCGCGCTGCCGTCGCCCGACCCCGACGATGTCTGCCTGCTGCTGTACACCTCCGGGACGACCGCCGACCCCAAGGGCGCGCTGCACAGCCACAACACGCTGGTGTTCGAGAACCGCTCGATGATCGACACGTTCGGCCTGACCGAGCGCGACGTCATCTTCAACCCCTCCCCGGTCACCCACATCACCGGCGTGAACTGCGCCCTCACGCTGCCGTTCGTCCTGGGTGCGACGGTGGTGCTCCAGGACGTCTGGGACTCACGCGTGGCGCTTCGAGCCATCCGGGACGAGGGCGCGAGCTTCATGATCTTCGCGACGCCGTTCCTGCGCGGACTGCTGGAGGCCGCACGCGAGACGGGTCTCGAGACCCCGTCGATCCGCTACATCATCTGCGGCGGCGCGGACATTCCCGACGCCCTGGTGACGGAGGCCGACCAGCGGCTGGGCACCGTCACCCGGATGTACGGCGCGACGGAGGGGCCGTCGGTCACCTCGGCGAGCGTGGCGGACGGGCCGGAGCTGCGTCAGCGCTCGGACGGCCGGGTGCTCTCGCCGACGGAGGTCGTGATCGTGGACGAGTCCGGGCGTCAGGTGGAGACCGGCCAGGTGGGGGAGGTGCTCTGGCGGGGGCCGGACACCTTCCTCGGCTATCTCGACGCGTCGCTCAACGCCGAGGCGTTCACGGAGGCGGGCTTCTTCCGGACCGGTGATCTCGCGCGCTTCGACGAGCGGGGCGGCATCCACATCGTCGGCCGGATCAAGGACATCATCAATCGCTCCGGCGAGAAGATCAGCGCGTTCGACGTGGAGAACCAGCTCAGCGAGCACCCGGAGGTGGTCGAGGTCGCCGTGGTCGCCGGCCCGGACCCGGAGACGGGCGAGCGGGGCTGCGCGTTCGTCGTGACCCGCGGGCAGGTCGACCTGACGCTGGAGGAGGTGCGCACGTTCCTCATCGGGCGCGGCGTGGCCATCCAGAAGGTCCCCGAGAGCGTGTTCGTGGTGGACAGCCTGCCCAAGACGGCGAGCGGGAAGATCCAGAAATTCGCGCTGCGGAACTACACGCGCGACCGGAGCGCCGCGCCCGAGCAGATGGCGGCCACGAGCGTTGTGGCCGTCCACGAGAGGTGACAGAGACGATGACGACAACGCCGACGACGGCAACGCCGACGCCGACGACAACAGCAGCGCCGACGACGACAACGACGACTACGACAACGACGACGACGACCGGGAGCGCAGTCGACGGGCCCCTGACCGTGACCGAGGCCCGCCCGGGAATCGCCGTGGTCGAGTTGGCCCGCGGCAAGGTGAACGCCCTGAACGGGGCGGCGTACCGCGCGATCGCCGAGACCTTCGACCGGCTCTCCGACGACGAGCGGTACCGCGCGGTGATCCTCACCGGCCGGGGGCGGGTCTTCTGCGCGGGGAACGATCTCCACGAGTTCCGGACGATGGACGGGTCCAACGGCGACGCGGCGATGCGGGACGCCCGGCGCGCGTTCTTCGCGGTGCTGGAGTGCCGGCTCCCGGTGATCGCCGCGGTGAACGGGCCCGCGCTGGGCAGCGGCACGGGGCTGACGGCGAGCGCGGACCTGGTGCTGGCCTCCGAGCGGGCGACGTTCGGGCTGCCCGAGATGCAGGTCGGCGTCCTGGGCGGCGGCCGCTTTGCCGCACGGATGCTCCCCGAGCAGGCCATGCGACGGATGTTCTTCACCGCCGAGGCTGTGGACGCCCAGACCTTCCGGAGCTGGGGCGCGCCGATCGAGATCGTGCCCCACGACGAGCTGATGGACCGGGCGCTGGAGCGGGCCGAGGTGATCGCGAGCCGGAGCCGGTACGCGCTGACGCTGGCCAAGCAGTCGCTCAACGGCTGCGAGGACCTGGACCTGCGGCGGGGCTACGAGCTCGAGCAGTCCTTCACCGTCCGGCTCTCGGAGCACCCGGACTCCACCGCCGCGGTCGAGCAGCGGCTGGCCGCGATCGCGGGCGCGGGCCGCGAGGGCAGGGCCGAGGACGAGAAGGAAACGAACTCATGACGGTGACGCAGATGCCGGCAACCCTGAACAGCGATGACGCGGCGGCGTTCGAGGCGAGGTGCCGCGAGTGGCTCGACGCCCAACTGCCCCGCAGGGACTCAGCGGCGCAGGAGCCGAACTACTCGATCTTCCACAACCTCGGTCACGAGGAGGAGAAGGCGGTCATCGACGCCGGTCGCGCGTGGCAGGCCGAGCGGATGGACGGCGGGTTCGGCGCGATCGCGTGGGCGCCGGAATGGGGCGGGCAGGGGCTCACGGCGAGTCACGAACGCGTCTACGCCGGAGTGGAACGCGACTACCTGGCCCCCGACCGGCACGAGACGATCCTGGTGACAGTGGAGCTGGTGGCGCCGACGCTGCTCGAACTGGGCACCGACTGGCAGAAAGACCGGTTCGTGCGGCCGTTCCTGCGCGCGGACGAGCTGTGCTGCCAACTGTTCTCCGAGCCCGGGGCGGGATCCGACCTCGCGGGCCTGTCCACCAGGGCGGTCCGCTCAGGCGACGGGTGGCGGATCAACGGCCAGAAGGTGTGGAGCTCAGGCGCCCAGTTCTCCGAGTGGGGCCTGCTCATCGCCCGGTCGGACCCGGCCGCGCCCAAGCACCGCGGCATGACGGCGTTCATGGTCCCGATGGACCTGCCGGGCGTGGAGGTGCGGCCCATCCGTCAGATGTCCGGCGGGTCCACGTTCAACGAGGTGTTCCTCACCGACGTCGAGCTGCCGGACGAGTACCGGGTGGGCGAGGTGGGCGACGGCTGGACGGTCGCGCTCACGACCCTGGGCTTCGAGCGCCAGTCCAGCGCCGGGATCGTCAGCGCGGGCGGCAACACGGCGGACCTGGTGCGCCTGGCCCGGTCGCTGAACATCACGGACAGCACCGAGGTGCGCGGCCGGATCGCCGAGTCGCACATCTACGAGCGCGCCCAGGCGCTCATGGTGGCCCGGTACGCCGAGCTCGAGCAGGCCGGCGAGGTCCCGGGGGTCGAGGGGTCCATCGGGAAGCTGGTGTGGACGCAGAACCTCAAGCGGGTGGGCGATGCCGCGGCGTCGTTCCTCGGTCACCGCATCCTCGCGGACACCGGCGAGCCGGACACGTTCGCGTGGGCGCAGCACCTCCTCGGCGCCCCGGGCTACCGGATAGCCGGCGGGTCGGACGAGATCCAGCGAAACATCATCGGTGAGCGCGGGCTCGGTCTCCCGCGCGAGCCCCGTTAGGAGGCCGGTATGCCCATCAACCTGACCGTCGAACAGAAGGACCTCGCGGAGACCCTCCACCAGATGTGGGCGGGTTTCGCGCCGGGCGAGGACGCCTGGCCGTCCATCCGCGAGCTGGGGCTCACCGAGATCCCGTTCCCCGCCGTCGTCGGAGGAGCGGACGGCTCGTTCCGGGACCTGGCCGTGGTGATGACCGGCCTCGGCCGGACGCTGGCGTCGGCTCCCTTCTTCTCGTCCGTGGTGATGGCCGGCCTCGCGATGCTCGAGGCCGCCGACGACCGGACGCGCCGCGAGGTCCTGCCCGACATCGTCTCGGGATCCCGGACGGCGGCTCTGGTGTGCGGTCCGACCATCGCGGGGTCGTCGATCTCGGCCACGGCTGCGGACCCGGCCGGCGCAGGCTCGGCGGGTGGGGGAGACCTGATCCTGTTCGGCACCCAGCACGCGGTGGTGGACGGCGCGAGCGCGGATCTCCTCGTCGTCGTCGTCCCCACCGGCTCCTCCGGGGTCGACCTCGCCCTCGTCGAGGGCTCGGCGGCCGGGGTGGAACGGACGGTCGGCGAGCAGCTGGACGGCACGCGCCAGCTCGCCACTGTGACGTTCCACGGTGCGGTGGCGCGGCGCATCTCCGGGCCGGACGTCGCGGCGCGTCTCGCGGACGTGCGGTCGCGGATCCTCATCGCCCTCGCGGCTGAGCAGGTCGGTCTGGCGAGGTCGTGCCTCGAGCTGGCGGTGGACTACGCGCGGACGCGTCAGCAGTTCGGGCGGACCATCGGCTCGTTCCAGGGGATCAAGCACAAGCTCGTCGATCTGCTGGTCGCGATCGAGCTCGCCGAGGCGACGGTGCTCGACGCGTCAGGGGAGGCGGGGCGCGGCGAGGCAGGCCGGGGCGCTGCCGAGCTGGCCGACCGCGCGGCGGCGGCCCGGGTGCTGGCCACGCGGGCGGCGATGACGGCCGCGGAGGAGTCGATCCAGGTCCACGGCGGGATCGGCTTCACCTGGGAGCACCCGCTGCACCACTACTTCCGCCGCGCGAAGGCCGATCAGCTGCTGTTCGGCGACGACGCCGTGCATGTGCAGGCCGTGGGGCGGTCCCTCACGGCGAGCTGATCCGGGCCCGGGCCGGGACGCCCCTCACGCGTGCGCGCTGACGAGCTCGCCCATCTCCTGCCCGGTGTGCCGGGCCCAGTGGCGGAACACGGCGGCGGTCATGGCCGCGGCGGCGTAGAGGGCGTCCGCCGGCCCGTGCTCGCGGATCACGGTGCGCATGCCGGTGGCGGCGTCGCAGTCGAGCAGGGTCGCGTCGCACAGGGCGGCCATGCCGTCGGGGACGTCGGGCAGCCGCGCGCTGTCCCGCACGGCGTCGATCACCTCGGCCGGCAGCTTCGGCGCCACCGTCTGGGCGAGCTGGGCGAAGCGGGTCGCCACGGTCAGCGCGTCGGGGATCGGCGGGGGAGTGGCGTCGGCGGACTGCTCCAGCGCCTCGAGGAGGGCGCCGGCGGCGGAGATGTCGTGGCGGGAGTGGGCGTCCAGGATGGCGCGGACCTGCGCGACGGCGGCGGCGTGGCGCTGCTTGGCGCGGTCCATCCCGGCGTCGAGGTCGGTGACGGTCGCGGTCCACACGTCGACGCCCTCGCGGGCCAGGAGCGGGGCGAGGAGCTCGAACTGTGCGCGCTGTTCCGGGGATGCCATGCCCCCATTGTCCCCGGTCGCCCCGCCGGCGCGCGCCCGGCCGCCCGGCCGGGCAGCCCCGTCCCGCTAGACCGCCCCGTCCCGCCTCGCGCGGGCGAGGATCCGGGCGACACCGGCCAGGAAGTCCGTGCTGCGCCGCGCGGCCTGCTGCTCGATCAGCTCGAGGTCCAGCGCCCGCGCCACCGCGGCGGGATCGGCGCCGGCGTCCAGCCGCTCCAGGGCTACGGTCGCGGCGTACGCCTGACCCTCGTGGAACGCCAGGTCCGGGAGCACGGCCTCGAGGGCGCGGGCCAGCTCGCCGGCGGGCCGATCCTCGAACGCCGTGCTCACGGAAATGCGGTAGTGCTCGAACCGGTCCCGGGCGGCCTCGAGCTCCTGACGAAGGTCGGCGGTCTCAGACATGGGTGTGAGACTACGACGACGACGAGGTCACCCCGCCCTCACGGCCCGCGGTCGCCTAGGGGGCGGAACCGGCCCACGCCGCGGCCACCGGGAACTAGGACCACTTCTCGACAAAGGCCAGGGTGGCGGCGTTGGCGGTCTGGGGGTCGGAGGCGGTGAGGAAGTGCTGCCCGCCCTCGACGATCTGGAGTTCGGCGGAGGGTGAGCCGGTGAACCGGGCGATGCCGTCCTCGGCGTTGGCCACGGAGTAGACCGCGTCGGCGGTGCCCTGCAGCCAGAGGACGGGGCAGACCACGTCGCCGAGGCGGGCCTCCAGGCCGTCGCGGTCGCGCAGGTTGACCGATGCCGTGCGGAGGCGGTGCCGGCCGCCGTCGCCGGTGTAGTTCTGGCGGTACGTGTCCAGCCAGAACTGCTTCTCGGAGTCCGAGACGTCGTCGCCGCGACCGGCGGCCAGGACGCCAAGGACAAAGTCGTCGTCGACGACCCACTCGTCCCCGACGGGGGCGGCGAGGGCGTCGATCGCGGGGGTGCAGAAGCCGGAGCCGTCCCAGCAGCCGCGTTCCATACTGGCCTGGCTCTCGTAGTCCATGGAGGTGCCCACCACGACGATGCCGCGGATGGCGTCGGGGTCGAGCAGCGCCATGCGGGTGGCGATCCATCCGCCCTGGGACGTGCCCAGCGCGAACGCCATGTCGATGCCGAGGGCCTCCATCACCTGCAGGGCGGCGACCGCGCTGTCCCAGTAGGTGAAGTGCCGGTAGCGCGAACGGGTGGCGCCGTGCCCGTAGGGCTCGATGGCGAGCAGGTTCATCCGGGAGCCGAGCTCGTCGCTGGCGAACTGCGGCCGGTACAGCTCGACGGAGGTGGTGAAGGAGTTGATCATCACCAGGGTGGGCAGAGAAGCGTCGTAGTCGCGACCGAATCGGTAGCCGATGGTGGATCCGCCGAGGTGCGGGACGTCTATGGTCTGGGTGGTCATGATGATCCTTGGGGCGAGTAACTGAGGGGTTCACCGACCATAAGGCGGTCGGCGCCCCGCTACACCCCGAATGGCGCCGGCCTCTGCTGGTTTGTCAGCCCGCGTCCACAAACACGAGCTCGGTCTGGCCGTGGGTGCCCAGCCGGAGGAGTCCCTCGTCGCCCTGGGGTACGGCTATACCCACGTTGCCGGTGGCGGTGCCGCCGGGGTACAGCTCGCCGTTGAGGGCGTGGGGGACCACGGCGACGTGGTCATACCAATGAATGACCGAGCCGTCCTCGGTGACGTACGAGACGCCGATGAAGGTCGTGGTGCCCAGCTCGTCGCCGACGTAGGTGGCGGTGAGGTCGACCAGGGCCCACTGGCTGCCGGCGGGCGGCGGGTCGTTGAACTGGTTGGTGCCCATCACCTGCTCGGTGGCGTCGCGGTCGAAGGAGTTCACGACGAGCTCCCAGTCGCCCACGGTGACGGTGTCGCCGGGAGCGGCGGGGTTCTCGCGGCTCCCCGCTGCACTGCCCTCGAGGCTGCTGTCGCCGACCTCGCCCGAGGCGATCACCTCGTTGTCGGCGGAGACCACCGAGCTGGGGGAGACGCCGGTCGCCACGACAAAGGCGATCGCGGCGACGAGCACCCCGACGAGGGAGGCGCCGATTCCCGCGATCGCGACGCCGGGCCGTCTGTGGGTGGAGGTGACGGCGACCAGGCTCAGGACGAACGCGATCAGCAGCACGATCCAGCCGAGCGGCATGATCCCGGGCACGCACGCCAGGAGGATGCCGAGCCCGGCAAGCCCCAACGCGACGATCCCCAGAGTGTTCCGCTGCGTCACCGGCCCAGGCCCGGTAGCGTCCTGCGGCCATCCCTGTTGGGGAGCGGGGTGGCGGTGCGACGCTGGCTCGGCGTTCTGGCCGTCTGCGTGCGGACGTGCCCAGGGGGAGTGGTGAGGACCCGACATGCCCTCGAGGATTTCACGCTCCCGGCGGTGATCGCAGAGCGAGGTCGCGGACGCGGCGCGCGGACGACACCGCAGGTCGCCGTCCACGTCTCGGATTGTCATACGAACAGACGATGAAACACTTAGCTCTACTCCGTATAACTGACGCTTGTGAACTGGCGCGACCGTTCCTATAGTGGGCGTCGTCGGTGGCGAAACATGATCCCCCCCTCATGTCGCCGACTCCGCCGCGTCGCGCGGAACACGCGGACCATCCCCGGTCGCGACCCGCGCGGCGTGCGATTGAATCGCCGGCGGCCGCTGACCCCCCATCGCGGCCGCTGGCGGTTCGCCCCCCCGGTCGCGACTAATCGTCGACGCTGGGGTAGCCGAAACGCAGGTCGCCGCCGTCGACGTCCTTTCAAATGTCGCGCAAGCAGGCGAGCTTGCCGTCGTTGCTCTCGGACCATTTAGGGTTCTAGTCTTGATCGGAGGTGGTGGTGGACTCGGATTCCATGTTGGACATCCTTCTGACGTGAGGCGGTCTGTCCCTTCTAGTGGCACCACCGGGGATCGTTCGGATCAGCCGGTCTGGGCTCAGGGCCGGAGCGACATGTACGACACTCCGGCGCGGATGCATTCCTGACTGGCACTCACGCAGCGTGGTTCAGCAGGCCGGCTTGAGGAAAGCCTTGAAGAAGCCGCCCGTCTCATGGAGGAAGGCATAGCGCCGTGAGATCTGCGTGGGCCGGGGTGTGTCAGTGACGTAGACAGGTCCCGCGAAGCACTGCTCAAAGTAGATGCGAACCCGTGAGACGTGCCCCCAGTATGTCACCACCAGGAGCGATTCGTACCCGCGCCCGCGTGCGATGCGGGTCGCTGCGGTGGTCTCCCCTTCGGTTGTTCCGACGTCGGGCTGGAAGCACTCGATCTGGATGAGTCGACCGTCCCGGGCGACCACTGGACTGTTCGCGCAGTACGCGTCGATTGCAGCCGAGTAGGAGTCTTCGCCGCCGGGCGTCGGTTGAGACACTAGGAGGCGGTCGGCAACGCCGCTTTCTGCCAGATGCCGGGCGTAAACGTACCTATCGTCGTTGGCCCCGGCTACCACCACGATGGCGTCGACGTGTCCAGGAAAATCGACCTGTGGGAATAAAACCGCTCGCGCGGCTGCCAGTCCAGCTACGACGGTGGCTACCAGCACGAGCAGTGTCGCGGTCAGCGCGACTCGGCGGCGGCGAAAGCTGGGTCTCACGGTCCTAACCTACGGCCGTGCGCTGAGCGCTTGCTGAGCCGCTACCGGCAGTCATGGCCACACTCGACCTTTTCGTGGGCCCAACGGGTAAAGGTTGCTGAGGTCCGCGTCGGTCGGTTCTGGCCCAAGTGCTGGCGGTGAGACCGTTGTTTTGATGATCGTCGCCTGCGCTTGAAAGCTAGGGGACCTGAGAGCGGGTGTAGATGACGATGACGGTAGTGACGAACACGTCGACGCTGGCAGGTGAAGTCCTTGTCGCCGGTACCGGTCAGGTGAGATGGACGTGGACCCGCTCAAAGGCGGCAGTGGCTCTTCGCAACCAAAGGTTGGCTAGCTTCGAGACCCGCCTGCAGGCCCCGAGGGCCGTCGCTGCTTTCCGGCCTTGGCCCGGTCACGCGTTTCCGGCCAATCCGCCGGACGAGCGGGCGCTCGCCGGCCAGGGTGCTGGTTCTACCTACGGCAGATCAGTTGTGGACTAAAATTCGCCGGCCAAATTTACAAAGTCGGGCAACCAAGTAGCGGTCGATAAAATCCGGGTGACTCCGACTACAACCACCCGGCAGCCCTGCGAAGGCCGGGTCATTTGCGGCCGCCCACTTTGCTCCGCCGCAGCTGCCGGGAAGTGTCTCTGTCAGAGGTCTTGCGATTGAACCGCACTGGATCCCTCGGAGGGTGTTGCTGAATCAGGCGGCCTGAGGTTCGGTCGCCTGGCTGGAACGGTACATCTCCTCGTATTCGGTCGGTGGCCGATAGTCGATCGCGGAGTGCAGTCGCTTCTCGTTGAACCATCGCACCCAGTCCGCGGTCTCGCGTTCGACCTCGTTACGTCCATTCCACCTGCGGGTCGTCTCGAGGTCGATCAGTTCGGTCTTGTAGAGCCCGATCGTGGACTCCATGAGGGCATTGTCGAGAGCGTCGCCGACGCTGCCTATCGACCCCTGCCTCCCGGCGTCGCGGAGCGCATCGGTCAGGGCCAGGGAGACGTACTGGGTGCCGGCGTCGCTGTGGTGGACGAGTCCGGTCGAGGTGAACTCGAACGAGCCCCGTCGGCGGGTGTGAATCGCCTGCTCTAGTGCCGACAGGACCAGATCGGAGCGCCTGGTCGTAGAGGCGCGCCAGCCGAGTATTCGGCGGGAGTACACGTCCACGACGAACGAGACGTAGCAGAAGCCGGCGAGTGTCCATACATATGTAAAGTCGGCTACCCACCACTGGTCGGGCCGCGTCGGGGCGTTCCACTGACGGTCGATCAGATCGGGGTGCCGGTCCGCGGAGGGATCGGACTCGGTGGTGATTGTGCGCCGCTTACCTCGCACGATGCCGGCGATGCCGCAGATGCCCATCAGGCGGGCCACCTGATCTCGGCCGATGTCCCGGCCCCGCCGGCGCAGGCTGTGCCATAGCTTGAGCACTCCGTACAGGCCCCTCTGGTCGTGGAATAGGCAGAACACCTCGTGGGCAGCGTACGCGTCATCCAGTTCGGCGGCGGTGGACGGCGCGGCCGAGCGGGCGTAGTAGGTGCTCTCCGGAGATCGTGATGCCGTGCTCGGTGAGCACGCGGCAGATCTGCTCGACCCCGAATCGCACCTTGTGGACGTCGATGTAGTCGACGATCAGGTAAGTCGGCGGTCGAGCTCCGCCGCTGCGAAAAACGCCGAGGCGGTCTTGAGGATCTCATTCGCCCGGCGCAGCTCGGCGTTCTCCCGCTTGAGGCGCCTGACCTCCGCGGATTCGGCGGTCGATTCAGGTGACGAGGGGCTCGATTCCGCTTCGATCCAGTTCCGCAGAGTCGCCGCCGGGTTCACGCCCAGCAGTGACCCGACGTGGGTGCGAGCGGCGACCTTGGAGCACTGCGCATCCGCCAGGTGCTCGTGATACATCCGGACCGCCCGCTCCCGGGTCTCAGCGTCGAACTTTCGTGGTGCTGCCATGGGTTCCAGTATTCCTTGTTAGATCGGAACCCTCCGACAGATCCAGGGAGGTTCAGATCGATCAAAGACAGGACCAGAACTATGCAGGATAGCTAAATTAAGCACAGACTGTGTCGACGTGGTGGACACCTCGGTGTCGATTCTAGGCGCGCTTGCGTTGTCATAACTATCACGACGCCCTGGATGTGTTGACGCCCCACCCGCAGTGGCCCGTCGTACGGTCCAATCCAGGGCATTGGCACCCCTCCGTCGCAAAACCTATCGATCCGCCCCCCCCGGGGGCGAATCGATTGTTGGACGACTGATCAATTAACTCGGGGTAACCCACAAGCGCAGTCCGTCATGCCGTGGCTTGACCAGTAGCGCACTTTCATAGGGGGTGGGCAGAAACTGTCGGGATTTGCCTCTGAGCAGTGACTTTAGGACGATCGGCAACCTCGGATGGCTACCGGGAGACGGCAATTGGCAGCGCTTGCCAGCCAATATGTTGGGTGGGACTAGGGGCTCCCGGACACGCGCCGCCCGAGCATTCTGTGAGCCACGGCGCCCCATCGGCCTCTGTGACGGGAAGGCCCAGGATTGGGCAGCCGACTTGGGAAGCGATAAGGGGCCGGACCCAACTTCTTCTAGTTCCACTCGCATCCTGACGATCGACCGATCATCTCCGTCCGGTGACTACCAGTACATTCCGGCTGAAAGAGCCAACGTGGCGGGAAAATTCCCAGCCTCGGCGAAAGCGCGCCGAGGACCGCCGGAAAACTCTTTGATCTGGCACGATAACGGTCAGATGTTTGCCAAAGTTACAGCGGAGCCTTGCAGTCGCCAACCGCCACACCACAAGGGTATCGACCGATAAACATTGAAGGACCAAGCATCAGGTGAAGCAATGCATATGTTGCTCACAGCGGGTGGTCACGCCGTTGAAGTCGGGACCCGTGGAGGGGGTAGCCCTATTAACAGCCAAGCCTAGCACGGAGCCTGGGTGCGCTCGAACGGGATAGCAAAAGAGGGGGCGACCGAGGTGAGGGCATTCTTCATTCGCGCTCCGCGACTTGGGCCGCCGCGATGACAGCGAACTCTGTGACTAAACTCGCACGCGGTAGTGCAGGCCGCGGTTGTTAGATGGATCAGGGACGATGCGGGGGCGACCCCAAAAGGAAGGTTGTACAGAGTGGACCTCAGAAACTTAATTGTGGTGCTTCGAGCTCGCTGGCTAATGATCGTTGCGGCCACGCTGATCGGAGGGCTACTTGGTCTAGGCCTGAGCTTGCTGACCACTCCCACGTATGTCTCATCGGTCCAGTTCTACGTCACCTCTCTCGGCGGTGACTCGGCTGCTGCTGCGTACCAAGGTTCGTTGGCTTCCCAACAGCGCGTGCAGTCGTACGCGAGGTTGGTAGGAAGCGCAGAGGTAGCTCGACAAGTAATTGACGAGACTGGCGCAGATTTGTCGCCTAGCGAGCTTGCCTCACAAGTTGAAGCGAGCGGTGAAAACGACACCGTCCTCTTGAATGTCTCAGTAACGGACACAATCCCCGAGAGGGCCCAGGAAATCGCCAGTGGAATTGGGGTCGTGTTGCCATCGATCGTTAGCCAACTAGAAACCCCAGACATGGGGGGACCGCCGCAGGCCAAGCTAACAGTAGTGCAGCCGCCGGGTCTCCCGACCGATCCTATCGCTCCCAAAACCGAGCAGAACCTCGCAATCGGGATCCTATTCGGGCTCTTGCTGGGTGCCGGCGGTGCAGTCCTCGCGAACGTCCTCGACCGCCGGGTAAAGAGCAGGGAGCAGATCGAACTAATCGCTGAGTCCTCGGTGATCGGGGACATCCCCTTTCGAGCTAAGCAGGATCGGAAGGAGGGGTTTGAGCACGAGATTGACTTCCAAGGAGGTCACTCTCCGACCGCTGAGGCGTTCCGTCGCTTGCGAACAAACCTCCAGTTTCTTCAGGTAGACAAGCCGCCGAAAATGTTCGTAATAACTTCATCAGTTAGCGAAGAAGGAAAATCCGAAACCGCAGTTAATCTGGGGTTGGCTCTCGCGGAGGCGGGGAGTCGAGTCCTCTTGGTCGAAGCTGACATGCGTCGCCCGCGCGTGGTTAACTACATGCTCCTACCGGACGCAGTTGGATTGACCAACGTGCTTACAGGTCAGGCAGGCTTCGAGGATGTGGTACAACAAACTCGACACGATGGTCTGGAGCTTCTAGCCTGCGGCCCGCTTCCCCCGAATCCATCCGAGCTTTTGGCTTCAGAAACTTGTAGTCGACTCCTAGAGCAGTTGCGGGAAAAGTACGACTACGTCATCATCGACTCTCCACCGTTGCTGCCCGTTACTGACGGTGCCCTGCTTGCCAGAAAAACCGATGGCGCAGTACTGGTCGTACGAGCAAGCCGCACGACCACTGACCAGTTCCAACAAGCGGTGACCAACCTGCGCACCGCCGACGCGAGGCTGCTCGGTTCCATAATGATTGCCAATAGGCCTGCCCGTAAAGGTGCTGCTGGTTATTACGACACGTATTACTATTCGTCCGCCAAGGCTGTTGCAGCGAACGACGGCTGATTCTTTCATTGAGGCGCAAGAGCGGATGCTCGTTTTACCACGGAAGGATACCTCAATGACTCGCGACCGCACAGGAACGCAGCACCCGCATCCGCGGAGTAAGATATTCAGAGTCCTCGCCTCGAGGCGCCTCTCACCGTGGCTCGCGGTCGACTCGTTCGCGTGGACGGTGATGTACGGGTGTGCATTGTGGCTGAGATTCGATTTTGACACGACTCGCTCCCTCGAGGCTCTTGAGGGATTTCGATTCACCACCGTCCTATTCGGCACTTTGGTCCTCTCCGCGGTCTTGGGCGTGATCTCCGGCCTATATAGGGGTCGCTTCATCCCAGGAAGCCTAATTGAAGCGAGTTGGCTATCGATCGTTGTCGCCGGTGCATCGACCACGGTTTTTCTTATCTTGATGTCGAGTCCGTCGGTCCAGGCTTTCCCGCGCGGTCTTCCTCTAATGGCAGGTGCCTTTACGCTACTGGTCTCCCTCACGCTTCGCTCTTTCGTTCGCGGTAGGCGACTACTAGGTTCGGGTGCGCTTGCGGAGGCTGAAAGAGTAATTGTTTTTGGAGCCGGGGATGGCGGACGGCACCTCGTTAAGCAGCTACGCCAGTCGGTTAACAGCACCTACAACCCGGTTGCGTTTCTGGACGATGATCCCGCCAAACAAGGCATGGTCATCGAGGGAGTCAAGGTAAGAGGCACCCGGGAGAGACTAGAGAGGATTGCCTCTCAAGAAGCCGTGAGCACGTTCGTGATCGCGGCACCGAGTCTTTCGCCCGAAGATCTTATCGAAATAAGAGATCGCGCGGAGAGAGCGGGGCTCCACGTTCTGATTCTTCCGCCGATCGGCGAACTCATGAAAAGCCGACCCGCCGCTGATGAACTAAGGCAGATCAACGTGAATGATCTGTTGGGTCGCAAGCCGGCGAGGCTAAATCAATCACAAATAGCGGAGTATCTACGAGGCAAACGGATCCTGGTCACGGGAGCGGGAGGATCGATCGGTTCTGAATTATGTAGGCAGCTTATGCGGTTCCGTCCGAGCGAATTGATTATGCTGGACCGCGATGAATCGGGCCTGCACGCGACGCAATTATCGATCCAGAATCAGTCGATGCTGGACGGGGACGACACCATTCTGGCATCTATCCGAGACGGCGAAACTGTAGATCGACTTTTCGCCGAGCGCCGTCCGCAGATCGTTTTCCATGCGGCAGCTCTAAAGCACATGCCCCTCCTGGAACACTATCCACTAGAGGCGGTTAAGACAAATGTGCTGGGAACAAAGAATCTGCTAGATGCAGCAGCTAAGTCGGGGGTTGAAACGTTTGTCAATATCTCGACCGATAAGGCTGCGAACCCCTCAAACGTTCTCGGATTCTCCAAAAGGATAGCTGAGCGACTCACAGCCTCGGCAGCGGAAAGGGCTGGCCAGGGTAAGTACGTTTCCGTCCGTTTTGGGAACGTATTGGGCTCGCGGGGATCAGTCCTTACGGTTTTCGAGCGACAGATCGCCGAAGGGGGCCCGTTAACGGTGACTGACCCAGACGTGCGTAGATTCTTCATGACGATCCCGGAGGCGTGCCAGTTGGTCTTGCAGGCTGCTGTGATCGGACAATCAGGCGAGACTTTAGTGCTAGACATGGGCGAGCCGGTGGCGATAATCGATGTAGCGCGAACCTTAATAGAACAGTCTGGAAAAGACATCGGAATCGTGTACACAGGACTGCGAGAGAACGAAAAGATCGATGAAGAGCTATTTGACCGACGGGACCTAGTAAGCGATCAGCGAGCCCATCCCGCCATCACTCACGCGCGCGTAGCTCCCTTTGAAATAGATCTGGCGGAGGTTGAATTAGTTCTCGGCGACGCGGGCGCGTCTCGCAGGTGGCTCGCGGACAAATCTGGTTGACCCGGGTATCGGGGATCCGAGTCGAGGGGCTAGGCCTTAGATAAGAGGGGGGGGCTCACTCGCAGAAGACAGGAAGCTGGCTTCTGAACGGAGGCTTCAAATGGAATATTGCACACGCACCGTAAGTTAAATGGTATCGACAGTGGGGTTCAGATGATAGCGCATGTCAGGCCCGCGGTGAAGAAGCCGACAATGACGGCCCCCGCGCGGTACGGCGAGGCTTTCTTCTGGCTGGCGGTGCTGGTTGGTGCCAACTTCGTCGGCTCGACATCGCGCCCGCAGTACGGGTTATTCCTCGTCGGCTGCGCGGGCTTAGCGCACTCATGTATCCACTTCTGGCGAGAAGGCCACAACCGTATCGGAGCATCCGCGATATTCGCGTTCGCGACCGGTTTGTTCCTTCATTTTCCCGCTGTCTATACATATTTTGACGGGTCTGAAAGCGCGTTCGAGTTCTTCCTTCTGGCGTCAAGCGCTTGTTTGGCGAGCCAGATAGCCATCTTTCAGTTTTTGGTACCCCTTGGGCTAGGCCGTGGCTTAGATGCCTATGAGGCGAGGCGCTGCCAACGGATGAGTTCAGCCGCTTGGCTGCTTCTCGCTTTGAATCTTACCCTCTATGTTCTAATCGCGATTGGCTTGCGAGTTCCCGGGCTCGAACGCTCGGCTGCCTTCGCGTTGCTGGTTCTCTTCGCCGTATGCGCGGCTCGGTCGACGTTGCCCGCCCTATTGACGCTTCCGCTCTGCGCATTGCTATTTCTGCTGTACACCGAGTTTTTGTTTGCTGGTCTTGGACGGCTAATCCTCGGGACATTGGGGTTAGCGGTTGCAATGTGTTTCTCCGTCCGCTGGGCTGACCGGCGTGTAAAGGCATCCATTTTAATTGTTGCTGTCCCGGTGCTCACTTACATGGTGACATGGCGAACTTCCTTTGCCATCAACGTGCAGGGCTACGAAAACGCTGAGGGTAGCGGTATCGCTTCCATACTCGCCCCGTTTGTACGTTTTTCACAGTTACTCGAACTCGACCTGGCGGGCTCGCTCGACCATGTGGGTTTTGGGACGCTTTTCGCCACGGCTGTGATCTGGATACCAAGGCAGTACTGGTCCGATAAGCCGGTCGGGTTTGGTGCAGAACTCGCTGAAATTTTCACTCCGCATCTGGTCAGGTATGGGCAATCCGATGCTGGGTCTGTCTATGGAGAGGCGCTTTATTCTTTCGGATGGGTGGGAATCGTTCTCGCCCCGATAGTAATTGGGTGTTTCCTGGTGTTGGCGGACAGATTGCTCATTATCCTCGAAAGCTCTGCACCGCCGGTCGCAGCTTACGCATTGGGCATCGTGCTCGCGAGCGGCGTTGCTGACCTAGTCTGGAGCGGGACGTTCACATACGTGTCGCGAGCCGGTGTGCGTGTTCTAATTCTGCTCGCGATCATATTGTTGACGGTTGGGATCCGTCTTCCTGCCGCTGATGTGCGGAGGGTTGGCCCTGGACTGTCGGGGCAAGGCTCCCGTGACCTGGCTTTTCGACACCATTAGGTGTCACTCAGCGAAACTGAAGACGACGGTTTATCTAAAGGTGTATTCATGACCCAGACGGCAACTTTGGTAGCTAGCCCGCGGCGCTCGGAAGCCGCGTCGCGTTTCCGCGAGGACATCGAGGGGATGCGCGCGATAGCGGTTCTTTTCGTTGTACTCTGGCACGCTGGCGTCCCATTCTTGGGCGGCGGTTTCATCGGGGTCGATGTCTTCTTCGTTATATCGGGCTTCCTTATGACCGCCATGCTGTATCGCGGTCTGCGTGACAACGGCAAGATTAACTTACTCGATTTTTACGCTCGCCGGATCAAGCGTCTTTTGCCGGCCAGCGGCCTTGCGCTCGTCGTCATCTTGCTTGCATCTTACTTATTCCTGCCTGCCTCGCGCTTGGGCGCGATAGCTCTCGACGCGCTGTTCGCCGGCCTATATGTTGTCAATTGGCGATTCTCGGAGACCTCAGTTGATTACTTAGCGCAGACGGATAGCGCGAGCCCTGTGCAGCACTTTTGGTCGTTGTCGGTAGAGGAACAATTCTACATATTTTGGCCGATTATTGTCGCCGCTCTTGGATACTTGGTCGTCCGTCGTTACATCTCGGCCCATAAGGCTCTGCTGCTGGCCCTTTCGGTCTCGGTAGCGGCTTCACTGGCGTGGTCTATTTACATGACGGAAATCGACCCTGCGAGGGCGTACTTCGTGACAGCCACTCGGATTTGGGAACTAGGCCTAGGTGGTGTTGTTGCGGTCTCTCTTGTTGGCGTGGCTCGAATCGGCCGGCTTGTTTCCGCGATTTTTGCATGGCTCGGGCTTGCCGCGATTCTCGCGTCTGGGGTGGTTTATACCACCGAGATGAGTTTTCCAGGGTGGATAGCACTAGCGCCGACAGTCGGCGCAGCGCTATTGATCGCGTTCTCGCCGCAAGCCGGTAGCCTCGGACCGGCTCCGCTGTTGTCTCGAAAAGCTCTAGTCTGGTTGGGTAGCATTTCGTACTCGTGGTACCTGTGGCACTGGCCCGTGATTGTCATAGGGAGTCAACTTATTACAGACGGGACCAGGGCAGCGACCGTGCCGGAGGGCGTTGCCTTGGCGGCGCTGTCGATCTTGCCAGCATGGTTGTCGCTTAGGTTCGTTGAGAACCCCCTACGTCGCGCTCAGTGGACCAACGTTAGCCTCGGCAATGTCTATTTTCTTGGATTGTTGATTACTTCGCTAGTAGTGGCTACGTCGATGATTCTTGCGTTAACTGCGCGCCACCCGGAACCGTACGCGGCTTCCGCGATAGGGGCGGCCGCAGGCATCGCGGACGGGCGCGATGATAAGCCCGTCGGTGCCCAAACGTTGGGTGATGATCCAAACTCGTCGCCTAACGCGATGCCTGTAGATCAAGTGGAGCACATCAATCCCGCTCCGGCGGTGGCGAATCGAGTGGTCCAGCCGCATCGTAGATGTCACTCAAATCTTGATAGTTCCGAGTTCCGCGTATGCGAGCTTGGAGTCCCGGGCGCCAACACGACAGTTGCCATTATGGGGGATTCGCATGCGGGCCAGTGGGTAGCTCCCGCTATTGCCGTTGCAAAGCGGAATGGATGGGGCGTTCGGGCGGCAACTAAGGGTGCGTGCCCGCTAGTCGACGCGGAGCTCACGACGGCGGAGGGGGCCGACTATGTCTCCTGCCGCGAATGGTACGAATCAGCGATGGAATGGCTCACCGGGGTAGATGCTCCGGACGTCCTCTTGTTAAGCCATAGCAATTATAAGCAGTTCGCAGCGGAGGGTTTGGCCTCTTTTGAGGCAGGGGAGATCCGAACTATTGACCGAATCCGCGATGCTGGCGTATCGGTTGCGCTTATCCGCGATACTCCTTATCCGGGCGTGAACGTCGCTGAATGCGTGGAAGCGAACGTCGAGAGTCTGCGTCGGTGCGTGCTTGAGAAAAGTGAGGTACTCTCGCGCCGAGATTCAGTGCAACCGCAGGTCGCGTCTCAAACCGGCGTTCCAGTGATCGACTTGACCGACTGGATCTGTCCGGGGAGTACTTGTCCGCCGGTAATTGGTAATACTCTTGTATGGCGCGACTCGAATCACCTATCGCTCCAGTATGCGCTTTCTCTAGTGGATGAACTCGAACGGCAACTAGTCCCTGTGGTAACGGGAGCTGGCTAGTTACAGAAGACGGTAGATGACGGCGAGTTAAGGTTCAACGTTGGTATCTGGTTAAAAAAATGGGTTGGTGGCGAACACCTGACTCCCGTCCATTCGACAACCGTTTCTCGGTGTTTTGTTTCAACTCGGCGACTGACACGGACGCGACACCGGTGTTGGCCCCAGGGTCATTGTTCGAACTCCGGGTATTAGTTGATGGTGTGGCGCCAGTATGTGCAGCCGAACCTAGCGCGAGCGTTTGGAGTCCGTCCACTGCGGCGTTAGCCAAGGTCCTGGGTAACCGGAGGGGACGCAGGCTATCGACGACTGGCTGGCTCCGACCCTCGTAGGTGGCATTATCTGGGCGGTAAAAGGTCCTTGAGGCAGTTTGACCTATGGGCATAATCCTTATGTCGTCGACGACGGTTACTTCAGCCACAATTGTTCGGTCCACGTAGGTTTGCCACGCAGGTGGCGGGTGAGGCGCCTTGGGAGCCTGACCCGCTTTTCCGGACACTAACGCGGGTGATGATCATCCAAGGGAACAAGTCTGTGATGACTGCAGCGAAGCCGACGGTGTTCCGGCGTCGAGTTCTTGATCTAGTCGCTCAGGTGAACTGATTGCCCGAGTCGCCCGGAACCTGGGTATCAGCGAGTCGTGTCCGCGGCGGTGGAAGTCCGTAGATGAGGTGGGCTTGGGCCGAGAGGCGGGGCTGACGAGAGCTGACAAACTCCAGTTGGCGGAGTATTAGCGCGAGAGCCGGGAGCTGGAGATAGAGACAGAAAACCCCAGAACGTGTATCGGCCTGCATCGCTAGGGAGAACGTCCTTCCAGAGTAGGTTCCGGCTGGTCTACGAGCGCGCCGCCGATGGGTTCCCTCTAGCGGTGTTCTGCCGGGCCCTGCAAGTGTCGACGTCGGGCTACTACGAGTGGCGATATCGGCCGCCGGCCGCCGCCCGTCCGGTCCCGGGCGGACGCGGAGCTGACCGAGACCATCGCCCGGGTGCACTACGCGACCCGAGGCACCTACGTAGCGGGCCCGCGTGCACGCCGAGCTGGGTCTGGGGCTGGGCACCCGGGTCGAGAGTAAGCGGGTGGCCCGGCTGATGCGCTCGGCCGGCCGGGTCGGGGTATGGCACCGACGCAAACACCGCGGGTGGAAGCCCTGCCCTGCCACGCTCCCCAATCTGGTCCAATGACAATTTCGTGCAGATGCTCCGGACCGCATCAGGTTTACCGATGACACCTAGCATCGCGCCCGGGATGGGAGGGTGCACTGCGCCACGGTGATCGATGCCTACTCGCGCTGCGTAATCGGGTGGACGAGCGCCGGCCACGTCCCCTCGGAACTTTCGGTGGACAATCTGGAGATGGCCCGCTGGCAGCGACACGGGGCCGTGGTGCACTTTGAAGAGCGGCAGCGCCTCCACGTCGTGAATCTTCGGGCTCCGCCTGCGCCAGGCAGGCCCTGCTCGTGTTCGATGGGGCGTGTGGCGTCCAGCGTCGACAATGCGCTTATTGAATCATTCTGGTCCACCGTGCAGCGAGAACCACTCCACCGCCGCGACTGAGCCACCCGCACCGAACTGGCCTTGTCGGTACTCGAGTGGATCGAGGGTTGGCACAATGAGACCCACCGAGGTACGGCCCTGGGGATAGTCTCTCCGCAGGACTACGAAACACTGCACACTTCCACTGGAACCTGATGCCACACCGAGATAGTCGGGGAAACTGGGTCAGGTTCCGCGCCTGCCCGCTTCCAGAATTGGGCGCAGGTCTCTTTTTGTATTCGTCGTCCAGCAGTTCGCTGTAGGCCAATCGTGAGTGGTCGTCGACGGCGCCCGTGGATGAACTAGTACCCGACCCCGCTGCGGTTCTTGCGCCCCTTGGCCCTGCCGAGGGCCTTGTGCCCGCCACCGTCGGGGATTCTTCCGAGCTTCTTGATATGCACGTGCACCAGATCGCCGGGAGCTGCGTGCTCGTAGCGGGTCGGGCGGCGCCTTGTGTCGCGGGATCGGGGCGTCGGTGGCCGGTTCGGTGAACGGCAAGCGCACGCACCCGTAACGGGACAGGATCTCCGGGTAGCAATTCCGAAGCACCACTGGCGACGACGCCATTGAACAGCGCCAGGCCCGAGACCGAGCAGCCAAGCTACGTCGCCAAGCTCCCCACCACGCGGGTCCCGATCATTGAGGTTGGCTACCAGGACAGAAGCCGGGGCATTCGGGGCAAAGAAAGCGACACGCCTGGCTCCCCTGCTGCCGAGGTTCCACCGACCTGCCGGTCCGCTAACCGTCTGGCGGCAGGAACCTCACTTAAGTGGCCGCTGTCCCCTCGACAGTGAAGTCAAGAGGACCGCCACAATTGTCACTCCGACGGCGGAATTCATCACCATCCCCCAAGCTACAGCCTCCGGCCCGCCAAACAACGGGCCGACGGCGGCGACAGTCAGCATCCCTACCGTGGAAGCGATGCGAGCGACTACTAGCCGACTAGCGGCTCGGCGGGCCCGCAGGATCGTTGAAAGCGACGTCCTGATTGCAGTTAGCGCATACTCAACAGCCATAATCGGAAGGACGATTGCTGCCGCCACCCAGGTGGGACCAAGCAGTGCCGAGCCGAGACTTTCGGGCAGCCAGAAGCCTAACGATCCGCATAGCCCAGCCACTACACACATAGCCGTAGTGAGGGGGATGACCTCTCGGATCATCGCGCTGACGCTCGCTTTGCTCCGTGCGAGGCGGGGTACCATCACGAGCGACAAGCCTGCGACCATAGTATTGAGCGGTCCGAGCAATGTGCCTGCGCCACGTAAACCAGCCACTCCCTCATTGCCAAGCAGGCTCGTTAAAATAACAATGTAGAGGATCGAAGTGACTGACATCATCAGTGTGTCGAAGGCGTAGCCCAGCCGCTCGCGCAGTCGGTCGGCCATCAAAACAATAAAGCTCCTAGGCGACGGACGGACTTTAAGGACAAAGCAGACTACGAGGACAGACAATACAGCGCCAGCGGGCCAACTACCGACTATTGCGACCGGCGGAAACTGATGATGGGAGGTGAAAGTGCTCGCGAAGCAAACAATCGACACAACCAAGCGAACTAAGTCGGAAGTCAGCGCTAAGGTAGATCGTGAAAGCGAGATGGCTCCATAACGAATAACATCCTGAGCAGCAAGAAAAGGGCACCCCAGACCAAAAACGATCCAAATGCTCGAGTCGGACCACGCCCCGTAGAGTACCAAGATCAGCCCGATAAAAAATCCGAGCAACAGCGCGGCACCGGATGCCCTGTCTAGTTCGGATTTAACCCGATCATGATCGCCGCTGAGTACCGCCAGTGACGTGCCCAGGAAACCGCGGCAACCCATAATTATCGCCGTAACTATCGCGAAGGCGACACTGGCCTCGCCGAAGGAGGCAACGTCCATCACGCGTGCGCAGGCGAAAATTACCAAGATATTAGCAAGGCTCGATGCAGCCTGATCGGCAAAGCCGGCCGCGCTCTCTCTAGTCACGGGACGCCTGTTCGGGAGGGAAGCAGATGGTATAGATCAAGACGATTTGCACTGCGGCATGCTACCTGCTTAGTTGCCGTAGCTTAACCCGAATGCGAGTAGGTAGCATAAAAGCCCAGGCTTGGACGCGACGTCGCCTAGTCCTGGTCGGCACGCGGTAGCCAAGCCCCTCCTCGATCGCCTGCCTACAAGGCGTGCAATAACCGCATGGACGACCACTTATCGGGTTGAAGCAAAACCAGGTGTGATTCATGATCGTTTCAAAGCCGCGCTGCCTCGCCTCGTCTGCCATATCGATTTTTGAGCGGCCGTAAAGCGGAAATAAGAAGCGCTCATATAGCTCGAGCGGCGAATCTTCCGGCGCCGCCATTTTGTAGCGTCCAGACATTGCCGGCTTCAGGTATTCTGAGAATGCTCCGCTAGCGCCCGCGCCATGCAGGACGCTTAGCTCAAGTTTTAAATTCTTCCATTTCGCTAACCGCGCCAACCAATCGTATTGACCACCTATGCCATACTCGGAGTGAAGTGCGAAGTACTGTTCTTCGACGAGCCGGTCCCGCGGTATCTCGCCGACCCGAACAACCGTCACCGGAAGCAAGCGCTCGGCCGCATGCGGGTAGTCGCGGGCGATCATCTCGCTCAGCTCGCCCATGCGCTTAAGCTCGATAGACGATGATCTGCGATCGGAATCGAGGACGTACCACGGTTGCACGAGATCATCGCTGTCGAGGAGCGCTGAAACGACGCAAAAAGTTGAATCCCAGCCCGATGTCCATAAAATGTGTCTAGTCATATAGATGTGTAGACCTTATCTACTTGGCATTCCTGCACTTTACAACCTTCAGAGAGCCAACTTCTCCACAGGCGATGGCTGCCTAACTGGGCCGGAACGCGGCGATCGCTCACCTAGCTTCGTACAGCCGCACCATGGGCGGTAGCGGCAGTGGTTGGGAGGGGTTCGATACCGCTTCAAAGAAGGATGAGGTCGAACACGGGACTGTCAGACGGAATGCTACCACCGGGAACAACGAGGCTTCGCTTTCCGCGAGCACCCTCGATGTGCCGAGTAACGAGTCGTGCACGCACCGACCCAGGGGCGAACTCAGGCCGGTTGCGGCCGAGAGCGTCCGACATGAGCCGCACGACGCGGTCAATTGGCAGTTCCGGAGCAACTACGAGTAGTTCGGCCAGCCCTTCCCTGGGCTGCGCAACCTGTGCGGAATAAACTCCGGGTAAGTCCCGTACCAGTGATGAAATTTCCCGCGCCGAGACGATGCGCAACGCGCCGTCTCGGCCGTTAACGGTGACGACGTCCCGAGAGCGACCTTCGATCTGCCCGATCGTCACGACGGAACCCGCCTCAGTTAGGCGTGTGGGCGATAGCCGGTCACCAAGACCGTAATTGATTAAGGGGAACAGCCTGTTGCTGAGCGTAGTGACGATAGCCTCGTTATCGGCATCTGTCCGCACCAAGGTCCTCCACCAGAGGACCGACAGCGGCCACCCGTTCGCGCCGGCAGATGTGCCCGCGATAACTCCCGTCTCTATGGCGCCATATTCGATTAGAACGCGGACGCTCAATCCTTCTTCGATCAGCCGAACGTCCGATGCATAGACTGACTCACTGGTGAGAATTACATGGGTTAGGTGCGCGAACGATTGACCCCTTTCCGCTGCGCGCCTGGCAATTGATGCGATGGCTGACGGGTAGCCCACGACGTACTTCGGCCGAACTAACTTCAAAGCACGAATAGCTGCATCGGCGTCTGATGGATTCGGCAGGAAGCCGTTCACCTTCCATGAATTCCCAGAGACGTCCTTCGCCGCCCGGATGAGACGCGCTTTTGCTTGGGCGTATCCTGAGACGCCAGAGCCAGAGATTGTATTAGCGGCAAGTACGAAGGAGTCGAACGGCTCTAACCCGTTGGGAATTCGCGACGCCCAGGTAGACATGTAGCCGTCAGCGAACTCGTTTGGCCCCCGCGGGAAGTCATACGGCTCGCCCGTCGAGCCACTAGTCCTATAGGTGCCGACGGCACCTTTCGTAACCAGTACCAAGTCGTGCATTTCGCGCAATTGCTGTTTGGTCAGCACCGGCCAAGTATTGAGATCATTTAACGATGACGCCCGGTCTGGAAGAGAGTGTATCCGCTTCCATTCGCGGTAAAACGGTAGCCGGGTCGCCGATTGCCAGACCCGATTAAACTCCGCGAGCTGCCGATGCTCGATTTCTGCGTCGCCTATAGGCTGAAGGAAAAGCTCCGCACCTGCAGTGGCAATCTGAAGTCTCTTAGCCCCGAGGGTCCTTCGGATAAGATGCTTTGGGTAAAGCGGCGTCATTTATATTCCCTGACTATGTGCGACTACGCGAAGTGCGTTCTGATGGCACGCAGCGCGGTTGGGTCTTGCGCAGAGCGCGAGAGTGCGGCTAGCCTAACCTGATGCCGGCCCATTGGTGATGGCGTCGGGCCGTGGAAAGAATGAAATTAACTACTCTATCCGAAGTATTTTCAATCGTGTAGTCGGCCGGGATGGATCCACCAACTTTGCCCGGGCCGGACGTATCGGTCATTGCCAGCCCAACTGCAGTAATAACGTCTTCGGGATGTAATCCGGTCATTACGATGCTACCGGCGTCCAGAGCCTCGGGCCGCTCGATCGCGTCCCGAAGTGTGACCGCGGGGAAGCCAAGAATCGCGGATTCCTCGGCGATCGTGCCAGAATCAGAAAGGCAGCACGCCGCAGTGGTCTGCAGGCGATTGTAGTCGTGGAAACCCAACGGATCAGCGAAAACAATTCCTTCGGGGGCCTTCCACCCCTCCAGCGCTTCGAGTCGCCTTCGAGTCCGGGGATGGGTCGAGACGAAAACGGTCTTGTTGTAGCGTTCGCGCACGGCCACTAGGCACTCGAGTAGCATACGTAGCCGAGCCGGCGAGTCAACATTCTCTTCCCGGTGGGCAGAAACTAGGAAGAACTCGCCTTGCTCGAGCCCTAAATCGTTTAGAACCGTGGATGAAATAATTTCGTTCTTATAAGCCTGGAGCACCTCTCGCATCGGTGATCCGGTCTTGAGGATTCTTCGGGGGTGTAGGCCCTCCGCCAGCAGGTTAAGCCGAGCGTGCTCCGTGTAGACCATATTGAAGTCCGCGATGTGGTCGACCATTTTGCGGTTGGTTTCTTCCGGAACATTCTGGTCAAAACTTCTATTGCCGGCTTCCATATGATAAGTAGGAATTTTGAGCCGACGGGCCATTAGCGCTGCGATGCACGAATTGGTGTCACCCAATACAAGTACCGCATCGGGTTTCTCAGCTGTCATTATCTGCTCTGCGGCAATCAGAGTGCCACCCAAGACGGTGCCGAGACTGGATGTGTCAACACCCAGCATGTGATTGGGTTGCCGGATTCCGAGATCCTCAAAAAAAACTTGGTTGAGGGTGTAGTCGTAATTTTGCCCAGTGTGGACTAGGACATGATCAATCCCGTTCGTGTTTTCTAATCGATTAATCACTCGGGAGAGACGTATGAGCTCGGGTCGCGTTCCGACGATCGTCATGACTTTCATGGCTGATCTTCCTTCTCGCTTAATTGAACCGGTTCCGCGAAAGTGTCCGGAGATTCTGGGCGGAAGAGTTCGTGGCTCCAAAATTGGGTTATCAACAGTTGATCTCCAGTGTTTGTTATATTGTGCACCCATCCAACTGGCATGTCGATGGCTACCGGACTGTCGCCCGAAACGCCAAAGGTCACAACATCGTTAGTGAACTTTCGCCTCAAGCTTATCTCTGCGGTTCCCTGAATAACGGCAAACCGTTCAATCTTAGTTAAATGGTAATGCTCGCCTCGAGTCACGCCAGTTTCTGTGGTGCTAATGGACGATTGCCCCTGGCCGCCGTGGCAGCGTACTGTTTCCACGAAGGAGCCGCGAGGGTCAGTGTGTGGCAGCAAACGAATGGGATAATGGGAAGGGAAGAGGGCGGATCGATACGAGTTAAATAGGTCAATTCGAAACTTGCTGTGGAGGCTCGGAATGTCCCCAGTATGTTCATATGCTTCATGAAACTCTTGCAACATATCCCATACTTCTCTCACGCCGATCACTAGACCCTTCGGCTGAACTTGACCGTCACGAGCGGATAGCGCGTCTATAAGAGCTTGGGCGGCGTCTTGGGCGTGTAGCAATTCAACGGAGTTCCCGCTGATGGCCGGTTTCTTGCCAGCTATGGTGGCATGAATAAAGGTCGCAACAAACGAGTTGTAGAACGGCACTCCGTGCTCACCGAACAGGTTGGTGAGACAGACGTTAACAAACGACCCAGAAACATCCTGGGTCGCTTCTTCCAGTAATTTTTGTGCGGCGAGCTTGCCTCGGCCGTAAGGGTTGTCTCGATCCGTCTGGATTGTCCCGGCGAAGACTACTTTAATCGCCCTCCCCGCGCCCTTGATAGCGCTGGAAAGATCGTACGCGAGTTGAATATTACCTTCCTCCACTTCGTCATCGCGGTCGGCTCGGTTCACTCCTGCTAGGTGGATGACTGAGTCGGCTCGTTTTATCAAGTGTGGCAAGTCCTGCCAGTTACTCCGATACACTGGGATAACTTCGTGGTCGGTGAGTGCGGAAAGTCTCAGACGCACGTGCCACCCCAGAAAACCTCCAGCGCCTGTAACTAGAATTTTCATTAAAGCCTCCCTGAGAGGACGTTTTGCAATTCAGGTAGTGCTCCGAGTAGCTCGGCGGTCTCGTCTACGTTCAGTTGGCGGGCGTTGTTGGAGTCAAAATCGTTTGGCTTCGCAGTATCGGTACTGCCTTCGTCGACATAGACAGAATATTGTAAAGACCGTGCGTCTAGTGGGACGCGGAAGTACTCGCCCTGATCGTCAGCTTTGGCCATTTCTTCTCGAGAAAGTAGAGTCTCGTACATCTTTTCACCGTGCCTGATCCCGATATGGGCGATGCGCGGATTACTGACGCCCATCACTTTTGCGGTTGCTCGGGCAAGTGTTTCAACGGTAGTAGCAGGCGCCTTCTTGACGAAGAGGTCGCCCGGCTCGGCCTCGAAAAATGCGTGCGCGACCAAGTCGACCGATTCCTGGAGGCTCATCAGGAACCGAGTCATACTGCCTTCCGTCACAGTCATCGGTACGCCTTCTCGCAACTGACGAACAAAGAGAGGAATCACTGAGCCGCGCGAGTACATGACGTTTCCGTAGCGGGTAATGCTGACCGTGGTCGATGAATCGGGATGGTTCCGCGCGAATGCTTGAGCAGTCTTTTCCATCAAGCCCTTCGACATCCCCATCGCGTTCACTGGGTACACCGCCTTATCAGTAGACAAGCAGACCACGGATTTAATGCCGAGCTTATGAGCTGCCCTAATGACGTTGGCACTGCCGTCTACGTTAGTCTTAACGGCCTGGTCAGGGAAAAACTCACAGGACGGTACTTGTTTAAGCGCTGCGGCGTGGAAAACATAGTCCGCTCCGACGAACGCGTTCTCGACGCTTTCCGGATCGCGTACGTCTCCTAGAAAAAATTTGAGCCGTGGCTCACCCAGTCGAGACCTCATTTCGTCTTGTTTAGCTTCGTCTCGGCTAAATATGTGCACGGTGCCCGCACCATTGTCTAACAAGTGGCGCGCCATTGTTGAGCCAAAAGAGCCGGTACCACCGGTAATTGCTACGGTGGCGCCTTGCAGAGATTTCATCATCTATTCTCCAACTTATCTTGTGTACGGTATATTTCTGCAACTTCTCTCCAGCCCATTCGTGCAATGGGCGGCGTCCAACCTGCAGCGGTCAGCCAGCTAGGTGCCTGCTCTTGACCGAACCAGAGTATTTCCAAACGACGAGCTATACCGGCGAATCCTGGTCGCACGCAAGCAAGATGAAAGGCGCAGCCCACGATGGTGCGAGCAAACCACCTCGGAAGGCGAAGGGGAGACTTACCCCCCAAGTCTTCCAACAGCGACTGAACGGTCAGGCCCTCCGAAGGGTGGCTTACTATCGATGGGGGGCTGGCGTCGGTTGTGGCGAGAAAGGCGATGGCATCGGCTACATTGTCTAAGAGGGCCTGCGCAGTATTGGCACTACCGGGTTTCGCTACGGACGCGAGTCGCGACTTCGCGAACTTGATAAGCCGTTTAGTGACCTCGCGGTCGGCGCCGTGAACGCCCGGGGGCCGGTATACGATCGTTTCTGGGTACGAAAGTGCAGCCCGCTCCCCGTCTGCCTTCGAATGCGAATACGGAGAGAAAGGAGATGTGTCAGTGCGGGCGTCCAGGATAGGTACGCGTCCTTGGACGGCTGCGCTGCTCACATGAATGAAACGGACTCCCGCCGTGGACGCGACCTCTGCTAACAGCCGCGGTAACGTTGCGTTCGCTGGGATCAGTTGCGACAAGTCGCCTCCACTGGCGTCAGGCACTCCGGCACAATTGACCAGAGCGAAGCTACCAGCGACGGCAGCCTGTATAGCAGCTAGCTCGGTGATTGGAATGGTGTCGGAGCGGTGTTTAAGTCGCGGCGCACGAACCTGTTGAACCGAGTGTCCGCGTTCACTGACCGCCTTACAGACTGCGGAGCCGACGAAGCCAGAGGCTCCGACCACTACTATCTTTCGCACTTCGCCTCTTCCGACCGCTTGTGGGTTTCGAGTATCGACTCCAGCGAATCACCGACTGACTGCTCTGAGAAATGCTCCAGGTAGGCCGACCGCGCATTCCTGCCTAGCTCAACAAGTGCTGTATGTGGTGCCTCAGCAAGCTGGATAATCGCGCGAACCAGGGAATCAACGTCCCCAGGTTGCACGGCAGCACCGCAATCGGCCTGTTCTACAACCGCTGCCGCGTCGCCGGACACTGCAGCGATTATTGGGCGAGCGGCGGCCATATTTGCTTGAATCTTACTCGGCATAGTGATGCGGTAAAGGGGGAGATCCTTCAGGGTTACCAGTTGGACATCGCCAAGCGCGAGAATCTCCGCCATCTTATCGAAGGGCTGTGGATCCAGGAAGATTACGTTGTCTAGGCCTCGCTCTTTGGCGGACTGGCGCAGAAAATGCTTCCGCACTCCGTCTCCCACGAGCGTGAAGCCAATGTCTTTCCGGTGACGCAGCCGGTTCGCGGCCTCAAGGACCACCTCCAAATTCTGCATTTCACCGTGGTTGCCGGCGTACATAACGTTAAAGGCGCGGTTTATACCTAACGCCGATGCTAAGGAGGCGTCCCTAGCCGTGGGGTAGAACGAGGATTCCTCGGCCCAGTTTGGAACGACACTAATTTTTTGGTCCGGAACGCCTCGTTCACGCAGTGTTTCCACCATTCCAGGAGAGATCACCGCGATGTGCGCCGCGCTGCGGTATACCGCGTTGCAATAGCGCGCGATTGTTCGGTCCATAAAGGATGATGTTGGACCCGTCACGAAGCCACTCGAAGTCACCGTGTCGGGCCAGAGGTCTTGAATGTGGAGCACGAATGGGACGCGCCTCAGCATTTTTAACGGGACTGCAGCAGTAGCTGCGGTAGCCGGGGATGAGTAAACGAGAACCACGTCCGAGGCCCCCAAGGCGGCTGGCGCAGCTAGTGAAGACGAAGCGGCAAATGTTAAGTAGTTTGCCATTCGTCGCGTCGCGTTGTCGTCGTGACTCGGATAAGCGGGTACACGATGCACCGCTATACCGCGGAGAGTTTCGCGGCTGTAGGGCCGAATTCGATAGCCAGGAAAAATTTTGCCGGCTGGGTAAATCGGATATCCAGTTAAGACGTCAACCTGATGGCCACGACGTTGTATCGCGCGGGCGATCGTGCCGGGTCCTGCGGCCGCGCCGCCTTCTGGATCGAACCAGTGACTGACCATCCCTACTCTCACAACGCGCCTCCACTTCCGTATTCTTACCGAACAGGATCAATCTGCCAACTCTAAGTTTGTTCCTACTCCCACTCGAACTCGGTAGCGTAGAATAAACCGTCAGAGACCCTAATTTGGAGCGCACCGACTGCACTTCGCTGCACACCGCCAGCCCATACTCTTGCTCGCCTCCCTTCCTGGTCCCAGAAGGCTCCTGGATAGGGCCTAGTAACTGCACGAACTAACCTGTCAACTTCGGCGACTGTCATCGTTGATACGATCCTGCCGTCCTCAGGCGTTCGGGCGGGCCATTCAGTCGCCAGCGATTCGTCTTGGGTTTCAAACCGGCATGTCCCCGAAACTAGCGCCGGCCACGCCTTGCGTATCAGGGTTCTATGCGCCTCGTTAACCTTCGCGTAAAGCGAACTGGCGGTCTCGCGCGGGGCTAGCGGTATCGAGACTTGGTCGACAATCGGGCCCGTATCGACGCCGGAATCTAGAGCGAAAAGTGTGACCCCAGTGTGCGGAAGGTCTTTGATGATTGCCCATGGGACGGCAGCGCGGCCTCGACCTTGCGGGAGCAGTGTGGGATGCATACCAAGGACGCCCCGTGCGGCGGAGTTCAGAACCTCCTCGGAGGCAATCTGAGACCACCCGATTATAAATAGCCAATCCAGTCTCGCCTCGCGTATGGCCGCGATTGAGTCAGGCTCATTGATGTGGTCGACTTTCACCAAAGGAATACGGTGTTTTGCCGCTATCCCGTCTAGGTAGACTCGACCGGACTTCGTGATGGACTTATCATCGTTAAGGGTTATTAAAAGGTCGAACTTACCGCCGAGTGAAACTACTTCATCGATGCAGGAAAGTCCCAGCTCGACGCATGTAACAAATCCGAAGCGCATTGGTAACCTTGTCAGTATGTCGGCGGCGGTTTAAGTAAGTAGCCGAAAGTTCTAAGGATAATCTCACAGTCAAGGCGGAAGGAGACGCGAGATGCGTACTCGCCGTCAAACCGCGCTTTTTCTACCGGCGACATCCCATCGTACGAGTTGATTTGGGCTAGGCCGGTGAGCCCAGGCTTCAGACTAAGCGCGCCGTTTGCCTGGCGTGCAGTGATGACTTCAGTCTGGGTCTTCAATGCGGGGCGCGGCCCCACGATGGACATCTCCCCCCGTAGGACATTCACAAGTTGGGGGAGTTCGTCTAAGTTCAGACGACGAATGAGTCTGCCTGTCCGGGTTATCGCGAATTCGGCTGCGGAGTCTGACGGCCGGCTAGGGGTCCCGATCTCCATGCTGCGAAACTTGAGGATAGTGAACTCTTTCCCTGCTGCGCCTACCCGTTTCTGGCGGAAGATGGCTGGCCCACGGTCTTCCAACCATATAGCTGCGGCGATTATCCCGCTGACCGGACTAATCACGGCTAGAGTCACCGATGCAAGCGTGATGTCTGTTACGCGCTTCCACGTGCGCGCATACGAGCTCAACCTAGAACCTGGGGCAACTGGAGATGAGCGATTTGGAAAGCCTCGGCATTCCCTAGGCCGGACTGCCCGCCTCGGACCGCCGCCAATCCGCGTATAACCTCCGGGCTTCGTGGGTGAGGGAACGGTCGCATCACCCCCCGATATGCGCTACAGGCAGCAATCTTAGCGTCCAATTGTTCCTCAGTGACTGGGAAGTACGCGTTCGGCTGAAACGCGTGCCCTGCGCCGGGGAACTGCCAGTCTGTCGACGAGGGTATTTCCATAAAGAAGAGCCCGTTAAGCGGCGGTACGGATTGGTTCCGCTGGAACAAGCGAGCAGCGGCTTGGGTTGCAGAACTAACTTGCCGGTGATCGTCGTTTAAGTCATGGGGGTGGTGCGTGATTACCCACTGGGCGCTCGCCTCAGCGAGGTTGGCTTCAACGAATTGCACCAACTCTAGGTGCGGGACCGAGTTCATCTTGATGTTAGGAAACGGGCCTAGCACCGGCTCCGCCATCCCTAGAATACGTGACGCCTCGCGCGTGTCGGCAATCAGACTTTCGTCCGACGGCCTGTGGGCTCGAGCGGTCACTTCGCCTGAAAGAATTATTGTGCGCACGTCATGTCCCGCTTCGGTGAGCGCCCTGGCGGTTGCGCCGCATCCCAGGGACTCATCGTCGGGGTGGGCGACGACCACCAAGACGCTTTCTGGCATTGAACCTGACCTCTCTCGTGGGGGCGGTCGCAACGGTAGCGCATGTTCGGGTCCGGATGGCTGCGTGAACGTTGATCGCCCATGGGTGGGGCTGGTGAGACTGATGGCTCGCCGTAGACGAGTGGAGTGTCGTCTCGACGGCTAGGGTCGGCGACGGTGCCGCCTTGCCCGAGTAACGTAGGCGCGTACCGTCCCTTGTCGGCTTATACAACGTCGGAGGGCCGGTACGCGTCGGCGGAATATCGGCGGCGCAATCATACGCTGACGTCCCTGGAGGACCTTTATGAGCATGCGAGCGGTAATAGTGGGATTGGGGTATGTGGGCCTTCCGTTGGCTAGAGAAGCTGCACTGGCGGGGCTGGAGGTTGTGGGCCTCGATGTCGACCAGCGTGTAGCAAGTGCTATCAACAACGGGCGATCACACATCGACGATCTTTCCGATGAGGACGTCGAGGAGATGTTGAGGAGCGGTTTTCGTGCCTCGACCGACCCGGCCGTGCTGAACGAGGCGGCCGTTGCGGTCGTTTGTGTCCCTACGCCGCTTTCGGCGGGCGGGGGGCCGGACCTTAGCGCAGTGACGTCTGCCATGACGATGATTGCCGAACATATCCATCGCGGGATGCTTGTCATTTTGGAGTCAACCACATACCCGGGTACTACAGACGAGGTGGTCCGACCACTCTTAGAATCCAGCGGATTGACCGCGGGTTCGGATTTTTTTCTGGCTTTCTCTCCTGAGCGTATAGACCCGGGAAATCCGGAGTTCGGAGCGAAGAATACGCCGAAAGTTGTCGGCGGGTTCACGGAGGCGTGTGCCGACTGTGCCGTCGAGTTCTACTCGAAGTTTGTTAACCAAACTATTCGCACACGTGGAACCCGAGAAGCAGAAATGGCGAAACTGCTTGAGAATACTTACCGGCATGTAAATATTGCGCTCGTCAACGAAATGGCCAGGTTTTGCCACGATTTGAACATTGATTTGTGGGATGTAATAGGGGCCGCAAAGTCAAAACCCTTTGGTTTTCAAGCTTTTTACCCAGGCCCGGGCGTTGGGGGACACTGTATTCCCATTGACCCGAACTACCTTTCGCACAACGTGAAAGCTCGGCTTGGCTACCCGTTCCGGTTCGTGGAACTCGCCCAAGAAGTCAACGCGAGGATGCCGGCTTATATCGTCGAACGCGCCCAGGAGATACTGAACGACCGGGCCATGGCGCTGCGCGGTTCCCATATATTGCTCCTCGGGGTTACGTACAAACCGGATATTGCGGACCAGCGAGAGTCCCCGGCTGCCTCAGTCGCCGAGAAGCTCATATCGAACGGCGCGGTGGTTCACTTCCACGACCCGCTTGTGGAGGATTGGTCGAGAGTTTCAAGCGCCCATCGTGCCGACGACGTTGAATCTGCTGCTGCTGACGCGGATTTGACGATTCTTCTCCAGAATCACCGTGCGTATAATGTGGAACGTCTCGCCTCCCTGTCTCGTGCCTTCTTTGACACTAGAGGGGCTACGGGGGGTGACCATAAGAATGTCGTTCGGCTATGATTCTCGAGCCGCGGCTCGGGGGGATGAGGGGCCGTCCGTCCTTCTTCTTGCACCGCTGTATCCGCCGGCCTTTCGCGGTGGTGGCCCGATCCGGACGACCGAAGCTATGGTTGAAACGCACGGAGATCGCTATCGTTTCTACGTCATTTCGTCAGACACGGATTGGGGGGAGTCAAAGGCACTAGGAGTGCCTACGGACACATGGGTGGTCCGAGATAAGGCGTCGGTGCTCTACGCCAGAAAGCGGCACCTTGGGTCTCTAATCAGAGCGCTTTGGCAGGGTTCAAGACTCAATCCGGATTTCGTGTACATTAATAGCTTCTTGGACCCCAAATTCTCGATTCTGCCAATGCTCCTATCGAAGTTTAGAATCTTCGGTAACGCGGTGATGGTTGTGGCGCCCCGAGGTGAGTTCGGAACTGCGGCTCTCGCGAAGAAGGCGTTGAAGAAAAAGGTGTTCCTGATAGCGTCGCGGCTGACTCGTCTGCACAGCGGTGTGATCTGGCACGCCTCCAGTGAGGTCGAGGCTGGCGAGATTAGGACTTACCAACCGCGGGCTGCAGTCGTAGTTCGGCTCAATGAGTCGATTCTGCCCCTGACGGCGATGCGTTGCCCTAGTTCTGGCACCGATAATGTCCACCTAATCTTCGTCAGTAGAATCTCCGAGATAAAGGGTGTGACTCTGCTGTTGGAAGCCCTTGGTCAAGTTGAGGTCGGCGTGACGCTTAAGATCTACGGTACTGCTCAAAATTCTGCATATTTGCGGCGATGCGAAGAGCTTGCCAGTCGCCTTCCGTCGAACGTCGATGTGGTTTTCTGCGGTGGGGTGGAAAATTCGAAGGTGCGAGGTTTGTTTGCCGAAGCCGACGCTTTTTTTCTGCCGACCGAACACGAGAACTTCGGGCACGCAATCGCGGAGAGCCTCTCGGCGGGGTGCCCGACTTTCGTGGAAGACGTTACCCCGTGGACAGATGTCATAATGGACGGGGGAGGGCGAATCGTGGCCAATCACACTGTTGACGCATGGTCGGCAGAGTTGAAGGATTATTGTTCGCTGCCCCGGTCGGTCAGGTCGCGTATGAAGTCTGAGGCTGCTGATGCTTATGAGCGCTGGCGGGCAGAACAAGAAGGCCCCTCTGTCTTTGACATAATTGCAAAAAGCGCCCTGGGGGTTTAGTGCGGCCGTCTCGCGTTGCGTTTTGAGTGAGGCCATGCTTGCGTGGTGTTCCTGTCACGAAGTAGCAACGTTGAATAGGTGGAGTCCCGGTTCGGCGTTCATTTAACATCGTCGGCGGCGCGGGTAAGCTTGCGGTTTGAATGTTTATAGAGGCCCATCTCCCACTGAAGGCCTCGTAGGGCCGTTAGCTTGCTTCGACCGGCCCTGTTACTCTCGGCGTTTGTCGGCCTACTATAAGGGTCTTTGCAGGCGTGACACCAAAGAATGTGTTGTGAACCGTCAGCTGGGATTCACATTACGTGTCGATGCTTGGTGTGCGCGAAATCCAGCAGCGGGCCCCGAGGTTTGGGCGTACGGGTCACCGCTACCTCCACGGCGAGACAGGACGCCTCGGCGGCCGCGTGTCGGACTTGCCGGGCCAGGGCTGGCAGCTGCTGGCGCGCGTACGGTCGAGCCCATGACGACTTTGGTGTTCCTCCCCGGCCTGCACGGCGACGCCCAGACGTGGGCCCCGGTCATCCGCGCCTTGCCCCACGAGCTGAGCGCCACGGCCCTCGACCTCCCGGCCGTTGCAAACCTGGACGCACTCGCCGACGAGGTGGCCGAGCAGATCGCGCCCGGCAGCGTGGTGGTGGGGCATTCGCTCGGGGGAGTGGTCGCCATGCACCTCGCCGAGCGGCACCCCCAGCTGCTGGCAGGGCTCGTCCTGGTGACCGCGCCGGTGGGCGCCGAAGACCCGCAATCCGCGAAGGCGCGGGCAGCACGGGCAGCCGGCCTGAGCCAGGAGCAATACGAGGAGATCGCCCTCGACGGCATGGAGGCCGTCTACTACGGCGACCGCGGCCACGACCCGCAGGTCCGCGCCGAGCGACTGCGCGCCGCGCGGGTGTACGGGCCCCAGCGGTTCGCCGCCCACTCCATCGCGATCGGCGCACGGCCCGACCGCTGGGATTTCCCCGCGAAGGCGCCGTGCCCGGTGCTGATCGTGGGCGCCTCACACGACCAGGTGGTGCTAACGGAAGAACAACGCCGTTGGGCGGAGGCGAATGCGGCGCCGCATGTGACCTACGTCGAGATCCCCGAGACCGGACACATGCTGCCCGTGGAGGCCCCGGACCAGCTGGCCAGCGCGATCAGCGACTGGCTCAGCTCCCTCGGACGCTGACGCCACCGGTTCCGCGCATCCCGGAGGCCGCAGGCCGGGTGGGGGAGGAGGACCTCGTCGTCGTCGACCCCGTCCCAGCCCCACCCCTCACGCGGCGGGCCGGCCGGCCCTCAGCGGCCGCCCGTCACTTGTCGTCCGTACACCCCGCGTACCGCACCGTCCACGTGGAACCGATCGGCATCATCACCGTGACCCGCTCACCACTCTCCGTGGGGCCCGTCGCCGACACCTGACCATCCCGGCGGCGCACACGCTTGATCGCCCTGACCCACGTCTGCAACTCCTCGGAGTACACCTCCGAGAAATCGCCCAGGCCCAGGGTCTCCACCGTCCACGTCGATACCGTCATCCGTTCCCTCCCAGAAAGCTCGCCGCACGGACACCCCGCGAGAAGCGATGTGATGGTAACGGGTAAATACATCCGCGGCGCGAGGAATTACCGGATTGCCAGACACCGGCGCCCCGAGGGGACGCGCGGGCGTCAGCGATACAGGGGCGGCAACTGCGCCTCGAGCTCCGGACACAGGGAGCGCACCGCCTCGGCGTACAGGCGCCGGTGATGCTCCACCTGCTCCTCACTCGACAGGCCGTGCGCGTCCAGCCGCATCGCGACCCACGTCTTGCGCACCCCCATGTAGAAGCCGCCGAACCCGTCGTAGTGCGGATCCCGGATGTCCTCACACGCCCGCTCGCCGTACGCGTACGCCTCGTCGATCGTGAAGGTCCACGGCGTCAGGTCCGTCGCCGCCTTCATCGCCCCCGCCTGGCCGGCCGGGGGAGGTGGCGGCACCTCGGCGGTGTCGCCGCCCGCCCGGGCCAGCCCGACCACCGCCAGGAGGAGGGCCAGGACAGCGCACAGGCCACCGATCTCGAGGCGGGCGAGGCGCCCGGTGGAGGAGGAGAACACGGCGGGCTCACTCCTGCTCGGCCGGGCGGTGCGCCGCGCGAGGCCCCGGCTCGGCGTGGTCCGGGTGGATGCTGCGCGTCTCCGACCGGACGTAGGTGCGCGGCAGCAGGTCGCGGACGTGGATCTTCGGCAGCGTCTTGGTCACCGCCAACGTCACGTACATGACCGTGTTGATCGCCACGAACGCCGCGAGAACCGCGAACCACCCCGAGGACAGGACCGACTCCGGCAGGACGAGCCCCGCCAGGATCATCTCGTGCGGCGCCACACCGCTGACGGCCCCGCTCATGCGCCGGCCACCCGGGTCGCGCCGTCGGCGTCCCGCACCACGTGGCCCCAATTGGCCTGGCGGGCCAGGAGGATGTCCACCACTCCCTTGAGGAACACCACGTTGAGGAACGTGGCGTAGACCAGCTCCGGGACGAGCGCGACGGCCGCGAGCTTGGCGCGCACGTCGGAGCGCCACACCCCGACCAGCCGCTCGAGCATGAACAACAATCCCAGCGCGCCCCAGAACGGGTACCAGACCCACTGGTCCAGCGCGAGGGCGGTGATCACGATGAGCAGCAGGTAGCTCGAGAGTGCGATGGCGCCGTAGCCGATCCCCAGCTGCTGGAACCAGTAGCGGGTCGTCTGCGGCGTGATGCCGTACGCCGCGAGGTTCTCCAGCGCGCCCCGCTGCCAGCGCAGCCGCTGGTGCCACAGCGCCTGCCACGTGGGCATGACCTCGGTGACCACCGTGCACTCCTGCGGGGAGACCATGAGCCCGCCGAGGGACTTGAGCGCCAGGGTGAGCTCGTTGTCCTCCGTCAGCGCGGCCGTGTCGTAGACGTCCCCGGTGCGCCCGGGGATCCGGGTGCCGCGTGCGGCGGCGACGGTGCGCAGCGCGCGGGAACGGAACACCGACGCGGTGCCGGTGAGGACGAACACGCGGCCGCGGCGCCGCCGGATGTCGCGGCTGTAGCGCGTGTACTCGTTGCGCTGGAACTGGCCCAGCAGGCCGGCGCCGTCCTCGCCGTAGAACAGGCCGCCCACCGCCATGAGCGCGCGGTCGTCGGTGAAGCGGCGCCGCGCCGCGGTGAGGTAGCCCTGGTCCAGGACCGTGTCGGCGTCCATCACCATGACGCAGTCGTTCTCGCCCAGCTCCGGCAGCAGGTCGGCCAGGGCCTGGTTGAGGGCGCCGCCCTTCTTGTGGACGTTGCCGCGGGTGATGAACACCTCGACCCCGGCGGCGCGCGCGAGGTCGGGCGTGGCGTCGGTGCAGTTGTCCGCCACCACCACGATCCGCTCCGGCGGGTCGGCCTGGGTCTGCAGCGACGTGATGGTCGCCGTGATCCGGTCCTGCTCGTTGTGCGCGGGGATGAGGACCGTGATGGTCACCGGCCCGTGGAACACGCCGCGGGTCCGGGCCATGACGATCTTCGGTGCCAGTGGTTTATCCACCGCGTCGGTGGCGCGTCGGTAGCGGGTGGCGACCGTGGTTTCCACGCCGGTGGCGATGGCCACAAAGACGAGGGCGACGACGAAGGCGGCCGCCATCACCCCGGCCGAGGGCGCATACGTGTCGTACAGCACGCGCCAGGTACCAAAGAGGAGGCCCTCCTGCGCCTGCAGCGCCCGGTTCTCCGACAGGGCGAGCGCGAGCCAGAGCATCAGCCCGCCCATCGCCGCCAGACCGATCACGGCCACACCGACCGCACGGCCCATGCTGAACCCGCTCTTGCGCACTTTTCGTCCCGCCGTCCTGTTAGGTGCTCACACCCATGCCGGACGGGCGCATATAAGAACTTAGTCACCGTCACATCGTCTGACAAATGCAGGGGCGGAACGCGGTCGACGGCCCGGGGCCGTTGTTAGGATTCCGTGATGAAATCTCCGACGATGAGTGGCCAACGGCTCGCGCTGTCCGCCGCGGGCCTGGTCGTGGCCACCCTGGTCGGGCGGATGGGCGCGCCCCAGGCCTCGGGCCTGGCGCTGTACTGGCCGGCGGTGGGCGTGATCATCCTCTGGGTGCTGCTCGTCCGCAGCGCGCGGGACTACGCCGCCTTCGTCGCCCTGACCCTGGTGATCCTCACCGCGGTGCCCGTGGCCACCGGCGTGGCGCCCGCGCAGGCGTTCGTCCTGGCCGTGGCCAACCTCGTCGCCGCCCTGGTGACGAGATGGGTCTCCCTCGCCCTGGTGCCGGTCGGGCGCCGTCTGGGGTTCGCCTCCCGCGCCCGCTCGTCGCCGCCGTTGCCCGCCTGGGAGGTCATCAGCCGGATGACCGTCCCCGCCGACGTGTTCCGACTGGTCGCGGCCACCGCCATCGGGGCGTCGCTGTCCTGGGGGATCGCCGCGGTCGCGCTCACCCTGGACGGTTCGGTGCCGAGCTTCGTCGAAGGGTGCGTGTGGGTGGTGCGCACCCTGGCCAACGTCCTCATGATCGCCGGCACCGGGCTCGCCCTGGTGGCCCGGCGCGGGGACTCGCGGCGGTACCCGGTGTCGGACCTGGTCATGGCGTACGTGGCCACCACCGCGCTGGCGGTGATCGCCTACCTCCTGAGCCCCTTCGTCCCGCTGGTGCTGATCGTCCTGCTGCCGCTGTTTTGGAGCGGAGTGCGGTGCAGCCCGTCCGCCGCCGCCGTCCATGCGCTGTTCACGGTGCTCGTGGTGGGCGGGCTGGGGTGGTACAGCGAGGGCCTCGCCCTGGGGGACGACTTCGATCCCGTGTCCTGGTCCCTGCAGATCAACCAGGCGATGATCGTGGCCTACCTGATCGCCCTGGTGATGGCGACCGGCGTGAACGAGTTCGTCCGGCTGAACGACCAGCTCACCAGCATCGCAGCCACCGCCGAGACCCGCGCGGTCCAGCTCCGCACCGTCAACCAGACCATCCCCGACGCGCTGATCATCGTGGACCGGGCCGGCGTGGCGACCCCGCTCAACGCCGCCGGGGAGCAGTTCGTCACCACGGGCCGGGACGGGCTGACCCGCCTGGTCCGCGAGCCGCACGGCCATCACGACGCCGCGGCCCGCGAGGAAACCCCGTCCGCCAGGGCGCTGCGCGGCGAGACCGTCCGGGGCCACCGGTTCCTCCACGTCGACCGCGCCGGCACGGAACAGGCCTTTGAACTCACCGCGGCCCCGCTGGTGGCCGAGGGCGGCGGCGAACCCGAGCGCGCGCTGCTGCTCATCCGGGACGTGAGCGAGCACCACCGCGTCCTGAGCGAGCTGGAGGTCCTGGCCGAGAGCGACCCGCTGACCGGTCTGCTCAACCGCCGACGCTTCGACCGCGAGATCGCCCGCCACTACGACCTCCACCGCCTCGAGGGCACCGGCAGCGGAGTCCTGGTCCTGGACCTGGACGGCTTCAAGGAGATCAACGACACCTTCGGCCATTCCGTCGGCGACAAGGTCCTCACGGAAGTCTCGTGGATCCTCACCTCGACCACCGACCCGTCCGATTTCGTCACCCGGTTCGGCGGGGACGAGTTCGCGATCCTCATCCCCGGGGCGGACCGGGACCGGCTCCAGGCGCTGGCGGCCACGCTCATCGAGCGCATACGTGGCTACGCCCATACCCTCGACGGGGCCGGGCGTGCGCTGTCCGCGTCGATCGGGGGAGTGACCTTTGACGCCGCCGACGACGAGGGCACCGCCCCGCTGCTGCTGGCGGACAAGTTGATGTACGACGTGAAGAACTCTGGGCGGGACGGGTTCCTCATCGTGGGCCACTGCCGCGAGGACCGGAACCACACGCGCACGCCCGCGGAGTGGAAGACGCTCGTGGAGCGGGCGGTGGAGAACGACGAGCTGGTCCTGCACCTCCAGCCGATCATCGACGTGGACTCCCACGCCGTGATCGGCGCCGAGGTGCTCGTCCGGCTCCTCGACGGCGGCGAGCTGGTCTCCCCGTCGGAGTTCGTCCCGGTCGCCGAGCGGGCGGGCATCGCCGTCCTGCTCGACCGCTGGGTGGTCCGCGCGGCCGTCGCCATGGCCGCGCGACTGCGCGCGGTGGACCCCGGCTTCTGCGTCTGGATCAACTGCTCAGCGCAGTCGATCGGGAACGCCGAGATCGAACGCACGCTGCACACCAGCCTGGTCGAGCACGGTGTGCCGGCGAGCGCGGTGGTGATCGAGTTGACCGAGACCGCCCAGATCGACGACGTCCCCACCGCCAAGGCTCAGGCGCAGCGGCTCCGCGCCGCCGGGGTCCGCCTGGCGATCGATGACTTCGGCACCGGCTTCGGCTCGTTCATCTACCTCAAGCACCTGCTGTTCGACTACGTGAAGGTCAACGGCGAGTTCATCACCGCCATGGACACCTCCGCGACCGACCGCACGATTGTCCGGTCGATCGTCGACCTCGCCGGGCAGCTGCAGATGCAGGTCGTGGCCGAGAACGTGGAATCCGACGCCGTGATGGACCTGGTCCGCGTGGAGAAGATTCACCTCGCCCAGGGGTTCGGGATCGGGCGGCCGTGCCCGGAGGGTGAGTTCGTGGCCCGGCACCTGGATGGGGGCGGTGGCGAGGCCGGCGCGGGTGTCCGCGCCGGTGCGGGTGCTGGCGTGGGCGGCCGGGAGATGGGCAGCGTGGGTGGCGACGGGCCCGGCGCCTACCGGGGCTGAGGCGGCCGGTTCCTCGGGCCGGACGCCTGCGGGAGGTCGGCTTCGGGAGACTCGGTGGTGGCCAGAAGGGCGCGGTCGTTGTGCCACCGGTGTCCATTTCGGCGGAGGTCCGACGTTTACTTAAGAGGACGTTAGGCAGCGGATATAGTCCGTTTGGTTGATGCCGGAGTAGCCGGAGAGCTGAAGCTGGGGCCGTACAGCTTCAGTTTTCGATTGGAGATGAAGCGTGGAAAACGACGAGAGGACCGAAAGTCACCGCGAATCGGAGGAGAACAACCTGATCCGTAAGGCGGATGGGTTGAACCGTCGAGACATATCGGTGTCAACGATTGTTGACCTACCTCCATACGACGACCAGTACGACCGGTTTTCCCGGGAGTCTCGGGAGCTGACGGTGCGGGAATACCTGGGTGTGACGCTTCCGCGCCCAGCGGAACTCCATGGCCCGGGTAGTTTCTGGCGGGAGAACCGCCGCAAGCTTCTGATTGGGGCAGCGGTCTATGGGGTGCTCACCATTGGGGCGTTTCTATTTTCTCGCCTGGCGGGGGAGCTGTTAGTAGTCCTACCGATCCTCGTCGGCCTTGCGTTCGTCATCTGGAAGCTGTCACGACCAACGCCGCCGCCTCCCGTGTTGATCCGGGGTCTCGATGCGGTGAAAGTCGACCAGTTCGAGTTGCGGGTTGTCGCTCACGCCCGCAACCAGGTCGCCCACATCATGAAGTCGCGTGCGTGGGATTCCCAAGAGATCCAGGACAAGGATGCCGTCCTCGACCTCGGCCTGGTTCTGGACCGTCTCACCCGCCGATCGCTGCAGCTCAACGAGTTCGTCTCAGCGGCGGACCCCCGGCCTGACCTTGCCAACGAGGCGCTATTCGCTCAGTGGGAATTGGAGCGTAAGCGTGTCATGGCTGCCAGGCGATCGCTTCTCCGGGAGCTCGCTTCGCTGATCGAATACAGAGAGCAGATCGAACGCGTTTCCAGGCTGATGGACCAGCGGGATCAGGCCAACAGGCTCTACCAGCGTTCCGCTCGTCTACACGAATTGGAGGCGGACTCGCTTCTCAACGATGGTGGGGCAGGAGTGGAAGATACGATCCGAGAGCGCCGAACGGTTGAGGCGAATCTGGCAGCTCAGATCAGCTTCCTGGCTGAGGTGGCATCGATCCAAGCCCCGGCGGGGGATCTCTGGCAGTCGCACGGAAGCTAAGCGAACTCGACTCAGACGCTTCCGTAGGGCGACATGGACAGGCTGTCGGGTTAACCGCGCCCTCCGTGCTTCACCCGGTGCGCCCCGCGGCAGCCTTACACGCGCGGCGCACCGGGGTGTCTCTGCGATCTGAGCCCGGGGACTGCACTCAGAAGGCCCCCGCGATATTGAGCCAGTAGGCGCTGTGATTAGGCACTTTGTCCGAAACATCGACGTCGTGAACGTTGCTGGCTGCCGACCCGGTACCCGCAAGTCCGGCCGCTATGCTTCCGAACTCTGCCGCTCTGTACAACGTCTTGAGCACCGAGTCGTTCTTGCTGAAGTAGTTCACCACGACACCCGAGGCGGCACGCCCGACCGCGTCCCAGTCGAACGTGGCGCCGATCGCCGCGCCCGCGAGCCGGATGTCGCGAATCCGGGATTTGCGAAGATTGGTCGACGCCGCCTGGGCCGCCGTTGCCATGACGCGTCCGCCGAGGCTGTGGCCCACCAGGATGACCTCATTGTCGTAGCGGGCGAGAATGTCAGCGAGGATGACGCCCGTCTTGTCGGCGCGAACCCGTGCAACGTGCCACGGGTTCTTGGCGACATCTGCCGCGATCGCGACCGGAAGAATCGGATTGAGTTTCGCCGCAGCCTTCTTGCCAGCGCGCTTGGCGAATCCACCGACGGCGGTTTTTCCCACCTGGCCGGCGCCGACCTTTCCCATCAGGATGGCGACATCCGCGAGTTCCTTGGAACCCCAATTCAGCAGGTAGATGGGGTGGCCCGGATAGGTCTTCTCGACGAAGTCCACGGCCTGCCACCAATCGATGCTCTTCTCCGTGGTGAACCCGCGGGCGATGATCACCGGGACGCCGTTGCCCTCGCGCAGAAACTCAATCTTGAACGACTTGTCGCCCCGAACGTATGAATTGGTCACCGATGCGCCCAAGCCGCCTCCCAATGCGGCACCGACCGCGGAGACGACCATCGTTCCCCCGGCCATGCCCAGTCCCCCGGCGGCGATGGTCCCGAAGCCCAGAATCGCCAGCCCGTGGTTGACAGCCGCGGCTCCGGCGAGCGTGGCGCCAGCGCCGAACTTCGAGGCCAGCACCCCGACGACCCCACCAACAGCAGGCGCCGCCGCGAGCGCCAGGGGGAACGCAGCGCCCGCGGTGAAGACCGCGGTCAGACCGAGCTGGGTGCCGCGGGCGAGATTCGGCTTGTCGTACTTGAGGAAGGTCTTGATGTCGTCGAGTCTCTCGATCTGGTCGTTAGCTCTTTCGAAGCTGGGTAGATCATGAGAGTGCTCCGCGCAGAAGCCCGGTAGGTGCAGTGTGCCCAGGCTCCGGTTGGCCATGTTCGTGCAGCGTGGAGCGGCGCACTTATCCGTCGGCGCGCCGCAGTCCTCGCACAGGTACGTATTGCTGCGAAGCCTGGCGCTCGCGACCTTGCGGTGCACGCTCTTGTTGAAGCAGTTCGAGCACCAGCCCTCGTGCGTTTCCTCACCGAGCTCGTCGATGAGCACGACCATCTTCTTCACAACGCGCGCGTGGCCATCTGCCTTCTTCTGCAGCGCCGCCCGCGCCTTACGCCCTACTAGCTCGGGGACGTCGACCAGTTCGGGGTCGGGTGGAAGCTCGTCATCGTCTTGGTCCAGTGGAACATCGGAATCGGGGATGACAGCGGGGAGACCGACACCGCTGGCTAGATCGGCCGCCGCGTCGGCCGCGTCCTGAATATTCGAGGCGTCAGGATCGTCGACCAAGTCAGGAAGGTCCGCGAGTTGGCGCTCGAATCCGCCGTAAGCCCATAAGTTGTGGCACAACGTCGCATTTCGCTTGAGCCGGTCGTCGCCTACCGCCTGTGGTTCGAGATCGCCTGGCATTCCCGTCAGGGTCAGCTTCAGGCCCTTCGCAGAACGGGCTTCGGCCACGGTCGACCCGTCGTCGGACTTTCTGAACCACACCGCTTCGCCTGGCATCTAACCCTTGCTTTCCAACCCGCTAGACGCGGGGACTCGTTGTTGACCACGCGACGATCGGCCTTCGAGATTCGAGCTGGGATAGCCCGGTCGCCGAAGGCGTAGACAGTGTTCACGTGCGACTTTGTGATTAACGAAGGGTAATTGACGATCGCGCTGCTGAGCGCCGAAGTGGACGCATTGCTGATCGTGATTATTCGCACTCAAGTCGGCCATTCACTCAGCTGTCTGGGCCGGAGAGAGGGCGAGGTTGTTGTCATCACTTGGCGGACAGCCGACCTCGGGCGCCTCCTCCGCCGGTTCCGCACAGCCCGCGGCCGGCGTGCCGGACCGCGGCGGCGGAGCTCGTCGTCGTCAACCTTTCTCGGCGCTTTCGTCAGATGGTGAAGGCGACCGGTTCGGCGCGGAGCGGGGGAGTGGCCGCGCGCTGGCGCCGCGGAATGGTCACCTTGGTCGCAGGTCGCCCGGACTGGGTCTGTGCCCTGGGCGGGGCGGGGGCGTTCATGGCGAGGGGAGCGTCGTCGTGGGTCGGGGTGCGGGCCTGCAGGTAGGCGGCGAGCTGGGTGGAAGGGATGCGGAAGTACTCGTTGACCTCCGGCAGGTAGAGCAGCACGAGGACCGCCAGGCCGACCAGCACCACCGCTGCCGAGGTGAGGGAGGCGAACGTGGGATGCGCCGCCGCCAGGACGAGCTCCCCGCGGCCCAGTGCCGCCGCCTGCGGAGCGAGCGCACCCCCCAACCCGATGACGCTGACGCCCGCGAGCAGAGCGGTGAAGACCGCCCGGCCCGCGCGCGAACCGCTGAAGGTGCACGCCGCGATCGCCACCCACGCCGTCGCGATGACGAACGAGGTGTCGATGATCCAGCCCGCCGACGGCGTCGCCAGACCGGCCGCCTCGCCGACCGTCGGCCACCCTTCGGCCAGGAAACGAGTGATCGCCGTGGCCTGCACGACGCCGCGGAGGACGATCAGTGCGACTAGTACCGCCGACAGGGCCAGGATCAGCCACATCTGCCAGGGCCGGGCCGGGCGCCCAGGAGCGCGTGTCCGGGCGGGTAACGGCGAGCTGCGGCTGCGGCGAGGGGCTGGATCGCGGCGGACCGGGGCGCGGCGGCATCTGGGGTCGTCGGGTGAGATAGGCATGGGAAGACTCACGGGAGCCCCCTCTCGGAAGGGGCGGCCGCATAGGTGAGGGGCGGGACGCCCGGGGTAAGGGGCTTCTTATTGTGCCTGAGAGGAGCGGTTTGCGCTAGGGGGCGGAGAGCTCAAGATTGTCCGGGCCCCTGACCGCGGGGGTCGTAGCATTGCGGAATGGCCGGGATCACGACGCGGCGTGTGGTCGTCGCACTCGACTGCCCTGACGCGCGCCAGCTCGCCGAGTTCTACGCGTCCATGCTCGGCTGGCGAATACGAGACGAAGCCGAGTATTTGGTCTGGGTCGACGTCCTGCCGCCAGACGGCGAGCCAGGTGCGTTCGCGCTGGCCTGCCAGAGCGTCCCCGACTTCCGCGCGCCGACCTGGCCGGACGGCCCGATCCCCACCCAGGTGCACCTCGACTTCTACGTTGAGTCGATCGGCGAGGCAGAGCCGGCAGTCCTCGCCGCCGGAGCGCGGCGACACGGTCACAAGCCCAGCCTCGACGGACGATTTGTGGTCTACCTCGACCCGGTCGGGCCCCGTTCTGTCTCTGCGAGGGGTGAGGTCTGGCCCACCGGCCAGTTTGTCTAGCGTCTGGTCCACGCTTTCCGGCGCTGTCTCAGCCGGTTCCGCGACCGTGTGAGGCTGCGGGGCGGGTGGAATACCCGCCATCGGTCTGAGATCGCTGTGAACTCGATAAACTCATCGAAAGAAGGTTCTGCGAGCAGAGGCCACACGTACAGGGGGACGAGCGTGGGAGAGAGCAACTCAGACGGGCGCGCGAACGCTCGGCGCGAGGCGGTGGCCCGTTCCGAGGAGTCCCTCACTGCCGACTGGATCCGCAGGGCGGAGGGGGACGCCCGGCAGAAGGCTCGCGAGTACATTGCGCGGCAAATTCCTCCGCCGATGGACGTGACTGTCATTGAGCCTGGAGACGACAGCGTCCTCGCTCTTTACGTAGGCGCCGTCGGCCCTCTTCTCAAGCGCATCGACAGTGGCTTGCCTATCGCAGTCACCGACACTGGTCAGGTTGTGTCGCCCCACGACCCGCCGCCGATGGAGGTAGCCCTACAACAGGGAGCTCGCGGCGAGCCGGGAAGCCGCTTCGAGGTGCGAGCGCAACGTCTAACGGTGCCCCATTCCGCTCGCCGAATGTTCTCCACCGCGCGGTTAAGCGGGTTTTTCAACCAGCGCTACGTCACTCGGCCCCTCGACGCCGGGCAGCCGGTGGATCGGCACCTCGGGCATGCACTTTTCGCGATTCACCGAATTGCGCATAGCCGAGCATGGAACTCACCCGTGTTGGAGTCGACGCGGGTGCAATTGAACCTCGGCTCTGAAGTGCGGCAGGTCGTTGAGTTTTCGCAACTGCTGAACGAATTGCGAGAGAAGATAGGTGGACGGCCAGACGCCCTCGGCGTTACCGCGCAGCAGCTATGGGAGAAGCGGTACGAGGTATACGAATACGGGGTCAGGTCGCTGGTTTCGCGCGCTGAACAGCTAGTGGTGCTGGCGCGGTTAGTGGAGGAGATTTCCACCAAGGTGGCCCAGATGGAGCGTCTCGTCGACGGCGAGACGGATCATCTTCTGGCGGATCTCCTAGAGTCGGTCGCTAACAGTGAATTCGCGACTGACCATTTACAGGATTTGCAGGGTCATGCTGGCGGCGCAGCGGAGTTGCTAGGCGCCGATCTGGCGTTAATTCACACCTCGGCGTCGTCACTGGCTGCTGAGACCTTCGCGCCGCTCGAATAGAGATTGCGTCGGTCTTAGCCAGCTAACTAGCCCAACCGCGTCAGTAGCCGTCCAGCCCCAGCTGCTCCGGGCAGTAGGCGCCGATCGCCGCCCCGACCAGGATGTAGTGGTCCGACACCGAGTAGTCGGTCACTTCTCCGCTCCACATGTCCGCAACGCGCATCGGACTCAATCCGTCGCGCGTGGCTTTGCAGGTGATTTCCGCGTACTCCGCCGCGTGGCTGCGCGGGAACGACACACCTCCGTCCTGGTACGCCTCGACCATCATGTCGAGGTCCGACTTGGTGTACGACGAGGCAGCGGCGCGGGAGGTGGAGGCGCTTCCGGCCAAGCGCTCCCTCGATGCCTTCTCCGCACCCGCGGCGCCGAAGCTGGTCGCGGGAGAAGGTGAGGGCGCCGGTGCCGGGGCTTCGCTCGCGCACCCGGCGAGCGCGAGCGCTCCCACGGCGGCAGCGGTCAATGACCTGATCATCACTTGTCCTTGAGTGCGGTCTTCCTGCCGCCTCGAGGGGCGTTGCGAGCGTGGGCATCGACGTGGCGGGCCGGTGCATCCCAGTAGCCGCCGCAGGTGCCGTCAACATTAATCAACGGTTAGCCGTCAGCCAAGTCGTTGGCGCAGCAAGGCCGCCATGTCGCCGCAGTCTTGGCGGTTGGCACTAATGCCTGTATCAGTTGCAGCCAGTCTGGCCCGGTGGCGCGGGTTGGCAGCCGCTCTCGCCCTTGGCCCGTCGATTATGTCGTACCCACACGGTAGAAAGGCGATCAAGCGAAGGAGGGCGCGGTGCCCAAGGTCCCGGGGCCGGTGACGGGCCGGTGGCGGACGATTCGGGCGTGGCGACGGGTGGGTCGACCCAGTAGAGGACGTTGACGTCGGCGGTGGCGGCGATGACCTGGTCGGGGTCGCGCGAGTCGGCCTGCGCGAGCTCGGCGTGCCCGGCGACGTCGGCGGGGATCCGGTCCGGGTGGCGGGTGAGCAGGAGGCCTCACTCCGGCGCGGATGAGCATCCGCGTTAGGTGGCGGCCTACGTTGCCCTGAGGGGTCGTGACGGCGATCTTCATAGGGTCCCTTCTCCCCGGGTGTGGCTCCCGTAGTGCGGCTTCCTCCGTTCGTGGTGTGACGCTACGGGTGGCTGCGGACAGAGCTTGTCCGCTGGCAGCGCATGCGGGGCCCCACGGGGGCATCGCGCGGGTCGGAGCCCGATCCGAGTCTCCGTGGACGGCGGGCCCGGGGAGGAATGGACGAGCTCGTCGTCGTCCCCTTCCCCGGGCGCGCCTGGCACGGGCCGTCGGTCAGCTCCCCGCCGCCCCAGCGAGGATCTGGCCCACGTCGATCTGGTTGATGAGGTCGGCGGAGAACGTCGCGGGGCTGCCCGCGATCCCCTCCAGGGTCGCGGAGCCGGCGCTGAGCGACCCCAGGCCCAGCCCGTCGAGGCTGCCCGCGACCTGCTCGGCCGCGTTCTTCTCGCGGATGGTCACGCACGTGCCGATGGGGTTGGCGACCTTCTTGCCATCCGCCAGCACGAGCGTCATGCCCGCGCCGGTGTCCAGCACGTCCCCCGGGGTGGCGTCGGCCGGGACACGGTAGGTGGTCTCCAGCGTGGCGTGCGCGCCGCCCGCCGTGGTCCAGCCAGCGCTCTCCCGGTACACCGACGACGTGGCCGCGTTGGTGCGCACGTCGTCGGTGACGGTGGTCCAGGTCTGCCCGCCGACGACCTTCCACACGCTCTCGCGAGCACTCACCAGGACGAAGCCCTCCGGGTGGAAGTCCTCGAGGCGGGTCACCAGGGCCCCCGCCCCGCTCGCGGTGGTCCGGAACGTCACGGTCCCGCCCGGCGCCGCGGTGCCGTCGCCCACCACCTCCTTGGCCAGGTGGTACTCGAAGCCGGCGCTGCCCGCCCAGCTGAAAGTCCGGGTCTGGCTGGTGGCGCAGGCCGCGGTGGTGGTGGGCTCGGCCACCGCGGTGGCGGCGGTGGCGGGAAGCAGCGCGGCGGCCATCAGTGCGGCGGTCAGGGTGGAGGCGGTACGGCGGGCGGTGGTGCGAGACATGGTCGTTCTCCTTGTGGTGATGCGGATCCAGGTGACGGAAGCGGTCGTGATACGGCTCAGGGGCGCCGGCGTATCACCGCCCACCACGCGCCGAGGGACGCGGCCAGCACAGCGAGGGCCGCCGCGGCGACAGCGATCCGTCCGGAAGGGGCGTCGCGACCCTCGGCGGTCGAGACCGGCGAGACATGGTCCGGCTCGAGGCCCACTGCCCGATCGACCTCCCGGCGCACCGAGCCGCTGGCCAGGTCGAGGGTGGCCCGCCACTCCCCGGGCGGCAGGACCGCATCCGACGGGAGGCGGAACGGCACCTCGGCGGAGTCCCCGGGGGCCAGGGTGACCGGCTCCGCAGGCAGCGGCGGCGCGGTCAGCCCGCCGGGGCCCTCGGTCAGTTCCAGCGTCCCGCCCAGGTCCAGTGCGCGGCCGCCGATGTTCACCACGGTCGCCACCAGGGCCGCAGCCCCGAGCACGTCACGGATCGGCCGGAGATCGATGATCTCGAAGTCCGGGTCGGCGGGGCGGCCCTCGCCGGTCGAGAGGTACACGCGCACCCCTACCCGGGAGACCAGGTCTACTCCCGTCGGCTGCCCGCCGGCGTCGCGCGATGCCGCCGAGGTGTGCGACGCCCAGATCACGCCGTAGTGCTCCCGGGTAGGCGCGTTCGCCGGCGCGGTGATGGTGACCGTGACCAGCGTCGACCCCCCGGGTGGCACCCGGGCCACGGGCGGGTCCACGGTGATCCACCGGGTCAGCGTGTTGGCGGCCCCGGGCTCGCCGGGCAGGAAGCGACCGCCCTCGACCGTGGCCGGGCCGGCGTAGAGCTGGAGCTGCTGCGTGGCAGCCGTGTCGTTGGTGACCCGCACTCGCCGCGTGAGGGTCCGGCCCGGGTCCAGGTGCCCCACGATGTACCGGCCCGACCGGGGATCGTCGCTGTGCGCGGGTGGGGTGTCCGCGAGGGCGATCCCCACGGTGCCGTGGTCCGCAGCGTCGACCGGTGCGGCGTGGGCCGTGCCCACGACCGGTGAGACGAGCGGCGTGGTGAGGGGCGTGGCGATAGTGGCCACCGCGAGCGTTGCGGCAGTGAGTGTGAACGTCGCGAGGCGGGTGCCCGGACCGGCGGTCGTGGGGGTCACGTCACAGCACCGAGGTGACGAGTGCGCCGCGAGCGCCGGATGGCGTGACCCGCAGGGAGGGAGCCCAGGAGCTGCTCTCTGCGAGCCCGGTGATGCCGGTCGAGACCACTGCCTCCTGAGTAGTGCGGATCCGCGTCCAGCCGGGCATGCGATTGAGAGTCGCCCCGGTGCCGGGAGAGGTGAGCGCGGTGACGCGGTACGACGCCTCCCACGTCTCCGCGCCTCCGACTGCGGCCACAGACGCCGACCAGTCACGCGTTCCGCCGCCCCGGTTGTCGTGGACCACCGCACGGGGCAGAGGCAGCTCCTCCGCGGATCCCCCGGGCGGTAACGCCAGGCCACCGTCGGGAGCCACAGCGAGGTGAAGGCCGCCACCGGGCGGGTCCACCACGTCGAAGCTCAGCGAGGTGCTCGCCGACGGGGACGCCCAGGCGGAGGCGCCGACCACCGCGGCCGCGGAAATTAGGGTGGCGGTGAGAGCGGCGACCAGGCCTGCGTGGCCGACCCGCAGTCGCACCCGCCCCGGGGCCGACTGCCCTCGCATCACAGTTCCTCACCGGTGCCGCGGGACCCGCGGCGGCGCGACAGGAGCGCGGTCAGGATGAGCAGGCCCAGCGCGACGGCGGCGATGCCCGCCCCCGCCGCGACGGGGAAGCCGCCGGCCTCGGGTTCCGCCCCCGCGTCGGGGAAGGTCACGCTCTCGCTGATGGAGTGCTCGGTCCAACCGCTGGCGAGGTCCACCGTGGCCCGCCAGGGGCCGGCGGGCAGGGCCGCGCTCGACGGGATCACGAACTCCACCTCGGCCTCCCCGCCCGGGGCGATGGTCACCATGGAGGCCGTGACCGCCTGCGCGGTCAGCCCGCCGGGACCGTCGGTCAACGCCAATGAGCCGGACACGTCCACGGCCCGGCCGCCGACGTTCTCGACCCGCGTCACCACGGAGGCGGTGCCGTCCGCCGCGCGGCGAGCGGAGAGCTCGCGGATCGAGAAGTCCGAGGGCGGGCCGTTCCCCTCGCCCACGGACACGTACAGCCGCACCCCCACGCGCGAGACCTGGGAGATCTGCTGACCGTCGCCGAGGTCGGCCGGTCTGGTTGAGGCCCACACCGCGCCGTACTGCTCGACCTCGGGAGCGTCCGCGGGAACCGCGATGGTCACCTCCACCTCGGCGGACTGCCCGTCCTCGAGGGCGACCTCGGAGGCGCTCAGGCTCACCCACGTGGACAGCGGGTTGGACTCACCGCGGGGCCGGGGGACAAAGGCCCCGTCCTCGATCGCGGCGGGCCCGGCATAGATATCGAGGACGGCGGGCGCCCCGGTGTTGTTGGAGACCTCCACGCGGCGGGTGATAGAGACTCCCGGCGGGATGTTGTCCACGATGTAGGTCTGGGCCCGCGGGTCGTCCGCGCGATCGGCGGGGATGTCGAGCAGCGCGATCCGGATGGAACCGGGGGCGGCGGCGCCGGCGGGCTGGGCCTGAGCGGTGGGGGCGGAGCCCGCCGCGGCACCGGCGGGCAGGACGGTCAGGAGGGCCAGCAACAGCTGTGCCAGGAGGCGCATGGGACCCATTTCTCGCGAGGTGAACGGCGGCGCGCAGCAGAGCGCCGGGGAGGAGCGGTCCCGTCCCCGGCGCCCGCGGCGCGTGATCTGGAGTGGCGGGCGTCTACAGCGCGGACAGGGTCAGCGTGGCCTTGTACTGGCCGAGCGCCGCTCCGTCGGACAGGTCGACCGTCATGGCGTTGACGTTGGGGATGGTCGCGATCTCCAGTGTCGTGGGCAGGTCACGCGTGGTGCGGGTCATGAACAGGGTGTCGGAGTTCTTGAGGGGAATCGTCTCTGCCACTCGGTTGGCCGTCCCGCCGAGGACCAGGCCGTTGGCCGATGCCGGCGGACGGTAGGTGGCCTTGGTCGCGGGAATGATCGCGCGCGCGTCCGAGGTGTGGACGAAGTCCGTGAGGGCGAGGTAGGCGTTCCACCCCGTGGTGGTGCCGCGCGTGTCCGTGATGCTGAATGCGGTCAGCGTTCCCGACGCGGTCCCGCCGTCCGCCGCCAGGCCCAGGGTGCTGTTCGAGCCGCCGGTGTTGACCGACAGTCCGCCCAGCTCGTTGGCGACGACCCGGAAGCTGACCTCCTGGGTGTCCGAATCCAGGGGCTGTTGAGCAGCGGCCGTGCCGGGCGCGACGAGCGAGAGGGCGGCGGCGGCGCCGAGCACGGCGAGCAGGGGAGTGCGCATGGAATCCTCCGAGGGACGACGGCGGCCGAAAGGGGAAGTGTGACCGCCGTTACAGTGGGGTGACCTCCCTAAGTTAACGTTTAGTCCCGGAGGTGTCCAGGTTTTAATGCGATTCGGCATGGTTGGCCAACCTGCCTGCGCGTACGGGCCCGGATCCACGCTGGACGTGCGCTCAGGTCCCCTGCCTATGGCGGTAGACGGCTGTTCAGACGGGCGACCGTCACCCCAGGTCGCCGGCAATGATCGCGTCCATGTTCCGCTCGGCCAGCGCGGTGATGGTGACGAAGGGGTTGACGCCCACGTTGCCCGGCACCAGGGAGCCGTCCATCACGTAGAGGCCGGGGTACTCGTGGAGGCGGCCGTGGGAGTCGGTCGCGCGGCCGAGGATGCAGCCGCCGAGGGGGTGGTAGGTGAAGTCGTCGCCCCAGGTCTTGTACACGCCGAACAGGTCGGTGCGGTAGACCGTGCCCTCCTTCTTGTTGATCTTGTCGAAGACCCGCTTGGCCATGGCGATCCCCGGCTGGTTCTGCGCCGTGCTCCACGTGAGGTCCACCTTGCCGGTGGCGGAGTTGAACTGGAAGCGGGCCCGCTCTGGGTTGTGGGCGATCGCCAGGTAGAGGCTCACGTAGGTCTCGAGGCCGGCCGGCAGGGGCGCGATCTCGGCGAAGATCGAGGCGGTGGGGTCGTTCCAGTTGTCGATCCCGAGGGTGGGGATGGTCGACTGCTTGGAGCCGGTGGCGTCCCACATGTGGTTGGCGCGGCCCACCATGATGTTGCCGTTGTTGCCCCAGCCCTCGCCGACCTGCGAGGACAGGTTGGGAAGCAGCCCCTGCGCCTTCATCGACACGAGCAGCTTGCTGGTGCCGACGCTGCCGGCGGCAAAGAAGACCTTGTCGGCGGTGACGGTCTTGGTGGCGATCACCGCGCCCTGCTCGTCGATCTGCTCGATCGTCACCCGGTAGCCGCCGCTCGTGGCCGGCGCGACGGCCGTGACCCGGTGCAGGGGCGAGATGGTGAGGCGCCCGGTGGCGGCGGCCTGGGCGAGGTAGGTCTTGTCCAGGGACTTCTTGCCGGCGTGGTTGCCGTAGATGACCTCGCCGCCCAGCGCGGAGGGCGTCGCGGTGCCCGCGGCCTCGCGCTTCATGTACTCGAAGTCGTAGACGTTGGGCACGAACGTCGTGGCGAAGCCGGAGCGGTGCGCGGTCTTCCGCCCCACGCGGGCGTATTGGTACCAGGGGCTCGACTCGAACCACGCCTGGTCCACGTGGTTGACGCCCAGGGTGGCGTTGGCGCGCGGGAAGTAGGTGGAGTACATCTGGTCCGCGTCGACGCCCGGCAGGATGTGCTCGAAGTGGCTGCGCTTGGGCGTGACCGCCATACCGCCGTTGACCAGCGAGCCGCCGCCCACGCCGCGGCCCTGGTAGACCTTGATGCCCGCGAACTTCTCGGCGTCGAGGATCCCCACGTAGCGCTCGACCTTGCGGTTGATGCCGAAGCCCATGAAGTTGCTCACCGGCTGGCTGGTGGTGTCCGCGAGCCAGGTGGAGCGCTTGTCCGGGTTGAGCATGTCGGAGAAGGTCGTGCCGTCCGGCCCCGGCGTGTCCCAGGCGCGACCCATCTCCACGATGTGGGTGGGGATCCCCGCGCGCGTCAGGCGCAGCGCCGCCACGGCGCCGCCGTAGCCGCTGCCGATCACCAGGGCGGGCAGGCGGTCGTCGGTGGTCAGGGCGCGCTGGGGGAGCGGCGCCGCCGAGGCCGAGGACGACGACGACAACGTGGCAGCCGCGGCCACACCGGTCGCCAGCCCGGTGGTCGCGAGGAACCGGCGGCGGGACAGGGGCATCTGCGAGGACATGGGGGCTCCTGGGGCTCGGGCGTGCTCGGGTGCCCGGTGGGAACGGGCTGAGCAGATGTATAGCCCCTGAGAACTCGATTACCGATCGGTATCGGAAGAGTGGTCCGCAGGCCCGCGAACCGGCGGCGGAGTAGTTGGTCCAGCTAACGACCGGCGTTGACGCTGGTCGGCACGCGGTTCGGGTTGGACGGTCGACCTGATCTATCGGGGTTCACATAAGAACATCATCACGCTGGACGTGGCCGGTCCAGTCCCGCGGCGAGCCACCCGACGAAGTCGGCCACGTAGACGGCGTGCGCCGGCGGGGAGTCCGGCGGGTCACCGGCGCGGGTTGCGAGCTCGGCGGTGAGCATCACGATCAGCTGCCGCACCCGGTGCCGCGCGAGGTCCGCGCCACCCCGCTGCGCCGCAGCTGTGACCAGCATCGTCAGCTGGTCCTGCAACGCGGTGTCCGCCACCGGCCCGGCGGTGACCGTCCGATCCACTTCCGCGGACGCGGCGAGCTGCCCGATCACGCGGAGCGTCCAGCGGCCCTCGTCGTCGTCGGCCAGTGCCGCCAACGGTGCGACCACCCCCCGCACGATCTCCACCAGGTCGGGCGGCGTCTCCGCCCATCGCCGCAGGTCCGCGCGGCGCTCGTCCTCCATGCGCGCCACCCCGCGGCGCAGGATCTCCGTCAGTAGTCCGGTGCGCCCGCCGAAGTGGTAGTTGATCGCCGAGTCGTTGCCCTGGCCCGCGTCGGACACGATGTCGCGGACCCGCGCCGTGCGCCACCCGTCGAGCGCGAATCGGCGCAGCCCCGCGGCGTAGAGCGCGTCGCGGGTGCCGGCCGAGCGGGGGCTGCGTGTGCGGGGGCTGGGTGTGCGGGGGCTGGGTTCGCGGGGGCCGGGCGTGTGGGGCACGGGCCGAGTGTAGAACCCTTCCGCATTGTTAACAGCGGGTGTTAAATGTGCGCATGAGCCCCCGCGCCACCGCCCGGCCCGCCACGGCCCCGTCCGCCACCGCCACCGCCGCGCCCGCGTTCGACCCCTTCGGCCGCGCCCACCTCGCCGACCCCTATCCCGGGTACCGACTGCTGCGCGACACCGACCCCGTGCACCACCACCGCGGCGACGGCACCGCCGCCCACCCGGACTTCTGGGCCCTGTCGCGCTACGCCGACGTCGACGCCGCCGTGTGCGACCCGTCCACCTTTTCCTCCGCCAGCGGCCTGACGTTCTACCGCGACGAGATCGACACACTCGGCCTGGCGCCGACCATCGTCATGATGGACCCGCCCGAACACACCACCAAGCGGCGACTGCTCGCCTCGGCGTTCTCGCCCCGGCGGGTGGCCCGGACCGAGCCGGCCATCCGCGACTTCGTCCGGGAGCGCCTGGCCGAGATGGCGCGGAGGTACGACGACGGCGAGGTGGTCGACCTGCACCGCGACTTCAGTGCGCAGATCCCCACGTTCGTGCTGGCGCGGCTGTTCGACCTGCCCGCCGCGGACACGCCCCGGTTCGGCCCCTGGGTCAGCGCGCTCACCACCCTGCAGGAGGAGGGGTTCCGCCCGGCGGGCCTCGAGGGCGGGGCCGTGGCCGCGGTCGCGGAGATGTTCGCCTACTTCGGCGAGCTCATCACCGAGCGTCGGGCGGCCCCGGGCGACGACCTCATCTCCGCGCTGGCGACCGCCGAGATCGACGGCGAGCGCCTCGACGACTGGGACATCCTCGGCTTCTGCTTTGTGATCGTGGCCGGCGGCAACGACACCACCGGCAACCTCATCTCCCACACCGTCGCGCTGCTCGACCAACACCCGCGGCAGCGGGAGATGATCGTGGCCGACCCCGCGCTGATCCCCGGCGCCCTCGCCGAGTGCCTGCGCTACGAGTCCAGCGTGCAGGCGCTCGCGCGGACCACCACGCGCGAGGTCACGGTGGGCGGCGTGACCATCCCGGCGGGGGAGAAGGTGATGCTGCTCTACGGCTCGGCCAACCGGGACGAGCGCGAGTTCGGGCCCACCGCCGGGCAGCTCGACATCCGCCGCGAGAGCGCCGGGCACCTGGGCTTCGCGCGCGGGCCACACTTCTGCATCGGATCGCACTTCGCCCGGCTGCAGGCGCGGGTCGCGGTGGAGGAGCTCTACGCGGCACATCCATACGCCGGGGTGGACGCCGACGCGGCCGTGCGGGCGCTCTCCCCGTTCACCCGCGGATTCGTCTCGCTGCCGGCGACGGGCCTGGAGCGCGGGCGGGGCTGAGGTGGGCGCCCGATAGCCACCGACCGGCGGCTACCGCCCGGCGGCCCGGCGGCCCGGCGGCCCGGAGGCCCGGAGGCCCGGAGGCCCGGCGGTGCGCGCTCGGGTCACGCGCCGCTCAGTCGTCGGCGAGCCCGGCGTCGAACGCCTGACGCGCCCGGTCGATCTCCGGCAGGTGCGCCGAGGACCACGCGAGCAGGGCGTCGATCGGCTCGCGCGCCGTCTTGCCCAACGGCGTGAGCCGGTACTCCACCGCGATGGGCCGACTACTCAGCAGCCGCCGCTCTACCAGGCCGTTTCGCTCGAGCCGACGCAGTGTCGCCGAGAGGGATTTCTGCGAGGCGGCCGGGATCGCCCGCCGCAGCTCGTTGAATCGGTTCGGCGCCGCGCACAGCTCGTTCATCACGGCCAGCGACCACTTGTCCAGCACCTGGCCGAGCAGTTCGCGGTGGGCCTCGGTGACCAGAACGTCGTGCTCGCGCGGCGGCGGGGTAACGGGCATGCGACCTAGTTTCGTTGAAGTGACCTGGGGACACCACGTAGACATTCGATACCTACTCGGATCGACACCAGGAGAACCATGACCGTCACCCTGACCAACCCGGCCGGCCTACTGCCCGACGCCCCCTACCACCACGTGGCCACGGCCAGCGGGACCCGGCACGTGTACATCGCCGGGCAGGTCGCGCACATGCCCGACGGCTCACCGATCCCCACCGATCTCGCCGGCCAGGTCGCGCAGGCGCTGCGCAACGTGGCCCGCGCCCTCGACGGCGCCGGCGCCACGTTTGCCGACGTCGTCCGGTTGACCGTGTACGTGACCGACTGGCAGCCGGAGAAGATCGGCGAGTTCATGGCCGGGATCGAGGCGGTCGCCGACGATATCGGCCTGGCACTGCCGATGCCGCCCGCGTCGCTCATCGGCGTCCAGATGCTCTTCGAACCGGAGGTGCTGGTGGAGATCGAGGCCACGGCGGTTCTGGACTGATCGATACTGGCCGCATGGTCGCACCCACGCTCCGGCCGCGGATCGCCGCCGGTCGCCGGTACTCGGTGGGGGTCCTGGCCGACGGGTCGGGCATCACCGCCGGGGCCGTGGGTGCGGACGGGGTGAACGTCCGTGACTGGCGCGAGATGGTGGCCGTGGCGGCGGGAAACGTTCACGCCGCGCCCAACACCGGCAGGGGGCACGTGGTCGGTCTCCTTCACGACGGGTCCGTGCGCGCCGCCGGCTGGAACAAGGACGGCCAATGCGACGTGGACGGCTGGACCGATGTCGTGGGCATCGCCGCCGGCTGGCGACTGACCCTGGCCGTGCGCCGCGACGGTCGCTCGCCGAGTGGTCACAAACGCGCGCTCGGGCGAAAGCTGACCTGGGGAAACGTGAACGAAATCGACCCCACGATGGGTGGGGCGCCGCCTGCGATGGGCCGAGCGGTGCGCCCGGCGGCGTGCCGCTGCCCCGCACGAGGCGCGCCCCGCCGGTTCCGCCCACCGCGCCCACCGCGGGGCCTGGGGCGGGGGAGGGCCTCGTCGTCGTCGTCACCGTCCCCGCCACTGCGCGAGACCGCCCACCGGCCGGCGAAAGTCGTTCGCCCACCCTGGCAATGACGGAAGTCCAGACACCTGTCAACTCGCGGTCTACGCTCCGCCCATGCCTCTCACCACCACCACCGCCTCCGACCTGGCCGAGCCCCGCGAGCGCCAGCAGGACGCCCTGCGCGCCGCTGCACCCGCCACCGCCGACGAGCGCCGCGCCCGCATCCAGGCCGTCATCGACCTGCTGGTGCGCCACCACGACGAGTTCGCCGCCGCCATCGACGCCGACTTCGGCGGCCGCCACCCCGGCTACACCCTGATGAACGACGTCGTGGGCTCCCTCGGCGCCCTCAAGCACGCCCGCGACAACCTCGAGCAGTGGATGCAGCCCGACGAGCGGACCCCCTTCGCGCCCTACGACCAGATGGGCGCGCGCTGCGAGGTCCAGTACCAGCCCAAGGGCTCCGTCCTCATCCTGGGCACCTGGAACGCGCCGCTGTTCACGCTGCTCAGCCCGCTGGCCGGCGTCCTCGCGGCCGGCAACACCGCGGTCATCAAGCCGTCGGAGATCACCTCCCGCACCGCCGAGCTCCTGGCGCGCGTGGCCGCCGACGCGCTGGACCCCGACGTCGTGGCCGTGGTGACCGGCGGCGCCGACGTCGCCCAGGATCTGACCAGCCAGCCGTTCGACCACATCGTCGTCACCGGCAGCGCCGCCGTCGGCAAGGCGGTCATGGCGAACGCCGCGCGCAACCTGGTGCCCGTCACGCTCGAGCTGGGCGGCAAGTCGCCCGTGATCGTGGGCCGCTCCGCCGACCTGGCCTCCACCGCCATGAAGATCGCCGTGGCCAAGGCGACCAACGGCGGCCAGATCTGCGTCAGCCCCGACACCGTGTATGTCCCCCGCCGGAACGTGGACGCGCTGGTCGAGGCGGTCGCCGACGCGTTCGCCACCCTGCACCCCACCGCCGCCGCCAACGCCGACGTGGTGTCCGCGGTCAACGACCGCCACGCCGAGCGCGTCGACGCCTACGTCCGCGACGCCGCCGAGCGCGGCGCGCGCGTGGTCACCGCCCCGGCCGAGGAGCCGGCCGCCGAGGACCGGCGTCGCGCCCTGCGCATCGTGGTGGACCCGCCCGCCGACGCCGCGATCCGCGCCGAGGAGATCTTCGGCGCCGCCATGATCGTGCAGCCCTACGACACGGTCGACGAGGTGGTGGCCGAGGTCGCCGGCGGCCCCACCCCGCTCGCGCTGTACTACTTCGGCGACGACGACGAGGAGCGCGACCACGTCCTGGCCCGCACCCGCTCCGGCGGCGTGACGGTCAACAACGTCATGATGCACCCGGGGATGAACGACGCCCCGTTCGGCGGCCTCGGCGCGTCCGGCATGGGCCACTACAACGGTCGCGAGGGATTCCTTCAGTTCTCGCACGCGCGGACGGTGTTCTTCGCGCCCGACGCCGACCCCCGCGGCGAGTGGGGCATGCTGCCGCCCTACGGCGAGCACTTCACCGCCGCGATGAAGGCCCAGATCGCGCCCTGACCTCGGCATGAGCGCACGCCCGGCCGGTCGCGGCCGGCCGGGCCCCCGCGCGCCGCGCCCCGGCGCGCGTCACCCCCTCGAAAGGACACCTCTCACCCATGAAGACCCGCGGCGCGATCATCCGCCAGGCCCCCGGCACCTACGAGGTCGCCGACCTCGACCTCGACGAGCCCCGGCGCGGGGAGATCACCGTCCGCATGGTCGCGGCCGGCCTGTGCCACTCCGACGACCACATCGCCAGCGGCGACCACGCCGTGGGGTCCTACCCGATCTGCGGCGGGCACGAGGGCGCCGGCGTCGTGGTGGCCGTGGGCCCCGAGACGCACGGCTGGGCCGAGGGCGACCACGTGGTGTTCTCGTTCCTCGCCGCCTGCGGCCGCTGCCGCTGGTGCGCGCAGGGCCTGCAGAACCTCTGCGACCGCGGCGCCGCGATCATGGGCGGCACCCGGCCCGACGACCCCACCAGCTTCCGGCTCAGCCTGGACGGCGTCGACGTGGCCCAGACCTGCGGACTGTCCACGTTCAGCGAGTACACCACCGTGAGCACCGACTCCGCGGTGAAGGTGGACCCCGAGCTGCCGCTCGAGGTGCTGTGCCTGCTCGGCTGCGGCGTCGGCACCGGCTGGGGCGCCGCCGTGAACTCCGCCGAGGTCTACCCGGGGCACACGGTGATCATCCAGGGGATCGGCGGCATCGGGATCAACGCCGTACAGGGCGCCGCGCACGCCGGGGCGGCGCGGATCATCGCGGTGGACCCGGTCGAGTTCAAGCGCGACTCGGCGCTGGCGTTCGGCGCCACCCACGCCGTGGCCGGGATGGACGAAGCGACGGAGTTGGCCCGGTCGTTCACCAACGGGCAGGGCGCCGACTCCGCGATCGTCACGGTGGGCGTGACCACCGGCGAGCACATCGCGCAGGCGTTCTCCGCCATCCGCAAGGCCGGGACCTGCGTGGTCACCGGCCTGGGTTCGATGACCGACGTCGGCATCCCCATCAGCCCCATGGAGCTGACGCTCTACCAGAAGCGGCTCCAGGGTTCCCTGTACGGATCGTGCGCGCCGACCGCCGACATCCCCTGGATGATCGAGCTCTACCGCGCCGGGAAGCTCAAGCTCGACGAGCTCATCACCCGCACCTACACGCTCGACGAGGTCAACCAGGGGTTCGTCGACATGCGCGAGGGCAGGAACCTGCGCGGCGTGATCCGGTTCTAGCGGGCGGCGTCAGAACGCCCCGGCGAGGATCCCCTCGGCCTGGTCGCGGCTGATCTTGGTGGTCGACCCGCACGCCGTGCACGTGGCCTCGTACGACGATCCCAGCGGGATGATCGGGATGAAGAACACCGAGAACGCGCGCGAGCGGCGGTCCACCCGCTGCGCCGCGCGATGGCCGCACCGGGGGCACGTGGCCTGCGCCAGGCCGAGGTTCCGCGCCGAGTTCTTGAAGCCGAAGATGACGAGCATCCGTCAAGGGTGGCAGGCGAGTGGCCGGTCCGCACGCGGTGCGGGATCGCACGGGCGGCGCGGGTAATGGGAAGACCGCCCGCAGCCGTGCGCCCAAGGCATACGCTGGCCGGGCCCTGATCGCTCTCACCGGGAGATTCATGACCGCACCGCGCACGTCCCTCTCCGTTCTCGGCGCCATCATCGCGGCGGGCGTGGCAGGTGGTGTTCTCGGCGCGGCGCCCGCCGGCGCTCAGCCCGCCGCCCCGCCCATCCCGCGCGGTATGCCGCAGATCGTCTCCGACGTGCTCGGCCCCCGGGACCCCGGCTTCTGGAATCCCGCGGTGGCCGGGACGCGCGTGCTCACCCCGATCGAGCCCGGCGTGGAAGTGGCGTGCGCGACGGGGTTCGACCCCGTGATCTCGTGCTCCCGGATCAAGAGGAGTGGTGTGCCGGCTCAGCGCGAGCTGGGGTTCGTCGACGTGCCCACGTTCAGCGGGCCGGGCATCCGCGTGTGGTTCGACTACCCGCGGTGGGGCGACGGATCGACCGGGGAGGTGAACCGACGGGTCCTCGAGGAGCTGCAGGCGAGGCGACAGTGATGTGAAGACTCTTCACTAAACGCGCCGGGCAGCGTAGCCTCGAGTCACTGGCCGAAACTTCTCGTTCAGTCCGAACGGACGGGGACTTTCGCTATGGCGTGCACGCCAGTTCGCAGCATATCCGCCCTCGCCGTCCTCGCCACCGTGTTCGCAGGATGCTCGACCGCCGGGACACAGCCGCCGCCCCCCGCGCCGCTGCCCACCGCGCCGCCCGTCCTCACCGTCACGACGCCCGTCGCCGACCCGGGCCGCGGTGTCGTGATCGCCAGGGGCGTTCAAGAGGAACCCGTCCACGTCTCCGTCGACGGCGGGGCGGAGGGCATCTCCGTCACCTACCGCCAGATCATCCTCCAGCCCGGGGTCAGCACCGGCCGACACTGCCATCACGGGCAGGTGATCGGCGTCGTCGACCGCGGCGAACTCACCCATCACGCCGACTTCCACCCCGGCGGCGTGCGCGTCTACCGGGCCGGGGACTCGATCGTCGAACCGGCGGGCCTCGTGCACGAAGCTCGGAACGACGGCCCCACCGATGTGGTGCTCACCGTCACCTACCTGACCACGCGCGGCGCACCCCTCATCGAGACCGACCTGACGCAGTGCCAACCCTGAGCCGGTTCCGCCACCACCGGCCGACGCGGGCCGGGGGGTAGAGGTCGGCCTCGTCGTCGTCGCCCCTTTCCGCACGTCCCCCTCTCGACCGCCTCACTTTCCCAGCCGCGGTTGACAGCTGACAGGTCGGCGTGGGGGTGCGTCGTGACCCGATCGTGAATATGAAGACCCTTATGCGACGGGGCAACCGCGCTAACATCGCTCTCACGTGACCGACATCCCCCTCGTTCGGTCCAGACGGTCGGAGATCCCCCATGTCCCACGCACCGTGCCGCGCGCGGACACCCGCCGCACTCGCCAGCCTCGCGCTGGTGCTGGCGGCATGCAGCCCCGACACGTCCGATAGCGCCGCGCCGCCGGACATCGTCACGCTGCCGCCGGTGCTCTCGGTCTCGCAGGCCGCGCCCGAGCCCATCCGCGCGAGCCTCATCGCCATGGGCACCCACGACGAGTCCGTCGAGGTGAAGGTGGCCAGCGGAACCGACGGCGTCGCCGTGTCCGTCCGCGAGATCATCATCCAACCCGGCGTCAGCACCGGCCGGCACTGCCACCACGGACAGCTCATCAGCGTCATCCGCCGCGGCGAGCTCACCCACTACGCCGACCTCCACCCCGGCGGCGAACGCGTCTACCGCGCCGGGGAGTCGATCATCGACGGCGCCGGCTACGTGCACGAGGTCCGTAACACCGGAACCGAGGACGTGGTGCTCACGGTGACGTACATGATGCCCAGCGGCAAACCGCCCACCGAGATGAACCTGGCGGAGTGCGAGCGCTGACCCGGGCGCGGTCTACCGGTCCGGGCTCAGGCCGTTCTCGATGCCCCACGCCACGGCCTGCGCCCGGGTCGTCACGCCCATCTTCCGGTACGCCGAGCGCACATACGTCTTGACGGTATTGGGGGAGAGGTAGCACCACGCGGCGATCTCCTCGTTCGACAGCCCCCGCACGATCAGGCCGATCATCTGGGACTCCCGCATCGACAGGCCCGCCTCCGCCGCCGGCCACCGGTCCGGGCCCGTCGTGGGGGTGGACGTCCCGTGGAGCGTCACCCGGCGCCCGGCGGCGATCTCCTCGATGCCGCCCACCAACTCGTCCGCGGTCAGCGACTTGGAGAGGAAACCGTGCGCGCCCGCGTCGAAGGCGTCGCGGATCGCCGCCGGATCCGAGGTGTCGGAGAAGACCGCGACCGAGCCGATGGTCGGATCCTGCACCAGCGACTCCAGGTGCGTCCCCCGGCCCAACGGCGAGGCGAAGGAGTCGAACAGGGCCACGTCCACCGGGTTGGGCCCGCTGTCCAGGCGGGTGCGCTCGACCAGTCGGATCCGGTCGGAATGCGGAGCCAGGAACGCATGCACGCCCGCGATGATGACGGCGTAGTCGTTAATCACCGCGACTCTCAGCATCGGCTGACAGTAGCAAGGGCGCGCCGGGTTCCGGCGCCGACCCGAACACACCCCTAGGGGTGTAGAGCCGCCGCGGGGCCGGCTGAGACAATGCGCTGTTGACCTTTCGCGCCGCAGGCCGGCCGCGGCGCGAAATGCGTTGCGGCTCAGGCGGGGAGCGTCAACCCAGGATGAGTCCGCGAGCAACAGGGAGATCTAGTGCCACGGTTTCGTAATCTGCAGCCGACGTCGGAATTCTGGGGTTGGAGGGACGACGGGGCCTGCGTCGGACACAACGACCTCTTCTACAGCGCGGAGGACGAGCCCAAGGGCGTCCGCCGGCGCAAGGAGGAGAAGGCGGTCGCGATCTGCGCCGGGTGCGCGGTGCTCGGCACCTGTAGAAAGTTCGCCATCGAGGCCGGGGAGCTGTACGGCGTGTGGGGTGGCATGACCGAGGGCGACCGTCACAAGCTGGCGGGGCGCCACCGGACGGGGTAGCCGCGCCGGACCGGGGCGCGGTCGGCCTGCCGTAGCCGCCCGCCCCGGGCGTGGCGGCTACCCGGCCCCGACCTCCCCGCTGAGTCGCACCACGTGCGCGGGCGAGACCGGCAACCGGCCGGGCAGGCGCACGCACAACGCGCCGCCGCGGTCGCTGACCTCGAGCGTCTGCCCCGTCGACACCAGCAGCGCCCGCACGCCCGGCTCGGCCCGCACGCCCGGGACCACGAGGTCGGGGCTGTCCGGGGTGCCGAGGGTGCAGATGTTGAGGTCGGCGCCGGTGCGGGTGAAGCGCAGGTCGGTGCCGTCGGCGGCGGTCGCGGCCGGCCGGTGCCACGGCCGGCTGCCCCGCACCGCCGACCCGTTGGCGTGCAGCCACTGGCCCAGGGCGCGCAGGGGCGCCTGCTGCTCGGGCGGGACCGACCCGTCGGGCAGCGGGCCCACGCCGATGAGCAGGTTGCCGTTCTTGCTCACCACGTCGATCAGCATGTGGACCAGCTCGCGGGCGGTGACGATGTCGGCCGGGTCCTCGTTGCGGTTGGCGGCGAACGAGTGGCCCACACCGCGGACGGTCTCCCACTTGTGCTCCGCGATCTCCTCGAGCTGCGCGTACTCGGGCGTGGTGACGTCGTGGTGCGGCGAGGCGGGGAAGGCCAGGTGGCGGCTCGCCTCGGGCAGCAGGCGCCACGCCCACTGCGCCAGCCCGCCCAGGCCGCGCAGCACCGCCTCCGACGCCCCTCCGCGCTTGACGGCGGCCTGCGCCCAGCGGTCGTTGACCACCCCGTCGGGCACCGCGGCGTAGTACTCGGCGAACAGCGCCGGCAGGTCCGAGGACGCCGGCCAGCCGACGTCGTTCCACAGCACCGACGGCGCATACCTCTCGATGAGCTCGCGCACGTGCCCCTCGACGTACGCCACGTAGGTGGGGTCGTCGGGCATGGCCAGCACCATGTCCGCGGGCCCGGTGAGGGTCGCGTCGTTGTACGGCCAGTCGTAGCCGCCCGAGTAGTACAGGCCCGTGCGCATCCCCCGCGCGCGGACCGCGGCGTCGAGGTCGGCCACCAGGTCGCGCTCGCTGCCGTACCGGCCGAGCCGGGGGTGCGGGTGGTCCGAGGGCCACAGCGTGTAGCCGTCGTGGTGTTTGGTCGTGAGCACCACGTAGCCGGCGCCCGCGGCGGCGGCGAGTTCGGCGATCTGGTCCACGTCCGCCTCGCGCGCGGCCTCGGTGAACTCGGCGGAGAACCGGTGGTAGCCGTGGTCCGGGCCGTAGGTGCGCGCGTGGTGCTCGGCGGTGGGGCTGCCGGGGATGCGCATGGAGTTGAGGTACCACTCGGAGTACGGGTTCTCGCGCAGCATGCGGCGTGGTCCGCCGTCGTGGATGAGCCGCTGGATGTCGGGGACGCGGGGCGCCCACCGGGGGACCGAGTACGGCCCCCAGTGGACGAAGATCCCCAGCTTGACGTCGTCGTACCAGGTGGGCAGGGCGCGGTCGGCGAACTGCTCCCAGTCGGCGGGGTGGTTCACGCGCTCACCCGCGCCGCCGGCACCGTGAGGTCGCGCCCGCTGTCGAGGTAGTCGGAGGCGGAGTCGCTGTAGGCCAGGACCATCGCGACGATGTTCGCGACCAGCAGGACCCAGGAGGAGGCGACGGTGATGTCGGCCAGCGCCACGACCAGGGCGATCACGGCGGAGATCGTGAGCAGGACGCGGGCCCAGCGGGCGCCGTCGCGCAGCTTCACGGCCGCGACGAGCTGGATCACCGCCGCGAGGACCATCACCGTGGCCATGGCGACGCCGAACAGTCCGATCGCCTGGCCCACGGCCACCTCCTCCTCGGTGCCGTCGACTCCCACGAACACGGCGATGAAGCCGGTCGCGGCGAGGATGTTGGACACGGGGAGCATCGCGGCCAGCGCACAGGACAGCCAGATCCAGGAGGCGGCGGTGAGGGTGGGCGGACGGTGCATGATGGCGCCTTACTGTGGGGGCCGCACCCGGTGGAACGGCCGTAATCAGGTTTCGCTTAATCTTCACGGGCACGCTCACGCGGGCGATAGAGTGCGACACACCTGATTTTGCGACCGTGGCCGGCCGTGGGTGCGCGTGTCGGCGGGTCGGCCGGAGTGGAGTGGGATCGCGTGACCGCGTGGAGGAAGAGCCGTGCGGTACTGAGGTCTGACACCGTCACGCGCGCGGTCGCCCTGGCCGTGGACACGCGGCGCGGCGTGCTGGTCGTGGGGCCGCCGGGCGCGGGCGCCAGTCAGTGCGCGGCGGACATCGCCGCCGGTCTGCGCGCCGCGGGCGTCACCGTGGTGGTGTGGGACGACCTCGACCGCGCCACATCGGCCCCACCCGCCGTGCCGGCCGGCGCCGTCCTGGTGGCGTCCGCGCGGCTCGGGGCACCGTTACCCCCTGGGTACGACGACGAGGTGGCCGCCCGCACCACCCGCCTGCCCCTGCGCAACCTGACGCGCAGCGAGTCCGAGGAGATCGTGTCCTCGGTCGTGGGCATCCCCCTGTCGGCGCGGCTCGTCGAGGCACTCTGGTCCTGCTCCCACGGGAACATGGCCGCGCTGCGCGCCACCTTCGACGACCTCGCCGCCCGCGGGTACATCCGCCGCACCCGGGAACGCATGGAACTGACGGTGGACCCCGGCACGGCCGTCGCGGAGGCCACCGTGGACCCGCGACTGTGGGTGGGTGCGGACTGCTCGGCGTTCGACGCGGCCGCCGCCACCGAGGCGCTCACCACGGCGGCACTCGCCCGCCGCGTCAGCCTGCCCGACCTCGCCGACCTGCACGGCGACGACCTCGTCTGCGACCTCGTCGCCCGCGGCCTGCTCGTGGAGCGGCTCGAGGACGGCGTGGAGATCCTCACCGTCCAGCCGCCTGCGCTCGCCGCCGCGCTGCGCGGCGGCGCGGACCCTCGCCGGCGCCGGGAGGTCTACGCGGCGGTCCTCGCCCGCGCCGACACAGCCGCCGCGCTCCCGGACCCGCGCATCGTGCTGTGGGGGCTCGGCCGCGCCCGGCTCGCCGACTCCGGCGCCGCGGCCCCTCCCGCGGTGGACTCCGCCATGGTGCTGGCCGCCGCGCACGCGGCGCTCGCCGCCCACGACTACCGCACCGGCGTCAGCCTCCACGACACCGCGCAGCGCGCCGGACTCGAGCTGACGGCGGTCCAGCAGGCCGAGCTCGCGTTGGTCGCGGGCTCGTGCCTGCGCCTGCTCGAGCGGCTGCCCGAGGCGGCGATCCTCTTCGATCAGGCGATGGTGCTGCTCCAGCAGGGGAGCGGCGACCCGGCGGAGGGCGAGTTCATCCGCGTGCTCGTGGAGATCGTCACCGCCCGCGCGGACCTCGCGCACTACCGCGACCACGGTCCGGACGCCGCCCTGCCGATGATCGCCGACGCGCACCGACTCCTCCCGGAGGGGCATCCGGCCCACACCGTGCTCGACGCGCTGACCGTGGTGCACCTGGTCTACTCCGGCCGGTTCCGGGAGGCCTCACGCACGTACGCGCAGCTCGAGGCCCCGCTCCCGGTGGAGTGGGAGCGCCGGCTGGAGGCGATCCACGCACTCGCCCTGGACGGGCTCGGGCAGTCCGACGAGGCGCTGGCCATCCTGCGACGACTGGCCCGCCGGGCCCGCTCGATGGGGCACGTCGCGTGGGCGTCGGAGGAGTACCTCTCTGCACTGCTGTCGGTGGTGCTGCACGGCTACGGGATCACCGCGCTGGGCGGCGAGCTGTCCTCGTTCAGCGCGGCCGACCACGTGGAGTCCGTCCGCATCGACCACGGGCTCCGCCGCGCCGCCGACGCGGAGATCGCGTTGTTCGCGGGCGACCTGCCCTCGGCGACGATCGCCGCGGCGGACGCGATCGACACCATCGAGGTCGACGGGCCGGAGGAGTTCCTGCCGCGGGTGCTCTCCCTTCACGCGCTCGCGCTGGCGCTGTCCGGGCAGGGCGCGACCGCGCGCGAGCAGCTGCGACGACTGCGGGCCGTGCCCGCGTACACGAGTTCCCCGGTCGGGGCGGAGACCCGTGCCGCGGAGGCGGGTGCGCTGTTCGGGCTGGGGGAGCGGGACGAGGCGAGGCGGGTGGTGTGGGATCTCGCCGAGGACGGGCTGCACGGCGCCGCGATCCGTGGCGCGATGCCCGGCATCTTCACCGCCGACCTCGAGACCTGCCGCCTGGTGGGGGAGCTGGAGGTCACCGGGGACCTGCCCGAGATGCTGCAGGAGCTGGCCGCGGCGACCCTCGCGGAGAGCCCGCGTCGCCTGCTGGAGGTGGCGCGCCGTGCCCACGAGTCCGGGCTGCTGGCGATGGCCGCGGCGGCCGCCGACCGGGCCCGCGCGGTGGCCTCCCCGGGGTCGAAGCACCACACGCTCGCCGAGCGGCTGCTGGCCACGACGGAGATCAGCACCGCGCGGGCCGGGTTCGCCCACCTCAGCGGCGCCACGCCGCCGGGTGTCACGCTCACGCGCCGGGAGGCCCAGATCGCGGACCTCGTGGCCCGGGGGCTGACCAACGCGGAGATCGCGGCCGAGCTGCACCTGTCCAAGCGGACGGTCGAGGGGCATCTCAACCGGATCTACACCAAGACCGGCACCCGCCTGGCGGGCCGCTCCACCTGATCCCGGCCGGGTGTCGGACCCCGGGCCCACAATGGTGGAGAACGGCCCACCGGAAGGGGTAGCCATGACCGCGCCACAGACCCGGAGCGCTCCCGCGACGTTCTGCGACGCCCCGGCCACGTTCATCATCGAAACCTACTTCGTGCTGCGGATGGTGATCGCGGGCGGTGCCATCCTCCTGCCCGTCGCGCTCGTGGCGTGGGTGATCGTCGATCCGGACCTGACGATGATGGACTCGCTCAGCGCCTCCTACTACACCCCGGCGCGGAGCCTGTTCGTCGGCACGCTGGTGGCGATCGGCGTGGCCCTGGTGGCGTACCGCGGGTACACGCGGGGCGAGAACCTGCTGCTCAACGCGGCCGGCGTCCTCGCGGTGGTCACAGCGCTGTTCCCCACAGTCGACCCGGCGGTTCCGGGCGTCACGCTGACGAGCGTCGTCCACGCAGTGGCCGCGGTGTCGTTCTTCGTTCTGGCGGCGCTGTCGATCTTCTTCTACGGGGAGCGGACGGTCTGCTCGATCACGGATCCGCGCACCCGCCAGGGCTACCGGGTGACCTATCGGTTCATCATGGTGCTCCTGCTGGTCTTCCCCGCGCTCGCGCTCCTGCTCGCCTGGTTGGCGGCGTCGAGCGCGGCGCTGTTCGCGGTGGAGGCGGTGGCGCTCTTCGCGTTTGCCGCCTTCTGGCTGGTGAAGACGGTCGAGCTCTCCCGCACCCACCGGCAGACCAAGGTCGTCTAGGCCCGGTCGGGCGGCTGCGGGTGCCGCACTATGGCAGCGCCGCCGCCACCTCCGGCTTCGAAGGCGGCGACGGCGCTGGTGTGGCGCAGTTGGTCAGCGGATGAACGGCAACGGCGGCAGCACCACGCCTTCCGGGAGTGCCACCTGGTAGTCGCCGAGGGAGCCGGTGACGACCGTGACGACCTGCGGAGCCGCCGGGCCCGCAGGTGGGGCTGCGTCTCGCGATCCCGGTTCGCCACCGCGGCCGTTGGGTTCGACCGGTCCCGGGGCCAGGGGGACCTCCGGGGCCACCTGCACGGGAACGCTGGGCATCGGCATGGCCGGAAGCGGCGGGAGGGCCTGGCCCGTGACGGCACCGACCTGCGTGATCATCGGCGCGGCGGCGATGGACCCACCGATCGCGGCCACGGGGAGCAGCAGCGGCAGCGATCCGGCCGCCGATGCAGGGGCGGAGCCGAGAGGCGCGAGCGACGCAGCCAACGAACCGGCCGGGGCCAGCGACCCCGCCGCCGAGCCGACGTCGATCGACCCCGACGGAATCGATCCTTCGCCCGAGCCGGACGGGAGCGATCCTTCGCCCGAGCCTGCCGGAAGGGATCCCTCGCCCGATCCCGACCCCGATCCGGCATCGATCGATCCTGACGGAAGCGATCCTTCGCCGGAGCCCGACGGAAGGGATCCTTCGCCCGAGCCGGACGGGATCGATCCGTCGCCCGACCCGGACGGAAGCGATCCTTCGCCCGAGCCCGACGGAAGGGATCCTTCGCCCGAGCCGGACGGGTGCGATCCCTCGCCTGAACCCGACGGAAGCGATCCTTCGCCGGAGCCCGACGGAAGGGATCCTTCGCCCGAGCCGGATGGGAGCGATCCCTCGCCTGAACCGGACGGAAGCGAGCCCTCGCCCGATCCCGTCGGAAGCGAGCCGTTGCCGTCGGAACCGAGCGAGCCGGTGACCTCGTCGACCGACCCGGAGAGCGATCCGGAGGTCAGGGACCCGGTGTCGAGGGAGCCCTCGCCGTCGGACCCCAGTGAGCTCTCGCCTGACCCGGGCGCGCTGGAGTCGCCGCCCGAGCCGGATCCGGAGGAGCCGAGTGACAGGGCCAGAATCACGCTGACGAGTGAGCCGGCCTGTACTGATCCGGGCTCGAGCGACCCCTCGCCCGAGCCGAGGTCCAGCGATCCCTCACCGGAGCCGACCTCGAGCGACCCTTCGCCGGAGCCCACGTCGAGCGACCCTGATGGGAGCGACCCCTCGCCCGAGCCGGATCCCAGCGACCCCTCGCCGGAGCCCGGTTCGAGTGATCCGTCGCTGCCGGACTCCAGGGAACCCGTGAGCTCGTCGAGCGATCCCGTCAGTGATCCGGTGGGCAGGGACCCGTCACCGAGTGAGCCCTCACCGGAGGAGCCGAGCGACAGCATGACGAGCAGGCTGACGAGCGAACCCGCCCCCACCGATCCCGGCTCGAGCGAACCCGTCAGCGACCCGGACTCCACAGACCCCGGGCCGACAGAACCAGGCTCGAGAGAACCCGGATCGAGTGATCCAGGCTCGAGCGACCCGGCGTCCAGGGAACCGGGACCGAGTGAGTCGGTGAGCGAGCCGGGCTCGAGTGAACCGGGGCCGAGCAAGTCGGTGAGTGAGCCGGGACCGAGCGAGTCGGTGAGCGAGCCGGGCTCGAGCGAGCCGGGGTCCACCGAGCCGGTGAGCGAACCTGGCTCCAGTGAGCCGGGATCGAGCGAACCGGGCTCGAGCGACCCAGGCGCGACGGAACCGGGGCCCACCGAGCCGGGGTCGAGGGAACCGGCGGAGAGCGAGCCGGGCTCGAGCGACCCGAGGTCGGCGGATCCCGGGCCCGCCGATCCGAGGAGCAGTTCGAGGTTGAGGCCGAGGTCTACCCCCAGCGAGCCGGTCTGGGCGTTGGCGACGCCCGTCGAACCGGCGGCGGCGAGGGCGATGGCGCCGCTGACGGCGGCGAGTCGGAGGTGGAGTGGGTGCTGCGACATCATGGGTGGACCCCTTTGCTGTCTGGAACTCGCCGGTGTCCGGATGGCACCGAGAGCGGTAGAGCTGCACTCTAGATCGGGGGAGATAAGTGTGTCGTTACGATTTCCCATGAGTTGCTGAATCGACACCTAAACGACTCCGGACCGCCGCCAGCCCCTTGCCGTCACCGTCGCGGGCCGCGGACGCCGCCGTAGATCCCCTGATGGGTGATGAGCCGCTGGAGCACGAGGTCGGCCGCGCGCCGCGGGACGCGGACGCCGTGCCCGGCGGGCGTGAACACGACGAGGCCGTCGCCCATAGGCCCCAGCACCGATCCCCATCGTCGTGACGGGGGCCGGTACGCGCGAAGCGGGGCGCCGGCGAGGTGCGCGCGGATGTTGTGGGCCACCAGGCGGTGCCCGCGGTTGCGCGCGGAGGTGCGCAGCGGGTCGGTGGCGGCCACATCGCCCACCGCGAACACGTCCGGGTGACCGGGGACCTGCAGCGTCGGCAGGACGCGGACGAATCCGCGGTCGTCGAGCATGTGGCGCGGCAGCCACGCGGTGTGGGGCGAGACGCGCCCGATCGCCCACACCACCACGTCGGCGTCGGTCGGCGCCTGACCGGTGCTCCACGCGACGGGCCCCGCGGTGAGCGCGCGGTCGTCGCCGTCGGGCGGGAGCGCCGCGCGGTGCCCGGGGTGCAGGCCCACACCGAGTCCGTCGAGGCGGGCGCGCACCCGGTGCCACACGCGCGGGTGGTGGTGGGGCAGGGCGCGGTCGCCGGGGAAGTAGAGGTCGACGCGGGTGCGTGGCCACCGCTGCGCGACCTGGGCCGCCGAGCTGACGGCCGCCGCGCCGCCGCCGATCACCGCGACCGTGCGCGCCGCGGCCAGGCGCGAGTGGGGGCCGGCGAGTTCGACGTCGACGGTCGCCGCGTCGCGCAGCGTGGGGTGGCGCCAGAACCCGTTGGAAACCCCGGTGGCGACGACGACGAGGTCGTACGGTTCCTCGACCCGTGAGCCGTCCGCGAGCGTGACGCGCACGGTCCGGGTATCGGTGTGCAGTCGCGTCGCGCTGCCGTGGACGAGTCGGGCACGGTCGAGGCCGCGGAATCGGGAGTAGTCGATCCGGTAGTCCCGCTCCCAGGCCCGCGGCCGGGCCAGGCGCAGTCCCAGTTCCTGGCCGCTGATGAACTCAGGCGTGGGGGAGATGCCCACCACGTCGGCGTGCCCGCGCAGGGCGATCGCGGTGAGGACGCCGGTGTCGCCGAGGCCCACCACCACGACGCGGGGCCGGGTCATGTGTGGGCGGCGGCCTTCCGGGGCGGGCGCGGCAGGAAGAGCGACACGCGCCGGATGACCTCGCCGTACTGGGGGCGGCGTTCGAGGCTGCGGCGCTCCATCATCGGGATGGACACGGTCAGGAACATCGCGAGCATGGTGGCGAACCCGGCCAGCACCCACCACGCGGCGGGCCGGGCGGCCAGGCCGAACAGGCCCATCGAGAGCCAGATGCCGCACTCGCCGACGTAGTTCGGGTGGCGGGACCACGACCACACCCCGGACTGCATGACCTGGCCGGGCGCGGCGGTGGCGAGGAAGCGGTGCATCTGCAGGTCGGCGACCGTCTCCAGGGCGAGTGCGGCGATGCCCACGACGAACGCGACGATGTCGAGCGGGCCGAGTGGTTCGCCGGCGCGGGTGGCCACCACGTAGACGGGGATGAGGCCGGCGAAGACCTGCAGGGTGGGGAAGACGTGGATGCCCAGCAGATCGGCCGCGATGCCGAACCGGCCGGCCCGGCCGCGGACCATGGGGTACCGCCAGTCCTCGTGGTGCATGCCGGGGAAGGTGCGGACCCAGTTCGCGGTGAGTCGTACGGCCCAGGCCACCAGCACGGTCATCATGAGCCACCAGCGGACGTCGTTCACGCCGGCGTCGGCGGCCACCCACCAGTAGAACGCGAGCAGCGGAGGGATGACCGACCAGTAGGCGTCGTAGACGCTCGAATTCCCGTAGGCGCGGCTGAATCCGAAGATCACGAGTGTGGCGATGAGGTCGGCGATCAGCCCGTCCAGCCACAGGTGTGCGGTGTCCGGGCCCCACACCAGCCAGGCCAGACCCACGGTGATCGCGACGACGTACGCGAGTGCCACTCGCAGCAGGGACGCGCCTCGGCTCATGGGAGGAGGGTAGTGCGCCCCACCGGCCGCGACGGGTCGAACAGCTAAACCCCCAGCTGCGGCCCGCCTCGTCGACGGAGAATCTCGTCGTCGTCGTCGTCGTTGTCGGTCTGACCTCGCGCGTCATCGCGCCGCCGCGCGCGGAACGACGACCGCGCCGCCACCACCCCCGGGATCCGGGGACGGCGACGGCGCGGTGACGACCAGCCGGCGCGGCGAGGATCAGGCGGGGGAGCGGCCGTACGTCTTGTACTCGGCGAGCAGCGCGGTCCGCTCCGCCTCGTCGAGCTCGTGGTAGCGGTGCGTCTTGGTGTCACCCACGTACACCGTGTCCTCGACCGGCCAAGACTCGCGGCGCAGCACCTTCTTGTCGATCTTGCGCGTCGCGGTCACGGGGATGGTGTTGACGATCCGCACGAACCGGGGCGCCCACTTGGTGCCCAGGTCCGCCTGCTCCGACAGGAACGTGCCGAACGACTCCGGGTCGAACTCGGTGCCCGGCACCATCTGGATGGATGCCATGACCTGGTCGCCCGTCCGCGGATCCGGCACCGGGTACACCGCCACCAGCGCCACGCCGGGGTAGCGCGCGAGGATGCGCTCCACCGGCGCGGCCGCGAAGTTCTCGCTGTCCACGCGCAGCCAGTCGCCGCCCCGGCCGGCGAAGTAGAAGAACCCGTCGGCGTCGCGGTACCCCAGGTCGCCCGAACGGTACGTCGCGCCCTCGATGCGCTCGGCCGTGGCGTCCGGGTTCTTGTAGTAGCCCTCGAACATCGCGGCGCCCGTGCGGTTGGCGATCTCCCCGATCGCCACCTCCGGGTTGAGCAGACGCCCGTTGCCGTCGAACTCGGCGCGCGGGCACTCCTGCCCGCTCGCGTCCAGGATGCACACGTCCATGAACTCCGGCGGCACCCCCAGCGCGTTGCGCGGGGAATCCGGCGTCAGGCTGATCACCACGGCGCCCTCGGAGGAGCCGTAGCTCTCGATCGGCCGCGTACCGAAGCGACGCTCGAACTCGTCCCGGTCGTGCGGGGAGGCCTCGGTGCCGAACACCAGGCGCAGGCGCGTCTGCTTCTCCTCCGGCGACTCCGGCACCGCCAGGATGTACGCCAGCGAACGGCCGACGTAGTTGAAGAACGTCGCGCCGAACTTCAGCACGTCCGGCAGGAAGCCCGAGGCCGAGAACTTGCGGCGCATGCTGAAGGTCGCGCCGGTGAACACCGACGGACCCCAGCAGGAGAAGATCGCGTTGCCGTGGAACAGCGGCATCGAGTTGTAGGTCACGTCGCTGCGCGTGAACGACAGGTGGTTGATCGCCGAGAGCGAGGCCAGGCGGCCTGTGCTGCAGATGACGGCCTTCGGCGCGCCCGTCGAGCCCGAGGTGAACGTGAGCAGCACCTGGGTGCTCGGCTCGTGCGCTGCCTCGATGTACGGCAGCTCCGTGGCCGCGGCCGCCTCCAGCTCCTGCTGCCAGGCCGCGCTGTCGATCGAGAAGATCCGGCCCTCCTCGACGCCGGTGTCAAGGCCGGAGAGCAGGTGCAGCTGCGAGTCGTCGGTGATGATGAGGTCGCAGTCGACGCTGCGGATGTCCGCGGCGAGCTCCGCGCCCCGGCGCGTGGGGTTGATGCCCACGATCGTGGCGCCGGCCATCGCCGCGCCACCGAGCAGGAAGATGTAGTCCGGCACGTTCTCCAGCAGCACGCCCACGTGGAACGCGCGGTCCTCGCGGCGGAGCCGGTACATGGCCTTGGCGCGCAGCTCGCACTGGTCGACCACCTCGGCCCAGGAGTACTGCTCGTCCTCGAACAGGAGCCCCGGGTGCTGATCGCCCCGGCGGCGCTCGAGGACGTCACCGAAGGTCAGCCGCTGCTCCGCCACCTCGTGGGGGAGCAGCCGCTCGATCTGATCAGCCGACGGGATGGTGGCCTGCTGGCTGGCGGGGCCTGCGTTCACAGTGGGACCTCTCGATGTAGTGGGACACGCGCCCGACCCCCGGGACCCCGGGGCCGCGACCGGATCCGGCCCCGGGTCGAGGGGCGCGGCGTTCAGAGCGCAGAATCTTCATAACGACCGTTATGAGTCGGTGCGAAGGATACGGTAGCCGACGGTGTCGCGCGTCACAACTACCGGATCGGATCGGTTCGGGCCGGAGACCCCGGCCGTGGGCCGATGCGGCGTGCCGATGCGGCGTGCGCTCGGGAGTGGGCGACGCCCGAGAGTGGGCGACGCCCGACAGGGGCATGAGCGGGGCCGGCAGCGGCCCCCTGAGAAGGAGAACGGACGGACGATGGTGCGTAGTGCGGGTGGACCGAAGAGCGACGAAGCGCGCCGACTCATCGCCGAGGCGGCGTGCGACCTCGTCGCCGACGCGGGCATGGACCACCTGTCGATGCGCCGTGTGGCCAGCCGCCTGGGTGTGACCACGGGCTACATCACCCACTACTACAGCGGCAAGAATGACCTGCTCGAAGCCGCGCTGCTCACCGCACTCGCCGAACTCGCCCCACCGGGCGGCGGCTGGTCCACCAACCTCGAGGAGTGGACGGAGGCGGCCGTGAGCATCCTGCCCAACACCGGTGGATCCCCGCGGTTCTGGCGGGTGCTCACCGTGTTCCAGGCCGCCAGCCTGAGCAGCGCCCCGCTCTCGGAGGTGCTCAACAACTACGCCCGCTCGACCCTCGACAATCTCTCCGCGCACCTCGCTGATCACTTCGCCCGCACCTCGGACGTCGAGCCGACGCAGGAGGAGCTCGACGGACTCGCGAGGGCGCTGTTCGCCTTCACCGCCGGGCTCGGCACCACCACCGTCACCACGCCCGGGGTGCTCTCCGCCGATCAGGTGCGCGCCCTCGTGCGGTCCGGGGTCGAGGGGCTGATCGCCGAGTTCCTCCGGCGGCGCGCGGGTGCGTAGGGAGGGCGGCGGGGGCGTGAGGCGGGCGCGCGGGGGCGCGCGGTGACGCGGCGCGGGCGGTCGGGCGGCGCGGTGACGCGGGGCGGGCGGTCGGGCGGCGCGGTGACGCGGGGCGGGCGGTCGGGCGGCGCGGTGACGCGGGGCGGGGTGCCCCGAAACGAGTGATGCCCCGGATCGTCGGTGACCGATGATCCGGGGCATCTCGTGTGCGAGCGGATGACGAGATTCGAACTCGCGACCCTCACCTTGGCAAGGTGATGCGCTACCAGCTGCGCCACATCCGCATCGCTTCGCCGGCTCGCTTTTGGCTCGCTGGCGCTGCGAGAAAGAACAATAGCGGACGCTTCTGACGGCTCTGCAGGGGGTCCCCCTTTTCGCGATGTCGAGATCCACCGAGCGGTTCCGTCCCTCTAGTGAAGCGACCACACTGGGTCGCACAGTACGAGGAGGATCGTCATGGCCAAGTACCTGTTACTCAAGCACTATCGCGGCTCCGCGCCCGAGGAACCCACCTATCCGCCGCTGGGGGAGTGGACCTCCGAGGAGGCGTCCGCGCACTTCCAGTACATGGAGGATTTCGCCAACCGGCTGCGGGAGAGCGGGGAGTACGTGGACTCCCACGCGCTGTCGGAGTCGGGGACGTGGGTGCGGTACGACGGCGAGGGTAGGCCCCCGCTGACCGATGGCCCCTTCGCGGAGACCAAGGATCTCATCGCCGGCTGGATGATCATCGATGTCGCGGACTACGACAGGGCCGTCGAGTTGGCGGGTGAGCTGTCCGCGGCTCCGGGCCCGGGTGGTGAGCCGATCCGCGAGTGGCTCGAGTTGCGGCCGCTGCTCACCGCGCCGACCGAGATCGAGGACTGAGCGCCCGCGTCCGGGCCGTCGGTGTGCGCCCGCTACCCACCGCCGCGTGCCGCTACCGGCCCGTCGGCGTGAGCCCGCCGCCGGCCCACCGGCGCATGCCGATCATCGCGGGGTCGATTTCGATCACGTCGTCCCAGGTGGCACTTCGAGCAGGCGCGCGTTTGTGACCACTCGACGAGATCCGGCCGAGTCGACGCGCCCCAGAGGGGTGCGTCTCGGCCCTTCTCAGGCCAGCGCCGCGAGGAGTTGCGCGGCCAGCTCCTCGCGGCGCCGGTAGAAGATGGACGCCGTCACCTGGATGACCCGCCACCCGGCCGCGCGGAGGCGGTTCAGACGCTCGACGTCGCGACCGTGCTGGGCGGCGGTTCGATGGCCGGCCCCGTCGTACTCCACCGCGACCTTGCGCTCCACGAACACGAAGTCCACCCGATACGGCAGTCCCGGCGGTGCGAACTGGATGCGGAAGTCGGTCAACCCCAGGTCGATCAGGAACAACCTGAGTCTGGTTTCCATCGGGGACTCCGTTCGCGGCTCGACCAGGGCGCAACGTTCGAGCGCGATGCGGCAGCCCCGCCGCTGTGGGTACCGGGCGAGGAGGTCGGGAATCGCGGACCGCACATCGAGGCCTGCCCCCATGCGGCAACCGCCGTCGAGCGCGACCATCGCTTCCGTCCGGTCGAGGTGCCTGGCCAGGTCGAACATCGCCCACTCCGGGCTTGCGAGGCGGAGTGGACTGCCGTCCGCAGCGAGGATGGTGTCGACGTGCGCGTCCGGGATCTCGTAGCGCCGCGCGGTGATCCCCGGTCGACGCACCCGCCTCCGTCCGACAGCGACTTCGACCGGGTAGTCGCGGGGAACCCACGGATGGCCGTGGATCTCCGCGGCGAGCCAGCCGGTGGCCACTGCGTGCGGGCACGCCAGTGTCGCCGCGGCCAGACGGGTGATCGGCGTGGTGCGCGCGTCGACGGGCTCCCAGACCCCCTGGTGGACCCGGCGGTAGTTCTTCGGGGCGCGATGGGTCCCGAACACCGCATGCAGTTCGGTCGTGCGCCGCGGTCCGGGGGAGAGGCGGCCGGGCCCGCGTCGTGGTTCGGTCATGGCTGTGACTCTGACGCAGCCACCGGCGGCGCCCGGAGGATCGGCGCCTGATCTCGGGGTGGATTGTGGATAACTCGGGCCTGTGGACAACTGCGGGCGGGCGAGGGCCGGCATCGAACGCCCGGGGCTCGGACGGTGAGTCGCGCCCCGGCATCGTGGGGTCGATTTCGCGCACGTTTCGCCAGAAGGCGAGCGTGGATTCCGCGCGTTTCTGACCACTCGACGAGGCCAGGGCCCGACGGGCCGCCTGCCGGGGCCACCTGCCAGGGCCACCTGCCAGGGCCGCCGGGCCACCTGGCGGGCCCGCAGGCGGTGGTCCGGCCCCCGGCGCGGGCGTAGCGTGCGGGCATGACCTCCCCGACACCCGACGCCAGCCAGAACCCCCGGGAAGAGACCCTCGGCGCGCCTTATCCCGAGGGCAGCAGCGCCGGCGGGGGCTCGATCCGACGCGACCCCGATGACTGGGTCACCGGCGACGAGCCCATGACCGAGGCGCAGAAGAGCTACCTCGACACCCTCGCCCGCGAGGCCGGCGAAGAGCTCCCGGCGACGCTGACCAAGGCCGAGGCGTCCGAGCACATTGACCGCCTGCAGAAGGGCAACCCGCGCACGTCGTGACCTGAGGAGGGCGGCCATGACCGCTCCCGACCTGCGGGCACTGACGCCGCAGGTGATCAACGCCCTCGTCCGCCGCGGAGCCGACTTCGCCGCGGCCGAGGACGCCGTCCAGGACGCCCTGGTGGACGCCCTGCGGGTCTGGTGTACCGACCCGCCGCGCGACCCGCGCGCCTGGCTGATCGCGGTGGCGTGGCGCAAGTTCCTCGACTCCGCCCGTTCGGACACGGCCCGCCGGCGCCGCGAGCAACGGGCGGTGGGGGAGCCGGAGTCCGCGCCGCTCGTCGTCGACGACTCCCTCTGGCTCTACTTCCTGTGCGCGCACCCGGCGCTGCCGATGCCGTCGGCGATCGCGCTGACCCTCCGCGCCGTGGGCGGCCTGACGACACGTCAGATCGCGTGGGCGTTCCTCGTCCCCGAGGCGACCATGGCGCAGCGCATCAGCCGCGCCAAACGCACCCTCGCCGGTCACCGCCTGGACCGACCCGGCGACGTCGCGACGGTCCTGCGCGTCCTCTACCTGGTCTTCAACGAGGGGTACACAGGCGAGGTCGACCTGGCCGCCGAAGCGCTGCGCCTGACGCGGCAGCTCGCCGCGATCGTCGACCACCCCGAGGTGCGTGGGTTGCTCGCGCTGATGGTGCTGCACCACGCGCGCCGTCCGGCGCGGTTCGGGGGCGCGGCGCGAGGTGGGGCTGGCGGGCGCGGGCCCGGCGCGGGGCAGGGGGGCGACGACGACGAGCTCATCCCCCTCGCCGAGCAGGACCGCACCAGATGGGACGCGGACGCGATCGCGGAGGGGATCGCGATCCTGCGGGCAGCGCTCTCGAGCGATCAGCTGGGGGAGTATCAGGCGCAGGCGGCGATCGCCGCGCTGCACGCCGATGCGCGGTCTGCCGCCGAGACGGACTGGGTGCAGATCGTCGAGTGGTACGACGAATTGCTCGCGATTCGCGACAGCCCGGTCGCCCGGTTGGGCAGGGCGGTCGCGGTGGGGCACGCCGACGGCCCGCACGCCGGGCTCGCCGCCCTGGCCGGGGTACCGGACACGGTGCCCCGGCGTACCGCGGCGCGGGCCCATCTCCACGCCGAGGCCGGGGAGGTCGGCGTGGCCGCGGAGCTCTACGCGCGTGCCGCGGCGGAGGCGACGTCGATGCCCGAGCGGCGGTTCCTCGCGCGGCGGGCGGCCGAGTTGAGGCGTGCTCAGTGAGACGAGAACCGCGGAAACATGAGTGCGGAATGCAAAACGCCCGTACTATGGGATTCGGCCGTCAGGTGTGTGTTCCTTGGCGGCGTCTACTTCACCGCAGTGCCAGGCGGGTCGGACGGCGAGGTCGGACCGGAGGCGTCCCCGGAGCTCGCGGCCGCCCGAAAGTGCCGTTAACGCGATCTTTACGCGGCGGCACGGATTCCGTATTCCGCGCTGACGTCGACGGCACTAAAATTCCGCCCAGAAGGTGGGTGGTCGCGATGGCAGTTCAGAATCGGGTGATCACGCCGGGGACAGGGTCCGCGGCCAGGGTGGATCGCGCCCTCAGAGAGCTCGATGACCACCAGTTCGCCGACGCCGTCGTCAAGGAACTACGCCGACGCGGCGCCTACAGCGGAGTCGCCGCCCAGATCGACCGCGCCCTGCGGGCCGGACGCATCGCGCTCGGTGATCCCATCAGTGATCCGGTGCGGGTCCCCGGACGCGCGGCGACAGGGGATCGAACCCGTGACCCGCTGCGGGGCCCGGCGAGTGCTGCCGCGATGAGCCGACGCGCCACGATCTCCCGCGCGACCCGAAGCGTGGTGCTCCAGCTGCCCCACGTGTGCTCGACAGAGGCGGGCGACATACTCACCCGACGCGGCGTCCTCCCGGCCTCCGCCCCCGCCGACTCGCTGCGGACGTTCGCACGCGAGGGTCGGCTCATCGCCCTGCGCGGGGACCGCCGATGGGTCTACCCGGTGTTCCAACTGGCCCACTTCGACCCCCGACGGCCCGACAACATCGTGGCCGTGGTCAATCGCCTCCTCGACGCGGGCCACCACCCTGACCTCGCGGCGGCATGGTGGGCCACACCGAGTCACGGTCTCGTCGGCCGTCGCTCGCCCATGAACCTGTTGGGGGAGGACCACGCCGCTCTGCGGGACCTCGCCGCCGCGTACGCGGCGGGCTCCCCGGAGTGAGGTCGTCGCCACCGCCGCCACCGTCGTGACCGCTATCGACCCCCGCATCGCCCGCCCCCGCCGCTACGCGGGGAACCGGGCCGGGCGCGGAAAACCCCTACACTTTCCCCTGTGCTGACACTCGCCGCCACATCGCCCACCGACCCCTCCGCCGGATACGAGGGGTTCATCGGGTGGATCCTCCAGCTCATGGAGACCCTCGGGGAGCTCGGCGTGGGAATCGCGATCCTGCTCGAGACGTTCCTGCCGCCCATCCCCTCCGAGGCCGTCCTGCCCGGCGCCGGATTCCTCGCCTACGAGGGGCGGATGAACTTCTGGCTCGCCTGGGCGGCGGCGACCCTGGGAGCGCTCCTCGGCGCCTGGATCTGGTACGCCATCGGCGCCGCGCTCGGCCGCAACCGCACGAGACGACTCGTCGGACGCATCCCCCTGCTCGAGTACGAGGACTTCGACAAGGCCGAGGCGTTCTTCGCGAAGTGGGGTGGCGTCGCCGTCCTGCTGGGCCGCTGCGTGCCGCTCGTGCGCTCGTTCATCTCCATCCCCGCCGGCATCGAACGCATGCCGCTGGTGAATTTCACCGCCTACACCCTGCTCGGGTCCGGCGTGTGGAACGCCATCTGGATCGGCTCCGGCTACGCCTTCGGACCCGCCATCAAGCCCGTCCTCGAGCAGTGGAGCGGCGTGCTGTCCAACCTGGTACTGGCGATCATCGCCGTGCTGCTGCTGTGGTTCGTCATCAAGCGCGTGCGGCGGCTCCTGAAGCTCAAGCGCGACGACCAGGGCCGGGGTGAGCCCGGAGAGCGTCAAGAGGAGATGGCCCGCCGCTGAGCAGCGGAGGCACGCCGAGCTCTGTCCACGCTGGTGGACGGCATCGGGCGGTCGGCTCGCATCCGGGCACCGAGCGGCTCCGAATCACTCGCGGTCGCCGGAAGGGGCTCGGCGGCCCCCGACAACGCCCGCTCCGGCGGCGTACGTTGGGCCACACCTGCACCCCACACCTGGAGGAGAACGCGATGTCCGATGCTCTCTACACCGTTGAAGCCCTGTCCACCGGGGGAGGCCGCGACGGCCACGTGGCCACCGCCGACAAGGCCGTGGACCTGGAGCTGGCCCCGCCCGAGGAACTCGGCGGGTCGGGGGAGGGCAACAACCCCGAGCAGCTGTTCGCCGCCGGCTACGCCGCCTGCTTCCACTCCGCCCTGCAGAGCGCGGCGCGGCAGAAGAAGGTCACGATCGACGGTTCGTCCGTGGGCGCCCGCGTCTCCCTGGTGCGCTCGGGCGAGGAGAGCATCGACCTCGCCGTCCAACTCGAGGTGATCATCCCCGGGCTCGAATCCGGCCAGGCCGACGAGCTGGCGAAGCTCGCCCACGCGATGTACCCCTACTCCCGCGCCGTGGAGGGCAACATCGAGGTCAGTGTCTCCGTCGCCGAGGACTGAGCCCAACCCGCACCCGTGTGAGCCGGGCGGTGTTCCGCGCGTCCTCTCCGAGATGGGGGCGCGCGGAACACACTTCGTCTCGGGGGCTATGTCAACATTTCGCTGTTCTCAGGTTGCGGGCTGCGCTAGCGTGACCCCACGGTCGACACGCCCCTGGTGCCGATCCGAGCCAGACTCGAGGTTCCACCTATGCGGCACAGAGCGCTCCGACGCGGCACAGCCCTTCTCGCAGGGGCCTGCGTCCTCGCAGCCTCGGCATGTGGTTCCGACGAGTCCGGAGGCCTCAGCCCCGATGCGTCGGTGACGCCCCCTCCCGCCTCGCCGATCAGGGGATCGCAGCCGGTCCTCGCCGTGGACATCGTGCAGGGTCTGCAGGAGGATCCGGTCGAGGTGGCCGTCGCCGGTGAGGACGGCGTGGCCGTGACGTTCCGGGAGATCACGATCAGCGCCGGCACCGGAACCACCATGCACTGCCACCACGGGCAGCTCATCGGTGTGGTCAAGCAGGGACAGATCACCCACTATTCCGAGTCCTTCCCGGGAGGATCCCGCACCTTCCACGCGGGCGAGGCGATCGTCGAGGACGCCAAACTCCCTCACGAGGCGTTCAACGAAGGGACCGAGGACGTGGTGCTCATGGTGACCTACGTGACCCCCGTCGGCGAACCGCTGGTGGAGACCGACCTCGCGCGGTGCGGGGCACAGTGAGCTGACGCCGCGAGCCGGGGTGGGCCGAGTCGCGCGTCCCGCGGCTCGGCCCGTGTCAGCGGTGGATCTGCCCGTCGTCGACCTTCACCACGGTTCCCGTGACCGCGTCCGACGCGTCGGAGACCAGGTAGAGCAACGTCGAATCCAACTGATCCTGTCGGCCGATCCGCTTACGGGGGAAGCCCGGCGCGATGTCACCCATCCGCTCGAGCATCCCGTCCATCATCTCCGACTCGAACGCGCCCGGCGCGATGGCGTTGACGTTGATGAAGTGTCGCGCCCACTCCACGGCCAGCGTCTCGGTCATCCGGTTCACCGCCGCCTTGGTGGTGGCGTACAACGCGGCCGCCTCACCCGCGTAGTGGAAGGAGTTCATCGACGAGATGTTGACGATCCGGCCCGGGAGTTCGGCCGCGATCAGCCGGCGTGCCACTCCGGTCGCGATGAGCCACGGGCCGCGGATATTGGTGTCGAGAACCGCGTCCACCAGTTCGAGCGGCATCTTGTGCGCGCGTCGGGCGTCGGGGATTCCCGCGTTGTTGACCAGGATCTGCGGCGTGCCGATCCTCTCCGTCACCTCGGTGAGACACTCCTCGATCGAGCCCGCGTCGGCCACGTCGAGCCGCACGCCGTGTGCTGTTCCGCCGAGCCCGGTGATCGAGTCGACGACCTCGGTGAGCCGCTCGGTCCGGCGGCCGGTGACGATGACCGTGGCGCCGGCCCCGGCCAGCACGTGGGCGAACCGCGCGCCCAGTCCGGCCGTCGATCCGGTGACTATTGCGACGCGTCCGGTGAGGTCGACAGTGCTCATGGGTTACTCCTTCACGTGCAGGTGGCGGCGGGTCAGGGGTGGGGGACGAGCGACGGCGGCCGGCCCCGGGTCAGGTGAAGAGGTCGGGCAGTCCGTCGGACACCCGGTCGGGGAAGTCCGGTTCCTCCTTGGCGAGGAACGCGGTGACACCCGCGCGGATATCGGCGGACCGCCCGCGGGTGTAGATCCCGATGGACTCCGCGCGGTGGGCGACCTCCGGGTCGGGCGCGCCGAGCATCCGCCACATCAACTGGCGGGTCAGCGCGGCCGACACGGGGGCCGTTCCGCGGGTCATCTCGCGGGCGAGCGCGAGGGCGCGGGGGAGGACCTCGTCGGCGGGGAGCAGTTCGCGGACCAGGCCGCGTTCCAGGGCCTCGGTAGCGGGGATGGTGCGGCCTCCCACCGTCCATTCCACTGCCGCCGAGATGCCCACGACGCGGGGCAGGAACCAGGACGAACACGCCTCGGGTACCAGCCCGCGGCGGGTGAAGACGAATCCGAACCGGGCGTTGTCGGCCGCGATGCGGACGTCCGTCGGGAGGGTCATGGTCACGCCCACCCCGGCGGCGGAACCGTTGATCGCGGAGATGACCGGTTTGGTCATCCGGTAGATCCGTAGCGCCACCTGCCCGCCGGTGTCCGGCGGAGCCTCGCCCGTGTCCGCGTCGGCCTCCGCGACGAAGGTGTCCCCGCCCCCCGAGAGGTCGGCGCCCGCGCAGAACGCCCGACCCGTTCCGGTGAGCACTACGGCGCGGACATCATCGTCGGCATCGCATGTGTCGAGGGCGGAGATGAGGTCCGTCAGGTTCTGCGACGTGACCGCGTTGAGCTTGTCCGGGCGGTTGAGCCGGATCACCGCGATCTCGTCGTGCCGCTCGACGACGACCTGCGACCGGCCGGATGAAGTGACGTCAGTGGCCGGGTCAGGCGAGGTCTGCATATATCCGGACGCTACCCGCGGTGGTGGGCGTGACGGGTTGGTTCGGCCAGAGACGCGTCCCGCGCGCCTGCCCCTCGGGCACGGTGCGCGGGACGCTGTCGTGCTCGGCGGTGCGGCTCATGAGAAGCAGCCCCGCCGAGGGCGATCAGAGCATTTGCCTCAGCATGTACGGCAGGATGCCGCCGTGCTGGTAGTACGCCTCCTCCGCAGGGGTGTCGATGCGGACCTTGGCGGTGAACTCGACCGCCTCGTCACCCTCGCCCGCGCGGACAGTGACCTCGCCCGGCACCGACTCCTGCCCGTCGAGACCGGTGATCGAAAAGACCTCCTCGCCCTTCAGCCCCAGGCTGGAGGCGGACTCGCCTTGGGGGAACTGCAGCGGCAGCACGCCCATCCCGATGAGGTTCGAGCGGTGGATCCGCTCGTACGACTCCGCGATCACCGCCCTCACCCCGAGCAGCTTCGTGCCCTTGGCCGCCCAGTCCCGCGACGAGCCGGACCCGTACTCGGCGCCGGCGATCACCACCAGCGGCACGCCCTCCTCGGCGTAACGGATCGACGCGTCGTAGATGCTCGTCTGCTCGCCACTGGGGAAATGCGTCGTGACGCCGCCCTCCGTGCCGGGCGCCAGCTGGTTGCGCAGACGCACGTTGGCGAAGGTGCCGCGGATCATCACCTCGTGGTTGCCGCGCCGCGACCCGTACGAGTTGAAGTCCGCCGGCTCGACGCCCTGCTCCTGGAGGTACTTCCCCGCGGGGGAGGAGGCCTTGATGGCTCCCGCCGGTGAGATGTGGTCGGTCGTCACCGAATCCCCCAGCAGGGCGAGCGCGCGGGCACCGGTGATGTCGCGGATGGGCTCCGGATCCACCGTCATGCCGTCGAAGTACGGCGGCCGGCGGATGTACGTGGAGTCCTCGCTCCAGTCGAACTTGTCACCCGCCGGCACGCTCATCCCGCGCCAGTTCTCGTCGCCGGTGAAGACGTCGGCGTATCCCTTGGTGAACATGTCGGCCTCGAGGTTGGCGTCCACGACCTCCTTGATCTCCGCCGAGCTGGGCCAGATGTCGCGGAGGTAGACCGGCTGACCGTCCGAGCCGGTGCCCAGCGGATCCTCGAGCAGGTCCTTCCGCATCGACCCGGCGAGCGCGTAGGCGATGACCAGCGGCGGCGACGCCAGAAAGTTCATCTTGACCTCGGGGTGGATGCGCCCCTCGAAGTTGCGGTTTCCGGACAGGACCGCCGCGACGTTGAGGTCCTTGTCGTTGACGGCCTTGCTCACGGCCGGGGTGAGCGGTCCGGAGTTGCCGATACACGTGGTGCAGCCGTAGCCGACCAGGTCGAAGCCCAGCCGCTCCAGGTACGGGGTGAGGCCGGCCCGCTCGTAGTAGTCGGTCACCACGCGGGAGCCCGGGGCCAGGGTCGTCTTGACCCACGGCTTGGGGGCGAGGCCCTTCTCGACCGCCTTCTTGGCCAGCAGCGCGGCGCCGATCATGACCGACGGGTTGGACGTGTTGGTGCACGAGGTGATCGCCGCGATGACCACGTCCGCGTGGTCGACGATCACGGGGGAGTCGTCGCCCAACAGGACCTCGGCGGGGTCACTGGGCCACCCGGCCTTCGCATTGGCGGTCAGCTGCTCCTCGGAGTACTGCCGCGGCGGGTCGTCCGTGGCCGCATCCGGGTTGAACGCGATCGGGTCGCTGGCGGGGAAGGTGTCCTCGGCGGCGTCGTCCACGCTGCCCGGCCGCTGCCCGGACCGCTCCTTCTCCTCCGCGAGGTTGCTCAGGACGACGGCCGGGGCCTCGCCCAGCTCGATGCGGTCCTGCGGCCGCCGGGGGCCGGCGATCGAGGGCTCCACGCTCGCGAGATCGAGCTCGATGACCTGCGTGTACTCCGCCGGCGAGTCCGGGTCGTGCCAGAGGCCCTGCTCCTTGGCGTAGGCCTCGACGAGCTCGATCTGCTCGTCGGACCGGCCGGTCAGCCGCAGGTAGTCGAGCGTCTCGGAGTCGACGGGGAAGATCGCGCACGTGGCCCCGTACTCCGGGCTCATGTTGCCCAGCGTGGCCCGGTTGGCCAGCGGCACGCTCGAGACGCCGGGGCCGAAGAACTCGACGAACTTGCCGACGACACCGGTCTGGCGCAGTAGCTCCGCGACGTGCAGGACCAGGTCCGTCGCGGTAGTGCCCTCCCGTAGTTCGCCGCTGAGCTTGAGGCCGATCACCTCCGGGATGAGCATGCTCATCGGCTGCCCGAGCAGCGCCGCCTCGGCCTCGATGCCGCCGACACCCCAGCCGAGCACACCGAGGCCGTTGACCATCGGCGTGTGCGAGTCGGTGCCGACCAGCGTGTCCGGGTACGCCTGCCGCATCCCGTCCTCGCCCTCCCGCGTGAAGACGACCCGGGACAGGTACTCGAGGTTGACCTGGTGACAGATCCCGGTGTTCGGCGGGACCACGAGGAAATCGGCGAACGACTCCTGCGCCCAGCGCAGGAGTTGGTAGCGCTCCTGGTTCCGCCCGAACTCGAGATCCGCGTTGACCTGGAAGGCGTCCGGGCGGCCGAAGACGTCGGCGATGATCGAGTGGTCGATCACCAGCTCACCGGGGATGAGCGGGTTGATCTTCTTGGCGTCCCCGCCGAGCTCTGTGATCGCGTCGCGCATCGCGACCAGGTCGACGACGCACGGCACGCCCGTGAAGTCCTGCATCAGGACCCGGGCGGGCGTGTACTGGATCTCCCGCTCCGACGGAGCGCGGGGATTCCACGCGCGGAGGGCGTCGACCTGCTCGGCCGTCACCACGCGGCCGTCCTCGTTACGGAGAAGGTTCTCGAGGAGCACCTTCAGGCTGTAGGGGAGTGGTACCTCGGTGGAGACGCGGTCGAGACGGTGGATCTCGTAGTCGACGCCTCCGACCGACAGTGCGTCTCGCGAGTTGAAACTGTTGACACTCATGATCGGCCCTTTCCTAGAGTGGCGCCGATGAAGCCGTGCGAGTGAGGGGCTCACCGGCGTTGAGGCCGACCCTACCCCTGTCGACGAGAAGTTATAACCCGTCACCCGGACCGCCGGGCGGGCCGACAATCCCCGCCGCGAAGGCGGTCTCACCGCGCCTTCGCGGCCGGTTCGTCGGTCAGCGCGGCGGTGCGGCGGCGGGCCGTTCCGAGCGGTCGCGGGAGCGCTCGCGGCCGAACGTCGGTTCGAGCCGCGCGTCCTCGTCCGGGGTCGCGATGCGGAACGGCGGTTCGGCCGGGGTCGGCAGGCTCCGCCGGTCCTGTCCGCGCGTCGCCCGCAGACTCGCCACCACCGACACGGTGAGGATCGTGGCGATGACGGCCAGCGAGACGGGGGTCGGGATGTAGTAGACGTCGATCTTCAGCAGCATCTTCACGCCCACCCACATCAGCACCAGCGCCAGTCCGACCTTGAGGTACGCGAACCGGTGGATCAGATCGGCGAGCAGGAAGTACATCGCTCGCAGACCCAGGATCGCGAACGCGTTGGCCGTGAATACCAGGAACACCTCGTCGGTGACGGCGAAGATGGCGGGGATGGAGTCGACGGCAAAGACCACATCGGTCGTCTCGACCAGCACGAGCACGGCCAACAAGGGGGTGGCCATGAGCACGCCGCCCTTGCGGACCAGCAGCCGCTGGCCGTGGAAGGTGTCCGTCATGGGCACGACCCGGCGGAAGGCCCTCAGCACCCGCGACTGGTCGGGGTCGAGGTGCTCGTCGCGCTGACGGATCATGCGCACGCCCGTGTACAGGAGGAACGCGGCGAAGACGTAGAGGATCCACGAGAAGTTCTGGATGAGCAGCGCTCCGCCCGCGATGAAGATGCCACGGAACACCAGTGCCCCCACCACGCCGAGGAACAGGACCCGGTGCTGGAACTGCGGGGGCACCGCGAAGTGGGCGAAGATGATCGCCCAGACGAAGACGTTGTCCACGGCCAGAGACTTCTCGATGAGGTAGCCGGCGAAGTACTGCTGGCCGAGATCAGCGCCCCAGACGGCCCAGATGATCGCGCCGAAGCCCACTCCGATCGCGACCCAGACCGCCGACCAGGCGGCCGCTTCCGTCACGCGGATGACGTGGGCGCGGCGGTGTGCGAGGAGGTCGATCGCGAGCATCGCGACGATGAAGGCGATGACGGCCGACCAGAGCCAGAGCGGGGTGTCCATGACGGGGACCTTTCGATCAGTGGGTGATCGAAGGTCTCTCCCGGCCATCGCTCGTGCGCGGCCCGCTCCGCCGGGCCCGTGGACCGTAGTGACGACGATGCGTGCGAGGGATACTCCCCTTCTGGTGGCGCAAGGATATCGGCGGTCGCCGGGTAGGCGCAACGACGGGGAATGAGAAGGCGGTGACACGGGGCGATCGGACTGGTGATAACTTTCTGGGCGAGTAGTAAGTCACTGCTTATCGGTGCCGTCCAGGCGCTCAGAATTCACTGAGGAGTCTCCATGCTTGCTCGTCCACTCGCTGCGTTCGGCCTGGTGGCCGCGGCTGTTCTCGCTACCGCGCCCGTGGCGTCGGCCGCCGATGTCCAGGCGGGGCCGTGGACCGTCCAGGTGCCCGATATCGCGCCGGTGGTCGTACCCGTGCCCATGGGCTCCGAGGCCGCGCCGCTGCCCGCGCTCCCGTTCCCGTTCGTGTGGGCCACGCCGTTCGTGCCGCCGGCGGCCGCCCCGGCTGCACTGCCCGCGCCCGCGCCGGCCCCTGCACCCGCCCCGGCCCCGGCTCCTGCGCCCGCTCCGGCGCGCGTCGTCCAGGCCGCCCCGGCGCCGGTCCACCACGTGGCCAACTGCACCGAGGCGCGTCGCCTGGGCATCGCCCCGATCTACCGTGGCGACGCGGCGTACCGGCCCGCCCTCGATCGGGACAACGACGGCATCGCCTGCGAGTAACGCACCTCGGCGACATCACGAGGGGCCGGCTCCCGCGGAACCGGCCCCTCGTGGTCCTGTCACGGCATCAGCCGACCTCGTCGTCGTCACCCTCCTCCGGGTCGCCGTCGTCGACCGGGACCTCCACGGTCTGCTCCGCGACGTCGGCGGGATTCGCCTCGCGGAACGGATCGGCGACGTCGACCTCCGGCTCGTACTCCTCGGGGGCGGTGACGGAGTCCGGGCCCGGCGTGTACTCGTCCGGGTCAATCCTGTCCTGGGCACTCATCTCGTCCTCCTCGTGGCGTGGGGGCGCGTGGACCTCCACCTCTAGCAGGGTCCCGGGGGACGCGCCACTGGGCGACCGCGGACCCGTCAGCGGTTCGGATTGGTGGCCGCCCCGTCCAGCCAGAGGGTGTCCGAGGCGTCTGCGTGCGAGCCGCCCGATCCCACGTGCTTGTCACTGATCTTCGGGCCCTTGGTGATGACGTGGACCAGCGCCATCCCGTGCCCGCGGCCGAGGTCGTAGTCCTCCTTGAGCCACGCCAGGATCGGGCCGGCCTTCGTTCCCGGGCCGAAGCCGCGGTCGGTCGCCTTCTCGACGAGCTGGCGCGGGGTCAGTCCGGTCTTGGTCTCGATCGTGTCGAGATACGCCTGGAATGACATGGGGGGGCTCCTGTCGGAGAGCTGGTCGTGGTGGTGGGAAGTCTTCGCCCGGGGACGCGGCCGCGCAAGAGGGTGGTGCACGGCGACCCGGCGCGGGATCCGGCGGCACCGCCCCGCTCACTCGTCCAGCCGCGTCACGACACCGCGATCACCGTCCACCCGGACCCGGTCGCCGGTGCGCAGGATCTGCGTGGCGACGATGGTGTTCACCACGCACGGCAGGCCGTACTCGCGGGCGACTACCGCGCCGTGCGAGACGGAGCTGCCGATGTCCGTGACCAGGGCGGAGATCACCGTGAAGTACGGCGTCCAGCCCACGTCCGTCACCGGAGCGACCAGTACCTCGCCGGGCCGGACCTCGCGGGCGTCGACGATCGAGCGCGCGACCCGCACCACGCCCTGGACGGTGCCGCGGCTCGCGGGTCGGCCCACGATCTCGCCGCCCGCCGTCTCCCGCGGCGGCCGGGCGATCAGCGGCACCGGCCGCCCGACGGAGACGTCCGGGAACTCCAGCGCCTCCTGGTAGGCCAGCGCCTCACGACGCTGTCCGGCGCGGGCGATCAGGTCCGCCACCGCGCGGTCGCCGCCGGAGCCGAGCCCGCCGGTCACGGGGCCGGAGGCGCCGACGACGCGCGCGAGCTCGGGCCGGTCGAGGAAGAACACCAGGTCCGCGTCGGGCAGCCGCCCGTCCGCCGCGAGCACCTCGCCGAGATGCCGGTACCCGCGCTTGAGCGCGTGCGCCATCAGCGCCATCCTCGACTTGGTCTCCTCCCGGCCCCTCGCCCCGCCACGCGCGAGCCGGGCGAGCACCCGGATCGCGCGGGACGCGGGCTCGGGCACATCGGCGGTCTCCGCGGCCCGCCCGCCCCGGTCGAGCGTGGATCGGACCATGACCTGCATCATCGCGCCCAACCCCTCCGGGTCGTCGGCCCAGGAGGCGTCGCGCATGCACAGCTCGCGGTACCCGCGGTGACCGTGCCGGGCCAGGAACCGGCGCAGTGCCACGCCCCACGCGTCGGGCGAGGCGAGCACCGCCGCGACCGCGTCGCCGGGCTGGTCCGCCGTGAAGCGCTCGGCGGCCGGCCCGTCCGCGGCGAGCGCCCGCACCACCGAGTCGAGCTCGGCCAGCATCACCGCGCTCTCCACGTCCGCGGCACCGGCCATGAGCCGGGACGCCTCCGCGCGGCCGTCATCCTCGCCGCGTCCGGCAGCCACCGCGCGGCGGATGAGCACGCTCTCCAGCACGTTGGCGGCGACGGCGGCCCTGGACGACGACCGCACGTGCGTCAGCGTCACCGCGCAGTACAGCTCGACGCCCGCCTCGAGCTGCCGCCACACCGCCAGGGGATCGGCGTCGCCCCGGCCGCCGCCCCCGTCGCCCCGGCCGCCGCGCGCGTCACCGCCGGGGACCTCCCAGTCGGCGATCTGCGCACCGAGCCGCCGCACGGCGGGCCCGGCGGTGAGCGCGAACGTCGACAGCCGCACGGTGTTGCCGAGTCGGCGCAGGAACGGCTGCGGGGGCTTGGGCACGAGCTCGTCCACCACGCGCCCGCAGATCGAGGTGGAGAACTGCTCGAGCGAGTTGCCGAGCAGGCCCGAGCTCAACGCCGTGCCCTCGGTGAGGTCGAGGAACATGTGCCCGGAGAAGTAGCCGACCTGCAGCCACGGCCGCTCGTAGCCCGGCTGGGCGCGGGCGACGACCTGGATCATCTGCATCGCGTGGTCGATCGCGTACCCGGACACCGAGGCGGTCAGCGGGCAGAAGGCGCCCGGCATCATCTCGCCGATGTTGCAGCGGGTGTAGACGTGGTCGTCGCCGGCGAGCGTGGAGTCCTTCCCCCCGAGGTCTGCGGGCAGGCTCGTGACGGGCCTCGCCTGCAGCCACCACAGTCGCCCGGCGCGGTCGATCGCCCACTCCAGGTCCATGGGCCGACCCCGGTGCCGTGCCACGCGGACCGCGCCGTCTCGGATCGCCGCGGCCTCTACATCCGTCAGGACGGGCGGTGTGCCGGTCTCGCGCACCGCCACCCGGCCGTCGGCGTCCAGGACGAGGTGGTCGGGGGAGGCGGTGCCGTCGACCAGGCTCTCGCCCAGCCCGGCGACGGCGTCGATCACCATGAGGTCGCGCCGCGCGGTGGCGGGGTCGGCGGTGAACACGACGCCGGCCGCCCGCGCGTCGACCATCTGCTGGACCACCAGGTGCATCGGGGCGGGGGAGGCGGCCTCGCCGCGGTAGGCCTCGGCGCGCCGTGACGTCCCCGACGCCACGCACGTCCGCACCGCGTCGGCCAGCGCGTCGACCGAGTCCACGCCGAGGACCGTGTCGTACTGGCCGGCGTGGGACTGCTCCGCGCCGTCCTCGCCGACCGCGGAGGACCGCACCGCGACCGCGGTCGCGCCGGCCTCGACCAGCCGTAGGTAGCGCCGGACCGCGGGGCTGTGGGTGGCGGGGGAGTCGGGGTCGACGACGACGAGGTCGGCCGCGGCGTCCACGATCACGAAGCCCGGTGGGACGTCCAGGCCCAGGCGGATCAGGTCGGCCAGGCCTGCGGCTTTGCCTCCGTAGCCGTCGTCGGTGACCTGCTCGAGCTCGACGGTGCGCGGGCGGGCGGCGTCGGCGGCGGTGGTCATCGGGGCCCCGCCAGCTCGTCGACGATCTGCGCGAGCGCGTCGGTCGCGATGGGCCCGGTCTGGTAGAGGCACACGCGGCCGGCCCCGGCCCCACCGACGGCGGCGACCCGTTCCCGCACGTGTGCGGCGATCTCGGCCGGGGTGCCGCACGCGGCGATCGTGTGCAGGATCTCGTCGGTGACGAGCGAGGCCATCTCCTGCCACCGGCCCTGCTTGCTCATGGCGTTGAGCTCGGGCTGCAGGTCGCCCCAGCCGTGCGCGTCCAGCACCGGCCGGTAGGCGGGGGTGGAGCCGTAGAAGGCGAGCAACCGGCGGGTGGAGGCGTGCTCGTCGCCGGCCGCCGCGCCGGAGCCGTCGGCCACCGACACGATCACCTCGGGCACCACCTCGAACGCGTCCCTGCCCCGGCCCGCCGCCTCCAGCCCGGCCCGGACGTGGGGCATCGTGTGCTCCCGCAGGAACGTCGTGGTGCCGAAGGGCATGACCAGCAGTCCGTCCGCGACCTCGGCGGCCGCCCGGGTCAGGCGCGGGCCGAGCGCGCCGAGGTAGATCGGCGGCGGCCCGTACGGCGAGGGCGGCGGGACGAACGTGGGCGTCATGAGCGTGTGCCGGTAGTACTCGCCGCGGAAGTCCAGCCGCTCGCCGGTGTCCCACGAGGAGAAGATCGCCCGCAGGGCGCCGACGAGCTCGCGCATCCTCTCCACGGGCCGGTCGAACCCCACGCCGTAGCGCTTCTCGATCTGCGCCCGCACCTGGGTGCCCAGGCCCAGGATGAACCGGCCCTCGCTGAGCTGCTGCAGGTCGTGGGCCTGGTGCGCGAGCTGGATCGGGTTGCGCGGGAACCCGATCGCCACGTTCGACATCACGTCCAACCCCCGGACCTGCGAGGCCAGCACGAGCGGGGTGAACACGTCGTGCGGTCCCTCGAACGTGAACACCCCGGACGCCCCGGCCTCGGCGAGCTCGGTCGCGCGGCGCACGGCGTCGGTGGGCCCGAACAGCGCGGTCATGACCTTCATCGGTGCCCACCCTCCGCCCCGGCGGCGCCGGTCACGGCGCCACGTCCGTCCAGTCGGCGAACCCGGACGGGAGGTGCGGGCCGATGATCCCGTGCTCGAACAGGCCCGCGCCCTCGCGCCTGGTGCCGTCGGCCTCCGTGCACACGGCGTGGCCGACGTGGTCGACGAGGCTGAACGCCGCACCGGCCATGACCTGCGGGTCCGTGAGGTCGAAGCTCACGCGTTCGGCGAAGCCCTCGCCCTTCCAGCTGCCGTGCGCCCATGTCGGGTCGCCGCCGTAGCCCGAGCCGAACGCGATGGGCGCGAACAGCCGCGACTCGACCTCCAGCCGGATCCGCCCGCCGGCCCGGTCGAGGAATTCGATCCGTGCGCGCGTCGGGATGCGGGTGCCCGACCGGTAGTCGATCGCCACCCGCACCCCGTCGAGCTGCTCGACCCGCCCGTCGCGCCACCGCCGCGTGCAGTCGTAGAGGCTGCGGTACCCGTCCCGGTCCTCCTGCAGGATGAGGAACAGCTGGAAGTCGTCGAACGCCAGCGGCAGGTACAGCCACCACATGCCCCGGAACGAGTCGTCGGGCCTCCCGGGCGCCTCGGCCTCACCCACCGGCCGGATGCCCCACGAGCGGTCCCGGGCGGCGACCGTGCTCCCGTGCGTCAGCTCCACCTTGTCGTCGTCGACCTCGATCCACCCCTCCCACGTGCCGACCTGCGCGAACCGGCTCGCCTGGAGCGTCACCCGCCTGTCGGTGACCATCGCGTGCGGTTCCTCGAGCGCGGCGGGGAACAGGCCACGCCACGTCAGGTCCGCGGCGATGCCCTCGGTGCGCTCGAGCGTCAGTCGCAGCTCGCGCAGTGGTTCGACCACCTCGATCCGGTAGCCGCCGACGTGGGGGTTGAGGCGGTCGTCGTCGATCGCGTCGGACAGGCGCAGTGCGGTCTGCGTGTCGCCCCGGCGGAGGACGAAGTACGCGTCCTTGACGCCGAGGCGCGGGTAGTAACCGATGCCGGTGAGGACCATGAAGCGGCCCTGCCGGTCCAGCACGTTGAGGTACGAGCGGTCGTAGAAGTTGCGGTCGGAGGTGGCGGGCCACGTCAGCGGCGCGGCCGTCTGGTGGACGGGGTACTCGTCGAGCGGGCTCAGCTGCACTGCGCTCTCCCTCGGTGCGGGGCGCCGGCGCGGGCGGGATGCGAGGCGCGGCACATCGGTACTGGGCTGTGACCATGACAGCAGACTGCGTCGCCGCGCGCGGAAAAAATTCTCGAACCGGTTCGTGACGAACCGCCCCCCGGTGACGTCTTAGTGGTGAAGGTGTTCAACCAGGGGCGGCCCGGAGGCCGTCCTCTCTCAGGAGGAGCCAGTATGTCGAATGCAGTTCCCCAGACCGGCCGCGAGAAGGCCCGCGCCGAGCAGGCCGAGGAGACCAGCCAGGAGAAGGCGGTCGAACCGGCCGCCCCCCGCGGTCCGCTCCAGACCTCCCGCGGCGTCACGACGCTCGACGAGTCCGTGGTCGCCAAGATCGCCGGCATGGCCGCGCGCGAGGTCCCGGGCGTCTACGACATGGGCAACGCCGCCCGCCGCGCCTTCTCGGCGGTCACCGACCGCATCCCCAACGCCCAGACCAACGTCACCGGCGGGATCAGCGTGGAGAAGGGCGAGACCCAGACCGCGATCGACGTGACCGTGGTCGTGGAGTACGGCGTGTCGATCGTCGACGTGGGCAACACCATCCGCCGCAACGTCATCGACCAGGTGGAGGGGACCACCGGGCTGGAGGTCGTGGAGGTCAACGTCAACGTGGTGGACGTCCACCTGCCGGGGGACGACGACGACAAGCGCCGCAGCCCCGACACCAGCCGCGTCGCCGAGCTGAACTGACCTGTCCGACCGGATCGACACCGCCGGGGGCGGGGGCGGGACGCACGTCCCGCCGCCCGGGCCCCGAGCGAGGAGTTCTCATGAAGACCACACATCTCACCCTGCTGGTGGGGCTGTTCCTGGGCGCCGCGGCCGCCTTCGGGTCGATCGGCCAGTTCCTCGTGGTCCTGCTGTTCGGCCTCATCGGGCTCGCGGTGGGCCTGGCGCTGGACGGGCGGATCGAGATCAGGGGCCTGACCGACCGCTGGGGGCGGTAGCGGTGGCGCAGCACGGTGACACACTCACCCGCCTGCCGTTCGATCCCCCGGGGCCGGGCGCGGGGCCGGGGCGGTGGTCGGCGACGCAGACGCCGGTCGAGGAGCGCGGGGTCACCACGATCCCGGCCGGGGTCGTCGCCCGCATCGCCGAACAGGTGGCGTCCGAGCACCCGCGCGTCGGCGGCTCCGCCGGCGGCGTGCTGGGCCTGCGGGCCCGCCGCGACTTCGACGCACGGCCCACCGCCGAGTGCGACCTCTACGGCGCCGTCGCCGTCCTGCGCCTCGACGTGGGGGTCGCGTTCCCCGTGGACCTGGTCGAGACCTGCCGCGACCTGCGGGCTCACGTCCGCGACCGGGTCGGGGCGTTGACCGGCCTCGAGGTGGGCCGGCTCGACGTGACGATCTCGTGGCTCAACCCCGCGACCGGCACGAGAGGACCCCTGCGATGAGCGCGGTGACGGGGGGAGCCCGGCTGGTCCGCCGGCCCGCGCGCGCCGTCCCCGCCTGCGCGCTGGGGGCCGCGCTCCTGGCCCTCGGGGTGACGGGGATCTGGCTGCTCGGCACCTACGCGGTCGAGGGGCGTTGGCCGGCCGGCGTGGACGGCGCGGTCGAGACCGTGGCCTCCACCCCCGTGGAGTCGGTCGCAATGCAGGGCGCCGCGGTGGTGGTCTGCGTGATCGGCGTGCTGCTTCTGCTGGCCGCGCTGTGGCCCGGGCGGCCGGCGCGGGTGAGGGTCCTCGCCGACGACATCCCCGGCGAGACCGCGATGCACCGCCGGGACCTCGTGCGGCACCTCCGCGGACGGGCCGAGAACGTCGACGGGGTGCACAGTGCCCGCGCTACCGTGCGACGTGGCCGGGTCGACGTGCTGATCGAGACCGTGGTCGACGATCCGGCCCCCGTGGCCCGCGCGGCCACCACGGCCGTCGACGCCGCGGTGGCCGAACTGAGGCCCGCCACCCCGACCCGTGCCCGCGTCCGAACCCGCCGACGGCGATGAGAGGAGAAGACCATGCGCGTCCAGCCCGGACCACGTAATCGCGTCGTGCTGGCCCTGACCGGCCTGCTCGTCCTCGCCGCCGGCGTGTGGCTCGTCGGGGCGGCCTCCGGCCTGCTCACCCCGGACGGGCCGATGGGGGCCCTCGCGGTCCCCGGCGACACCACCGCCGCCTCGGCGTTCGCCGAGCCCGCGGGGTGGCTACCCGCGGCGGCGACGGCCGTGGCGGTGCTCGTCGCCCTCGCCGGCCTCGCCCTGGTGATCTCCCAGATCCCGCGCACCCCCGCCCACACCGTGCTCCGCCTCCACGACGAGGCGGACGGCACCCCGCTCGCCGCGGTCGACCCCCGGGTGCTCGAGCGCGCACTGGCCGAGCGGGCCGAGACCGTCCCGGGTGCGGAGGACGTCTCCGTGCGGGTCGTCGGCTCGGCCGCGGCCCTGCGGGTCGTCGCCGAGCTCACGGTCGCCGAGGACGCGGAGGTGTCGTGGACGGTCGACCGGGCCCGCCGCCGGCTCTCCGGGGACGTCGCCACCGCACTCGGATCCGCCCCGCTCTCGGTGGACGTCCTGGTGACGATGCGCAACTCCCGCACGGGAGGCCGGGCCGACTCCGTGGCGCTGCGCGGCGGGGACGCCGTGGCGGCGGTGCGCGGCGGGCAGGCAGGGGCGGCGCGCGGCGGGCATGCGGAGCGCCCCGCCGGGGCTCCGTGACCGTGCACGCGCGGGCGGCGGTGGTCGACCGCGCCCTGGTCCTCCGGGCCCAGGACGGTGACGCCCAGGCGTTCGACCAGCTGATCGACCGCCACCAGGGCCGGTTGTTCCGCATCGCGTACCTGGTGCTGGGGGACCGGCAGGACAGCGAGGACGTGGTGCAGGAGAGTCTGTTGACCGCGTGGAGGCGCCTGCACCTGCTGGACGACCCGGACGCCGTGCGCGCCTGGCTGTCCCAGATCTGCTCCCGGCGGGCCACGGACATCGCGCGCCGCAGGGCGCGTCGGGCCACCGACGCACACTCGCCCGAGACGCTGCACCACCACCCCGATGACGGACCGGGGTCGGACCCGGCCCGCCGAACGGAGGTCAACGAGCAGATGCGCGCGTTGGCGCAGATCCTGTCCACCATGGAGCCCGACCTCCGGTCCTGCTGGACCCTGCGGGAGATCGACGGCATGTCGTACCGCGAGGTGGCCCACGCCCTCGACATCACCGAGTCCACGGCGCGGGGTCGTATCTCCCGCGCCCGGACGCACGTGATCGACCGAATGAAGGAATGGCGGTGAGCACGATGGACGACGCCCCAGGGTCCGGCGTGCCCGACGATCCCGAGGCCACCCGACGGTACCTCGACAGGATTCGTGACCTGCATCGCGAGTGGGACGAGCTCGAGGACCGCGGTGACGAGTCCGTTCAGCTGTCCTCGCGGGTGCGGTCAACCCTGTCCGAGGTCGTGCGGGCCGACGCCCGGCACGGCGCCCGGGTGCAGATGCCCCCCACCGATCTGGGCCCGTACACCCTGAGCGAACTGGCGCTGCGGACCATGATCCGCGAGACCGTCGACGCCGTGCCGGGGGTGATGAGCCTGCGGACCGTCGTGGACCACGCGCCCGGCCGCGGATGGGGCGAGCGCGGGGTCCCGCAGGCGATCACCTGCAGGGTCTCGCTCGACGCCCGCACCCGCGATCTGCCCGCACTCGCCGAGACGACCCGCCGGGCCGTCCTCAACGCGTGCGAGCGGGAGCTCGACCTGACCGACATCCGTGTCGACATCCACATCGAGGACCTCCATGAGCAGTGAACCGACAGCCCGTGACCTGGTCGAGTTGGTCACGTCCATCCCCGGGGTCTGCGGCCTCGAGCCGGGCATCGGCACCACCCTGCGCACCCTCGACGCCCGCGTCCGCAGAGTCGGCGGGGACCGGGCCCACTTCGGGCTGAACCTCGATCGACCCGGCAGGGCCGTGACGGTGGAGGTCAGTGTCGACCGGTCCCGACCGATCCGGGACATCGTCCGCGACATCCAGGCCGCGCTGCAGGACGCGCTCGCCGGATCGGTGCCCGCGGGAGTGGACGCGCGGGTGCGGGTCCAGTCCCTCGACACCCACGCCGGCAGGGCGTCGTTCCGCCTCGGCCGGGCGTGAGGTCCGGGGTCGTCAGGAGTTGGCGATGGCCAGGACGATCCAGATGGGGAGCCAGAGACCGAACGTCACGACCGTCAACACCAGGTGCAGGGGGTGGTTGACGCGCCGCGCCGGCGCCCCGTGCACGTAGACCGTCTGCTGCACGGGCGGGTAGCCGAACGGCGGCGGGTACGGGCCCGGGCGGAACTGCTGCGGCGGGACGTGCAGGTGCTGCGGGATGAGCGGGTCGCCGTACCCGTACGGCGCGGGGGCTCCGTAGGGGGCGGCCGGCGGCATGCCGTACGGGAAGCCGCCCTCGTGGGCGAGCGGCTCGACCGGGCGGGCGAACGGCTCGGCCGGGCGGGCGAACGGCTCGGCTGGCCGGGCGAACGGCTCGGGTGGCCGGGAGAACGGCTCGACCGGGCGGGAGAACGGCTCGACCGGGCGGGAGAACGGCTGCTGCTCGTAGGCCCGCGGATCGTCGGCGCGGGGTTCGAACGCCGGCGGTTCGTACGGCCGCTCCGCCGGGTAGCGCGCGGTGGGGAAGCGCTCGGTCGGGTTCTCGGACTCCGGCGCTGCCGGGCGGTCCGGGTCCCCGTACCCGCCCTCGGGCCACGGATCGTCCGGCCGCCGCGGATGCTGCTCGTTCATGGTGACTCGATTCGAGGCTCGGGGCGGGATGGACTCCCCCCAACATAACCGCCGCCCACGCCGATCCGCCCCGCCCGGACCGAAGATCCGGGTCCGTCTCAGGGTCACCCCGAGACCGGCCCGCGCGACCCGGGGACCATCCTCGCCCCGCCCACCCATCCCGGACCGGGAGGGCGCCGAATCACCACCAGACGCAGAGACAGGAGACCCACCATGAGCACTCTCCCCGGACGTCACGGCGCTCACCCCCGCCGCCCCCTGGTGACCGCGACGGCCTACACGCTCGCCGCCGCCGGAGGAGTGCTCGCCCTGGCCGCCGGTCTCGTCGCGATCGGTCCGACGCTGGTCGGCACCGTCGCGGCCGCCGAACTCGCCGCCGGAGCCGTTCTCATGTCCCGCGCCACCTGGATGCTGCCCGCCCTGTTCACGCTCATGGTGTTCGCCGGACTCGTTCTGGCCGTCCAGCTCATCAGCGGACGCCGCACCCGCGTCCTCACCGTCCGCGCTCTCACCGCCCGCGTCCGCTCACGTGACGCCGCGCCCACCCCGCCGCCCGTCCCCTTCGAACTCCGCGCACCGGACCGCGCCGTCGCCGAGGCCACTCGCGGACTGTTCCGCCCCCACGGCAACTGACCACCACCCGGGGCGGCCGCGCTCGTCGTCGTCGACACCGGTGCGACCATGGGGGCATGGCCAGACGTGACAAGCGGTTCCAGAAGATCCACTCCGAGGGGATCGGGTTCGGCGGGCGGATCGAGATCCTGCGCGACTCCCGCACGGGCGTCTGCTACCTGTGGCGCAACGACGGCACGGGCGGCGGGCTGACCCCGCTCCTCGACGCGCAGGGCCGGCCGCTCCAGGAGCACGGGCTCTAGGCACGACGGCGCCCGGCGCGGGGTCCGAGCCGCCCGCCGCCGGGGGCCGAGCCGACCCGGGCGCCCAGCCTCAGCAGTGCTCGGCGGTGGGCGCGACCCGGGCGGGGTCCGCGACCGGGCCGGCCGTGGACCCGAGATCGGCCGCGGAGGGCCCGTCCGCCGCCGCGCCGACCCCGTCGCCGACAGCCGGCAACGGAGCCGTCTCCTCGGGCGGGACCGGAGGACACGACGACCCCGGCACGCTGGTCGGAGTGGCCGGTGTGGCCGGCGCGGACGTCGTCGCCGGTCCGGTCGGGGACGCGGACGAGCGCGACGGGCCCGACGACGGGGACCCGGAGTCCGACGCACTGCTCGGATCGTCCGCCGGGCCGGTCGGGATGGCACGCGGGACCCGGATGATCCACGGGCCGGGCCGCTCGACGGGGTCCCCGGCGTCCCCGAGTTCGGGGCCGCCGGGCCCTGCGTCCCCGGGCCTGGCGTTTCCGGGCCTGGCGTCCCCGGCGCCGGCGTCCTCCGCCGCGTTCTCCGGGGGCAGGGACGTGACGACCGTCGACGACAACACCCAAGTCTGCGGAGTCAGCGACTCCGGCGGCGCACCGGGGCCCGTGGACGTGGCCGGATCGACCGCCGGCGCCGCGCCCTGCCACCCGAACGGAACCACCAGGAACACCAGCACCATCGCGGCGACCGCCGCCATCGCCCAGACGAGACCGATGTGCGGATGCGGCTCCGTCGGCGCGGGAGTGGTCCCGCCCCCGGGCGTATCTGGCGCATCTGGGGCATCTGGCGCGTCCCGGGCACCGGGGCGCGTCACCTCAGCCCGCCGGCCGCGGCCGGACCCCCAGGAACCGATCATCGTGCCCCTTCGCCAGGCACCCGCGCCGGGCGGCGGGGTGCGAATCCGGGAGACACCGAACCGTCCCCTTCTCCCGCCCCTACATCGCCCCGGTTTCGGTGAGTGTTACCTCATAAAATTCAAGCCTCGGGGGCTGAACTGCGAGAACAGAAGTCACAGGCGTGGCAGAGCTGACCAGGGTCGGGGCCGTGGACCGAGTCTATGACACCGGGGAACTGACGGGATGCCGCTGGCGAGCGACCGCGCCCGCCACATCCGCTACCCGGACTCGGGATCCGCTCCCCTCACAGGGGTAGCGGATCCGGAGGGACGGTAGCGGATTCCGCGACGGGAGGGGCGGTCGCGGATCCCCGCCCCGCTCCCGGCGGCACTGGACGGATCGGCGGGCCCGTGACACGGTCGGGGCGGCAGCGCGCACGAAAGGCCGACAGCCCATGACCGAGCAGTACACGACTCACCACGACCACGCGGGCCATGACCATTCGCACCACGTGCAGCTGTACGGACACCTGTTCCGGATCATGCTGGTACTGGGCATTCCGACGGTCGCGTTCTCGCCGATGTTCGGTCACCTGCTCGGGTACGAGGTCACCGGCTGGGGCCTGTGGGTCGCACCGGTGCTGGGCACGGTCATGTACGTCTGGGGCGGCCGTCCGTTTCTCACCGGCGGCATCGACGAGATCCGCGCACGACAACCGGGCATGATGCTGCTGATCAGCCTCGGGATCACGGTGGCGTTCCTAGCGTCCTGGGCGGCGACGGTGGGCGTGGTGGACGCCGAGCTCGAGTTCTGGTGGGAGCTCGCGCTGCTGGTGGTGATCATGTTGCTCGGCCACTGGGTGGAGATGCGGTCGCTCGCCCAGACGGGGTCGGCGTTGGACTCGCTGGCGTCATTGCTGCCGGATCGCGCGGAGCGCGTGGTGGGGGACCGGGTCGAGGAGGTCTCACCGGGGGAGTTGGGGTACGACGACGAGGTGATCATCCGCCCGGGCTCCGCAGTCCCCGCGGACGGCGTGATCACCCAGGGCTCGGCGAGCATGGACGAGTCGATGATCACCGGCGAATCACGCACGATCCGCAGGGGCGAGGGCGACCGGGTCGTGGCCGGGACCGTCGCGACGGACTCGGGGGTGCGGATACGAGTGACCGCGGTGGGCGAGGACACCACTCTCGCCGGGATCCGACGGTTGGTCGACGAGGCGCAGAACTCGTCCTCGAGGGCGCAGCGGATCGCCGACCGGGCGGCCGCGTGGCTGTTCTGGTACGCGCTCGTCTCCGCCGTGCTCACGGCGCTGGCGTGGTGGGTGTTCGGCACGCCCGAGCAGGTCGTGGCGCGGGTGATCACGGTGCTGGTGATCGCGTGCCCGCACGCGCTGGGGCTGGCGATCCCGCTGGTGGTGTCCATCGCCACGGAGCGGGCCGCCCGCGGCGGCGTGCTCGTCACCGACCGGCTGGCGCTGGAGGGTATGCGCACGGTCGACGTGGTGCTGTTCGACAAGACCGGCACCCTGACGACCGGCGCGCCCTCGGTCACCGCGGTGGAGACGGTCCCGGGCTGGGAGGACGCGGAGCTGCTGCGGTTGGCCGCGGCGGCGGAGTCGGACTCCGAGCACCCGCTCGCCCGCGCGATCGTGTCCGCCGCGGGGGAGCGGGGGCTGGAGGTGCCGCCGGCGGTCGACTTCGCCTCGTCGCCGGCGGTGGGGGTCCGGGCGCGTGCCGACGGGCGGGTGGTGCAGGTCGGCGGGCCGTATCTGCTGCAGCAGGAGGGTCTGGCGGAGTCCGCCGACCTGGCGGGCAGGCTCGAGTCGTGGCGCGCGCAGGGCGCGATCATCCTGCACGTTCTGGTAGACGGGGAGATCGTGGGCGCGCTGCGCCTGATGGACGAGATCCGTCCCGAGTCCGCAGCCGCCGTGGCCGCGCTCCACGAGCGGGGTGTGCAGGTACAGATGATCACCGGAGACGCCGAGGCCGTGGCCGCGTCCGTGTCGCGCGAGTTGGGTATCGACCGCTTCTTCGCCGGCGTGCGCCCCGAGGACAAGGCGGCCACCGTCCGGCAGCTGCAGGAGGAGGGGCGGCGGGTGGCGATGGTCGGCGACGGCGTCAACGACGCGCCCGCGTTGGCCCAGGCGGATGTGGGTATCGCGATCGGGGCGGGCACCGACGTGGCGATCGCGTCGGCCGGCGTGGTGCTGGCGACCGACGATCCGCGGGCCGTGGTCTCGACCGCCGGGTTGTCGGAGTCCGCCTACCGGAAGATGGTGCAGAACCTGTGGTGGGCAGGCGGCTACAACCTCCTGGCGGTCCCGCTCGCCGCGGGCGTCCTCGCTCCGGTGGGCCTGGTGATGCCGATGTCGGTCGGGGCGGTACTCATGTCCCTGTCGACGGTGGTGGTGGCTCTGAACGCTCAGCTCCTACGGCGCGTGGACCTGTCCCCGGACGCGCTCGTCGGGCCCGGCGGCGACGGCGGGGCGAGCCGTGGTGGGTCTGGTGACCGCGAGTGAAGCCGTGGATCGTCGATCCGGGAACCACCGGATCCGGTTCGCCGAGCGGCCCGACCGTGATCAGTCGACGTCCGGCGCCCACTGCACGCCGTTGATGTGCGCGCCCCCGTCGACGAACAGGGTGTTGCCGGTGAGATAGCGGCTGGCATCGCCGGCGAGGAACGCCGCGACGGAACCGATGTCGTCCAGCGGGTCGCCCACGCGGCCCATCGGGTTGGCCGCGGCGATGCCGGCGGCCATCTCCGGATTCGCCTCGGCCACGCGACGGTAGGCCTCGCTCTGTGCGCCGGGGCAGATCACGTTGCAGCACACCTGACGCGGCGCCCACTCCCGCGCCGCCGTACGGGTGAGCGTGCGCAGGGCCTCCTTGGCCGCGTTGTACTGCACTGAGTACATGTGCGCGTTGACGCCGTTGAGGGAGCACAGGTTGATGACGCGGCCCGTGCCGTGCTTCTCGAGCTCGGGCAGCGCGGCCTGCATCGCCCAGAACGCGGCCATCACGGCCATGTCGAACCCCGACCGCAGCTTCTCGTCGGTCATGTTCTCCAGCCGTGCGAAGCCCGAACCCCGCCACGCGTTGTTCACCAGGATGTCGAGCCGGCCGAACCGCTGCACCGTCGAGTCGATCATCCCCACAACCTGGTCCTTGACCATGACGTCAGTGGGCACGAACTCGGCGTCGACACCCCACTGCTCCCGCAGCCATCGAGCGGTCCCGGTACCGGCGGCCTCGTCGATCTCGGCGACCATCACCGAGGCGCCCTCGCGGGCGAGCGCGCCGGCGATCCCCCTGCCGATGCCCATCCCGGCCCCGGTCACCACTGCCACGCGTCCGTCGAGAGTTCCCATACCCACCTCTAAGTCGGTTTCTTAATCCGTTGGAACAAGTTCTACTCGACGGGCGAGGGGGCGCGCGCGTCTTCGACCGAGAGTCGCCGGCCCAGGACCGGATTCCGTCAGTCGACGTCCGGGCGTCTGCGATTGCGTTTGATCTCCGCGCGGCGCTGCTCGTGCTGGATCCGGCGTCGTCGCGATCCGCGGGTGGGCCGGGTCGGCCGGCGGGGTACCGGAGGCGCGAGGGCCCCGCGCAGCAGGTCGGCGAGGCGTTCCCGCGCCGCCACACGATTGCGGTGCTGGGACCGGTGCTCCTCCGCGGTGATCGTGAGGACGCCGCCCGACACCCTCGCGGCGAGAGCCTGCAGTACGCGGGCGCGCTGGTCCTCGTCCAGGGCCGTCGTGGTCGACAGGTCGAGGCTGAGCTGGACGCGCGAGTCGGAGGTGTTGACGTGCTGACCGCCGGGCCCGGACGACCTCGAGAACCGCTCGACCAACTCGTCCGCCGGGATCACGAGCCCTCGGGGGACGCCGGGCCCAGGGGGTACCCGCAGGCCGCCGGGGGCGTGGCGGTGGTTCACGGGGCGGGCTCGTCGACCTCCGGGCGGCCTTCGACCGCCAACCGCGGTTCGACGCGCTTGTGCGGGTGGAATCCGGACTTGTCGGAGTAGAAGTCGCGGATGCGGTCCATATCCGCCGTGATGTCGCCGGTCAGGTCGATCGTCGGGCCCAGTCCCGTCGTCATGGTGGTCCGGTCGACATATCCCAGGATCACGGGCAGCCCCGTCTCCCGCGCGATCCGGTAGAAGCCCGACTTCCAGTGCTCGTGCCCGCCGCGGGTCCCGTCGGGCGTGATGACCAAGCAGAACGTTTCTCCCGCGTGCACCGTCCGGACCATGTCCTCCACGACCCGGGCCGGGTCACCACGGTCCACCGGGATCCCGCCGAGCACCCGCATCAGCGGCCCCCGCCACCCGGAGAACAAGCTCGCCTTGCCCAGCCAGCGCACGTCGATGCCCAGCCGCCAGGCGATGCCGAGCATGAGGACGAAGTCCCAGTTGGACGTGTGTGGCGCGCCGAGGAGGATCGACGGCCGGTCCGGCCCCGGACGGGTCGACAGGCTCCAGCGGCTGAGGCGCCAATAGGCGCGGGCGACGAGGTCACGGGGCACGCCGCCACCCTAGGTGACGGGACCGGGACCCGCGGGCGGGTGAACCCCGTCCTGCACCCCGCAGGCGCCGCACGGTGCCCTCGCGGGCGGTGCGTTCGCGGGCGGTGCGTTCGCGGGCGGTCGTGATGAAACCGATACCCGTGCGCTGGCTATATAACTATATGGTTATCACGCACGGCGGCTCCGCTACCTCCGCGAGGGTCGACCCTCCCGGACCAAGGAACTGCAATGGGCACCACCGACTCAGGCTCGTCCGATCCGCCCGCCGACCGACCCCGCCCGCTCGACTGGGCCGTGCTCGTCGCGGGCGTGGTCCTCACGGTGCTCGGACTCGTCCTGGGTGCGGTGGGGCTCCTGCTGAGCGTGGCGCAGCAGTCGCAGGAGGACGGGCAGTTCCTCTACACGGAGACGCAGCGGTTCCACGCCGTCGGCAACGCCATCACGACGAGCCCCATCGCCGTCGACCTCGGTGAGGGGGAGGCGGTCGACCCGGGCGGTCTCGATGTGGACGACCTGATCACCGTGCGCATCCGGGCGACGCCGGTGGTCCCGGACCAGCGGGTGTTCCTCGGGATCGCCGAGGCCGACGCAGTGGACGAGTACCTCCGCGACGTGCCGCACTCGGTGCTCGGGGACGACCCGTGGGACGACGGGGTCGGGATGGGGCCCGTGACGTGGGGGAGCGGGGAGGATCCCGACGCGGCGCTGCGCCCGGTCCCGGGGACGCGCACTCCGGAGCCACCCCTCGTGCAGGGGATCTGGGCACACGCCATCACCGGTTCCACCGCGCAGGCTCTGGACGTCAACCTGCGCCCGGGGAACTGGGTGGTGGTGGTGATGAACGCCGACGGCGGCCGCCCGCTCTGGGTCGACCTGCAGGTCGGTGCGCACACCGAACTCCTCGGGCTCGTCGACGCCGCGGCCCCGCTCGTCTCGGGCCTCATCGCACTCGTGCTGGGCATCCCGCTGGTGCTGTTCGGGGCCGCGGGACTCGGGCGGCACGTCGGCCGCGGTCACGTGGGCGGCGGCGCGGCTGACCCCGGGCGCTCCGACCCGTTGCGGCTCACCGGGCTGCCCGACGACCGGGTCTCACGCGGCCTGTGGCTCGTCAAGTGGCTGCTGGCGATCCCGCACTACATCGTCCTGGCCGTCCTGTCGGTCGCGGTGGTCGTCGTCACGGTGGCGGCAGGCCTGACGATCCTGGTGACGGGCCGCTACCCGCGGCCGTGGTTCGACTTCGTCGTGGCCGCGATGCGCTGGCACTGGCGGGTCGGCTTCTACGCGTACGCCGTGCTCGGAACCGACCGCTACCCGCCCTTCGCCCTGGGCCGGGCCGACTATCCCGCCGACCTCGACGTGGCCTACCCGGGCCACCTGTCGCGTGGTCTGGTGCTGGTGAAATGGTGGCTGCTGGTCCTGCCGCACCTGCTCGTCATCGGCATCGTCACCGGTGGCGGCATCGTGGCCGTCAACGTCTCGGACAGCGACGCGGGGTCGTGGAGTGCCAGCCTGCTCGGGCTGCTCGTGCTGATCGCCGCGATCGGGCTGTTGTTCACCGGTCGCTACCCGTCCGGCCTGTTCGCCCTCAACGTGGGCCTCAACCGTTGGGTGTACCGCGTCGCGTCGTACAGCCTGCTCCTGCGGGACGAGTATCCGCCGTTCCGCCTGGACCAGGGGCCAGAGGACTGACCGCCCGGCGGGTCAGCGCCCGCCGGTGACGACCCGGGCCAGCAGGTCCGCCAGACGCTCGTCGATCCCCTCACGCTCGGACTCCGGGATGTCCAGCGCGTCGAGCAGGGCCTCACGCAGTACCGGCCAGCCGTAGACGGCGGTGAACACCAGCAGCAGCTCCACGTCGCCGGCCGGTGGGGGAGAGGTCATCCGTCGCAGCTCCGCGACGGGCCGCTGCGACGGATCGAGCATCGGGGGGAACGCCGCCTCGCGATCGAGCGCCAACCACGCCAGCAGGCGGCTGATCTCCGGATGCGCCGAGGCGCCCAGCAGCATCCCGCGCACCGCCTCGCCGGCGTCGTCCAGACCCTCCAGCCTCGCCGCGCCGAACCGCACCGCGTCCTGCATCACCGCCGTGATCAGCGCGTCCTTGCGGCCCACGTGCCGGTGGATGAGGCCCAGGTTCACCTGCGCCGCCTCCGCGATGTCGCGCAGCGGAACGTGCGGGCCGCGCTCCGAGAACAGCCGACGGGCCTCCCGCATCACCGCCGAGCGCACCTCGTCGCGGCCCGTCGGGCGAGCTCCTGACGGACGTGCCCCACCGGGTGGTCGCCCACTCCCGGTCGCCTCGGCCGGCGTCTGCCCCGGCTCTCGGGCGGACGCCCCGGCGGGCGGGCCGGACGGGGCGTCGGTGGCCTCGTCGTCGTCGTCGTCGTGATCGCGTCCGGCGGCGTTGTTCCCGGTTTCCATTCCCGAACTGTACACACTTGACTACAGTCAACGGGAGCGCGCGAAACCCGGCGCCCCCACCCGTGTGAAAGGCCCCCATGACCACCACCGACCGCCGCGACGACATCGATGCCATCAAGGCCCTCAAGTACCGCTACCTGCGCTGCGTCGACCTCCGGCTGTGGGACGAGCTCGCCGAGACCCTCGCCCCCGAGGTCACCGCCTCCTACGGCAAGCGCCTGAGCTACACCGGCCGCGACGAGGTCGTGGCGGGGCTGCGCGGGCAGATGACCGACGGCGTCGTCACCGAGCACCAGGCCCACCACCCCGAGATCGAGATCGACGGCGACACCGCCACCGGCCGCTGGTACCTGCAGGACCGCGTGATCGTGCCCGAGTACGACACCTTCATCTTCGGCAGCGCCTTCTACGACGACGCCTACGCCCGCGTCGACGGCCGCTGGCTCATCACCCGCACCGGCTACACGCGGACCTACGAGGCCCAGATCAACCTCAAGGACGTCCCCAGTTTCCGGCTCAACGACAACCACCTGGCCCCCGCCGACGGCAAGTGACGGCGGCGCGGACCGCCCGGGACGACAGCGCCGGCAGTGCGGCCCAGGGGCATGACGGTGACGAGTGGACCTGATCGCCGTCGCGGTGGTGTGCGTGGCCGTCGCCTCGGTGATCGGCGGCGCCACCGGGTTCGGCACCTCCCTGATCGCCACGCCGCTCATGCTCACCGCGGGTATCGGGCTGGCGGAGACGGTCACGGTGAACCTGGTCGTCGCACTCATCACCCGCGTGGGCGTCACCGTGCAGCTGCGCGAGCACATCACCTGGCGACGGGTCGCGGTCCTCGGCGCGGCGTCGGTGCCCGGGGCCTGGCTGGGCGTGCAGACCGTCACCCTGCTCCCGGAACAACACCTCGCGCCCGCTGCCGGTGCCGTCACCATCCTGTGCGGCCTCGCGATGGCGCTGCCCACCCGACGCACGGCCCGGCCGCCGTCCGCCGCGATCACCGCGACGGTCGGCGCGATCGGCGGCTACTTCTCCACCACCACCTCGCTCAACGGCCCGCCCGTCGTCCTGCTGCTGGGCCGCGCCAGGATCCCGCCGATGGGCTTCATTGCCGACCTCGCCGGCTACTTCGTCATCACCAGCCTGGTCTCGCTCGCGCTGCTGTGGTCGGGCACGGGGATCGACCTGCCCGGACTGTGGCCCCTGCTCGCGGCGTGCATCGTCGCCGGGGTCGCGGCCAACCAGGTGGGCATCGCGATAGCCCGGCGCCTGCCCACCCACCTGTTCCGCTCGGCCGTGATCGCCCTCGTGGTGATCGCCGGCCTGCTCACGATCGTCACGGCGTGACCGCCGTCCCGACACCCACCCACGCGACCCGGAGGACCCCATGACCGACACGCCCCAGAACGCCGCGCCGCAGGATGCCGCGCCGCAGGACGCCGCACCGCAGGACGCCTCGACCCGCCTGGCCGCCCCGCAGGACGCCTCGACCCGCCTGGCCGGGAAGGTCGCGATCGTCACCGGCGGGGGCCAGGGCGTCGGCCGCGGCATCTCCCTCGGCCTGGCGGAGTCCGGCGCCGCCGTGCTGCTCGTCGGCCGCAAGCTGCACAAGCTCGAGCGCGTCGCCGAGGAGATCCGCGCCGCCGGCGGCACCGCGGAGTGCCTCGCGGCCGACATCATCGCCGACGGCGCCCCCGAGACCATCATCTCCACCGCGGTCGACCGCCTCGGCGGCGTGGACATCCTCGTCAACAACGCGAACATGGCCATGCCGCTGCCGCTGTCGGACTACCCCGACGACGACTTCCGCACCGCCTTCGAGGGCGGGCCCCGCGTCACCCTGAGCCTCATGAAGCTCGCCCGCCCCGAGATGGCCAAGCGCGGCGGCGGCACCGTCATCAACCTCGTCACCTCCGCCGCCGTCCGCTGGGACGCCGCCAACTACGGCATCTACGCCGCCGTGAAGGAGGCCGTCCGCGCCCTCACCCGCGCCGCCGCCTACGAATGGGCCGCCGACGGCATCCGCGCCCTCAACGTGGCCCCCCACGCCCACAGCCCCGGGCTCGACTGGTGGATGGACAACAACCCGGAGGAGGCCGCCGAGTTCATCGCCGGCATCCCCGCCGGCCGGGTGGGCGACCCCCTCGTCGACATCGGCCGCCCCGTCGCCTGGCTCTGCTCCGGCGAGGCCTCGTATCTGACCGGTGCGACCATCCCGCTCGACGGCGGGCAGTCGCGCTGGGGCTGACCTCGTCGTCGTCGCCGTCGTCGTCACTGTCGCCGCCGCCGTCGTCGCCGTCGTCCCCCGATCCCGCGCCGCCCCGCCCCCCACCCACCTCCCGAAAGGCCCCCCATGACCGACACCCCCGCCCCGACCGGGTCCGCGCCCGCCCCGACCGGGTCCACTCCCGCCGCGGGTGAGACCGCCCCCGGCCGCGACGCGCTCGCCCTGGCCGCCGACATCGCCTCCGGCGCCACCACCGCCGCCGAGGTGCTCGAGGACGCGATCGCCCGCATCGAGGCCCTGGACCCGCAGCTCAACGCGATGGTCGCCACCCGCTTCGACGCCGCGCGCGCGGAGGTCGCCGCCGGCCTGCCCGACGGCCCCCTGCGCGGCGTGCCGATCGTCATCAAGGCCCTCGGCACCGACGTGGCCGGCCTGCCCGCGGCGAACGGATCGCGGCTGTTCGCCGACGTCGTGGCCGACGTGGACAGCACGGTCGTCCAGCGCTACAAGGCCGCCGGCATGGTGGTGCTCGGCACGACCAACGTGCCTGAGATGGGCAAGACCACCACCACCGAATCGCTCCTGCACGGCCCGTGCCGCAACCCGTGGGACACCGGCCACTCCACCGGCGGGTCGAGCGGCGGATCGGCGGCGGCCGTGGCCTCGGGCATGGTCCCGGTCGCCCACGGCACCGACGGCGGCGGCTCGATCCGCATCCCCGCCGCCATGTGCGGGCTCGTCGGCCTCAAGCCGAGTCGCGGCCGCGTGCCGACGTGGCCGCACCCGGACGCGTTGTCGTCGCCCCTGTCCTACCACCACGCTCTGACAACGACCGTGCGGGACAGCGCGGCCCTGCTCGACGCGGTGGCCGGTCACCGCCCGGGCGACGCCTACGGTGCCCCCACGCCGCCGCGGCCCTTCCTCGACGAGGTGGGCGCGGACCCCGGGCGCCTGCGGGTGGGCCTGCTGCGCGTGGCGCCGGGGCCGTTCCCCACCGAGGCGTCCAGCACCGCCGCCGTGGAGCGCACCGCCGCGCTCCTGGGCGAGCTGGGCCACGAGGTGCGCGAGGTGGAACTGGGGCTCGACGTGATGGAGGTGATGTCGGCGGTCGGCGCGATCATGGGCGCCCAGCTGCGCGCCACCATCGATGCGCGACTCGCCGCGCTGGGAAGGGAGCTCGACGACGACGACATCGAGCCCTGGACCCGGGTGATCCTCGACAATGCCATGACCCACTCGGCACCCGATGTCGCGCGGGCTCTGCAGACCGCCCAACTGACCGGCTGGCGCGTGGCCGAGCTGTTCGGGGCGGACGGCGTGGACGTGCTGTTGATGCCGACTCTGCCCTCGGCGACCCCGGAGCTGGGGTACCTCGACGTCACCGACCCGGGCACGATGTGGACCCGGTCCTCGGCGTTCTCGGTGTGCACGAGCATGTTCAACGTCTCCGGCCAGCCCGCGATCTCGCTGCCGCTCGGCACCGACGACCGCGGCCTGCCCGTGGGCGTGCAGCTGGTCGCCGACTACGCGCGCGAAGACCTGCTGCTGCGGCTGTCGGGGCAGCTCGAGGCGGCCGCGCCGTGGCAGCGCGTGGCGCCCGGGTTCGCGGGCTGGTGAGAGGGGAGTAGCGCCGGCGCGGGACTCGCCCAGCCGCTCCTGGCGGTGGCGTCTCGCTCCCGCGGATGCGCGCGTCTTCTGCAGCCGCTCCCCAACATGGCGTCTTGCCCTCCCCGCGGTGCGCGCGAGACGCCATGTTCGCGTGCGGCTGTCGCCCGGAGGGCGGGTTCGTGGGCGTATGCGTTCGGCATCGCGCGCGTTCGCTCCCGTTCCGGGCGTCTCGCTCCTGAAGATGGCGTCTCGCCCCCGGGCCTGCCGCCGGAGGGTGTGCAGCCGCTCCTGAAGATGGCGTCTCGCTCCCGGGGATGCACGTGTTTCTTGCAGCCGCTCCCCAACATGGCGTCTCGCCCTCCCCGCGGTGCGCGCGAGACGCCATGGACGGGGGCGGCTGTGTCAGGCGAGGTGGGCGGGGTCGTCGACGTACGCCGAGGCGCCCGATGCGCGCGGCCGGGCAGGCCAGGCGCAGAGCGCGGGTCCCTGAAATGGCGAACGGCCCCGGATCCCTGAAGCAGGATCCGGGGCCGTTCGGTGGTGGCGGAGCGATCGCCCCGGGGCCGTTCGGTGGTGGCGGAGCGATCGCCCCCGCGCCGTTCGGCGGTGGCCGAGCGATCGCCCCGCGACTGTCGGCGTCGACGGCCGCCGGCGCGAGGCGATCACCCCGCGACTGTCACTCCTGGACGAACGCGCCGTCGAAGAGCATCGTGCTGTGCAGGGTCGGGGAGACGCCCTTGACGGAATCGTTCACCACGACGTACTCCTGCGCGTTGGCCAGCACCGCGAACGGCACCACGCGGTTGTAGACCTCCTGCAGCTCGGTGAGCGCGGCCTTCTGCGCGTCGAGGTCGGGGGCCGCCTTGAACGCGGCGACGGCCTCGGTGAGCTCGGGATCGTCGACGCCCGGGATGTTCAGCGAGCCGCCGGGGGTCATGGCGCTGGCGAACGTCGAGGCGGGGTCGGCGTCCGACGGGGACAGACCGCCGATGACGGCCTCGAAGTCGCCGGTGAACTGGCGGGCCACGACCTGGGCGACGGGCGCGCTCTGGATGGTGACGTTGAAGCCGGCGGCGTCGAGCAGGGCCTTGACGGCCACGCCGGACTCCATGTTCTCCGGGCTGTCGGCCACGAGCAGGGTGAGCTCACCGTTCCAGTCGGGGCGGTCGGCCTTGACCTCGTCGAGCAGCGCGGTGGCCTCCTCGACGTTGAACTGCGGGCCCTCCTGGCCGTCGTAGAAGCGGGAGGACTCGGCGATGATGGCCGAGGTGGGCTGGCCGAGTCCGCCGGTGAGGCGCTGGTCGATCAGGTCGCGGTCCAGGGCCTTGGCGAACGCCTGGCGGGCGCGCTCGTCGGTGAGGACCCCGTCGTACCCGGCGTTGCCCGCGTTGAGGTTGACGATCGAGCCGGCGCTGGTGATGGTCTCGAAGCCCTTGTCACCGGCATCCTGGGCGGCGGTGACGGTCTTGGCGCCACGCAGGAAGCCGACCTGGACCTCGTCGGTCTGGAACGCCTCGTAGGTGCCCTGCGAGCCGGGGATGCGGATGAACTTCAGGGTCGGGCAGACCGGGCCGCCGTAGTAGTCCGGGTTGGGCTCGAGCACGAGCTGCTGGTCCGGGACGTACTCGGAGACGGTGAACGCGCCCGCGCCGATGGGGTTGCGCGCCCACTCCTGCGGGTCCGCGGCCTCGTACGCCTTCTTGGGGATGACCTCGCCGCCGGCACCGGCCAACAGGATCGGGAACCCGGCCCACGGCTCGGCGAGGGTGAACTCCACGGTGAGGGGGTCCACGACACGGGCCTGCTCGACCTGCATGGCGTCGGTCATCGCGTTGGAGACCGTCTTGGGGTCCTTGTGCAGGTCGATCGTGAAGGCCACGTCCTCGGCGGTGAGCGGGTCGCCGTTGGAGAAGGTCACGCCGTCGCGGAGCTTGAGGGTCCAGACGGTGTTGTTCTGGGAGGACTCCAGCGACTCGGCGAGCTTGGGCTCGAACTCCGCCGTCTCCGGGTTCCACTTCATGAGGCGGTCGTAGACGGCCGCCGACTCGGTGGCCCCGCGGACGCCGAACATGCCCTGGCCGGGCGCGAAGGAGGGGAGCATCGCGTACTCGCCCATGGTGATGGTGCCGCCGACCCGGTCCTCGGTGCACCGCTCGGACTGGTCCGGAGCGGAGGCGCCGGAGGCGTTGGCGGTGGACTCCGAACCGCCGCCTCCGCACGCGGTGAGGGCGAGGGTGGTCGCGGCGAGGACGGCCAAGGCGCTGGTGGCGCGGGAGGCGCGGGTCATCTGAACTCCTGATCGTGAGAACGCGGCGGGCCGGTCGGCGCACCGCCGGTGGGGATGTCGGCGTGAAGCAGCCCCGGGCTCTCGCCGGTGGGCGGACGGCCCGGGGCACGACGGTGTGGTGTGAGGGGCGTCGCCGGCGGGTTCAGGGCCCGCCGGCGACGCCGGGTGTCACGCGGTGACGGTCACTTCTTGACGAAGGCCCCGTCGTACAGGACGGTCGAGGACAGCGTCGGGGTGAGGCCGCCGACGGTGTCGGAGACGGCCACGTACTGCTCGCCGTTGGCGACGACGGTGAACGGCTGGACCTCGTTGAAGACCTCCTGCAGGCGCGTGAGCGCGGCCTTCTGGGAGTCGACGTCGGCGGCGGCCTTGAGCTCGGTGACCGCGGCGGACAGCTCCGGGTCGTCGATGCCCGTGAGGTTGGTGGCCCCGCCCGGGGTGAACGCGCTGGCGAAGGTCGACGCCAGGTCGGCGTCCGAGGGCGCCAGGCCGCCGATCACGATCTCGTAGTCACCCGTGAACTGGCGGGCGGTGACCTGGGAGACGGGGGCGTTGTCGATCACGACGTTGAACCCGGCCGCGTCCAGCAGGGCCTTGGCGACCACGCCGGCCTCGACGTTCTCGGGGCCGTCGGAGATGAGCATGCGCAGCTCACCGTTCCAGTCGGGGCGGTCGGCCTTGAGCTCGGCGACGAGGGACTTGGCCTTCTCCACGTCGAACGCGGGCCCTTCCTGCCCGTCGTAGAGGCGGGAGGAGTCGGCGACCAGCGCGGAGGTCGGCTGGCCCTCGCCGTCGTAGAGGCGCTGGTTCCACAGGTCCCGGTCGATCGCCGCGGCGACGGCCTGGCGGGCGCGGGCGTCTGTGAGGATGCCGTCGTAGCCGGCCTTGCCCGAGTTCATGTTGATCACCGAGCCGGAGCTGATGATCTCCTCGAAGCCGCGGACGTCCTCGGCCTGGGCCATGGACGTGAACTTGGCGCCGCGCAGGAAGCCGACCTGGATCTCGCCGGTCTTGAAGGCGTCGAAGGTGCTCTGCGAGCCGGGGATGCGGATGAACTCCAGCGTCGGGCAGACGGGCCCGCCGTAGTACTCCGGGTTGGGCTCGAGCACGGTCTTCTGGTCCGGGATGTACTCGGCCACGGTGAAGGCGCCGGCGCCGATCGGGTTGCGGGACCACTCCTGCGGGTCGGCGGCCTCGTAGGCGTTCTTGGGGATGACCTCACCGACGGTGCCGGCGAGGGTCACGGGGAACCCGGCCCACGGGTCGGCGAGCGTGAACTCCACAGTGAGCGGGTCCACCGCGCGGGCCTCGGAGATCTCCATCGCGTCGGTCATCGCGGTCGACCGGTTCGCGGGGTCCTTGTGCAGGCCCACCGTGAACACCACGTCCTCGGCGGTGAGCGGGTCGCCGTTGGAGAAGGTGACGCCGTCGCGGAGCTTGAGGGTCCACACGGTGTTGTCCTCGTTGGCCTCGAGGGACTCGGCGAGCTTGGGCTCGAACTCCGCGGCCTCGGGGTTCCACACCATGAGCCGGTCGTAGACGGCCGCCGACTGGGCGCCGCCGCGGACGCCGTACTGGCCCTGGCCGGGCGCGAACGACGGGAGCATGGAGAACTCGCCGACGGTGATCGTGCCGCCCGCCAGGTCCTCGGTGCAGCGCTCGGACTGGTCGGGGGCCTGGCCCTCGGCGCCGCCGGCGGCGGAGGTGGACTCGTCGCCGCCTCCACCACACGCGGACAGGGTCAGGGCGGCCGTCGCGAGGACGGCCAGGGCACCGGTGGTGCGCTTCATGAGTTCTCCTGGAGGGGGTGGTGGCACGCGACCTGGTGGCCGGGCGCGATGGTGGTGAGCGGGGGACGTTCGGCGGCGCAGAGCTCGGTGGCCCGGGGACACCGGGTGCGGAACCTGCATCCGGACGGGGGGTTCAGGGGCGAGGGCAGCTCGGAGCTGGTCGCGGTGATGGACTCCTCGCCGAGCGTGTCGGCGAGCGTGCCGCCGAGCGTGGGGGCCGAGGAGATGAGCAGCATCGTGTACGGGTGGGCCGGGGCCCGGTACAGCGTCTCGGTGTCGGCGACCTCGCACACCATGCCGAGATACATCACGGCCACGCGGTCGGCGATGTTGTGGACCACCGACAGGTCGTGGGAGATGAACACCATCGTCAACTGGTAGCGCTCCTTCATCTCCTCGAGGAGATTGAGGATCTGCGCCTGCACGGAGACGTCGAGCGCGGAGACGGGCTCGTCACAGACGAGCACCTCGGGCTCCAGGACGAGCGCCCGGGCGAGCGCGATGCGCTGGCACTGCCCGCCGGAGAACTCCGACGGGCGGCGGTCGCCGGCGTGCTCGGGGTCGAGGCCGACCGCCTCGAGGGCGGCGTCGACGCGGCGCCGGATCTCCTCGCGGCCGCCGTCGACGCCCTGGATCTCCAGGCCCTCGGCGACGATGTCGCGGACCTTGCGGCGCGGGTTGAGCGAGGAGATGGGGTCCTGGAACACCATCTGGATCCGCTTGCGCGCCTCCTTGAGCGAGGAACCGGACAGGGCGCAGAGGTCCGTGTCGTCCACCATGACGCGCCCGGCGGAGGGGCGTGGCAGCTGTAGCATCGCCCGGCCGAGGCTGGACTTGCCGCAGCCGGACTCGCCGACGAGGGCGAGCGTGGAGCCGCGGGGGACGTCCAGGGAGACGTCCGAGACGGCGTGAACGGTGCCCTTGCGGGTGTGGTACTCGACGGTGACGGCGTCGACGACGAGCTTGGCGTCGGTCGGACGGCCCGCGATCCCGGTGTCCGCGGAACCGGCGAGGTCGGGGGGAGAGACGGTCATGATGCCTCGCTGGTGGTGCTCATGGGGGCGGGGATTGTCGGGTGCAGACAGCCGACCCGGTGGACGGAGAACTGCGGGGTGAGCCCGGGCGTTCCGGTGAGGTCCTCGAGCGGCGGGTCCACGGTCAGGCAGTCGTCGGCCACGCGCGGACAGCGGGGGGCGAACCGGCAGCCGGCGGGCATGTCCCGCAGGTTCGGCGGGCGTCCCTCGATCACGGTGAGCATGGTGTGCGGAGGCTGGTCCGGGCGCGGGATCGAGTCGAGCAGGGCGCCGGTGTACGGGTGCGCCGGCTCGTCGAGCAGGGCGCGGGTGTCGCCCACCTCGAGGAAGCGGCCGGCGTACATCACGCCGATCCGGTCGGTGTGCTGGGAGACCACCGCCAGGTCGTGGCTCACCAGGATCATCGCCATGTCCGAGTCGGTCTGCAGGCCGTGCAGGAGGTCGAGGATCTCGTGCTGCACGGTGACGTCGAGCGCGGTGGTGGGCTCGTCGGCGATGAGCAGCTTGGGCTCGCAGGACAGGGCGATGGCGATGCCGACGCGCTGGCGCATGCCGCCGGAGAGCTGGTGCGGGTACTCGTTCAGCCGGGTCCTGGGCGAGGGGATGCGCACGCGGGTGAGCATCTCGACGGCGCGGTCCGCCGCGTCCTTGCGGCTCAGGCCCAGGTGGTGGCGCAGCGGGTCGATGATCTGACGACCGATCGTCCGGATGGGGTTGAGCGAGGTGAGCGGGTCCTGGAAGACCATGGCGATCTCGCGGCCCCAGAACTTCTGCGCGTCCCGGCGGGTGAGCTTGAGGACGTCGCGGCCGTCGAAGCGGACCGTCGAGGACGGGTCGACCCGTGCGGTGGACGGGGCGATGCCCATGATCGACCGGACGAGCATGGACTTGCCCGACCCCGACTCGCCCACGATGCCGATCGTCTCGCCGCGACGCAGTGAGATGTCGACCCCGTCCACGGGGGTGATCCGACCCGCCGGGGTGTCGATGTGGGTGCGCAGGTCCCGGACCTCGAGCAGCAGGTCCGTGTCCGTGGTCACGGGCCCGCTTGGTGGTGCGGCGGCGATGGCTGCCTCCTGGTGTGAGTACCGGCTCTAAGTCATGTACTTAGAACGTGTTGCTGTGACGAGTATCACGAACTAGTGTGGCTTCGTCAAGATGATTAAGTAACCGCCTCATGCGGTGACTCAACGAAGGGGTCTCCCCACGTGCTCAGGTTCATAGGCGAACGCGCTCTGCACGCGGTCGTCGTCGTCATACTCGCCGCGATCGGCGCGTTCTTCCTGATGGAGGCCGTCCCCGGTGACGCCGCGGCCTCGGCCGTCGGACCGGGCGCGACCGAGGAGCAGTATCTGGCCGCCAGGGAGGAGCTCGGGCTCGACGATCCGCTGGCGGTCCGCTTCGCCGACTGGGCGGGCAGCATGCTCTCGGCCGATCTCGGCAACTCGCTCATCCAGCCCAACCAGCCCGTCACCGAGATGATCGGCAACGCCCTGCCGGTGACCATCCAGCTCGCGTTCCTGTCGATCATCCTGTCGCTGGCGATCGCCGTGCCGGTCGCGGTGTGGTCGGCCTACCGCCGCGGTGGCGTGTTCGACCAGGTGGCCTCGATCGTCGCGTTCGCGTTCATCTCGGTGCCGAGCTTCGTGGCCGGCCTGTTGCTCATCTACCTGCTGGTGTTCAACCACTCGTTCGCGCAGCAGCTCATCCTGGGGCTCGCGGCCGTGGTCGGTCTCGCGGTGGCGCTGTCGCCGCTGGGCCGCCGGGGCGGGCCCGGGGCGCCCGGCGTCATGTGGGGCAAGGCGCTCATCGCCGGCCTCGTGGCGGGCGGCGTGCTCGCGTTGATCGCCACCTTCCTGCCCGAGTTCCCGCGCCAGGGCTACGTGCCGCTGGACGAGGGGCTGGGCGAGAACCTGCGCAGCATCGCGCTGCCGGCCCTGACGCTGGCGCTCATGGAGGTCGCGATCTTCACCCGCGTCCTGCGCACCGACATGATCTCGACGCTGCAGCAGGACTTCGTCCTCTCGGCGCGCGCGAAGGGCATGCCCACCGGGCACGTCCTGGTCAAGGAGGCCCTGCGGCCGTCGACGGTCTCCATCATCACCCTCGCCGGCATCAGCCTCGGCCGCCTCATCGGCGGCACAGTGGTGGTCGAGCGCCTGTTCAACCTGCCGGGGATGGGCAGCATGATCGTCGACGCCGTGCAGAACGACAATCTCCCCGTGGTGCTCGGTGGCGTCATCGTCATCGCCGCCTTCTACGTCCTGGTCAACATGACCGTGGACGTCGCCTACGCACTCATCGACCCGAGGATCCGCCGTGGCTGACATCGATACGACCCTCCCGCGCGGCGCGTCCCCCGCGACCGCGACCGCGACCGTCGCGGCGGACGCCCCCGCCCGGCGCAAGCTCCGGCTGCCCAGGCTCTCCGGCCTCGGCACGTGGATCGCCCTCGGCTGGACCGTCCTCATCGTGCTGGGTGCCCTCATCGTCGACTTCCTGCCGCTGGCGGAGGCCCGCGACCCGGCGCTCGCGCTCACGACGCCGTCCCTGCTGCCGCCGGACCTGGCCTCGGACTTCCCCCTGGGCACCGACCGGCAGGGCCTCGACATCCTCGGCGGCCTGCTCTACGGCGCGCGCGTCTCGATCGTCGTGGGCATCGGCGGCGTGATCATCGGCGGCCTCATCGGCGGCGCGCTCGGCCTGGTGGCCGGGTACAAGGGCGGCTGGGCCGACCGCGTGGTCTCCATCATCAGCGACGTGCTGCTCGCGTTCCCGTCGCTGATCCTGCTCATCGCGATCATCACGGTGCTCGAGCCGACCCTGCTCAACGTCACCCTCGCGCTGGGGATCATGGTGGTGCCGTCGTACGCGCGACTCGTGCGCGCCAACGCCATGAGCTTCGCCGGGCGCGAGTTCGTCACCGCGGCCCGCTCGCTCGGCGCCGGGGAGATCCGCATCATGCTGCGCGAGGTGGCCCCGAACATCGTCGCGCCGGTGCTGTCCTACAGCTTCATGCTGGTCGCGGTGCTCATCGTGGCCGAGGCCTCGCTGAGCTACCTGGGGCTGAGCATCCCGCGCCCCGAGCCGACCTGGGGCAACATGATCAGCGCCGGTCAGCCCGACTTCGAGCGCTACCCCTACCTCGTCGGCATCCCCGCGTTCGTGCTGTTCCTCACCGTCCTGAGCTTCAATCAGCTGGGTGAGGCGGCCGGACGCAAGTGGAGCCCGGGCGCCGCCAAGATCTGACCCGATCGGCCGGCCCGTCCGGGCCGGCCGACGCGGCCGATGACCCAGGCCGCCGACCATGAGGGCCGCCGAGTACGGCGCCGAAGGAGTGGGCTCGATGGAGCGGACGAACGACGCCCCGGCTGACACCGGGCCGAACGGCGCCTCCCCGGCCAGGGACGCCAAGACGGCGATGATCGAGATCGCCGAGAAGCTGATCGGCGAACGCGGCCTCGACCGGGTGTCGATGCGCGATGTCGCCACCGCCGCCGGGCAGCGCAACAACTCGGCGGTGCAGTACCACTTCGGGAGCCGGGACGGGCTCATCCTGCAGGTCCTGCGCCGCCGGCTCACCGCCCTGGACGCGGTGCGGCAGCAGCGCCTGGCCGAGGTCGACGAGCAGGGCCTCGGCACGGACCTCGCCTCGCTGGTGCGGGTGCTGTTCGAACCGATCGTCGAACTGCTGCGCGCGACCCCGGACGCCACCCACTACGCCCGCTTCCTGCAGCGGGTCGGGCCGGTGATGGGGCCCGAGGCGCCCGAGGTGCGGCTGCGCACCGCCACCGACGACGTGGTGGTGCGCCTCATCGACGTGTGTTCGCACCTGCCCCGGCGGGTCGCGTTCGAGCGGATCGATCTGGCCGTCCAGATGTTCACCGGCGCGCTCGCCGTCTACGAGGACCGACGCGACGCCCGCAGTACTGTGGTCAACTCCGAGTTCGACAAGGTCGTGGCCCACCTCTACGACATGATCGAGGCGGCGCTGCGGGCCGGGCAGGGCGCGTCCGACGGCGGCGCGAACCGGCCCGCCGCGGTCGCGGGCGGATCCGTCGAGGTCGTCGGCGGACCCGTCGCGGGCTCAGAGGTCGCGGACGCAGCGGAACCCGAGGTTGGCGGTCGCTGATCCGGCCGTGTTGGCCGACCGCGCCGCGACCCGGTAGCGGTAGCAGTACGAGTCGTGGCACAGGTACGACCCGCCGCGCATCACCCGCCAGGTGTCGTCGTCCGGGCCCGCGGCGGGGCCGCCGCCGGGGAGCGGGCCGCGCGGGTCCTCCCGGGGTGAGTCCGCGTAGTAGCCCGGGTCGAACACGTCCGCGCACCACTCCCACACGTTGCCGACCATCTGGTGCAGGCCGTAGCCGTTGGGGCGGTACGCCCGCACGGGCGCGGTCGTCAGGTGGCCGTCGTCCAGGGTGTTGTGGGTGGGGAAGCGCCCCTGCCACACGTTGAGGTTCCACCGGCCGCGCGGGCTGAGCTCGTCGCCCCACGGGAACCGGGCGCCGGCCAGTCCGCCGCGGGCCGCGTACTCCCACTCCGCCTCGGTGGGCAGCCGCGCGCCCGCCCAGTCGCAGTAGGCCGTCGCGTCGTTCCACGACACGTGCACGACCGGGTGGTTCTGCAGGCCCGTGATCGAGGACCGCCGGCCCCCGGGGTGGCGCCAGTCCGCGCCGCGCACGGCCACCCACCACGGTGTGGTGTCGAGCCGGTGGAGCACATCGGACCGGTCGGCCTCCACGGCCAGGTGGAACACCGGGGACACGCCCACCCGCTCAGCGTCGGTGACGTAGCCCGTGTCCTTGCAGAACGTGGCGAACTGGGCGTTGGTCACCGCGCACTCGTCCATGCGGAACGCCCGGAGGCTCACCTCGTGGACGGGCAGTTCGCCGTCATCGGGGTAGCCCTCGTCGAAGTGGTCGCCCATGAGGAAGCTGCCCGCGGGCACCACCACCTGCCGCCGGGGCCGGTCGGCGCCCCGCCCCGCCGCGCTGCCGCCCCCGCGGGCCTGGCCGGGGACCCGGAGGGCCGGACCGTTCGGCTCCTCCGGCACGGGCGGGCCCGCCGGTGCGCAGCACGACCTCGTCGTCGTCGACCTCGCCGTCGGGTCCGTCATCCTCGTCCCTCCGCGCCGACCCCGGTGACCACCTCGGACAGCAGCGCGCCCATGCGCTCGTCCACGTCCTCGCGCGCGGCGGCCGGGACCTCCAGCACGTCGAGGATCTGCTCGCGGAGCACCGGCCAGGCGTAGATCACCGTGAGCGCCAGGGCGAGGTGCAGGTCGCCGGCCGGCGGGGGAGCGGTCATGTGGGCCACCGCGCGGGCGGGGCGCGTCGAGGCGTCGAGGAGCGGGCGCGCCACGGAGTCGGGGTCCAGTGACAACCACACGAGCAGCCGGCTGAAGTCCGGGTTGGCCGTGGCCCCGGCGAGCATGGCGCGGACGGCCCGGCCGGCGTCGTCGTGCTGGGCGACGTGGGCGGATCCGTGGCGCAGGCCCTCCTCGAGGACCGCCGCCAGCAGGTCGTCCTTGTTCCCGATGTGCCGGTGGATGAGGCCGAGGTTGACCCCCGCGGCCTCGGCCACCAGGCGTAGCGGCGCGCGCGGCCCGCGGGCGGCGAAGACCCGCCGGGCCGTGCCCAACACGGCGCGGCGGACGGCGTCTCGACCGACGGGGCGATCCGGTGTGGCGCGTTCCATGGACGCAACTGTAGACGAACGTCTACTGTCTGGACAGGCCCGCCTGTAGACAACCGTCTACGCCCGGCCACCACCACCACCGCCGCCGCCCGCGGAACCCGCCGTCACGAGAGGAACCCCCATGCAGGTCACCATCGGCGACCACCAGATCGAGTTCGGCCCCAAGCGCCTCAGGCTCGGAGCCGACGACGCCCCGCCCGCCACCTACCAGCACATCGGCGTGCGGCCCGTCACCCCGTTCATCGGCGCCGACATCGAGGGCGTGGACCTCGCCGCGCCGACCCCCGAACAGATCGCCGAACTGAGGACCGCGCTCCTCGAACGCAAGGTCCTGTTCTTCCGCGACCAGCAGCACCTCACCGCCCACCAGCACCGCGACTTCGCCGCCCACTGGGGCGAGCTCGAGGTCCACCCGATCCTCGACCAGGGCGAGATCCCCGAGGTCGTCCGCTTCGACCGCGGCCAGGACAACCCGGGCATGGAGAACATCTGGCACGTCGACGTGACCTGGAAGGACCGCCCGCCCCTGGGCTCGGTGCTCCGCGCGATCGAGGTGCCCGACGCCGGCGGCGACACCCTGTGGTCCGACATGGGCAACGCCTACGACGCCCTGCCCGCCGACATCCGCGAGCGGATCGACGGACTCACCGCCACGCACGACTTCACCCCGTCGTTCGGCCGCGGGATGACCCCGGACAGGCTCGCCGAGATGCAGGCGCAGTACCCGCCGCAGCACCACCCCGTGGTCCGCACGCACCCCGAGACAGGCCGCAAGCTGCTGTTCGTCAACAGCCTGTTCACCACCGAGATCGACGGCGTGGACCCCGTCGAGGGGCGGGAGCTGCTGCGCCGCCTGCTGGACCAGGTGAAGATGCCCGATTTCCAGGTGCGCCTGCGGTGGGCCCCCGGCACGGTCGCGTTCTGGGACAACCGCGCCACCCAGCACTACGCGTGTAGCGACTACTTCCCGCACCGACGCGTGATGGAGCGCGTCGCGATCGTCGGGGACGTGCCGGCATGACGACGCCCCACGACCGCCCGACACCGGGCCGCGCCGACGATCCGACCCTGGACCGCCACGTCGTGCCCGTCCGCCGCCTCGCGTCGCGCGTGGCCGCCGAGATGGACCGCCGCCACCAACACGACCCGTTCCCGGGAGCCGAGCAGGTCCGCCCGCCGGAATCGGCGCCCAACATCCTGCTCGTCATGCTCGACGACGTGGGGTTCGGCACCTCCTCCGCCTTCGGCGGCCCGTGCCACACACCCACCATCGAGCGCCTCGCCCGCGACGGCGCCGCCTACACGCGGTTCCACACGACCGCCCTGTGCTCGCCGACCCGCGCGGCCACCCTCACCGGACGCAACCACCACAGCGTCGGCATGGGCGTGATCTCCGAGATGGCCACCCGCGCACCCGGCTACACCGGCGTCCGCCCGGACTCCGCCGCCACCGTCGCCCGCGTGCTGCGCGGCAACGGGTACGCCACCGGGGCGTTCGGCAAGATGCACCAGACCCCGCCCTGGGAGACCACCGCCGCCGGCCCCTTCGACCGCTGGCCCACCGAGGAGGGCTTCGACACCTTCTACGGGTTCCTCGGCGCCGAGGCCGACCACTTCACCCCCGTCCTCTACGACGGCCGCCGCCAGGTGGATCCGCCGCGCACGCCGGAGGAGGGCTACCACCTCACCGAGGACCTCGTGGACCGCGCCGTGCAGTGGATCGACGAGCTGGACTCCGTCTCCCCGGGCCAGCCCTGGTTCTGCTACCTGCCGTTCGGTGCCGTCCACGCGCCCCTGCACGTGCCCGAGTCCCACCGTGACCGGTACGCCGGGCGGTTCGACGAGGGCTGGGACGCGCTGCGGGAGCAGACGCTCGAACGCCAGAAGGACCTCGGCGTGGTGCCACCCGACACCGAGCTCGGCCCCTGGGCCCCGGGACTACCGCACTGGGAGGAGCTCGACGACGAGGAACGGCGGGTCGCCTCCCGCCTCATGGAGCTGTACGCCGGGTTCCTCGAGCACACCGACGACCAGGTGGGCAGACTCATCGACCACCTCGCCGCCACCGGTGCGCTCGATAACACCCTCGTGCTGTACATGGTCGGCGACAACGGTGCCTCCACCGAGGGCGGGCGGCTGGGGGCCTTCAACTACCTGGCCGGGCTCAACGGCCTGCCCTCCACCACGCAGGAACTGCTGGAGAACTTCGACGACCTCGGCGGCCCCGACTCGTACCCGCACTTCCCGGCGTCGTGGGCGCTCGCGCTCAACACCCCGTACCAGTGGGCCAAGCAGGTCGCCTCCCACTACGGCGGCACCCGCAACGGGCTCGTCGCGCACTGGCCGGGGCGGATCGCCGAACCCGGCAGGCTGCGCCACCAGTGGCACCACTGCGTGGACATCACGCCGACGATCCTCGAGGCGGCCGGCCTGCCCATGCCGCACACCGTGGACGGGGTCGCGCAGAAACCACTCGAGGGCGTCGGCATGACCTACACGTTCACCGAACCCGACGCCCCGGACCGGCACACCACCCAGTACTTCGAGATCTTCGGCAACCGCGGGATCTACGACCACGGGTGGACCGCCGTCACCGTCCAGCGCGCCCCCTGGCTCATGGCCTCCCGGGTGGACCTGGGCGACCTGGCCTCCAGCACCTGGGAGCTGTACGACACCCGCGTGGACTGGTCGCAGGCCCGCGACCTGGCCGACGAGCACCCGGACGTCCTCGACCGGCTCAAGACCAAGTTCATCGCCGAGGCCGCCCGCTACGACGTCCTGCCGCTCGACGACAGCACCGTCGGCCGCCAGGCCCGCCCCGACAGCCGGCCGCCCCACCCCATGGCCGGCCGGTCCTCCATCACCCTGTACCCCCACATGGACGGGCTCAACGAGAAGGCCGCGCCCACGCTGTTCAACAGGGGGTTCCTGCTCACCGCGTCGCTCGACGTGCACGAGGTGGGGGAGTGCGAGGGGGTCCTGTTGAGCATGGGCGGGCGGTTCGGCGGCCTGACGCTGTACCTCCTCGACGGCGTGCCGGTGTTCGAGTACAACTTCTTCGGCCGCCACCACGGTCGCGCCGCCGGCAGCGAGCCCCTCCCGGCGGGCGCCCGCACCGTCGAGCTGGAGTTCGGCTACGACGGCGGGATCGCCGCCGGCGCCGACCTGTCCCTGCTCGTCGACGGCGAGGAGGTCGGTCGGGGCCGCATCGCCGTGACGGCCCCCGCGATGTTCAGCATGAACGAGACCCTGGACGTCGGCCGCAGTCGCGGCAGTGCGGTGAGCACCGCCTACGAGGGGGCGTTCCCGGTCCGCGGAGCGACGCTGCACCACGTGCGGGTGGACCTGCAGCGTGGCAGCGAGCTGCCGCGGGCGAGGAGGGAGAGCATCGAGCTGGCGACGCACTGATCAGCGCGGGGCGCGGCCCGGGGCGCGGCGGGCGTGCCGGCCGCGCCCCTGCGCTCGGGCGCCCCGCGCTCAGGTGGCCGGCCGGCTCAGACCCGCCCGCGCAGGAGCTTGCGGAAGTACACGACGGGTTGGACGAACCGGTCGAACGCGTACGTCGCCCGCCGTGGCACGGTGAGGTCGATCCCGCGGACCGAGGGGGCCGGCCGCCCGCTCCGGTCGTGCTCGTCGAGCACCAGCCGGTTCCTGCTCACGGCGACGGGGATGACCGTGTAGCCGTCGTACTCCCGTAGCGCCCCACCGTCGCGGGTGGCGCGCAGGTTGTCGGCCACCACCCCCACCTGGTCCCGCAACGCGCCGCCCGACGGGCGGGTGCCGACCGTCGCGGCGTCCCCGAGTCCCCAGACGGTGTCGACGCGGGTGTGACGCAGGGTGCCCGGGTCGACGTCGACCAGGGCGGCGTCGTCGTCGGTGGCCAGGCCGGAGTCGGCGACGAACCGGGGCGCGCGGGAGTGCGGGGTGACGTAGGCCAGGTGGACGTCCTCGATGGTCGAGGGGGTCGGGCCGGCGACCGCGACCGTGCGGGCGTGATGGTCCACGGAGTCGATGCGCGACTGCTCGTGCACGGTGATGCCGTACCGCTCGATGAACGGCCGCAGCCTCCGGTCGGCGTGCTCGAGACCGAGGAGCCCGCGGAACGGGGTCACCAGGTGGATGTCTATCCGGTCGAGCACGTCCTCGCGCCGCCAGTGGTCACAGGCCAGGAACATCGCCTTGAGCACCGTGCCGCCACAGGAGGCGGGTTCCGGCGGGACCGAGAACACCACGGTGCCCTCGCGTACGCGGACCAGGGCGGCGCACGCCCGGCCGGCGTACTCGGGCACGTGTGCGGACACCGCCCACCCGTCGACGTAGCCCTCCTGCAGCCCCGGGACGGCGTCCCAGTGCGGGGTCAGGCCGGGGCACACCACGAGGTCGCGGTAGCCGACGGTGGCGCCCGTGTCCAGGGTGACCGTGCGCTCGGCGGGGTCGACACGGGTCGCCGCGTGGGGGAGGAGCTCGACGCCGTCGGGGACGACGGTCGCCATGGGCCGTTCGTACCGTGACATGCGGGCCTGCCCGGCCGCCGCGTAGTTGAGCATCGGTCGGTACCGGTGCACGGGGCTGGGGTCGATGAGCGCGACGCTGCGCACGCCGTCGCGCCTGAGGCGGGCGGCCAGGGAGACCCCGGCGTTGCCCGCCCCGACGATCACGGTGTCGAACGCGGCGGGCATGGCGTCAGAACACTTCGAACGCGTAGCCGACGAGCCCGATGACGACGAGGAGGACGACGACGGCGATGACCGCGATCCACACGTACGCGGCTTTGTTGCCGGGCTGAGGTGTCGGGCTCTGCTGTTGCAGAGGGCCCTGCTTGTTGGTGGCGCTGTCCGACTGCAACGAGGTGGAGTCGGAGTCCGGCGTGATGCCGGCGGGTGCCGCGCCGTGGCTGTCCACGTCGGGGCTCTGGGCAGGGTCGGGGTCTGACGGTCGGGCGTTGGTCATTTCGCACCTCTCGATCGACTGGAACCCACACGTTAGGGGCTCGGCGTGGCGCCTTCCACCGGTCGATCGCCCCCGAGGACCACGACCCCCGGCCCGACCCCGGCCGCGAGCGCGTGGAGGACCCCCACCACCGACCAGGCGGTGATCGCCGAAGTGCGGCCACCGGAGTCGGGGTCCACGGCGTTCTCGAACCGCAGCTCGTAGCGGCCCACGGGGGACTCCCACTCCACGACGTGGCGGGTGCGTTCGACGTCCGGGTCGGCGACGACGCTCACCTCGGTCCGGTCCAGGCCGAGCGTCGCCAGAGCGAGGGCGACGGAGGCGTTGGAGGTGAGGGGGAACTCGAGCGCGGCCTCGCGGGCCGAGCCGCGGAACACCTCGCGAGGTCCGGCGAGCTCGTCGCCCACGTTCAGGGCGGCCGGGGACTTGATGGTGACGTGGCGGACGCGGGCTTCGCCGGTCTCCGCGCGGGCGGCCGCCGCCAGCACGTCCAGACCGCCGATCGCGCCGGCCGGTACGAGGACCCGCCCGGCGTGCGGGCCCGGCGCGGGGAGGGTGCGGGGGTCGTCGTGCCGGGCGAAGACACCGCACGAGCACACGATGATGTCCGTCCCGGTGGCCGTGACCCGCGGGATGTACGCCTCGGCGGCCGCGACGCTGCTGGCCTCGACAACCACGTCGGCCGCGTCGACGGCGGCCTCGATCTCGCTCTCCGTGCTGTTCGATCGGAGCACCGCGCCGAGCCTCGCACCCGGGACCCGGCCCTGCTCGAGCGCCTCGATGACGGCGCCGCCGATCGCGCCGGCGCCGACGACCGCCACCGTCAGTTCTGCTCCGGATGTCGGTCGGGTCGAAGGCGAGGGGAGAGGGGGCATGGCCCCGACCGTACCCAGCCGCGAACGGGCCCGCTCCTCTCCGGACCCGTGGACCAGACCGGAGTTCAGACGAGCTGGACCTCGTCGCCTTCGCGGATCGTGCCCGGAGTGAGAGCGCGCAGGTAGACCCCGAACTTCGAGCCGTTCTCGCGGGCGAGCGACCGCAGGATGCCGCGATCGTGAGGCAGGTCGGCCTGCGGCAGGGTCACCATGCGGCAGCGTGAGATCCGCATGACGACCTCGCATTCCACCTCGCCGACGGCCAGGCGGCGACCCACCCAGTCGAACTCGGGGTGCCCGCCTCCGGGCGCGTCGGCGTCCGCACCCGCGCCGGATCCCTCCGACTCGTGCTGAACGATGATGTTCTTGCGGAACCGGCGGGGATCGATCACCGAGTCCGGAAGCGCGGACTGCAGTGACCGGAGTGCGGTACTGGTCAGCAGCGACAACGGCAGGGCGTCGAAGTACGTGCCGCGCGGGCTGGCGTAGTCCTCCAACTCGGCGAGGACGTCCGCGGGCATCCCCGTGAACTCCGGGAAAGGGTCATCGGGTCCGAGGCCGAGCTGAGACCGCAGGTCCGCCTCGTCGACGGCGAGGCGCCGGTAGTGCTCGTGGTCGTCCGCCGGCCGGCGCGGATGCAGGCTGACCCGCCGACCCAGCGCGGCCGAGAGCAGTTCGTGGACCCGGTCGTCGTCGCTCCGCACCGTCGAACCGTCCGGGAACTCGATCTCGACCGGCGGCGTGGCGTCGGCGAGGGGCTCCTCGAGGTAGCGGGCGTGGAACCGGAGGAGGTCCGCGAGCTTCTTGGCGCTGCGGATCTCACCGGCCTCCTCGTCCCGCACGACCCAGCCACGGTCACCGGGCAACCCCCAGCTCTCGGTCACGGCGGTCTCGGTGATGCGGTCACCCCGCATCGACTTGACGGGGTAACGCCACAGCTCAGAGACCACGCCCACTCTCATGGAGGCCAGCCTAGGTTCCGGGGGCGGCCGTGGTGACGGATCTGACGTTGCCCACCAGGGTGCCGCGTGCGAGCCTGAGAAACAGAGCCCCGGCCCGGGGCCTCCGGACGAGGGGTGCCGTACCCGGTGTGCGACAAGACGGCCCGCAGGAGGCTGTCATGGCGTGGGTCGTACTCGTTCTGTCCGGAGTTCTGGAGGCGGTGTGGGCCACGGCGCTCGGCCGCTCGGAGGGGTTCACGCGACTGTGGCCCTCGGCCGTGTTCGGCGTCGCGTTGGTCGTGAGCATGGTCGGTCTGGCCTACGCGATGCGCGACCTGCCCGTGGGCACCGCGTACGCGGTCTGGGTCGGCATCGGTGCCTCGCTGACCGTCGTCTACGCGATGGTCACCGGTGCGGAACCCGTCTCGGCCGCGAAAGTGCTGTTCCTCGCGATGATCGTCGGCGGCGTGGTCGGACTCAAGGCCGTCAGTTGATCCATCGGGCATGCCCGAAGGGCCGCACGATGTCGTAGCCCGGCCGTACGGTGGGCTGCACCGCACCCGAGCTCGCCGATCCGCCGAGTCCGAGAGCGGGCCGAGTCCACAAGGAAGGTTCTCCTCCTATGACCGCAATCAGCACCGTCGACCGCGGACCACGCGTGGTCGCCCGCAGCGTCACCGTGAACGCACCCGCCGAGGAACTGTTCGCCCTCGTCAACGATCCCCGGAAGCACGGGCTCGTCGACGGCTCCGGAACCGTGCGGGACAACGTCCAGGGGCCGTCGACCCTTCATGCCGGGGCCAAGTTCACCACCGCGATGCGGATGTACGGCGTGCCCTACCGCATCACCTGCACGGTGACCGAATACCGCGACACCCCCACCCGGAAGGTGATCGAGTGGGCGCATCCCGCCGGTCACCGGTGGCGCTGGGAGTTCACCCCGGCCCCGGGCGGGAGGACCGAGGTCGTGGAGAGTTTCGACAACCGGCCGTCCAAGCTGGGGAAGTTCTTCGAGATCGTCGGCGTGGACAAGCAGAACGCGGCGGGCATCACCGAGACGCTGTCGAAGCTCGCGGCGAAGTACGAGACCGCGACGTGATCACGCGCTGACACGCGCTCCACAGATCAGTGCGGGTGCCGCCTGGTCCTCCCGCCCGGTGATCTAAGGTGGTCGGCGACACGGGGTGCTGCCCATCCGGGCGGCTGAGATCACACCCGTCGAACCTGATCTGGGTAGTTCCAGCGAAGGAATGTCGATACGGCGCACACCGCCCGTCACCGCGGGTCGTGGCGCCGCCGCCCGACCACCGCGCACCGGCGTGGTCGACGAGCGGAGCCACATCGTCACCCTCGCCGGGACCACCGGGAAGTGAGTGGCAGTGAACAGCGGACACAGTGTGCGAATCGACGAGCAGGTCGTCCTGGTCACCGGCGGAGCCCGCGGACTCGGTGCAGACATCAGTCGCGCCTTCTCCCGCGAAGGCGCTCTCGTCGTCGTCAACTATCACCGCAGCGAGGCCGCCGCCGACGACCTCGTCCGCGAACTCGGCACCGACCGGACCATCGCCCTCCGCGCCGATGTCACCGACGACGACCAGGTGCGCGCCCTCGTCGACGCCGCGCGCGCCCACTTCGGCGCCCCCGTCACCACGGTCATCAACAACGCGCTCGTCGACTTCTCGTTCAACGGCGACGCCCGCCCCCGCCCCGACGCGCTGACCTGGGGCGATTTCGACGCCCAGTTGCGCGGAGCCGTCAAGGCCACGCTCGCCACCACCCAGGCCACGCTGCCGGGAATGCGGGAGGCCGGCTCCGGACGGATCGTGAACATCGGCACCAACCTGTTCCAGCACCCCGTCGTGCCGTACCACGACTACACCGCCGCCAAGGCCGCCGCGCTGTCCCTGACCCGGACCCTCGCCGCCGACCTCGGACCCGACGGCATCACGGTGAACATGGTCTCCGGCGGACTCCTCCAGACCACCGACGCCAGCGCCGCCACACCCGCCGAGGTGTTCGACCTCATCGCCTCCGGGACCCCACTGCGGCGTGCGATCACCCCGGCCGAGCTCGCCGACGCCGTGCTGTTCTTCGCCTCCCCGTGGGCGCGTGCGGTGACCGGGCAGAACCTCATCGTGGACGGGGGACTGGTCAACGGGTGAGGCCGGGCCGGGCCCTCCGAAATCCGCTACTCCGCCTCGGAATCCGCTACTCCCGTGGAGGTAGCGGATCCGCCGGCGGAGTAGCGGATTGTGTGCTGGACGGGCCGACTGCCCGTTGTGCAGGGTCTCGGATCAGGGAGTGCCGGTGCCCTCGTCGGCGGCGGGGGAGGTGTTGGTGCCGCCGTCGTTGATCTCGAAGCGGGTCCACTTGCCGTCCATGTCGACCTCCATGGCGTACCCGAGCGCGTCGTCCGGGACCTCGACCGTCTTGAACCAGTCGTACGCCTTGGTGTCGTCAGCGAACTCCTTCTCGTCGATCACGTTCTGGTCGGGGTCAATCACGCGGTAACGGGGCATGCTTGCTCCTTCGTCTCGAGGGAAGTCTGCGGTCCTCCGCAGTGTCGGTGATTCGTGGCGAGGTCGCATCCGGACGGGGCGCGTACGGTCGGAATCCCGACGACCCAGGAGGCCTGCCGTGACCACCGATCCGAACGCCCAGCCGCTCATCGACCCCACCACCAAATACGAGGTCGACATCCCCCTGCAGTCGCAGCCCGTACCGGGGCTGGCCTCCGAGCTGGAGCCGCCCGCCGATCACGGCGAGACCTCCTACGTCGGCCACGGAAGACTCACCGGCCGCCGCGCGCTCATCACCGGCGGCGACTCGGGGATCGGCCGCGCGGTGGCGATCGCCTACGCCCGCGAAGGCGCCGACGTGGCGATCGGCTACCTCCCGTCCGAGCAGTCCGACGCCGACGAGGTCGCCCGACTGGTCCGTGAGGCGGGCCGCACCTGCGTCCTGCTGCCCGGCGATGTCGGCGACGAGCAGGTGGCGCGGGGGATCGTCCGCGACGCCGTGGCCGGACTCGGCGGGATCGACGTGCTGGTGCTCAACGCCGCCCGGCAGACGTACGTCGAGAACCTCGAGGACCTCAGCTCCGAGCAGTGGGCGGAGACGATGAACGTCAACATCTCGGCGCCGTTCTGGATGATGCAGGAGGCACTTGGTCATCTGCAGCCGGGCGCGAGCGTCATCTTCACCTCGTCGGTACAGGCGTACACCCCGTCCCCGGGCCTGGTGGACTACGCCACCTCCCGCGCGGCGGTGAACACCATGTCCAAGGCGCTCGCGCAGCAACTCGCGCCGCGGGGGATCCGCGTGAACGCGGTGGCGCCCGGCCCGTTCTGGACGGCGCTGCAGGTGACCGGCGGGCAGAAGCCCGAGAAGCTGCCGTACTTCGGTCAGAAGAACCCTCTCGGCCGCCCCGGCCAGCCGGTCGAGATGGCCGGCGCGTACGTCTACCTGGCCTCGGAGGAGTCCTCGTACACGACCGGCAACACCCTCTCGGTGACCGGCGGTGCGCCCACGCCCTGACGGCGGGCCCTGCAGGGCAGCGCGTGCGGGGCGAACCGGGACTCCGCCGAGGGCATGAACACAGCCGCCCCCGCCGATGGCGTCTGGCGCGCACCGCGGTGCGGGCGAGACGCCATCGGCGGGGGCGGCTGCGGATGTGGCGGGCAGGGGCGGGGGCGAGACGCCATCGGCGGGGGCGGCTGCGGATGTGGCGGGCAGGGGCGGGGGCGGGACGCCATCGGCGGGAGCGGCTGTCGCCGAAATGAGCGACGCGCGCCGCCCAGGGGGGAGGGCGACGCGCGTCGGGGGGAGGAGTCGGTCGGAGGGGGAGGGCGGGGGCGCCGTCCCGCCCGGCCCGGCCGACTCCGGTCTGTGGGCCTACGGCCGGATCAGGTGTCGTGGATGATCACGCCGCGCATGATCTTCCCGTCCTGCAGATCCCGGTAGCCGTCGTTGACCTGGTCGAGCGTGTACGTGGTGGTGATGAGCTCGTCGAGCTTGAGCTTGCCCTCGTCGTACAGGCGCAGGAGCTTGACGATGTCGTACTGCGGGTTGGCGGAGCCGAAGAGCGTGCCCGTGATGGTCTTGCCGAACAGGGCCATCATGGTGCCGCTGACCTGCACGGTCTTGTCGGTCATGTTGCCCAGGCCGGTGATGACCACCCGGCCGCCCTTGCCGATCACGTCGAACGCGTCGGAGACGACCTGCTCCTCAACGGTGCCCACGAGGATCAGCGCCTGGTCGGCCATCTGACCCCAGGTGAGCTTCTCGACCTCGGCGTGGGCCTCGGCCGCGCTCGCGAAGGCGTGGGTGGCGCCGAACCTCAGCGCCTCGTCCCGCTTGAACTGGACGGGGTCCACCACCACGACGTGGCGCGCCCCGGAGTGGACCGCACCCTGCACGGCGTTGATGCCCAGGCCGCCGATGCCGTAGATCACCACGGTGTCGCCCTGGCGCACGCCGCCGGCGTAGACCGAGGTGCCCCAGCCGGACGGCACGCCGCAGCCCACGAGCACGGCCTTGTCGAGCGGCAGCCAGTCGTCGACCTTGACCACCGAGTGCTGCGAGATGACCGACCGTTCGGAGAAGGTGCCGAGCATGCACATGGCGCCGAAGTCCTGGCCGCCCGAGTGGAAGCGGAAGGTGCCGTCGGGCATGTGTCCGTCGAGGATGGTCGCGCCCATGTCGCACAGGTTCTGGCGCCCGGTGGAGCAGTAGCGGCACACGCCGCAGTTGGGGATGAACGAGCACACGACGTGGTCGCCGGGCTTGACCTTGGTGACGCCCTCGCCGACGGCCTCGATGACGCCGGCGCCCTCGTGGCCACCCACGATGGGGAAGCGGGGCGGCAGCGAGCCGTCGGACAGGTGTAGGTCCGAGTGGCACAGGCCGGCGGCCGTGTACTTGATGAGGACCTCGCCGGGGCCGGGGTCGTCCAGGTCGAGCTCGATGATCTCGAACGGCTTGTGGGTGTCGAACAGTACGGCGGCCTTGGTCTTCACGGTGGTGGTCCTTTCGAGGGGCGGGCGCAGGGTGCGGTGGAGAGGGGGGACTCCGGCGTCCCCGGAGTGGTCACGGGGACGCCGGGTCCCGGTCTGGGTGGGCCGGTCGCGTCAGAGCTGGATGTTGACCGAGCGGGTCTGGGTGTACAGGTCCAGGGCGCCGGCGCCGAGTTCGCGGCCCCAGCCGGACTGCTTGAACCCGCCGAACGGCATGGCGGTGTCGAAGCCGTTGTACTGGTTGACCCACACGGATCCGGCCTGGAGGCGGCTGGCCACGTGGTGTGCCTTGGACAGGTCCTTGGTCCAGACGCCGGCGGCGAGGCCGTACACGGAGTCGTTGGCCTGGCGGACGGCGTCGTCGACGTCGGAGAACCGCAGGGCGGCCACGACGGGGCCGAAGATCTCCTCGCGCACGACGCGGTCCTCGGGCTTGACGTCCACGAAGACGGTGGGCTGGATGAAGTATCCGGTGTCACCGTGGCGGGCGCCGCCGGTCAGCGCCCGGCCGCCGTCCTCGATGCCGGCCCGCAGGTAGTAGGAGACCTTGTCGAACTGGTCCTGGTCCACCACCGGCCCGAGCACGGTGTCGGGGTCGAGCCCGTGGCCGATGGGGGCCTGCGCGGCGGCGTCGGCGACCGCCTGGGTGAACTCGTCGTAGATCGAGTCCTCCACGTAGAGGCGCGTGCCGGCGGTGCACGCCTGGCCGTGGTTGAACATCCACGCGGCGACGGAGCCGGCGACGGCGGCGTCCCAGTCGCAGTCGGCGAAGACGATGTTGGCGCTCTTGCCGCCCAGCTCGAGCGACACCTTCTTGAGGTTGCCCTTGGCGGCGTCCACGATGAGCTTGCCGACCTCGGTGGAGCCGGTGAAGGCGACCTTGTCCACGTCGTCGTGGGCGGAGATCGCGGCGCCGGCGTCGCCGAAGCCGGTGATGATGTTGACCACGCCGTCGGGCACGCCGGCCTCCTGGCAGATCTCGCCGAGCAGCAGGGCGGTGAGCGGGGTCTGCTCGGCCGGCTTGAGGACGAGGGTGTTGCCGGTGGCCAGGGCGGGGCCGAGCTTCCAGGCGGCCATGAGCAGCGGGAAGTTCCAGGGGATGATCTGCCCGCACACGCCCACGGGGACGCGCTGGGTGTAGGCGTGGAACTGCTTGTCGCCGGCGAACGGCATGGAAACGGGGACGGTGGAGCCCTCGATCTTGGTGGCCCAGCCGGCGTAGTAGCGGAACACGTCGGCGGCCCAGGCCACGTCGACGGCCGTGGCGATCGCGACGGACTTGCCGTTGTCGAGGGCCTCGATCTGCCCGAACAGTTCGGCCTTGGCGTCCAGCAGGTCGCCGATGCGCCAGAGGATCTGCTCGCGCTCGCGCGGCTTCATGGTGGCCCAGGCGCCGTCGTCGAACGTGCGGCGGGCGGCGGCCACGGCGCGGTCGACGTCCTCGGGCCCACCGTGGGCGACGCGGGTGATCTCGGCGCCGGTGGCGGGGTCGTGGGTGGCGAAGGTGCGGCCGTCGGCGGCGTCGACCCACTGGCCGCCGATGAGCAGGCGGTGGGGGCGGGCGAGGAACTCGCGGGCCTCGGCCCCCAGGCGCTCGTCGACGTGCGCGGTGGAGTCGGTGTCGCGGGAGAGTGTGCCGGTCATGTCTACCTCCGAAGATCCGACCGCCTCATCTGTGAGGCCGGTCACAACCCATCCTGAGGTCGGGCGGAGGCCCCGAGGTGTTCAGATTCTGGACAGCCGCGTGGACACGACCGTCAAGACCGCCACGGCCGCCACGGTCGATGCGGCGGGGGCGTCAGGACAGCCCGAACTCCCGCATGCGGGCGTACAGCGTGGTGCGGCTGATCCCCAGGCGCCGGGCCGCCCGGGAGCGCACGCCGTCGCACTCGGCGAGGGCCGCGACGATCGCGTCGTACTCCCCGCGGGCCAGCTCGCCGGGCCGGGGTGGCCGCGCCGCGCGGGACCGTGACGGCAGCGCGTCCACGTCGAGGCGCCCTGATCCCCGCTGGTCGAGCCGGTCCAGGCAGTCCCCGAGGACCGAGCGCAGCGTCACCAGTCCGTTCGGCAGGTCGAGCACGCAGGCCGCCTCGACGAACCGCGCCGTCACCGTGGGGGGTGGCGTGCCGCGCCGCGCGGCGAGGTCGGCGACCATGGCGCGCACGATCTCGCCGCCCTCGGCGCCGCGTTCGTGCAGGGGCCGGACGGCGGTGCGTCGGTCGCACGTGTCGATGACCGCCCTCACCGCGGGGCGCGGGTCGTCGAGTCCGGTGACGACGACGAGGTGGTCCGCGGCGGACTGCAGGCGCGCCGCCAACCTCCGCAGATCGGCGTCGGCCAACAGGTCGATGTCGTCCAGGATGACGGGCCCGGACAGATCACGGAGGGCGGGCAGTGCGAGTTCCCGCCACGCGGAGGTGGCGTCATCGGATTCCGCGAGTCGGACATGGCGGGCCCGTGGGCCGGCGATCGACCTCGCCGTCGTCGACCTCCCCGACCCGGACGGTCCCACCACGGCGTGGCCCCGCACCACCGTCGCCACCGGGGCGTTCCGGCCCGGTCCCGCGTCGAGCCCGCGGGCCGCGGCGTCGACCACCCGCGCGGCGCGGGGCGTGGGCCCGGGGGCGTCGGGGAACGTCAGGTCCAGCAGGTGGGCACGGCGCCCCACCCGGCTGGCGAGCACGCCCACCGGACCCACGGACAGTTCCACGACGTCGCCCACCTCGTCCCGCTCGACGAGGCGCCGCAGCGTCACGAGGTCCGTGGAGTCGAGCCGCTCGAGGCTCGAGTGCGACGCCAGCACCACCTCGTCGCCGAACGCGCAGGTCGCCGCGTCGCCGGAGCGGGTGCGTTCGACGAACCGGCGCCAGAGTTCACGGTCGTCGGCGCGGGCGGTGTCGACGTAGCGGGCTTCGATGTCCGCGACGATCTTGCGGACGAACGGGGCGAACAGGTGCGAGGCGTCCGCGCTCATGCCGGTGAGGTTGACCGCCCCGACCAGCCTCCGGGTGAGCGGGTCGATGATCGGGTGCCCGTAGCAGACGAAATCGCGCAACAGTTCCGCGAAGTGCTGCTCGCCGTGGATGAAGACCCCGGCGCGGGTCTCGAGGGCGGTGCCGATGCCGTTGTTGCCGACCGTCTCCTCGGTGAGCGTCGCGCCGTCGTCGACACCGCGCCGCAGGAGCATGCGGGAGATCCGCGCGTGGTCGCGGACGGTGCGGATGACCCGGCCCTCGCGGTCGGCCAGCAGGAGGGTGGCGCCGGTGTCCCGCAGGACCGCGTCGAGGCCGTCCATCACCGGGCGCGCCGCCTCGGCCAGGCGGTGGGAGCGCGAGGCACGCGGGTCGGGCGCCCCCGGACGTGCGCTCCGCGGCGTCAGCCCGCTCAGCTCCGACCGGCGCCACGCCAGGCCCAGCGGGTCCGCGGTCGACGCGGAGGGTGCGGCCGGGGGGAGGGGGCCGGAGGGCGCGGCGGACGGACGGATGATGTCGGGCACGGGCACCTCCGGGAGCGCGCGAGGGATGTGATCTACACCATACGGGCGCGCCGCCGGGGCCACCGCGCGTCGCGGGTCAGGGGTGGCGCGCCGCGTGCGCCGGGTGCACCAGGTGGTCGGGCAGGCCGGCCGTGCGCGGCGTCGGCGGGCCCGAGGCGAGGCGCGCGGACACCGCGTCCGCGCACCCGGTGACGGCCTCCACGGCGCGGGCGACGGCGCGGCCCGTCATGCGCCGGCCCGGGGCGACCGCCACGGATCCCACGGCCCGCCCGTCGGCCCGGAGCACGGGCGCGGCGATCGAGGCGACGGAGAGGTCCGCGGTCGCGTCGAGCTCGGCGTCGGTGACGTCGATCTCCGACAGTTCGACGAACAGCTCGGACACCCGGTCGCGGACCAGCGCGCCGATGCCCGAGGTCTCCAGCGAGTCGGCCATCCGCAGCAGCTCGCGGCGGGCGGGGGTGAGCCGCTCGATCGACCAGCCGCGGCGCGCGATCTGCGGCAGCACCACCTCGAGGCGGTCGCGCGCCGCCGGGGTGAGTCCCGTGGCCCCGGCCAGCCACCGACGCTGCTCGGTCAGGGGCATGCGCGCGGCCAGCTCGCGGGCGAAGGGGGCGCGCACGGGGACCACGTGTCCGACGGGCATGACCTCGCGCGACGCGGTGCGCATGCCGGCGCCGACCGAGTCGACGACCTCGGCCATGCCGTCCCGGACCTCGAAGACCACCCCCGCGATCCCGGTGGCGTCCGCGAGCGTCTCGAGCGGTTGGCGGGCGGCCCGGACCAGATCGACCTCACCGGCGAGCGCCGTGCCCACCGCGCGCAGCTCCGGGCCGGCCCGCCACCCGCCGCCCGTCTTCTCCGCCCAGCCCTGCGCGTCCATCTCCGCGATCACGGCGTGCAGCGTGGACCGACTCGCCCCGGTGAGCCGCGCGATCTCCGCCAGGGGCAGGGGAGGTCCGTCGGTGGCGAGCGCTCGCACCACGGAGAGCACCCGGCGGGTCGGTTCGTGTCGCATAGCCGTGATCCTATGTCGACTATCCGACAGGGCGGGGGTGATTCGGTTCACCGAGATGGAAAAGCGACCCTCCCGGGCGCAGGATGGTCCAGACGCCCGGAGGTAGACAGACCGGTCTGCCCAGCTGTCCGGTCCGCCGGTTCAGCCCACGACACTGGAGGTCGCATGACGACGAGGTCGGCGGTGACGCTCTCGCATCTCGACGCGCTCGAGGCGGAGTCCGTCCACATCTTCCGCGAGGTAGCCGCGCAGTTCGAACGCCCGGGGATGCTGTTCTCCGGCGGCAAGGACTCGGTGGTGATGTTCCACCTCGCCCGCAAGGCCTTCTGGCCCGCGCCGATGCCGTTCCCGCTCATGCACGTCGACACCGGGCACAACTTCGACGAGGTGATCGAGTACCGCGACCGCGTCGTGGCCGAGACCGGCGTCCAGCTCCTCGTCTCGCACGTCCAGGACGACATCGACGCCGGCCGCGTGGTCGAGGACACCGGGGTCGGCGCCAGCCGCAACCGCCTCCAGACCACCGCGCTGCTGCGCGGCATCCAGGAGAACCGCTTCGACGCCGTCTTCGGCGGCGCCCGCCGCGACGAGGAGAAGGCCCGCGCCAAGGAGCGCGTCTTCTCCTTCCGCGACGCGTTCGGCGCCTGGGACCCCCGCGCGCAGCGCCCGGAGCTGTGGAAGCTCTACAACGGCAAGCACCGCAAGGGCGAGCACATCCGCGTGTTCCCGCTGTCCAACTGGACCGAGCTGGACATCTGGCAGTACATCGAGCGCGAGGACATCGACCTGCCGCCGATCTACTACGCCCACCGGCGTGAGGTCATCGAGCGTGACGGCATGCTCCTGGCCAAGACCCGGTTCCTCGAGACGCTGCCCCACGAGGAGGCGCGGACCGAGCTCGTGCGCTTCCGCACGGTCGGCGACGCCACCTGCACCGGCTGCGTCGAGTCCGACGCCGCCGACAACGCCGCCGTCGTCGCCGAGGTCGCGGGCACCCGCGTCACCGAGCGCGGCGCCACCCGTGCCGACGACCGCATCTCCGAGGCCGGCATGGAAGACCGCAAGAAGGAGGGCTACTTCTGATGAGCACCCCCACCACGGACACCGCGACCAGCGACGCCACCCCGGCCACCGCCGACGGCTCCGTCGAGCACCCGCACACCATGGCCGAGCACGCGCAGCTCCTGCGCATCGCCACCGCCGGCTCGGTCGACGACGGCAAGTCGACCCTCATCGGGCGCCTGCTGTTCGACTCGAAGGGCATCTTCGAGGACCAGCTCGCCTCCATCGAGGCCACCTCCGCCAAGCGCGGCGACGAGTACACCGACCTGGCGCTGCTCACCGACGGATTGCGGTCCGAGCGGGAGCAGGGCATCACGATCGACGTGGCGTACCGCTACTTCTCGACCCCGCGGCGCAAGTTCATCATCGCGGACACCCCGGGCCACGTGCAGTACACGCGCAACATGGTCACCGGCGCCTCGACCGCGGACGTCGCGATCATCCTCGTGGACGCGCGCAAGGGCGTGCTCGAGCAGACCCGCCGTCACGCGTTCCTGTCCGCCCTCCTGGGCATTCCCCGCCTCGTGGTGGCCGTGAACAAGATGGATCTCATCGACTACGACGAGGCCACGTTCGAGGCCATCCGCGCCGAGTTCACCGACTTCGCCGCCAAGCTCGAGGTCCACGACGTCACCTTCGTGCCGCTCTCGGCGCTCAAGGGCGACAACGTCGTGGAGCGGTCGGACGCCATGCCCTGGTACACGGGCCCGGCGCTGCTCGACCACCTCGAGAACGTGCACATCGCCTCGGACCGCAACCTCACCGACGTCCGGTTCCCCGTGCAGTACGTGATCCGCCCCCAGCGCGCCGACGGCCTGGATCACCGGTCCTTCGCCGGAACCGTCGCGGGTGGGATCATCAAGGTCGACGACGACGTGGTCGTCATGCCGTCCGGTCGGCAGTCCACGGTCAAGGCGATCTGGGGCCCGGGCGGAGCCGAGCTGGACGAGGCCGCGGCCCCCGCCGCGGTGACGATCGCGCTCAACGACGAGATCGACATCGTCCGCGGCGAGATGATCGCCCGGCCCGGCAACCGGCCGCACCAGGGCACCGAGCTCGAGGCCATGGTCTGCTGGTTCGCCGACGACACCACCCTCGAGACCAACAAGCGCTACATCGTCAAGCACACGACGCGCGAGACCAAGGCGATCGTGACGGGGATGGAGTACCGGCTCGACGTCAACACGCTGCACCGCGACCCCGACTCCACCGAGCTCCAGCTCAACGAGATCGGGCGCATCGGCCTGCGGACGCAGACGCCGCTGATGTACGACCCCTACCGTCGCAACCGCGACACGGGCGCGTTCATCCTCGTCGACGAGATCACCGGGAACACGGTGGGCGCGGGCATGATCATCGGGCCCGCCACCACCGGCTCCAACGTCGTCTGGCACGCCGGGGCCGTCCAGCGCGGCGACCGCGGGCAGGGCCGCACCCTGTGGCTGACCGGCCTGTCCGGCTCGGGCAAGTCGACCATCGCCTCCGAGGTCGAGCGGCTGCTCATCGAGTCCGGTCATCCGGCGTACATCCTCGATGGGGACAACCTGCGCCACGGCCTCAACGCCGACCTCGGGTTCTCGGCCGAGGACCGGGCGGAGAACATCCGCCGCACCGCGGAGGTTGCGGCGCTGTTCGCCGATGCCGGCGTCGTCGTCATCTGTTCCCTCATCTCGCCCATGCGCGCCGACCGCGACGCGGCGCGCCAGGTCCACGCCAAGGCCGACCTGCCGTTCACCGAGGTCTTCGTGGACACCCCGCTGGCCGAGTGCGAGGCCCGCGACCCCAAGGGTCTGTACGCCAAGGCCCGGGCCGGCGAGATCCCCGAGTTCACCGGCGTCTCCGCGCCGTACGAGCCGCCGCTGACCCCCGACCTGCACGTGCGTCCCGAGGACGGGACCGCGGAAGAGGTCGCGCAGCGAATCCTCAGCTCGATCCTGGGAATCTGAGCCGGTGCCCGAGGCCCTGTGGACCTACGACTCGCTCGGCCTGCTGGTCGTCAGCGCCGTCATCGGCGTGGTGATCGGCCTGACGGGGATGGGCGGCGGCGCGCTGATGACGCCGGCGCTCATCCTCGTGGGCATCCCGCCCACGGCGGCGGTCGCCAACGACCTCGTGGTCAACGCGGTCAACAAGGTCGTGGGTGCGGGCGTGCACTGGAGGCACGGCAAACCCAATCTCAAGATCGCGTTCTGGCTGGTCATCGGCTCGGTGCCCACCGCCTATCTCGGGGCGTGGCTCGTCCACGCGATCGGGGCGGACGACGTGCAGGGAGTGCTCAAGAAGGCCATCGGCGCGACCCTGATCGTCGCCTCGACGGCGTACTTCCTGCGCGCGTTCTTCGAGATGTCCGGACGCATCCGCACCGGTGACGATCCCGACCCGCCGGTCAAGCCGGTGCTCACCCTGCTCGTCGGCGTGGTCGGCGGGCTGATGGTGGGCATCACCTCGGTCGGCTCGGGCACCGTCATCATGATGTGCATCATGCTGCTCTACCCGACGCTCGCCGCCCTGCGACTGGTCGGCACCGACCTGGTCCAGGCGGTCCCGCTGGTGATCGCGGCCGCGATCGGCCACGTCATGGTCACCGGGGTCGACTGGGACCTGCTGGTCCCGCTGCTCGTCGGTGGCGCGGTCGGCACGTTCTTCGGGTCGAAGTTCGCCGGCCGCGTCCCGGGCGGTCTCATCCGTCGCGGCATTACGATCGTGCTCGCCGTGACCGCGTCGGCGATGCTCGGGGCGTCGCCGCTGCTGATCGGGATCATCACGCTCGTGCTCGTGGTGGGCGGCCCGCTCGTGTGGAAGGTGCTCGTGCGCCGCTTCTCGGTGCACCTCGAGGAGCCGGTCGAGCAGCGGTCCGGGGCGTCGACCCCCGCCTGAGTCACCCTCCCCGCACCTGTCGGACGTCGCCGCTCGCGTCGGGCTCCGCCGCCCGCACCAGACGCAGCCGCCCGGATGCCACGCCGCGGCTCACCAGGCGCCGCCGCGGCTCGCACCAGACGCCGCCGCTCGGATGCCAGGCCGCGGCTCACCAGGCGCCGCCGCGGCTCGCACCAGACGCCGCCGCTCGGATGCCAGGCCGCGGCTCACCAGGCGCCGCCGCGGCTCGCACCAGACGCCGCCGCTCGGATGCCAGGCCGCGGCTCACCAGGCGCCGCCGCGGCTCGCACCAGACGCCGCCGCTCGGATGCCAGGCCGCGGCTCACCAGGCGCCGCCGCGGCTCGCACCAGACGCCGCCGCTCGGATGCCAGGCCGCGGCTCACCAGGCGCCGCCGCGGCTCGCACCAGACGCAGCCGCTCCTCGGGATGGCGTCTCGCGCTCACTACAAACGCAGCCGCTCCCGAACATGGCGTCTCGCGCTCACCGCGGGGCAGGCGAGACGCCATCTTCAGGGGCGGCTGCGTGGTGGGCCGTGCAGGGATGGGGGCGAGACGCCATCTTCAGGGGCGGCTGCGTGGCGTACGGGCGGCCGGAGGCGATCGCGGGTCGAGCGAGCGCGTCAGCGGGCTTCCCAGGCGTCTCTGTCGAGCGTGAGCTCGTGCACCTCGCCCGGCAGGTGCCCGGCTGCCAGGTCGGCGATCGTCACCGCGTCCATCACCCGGCGCAGCGCGGCCCGCGACGCGATCCACACATGCTGCAGCACCGCCGCCCTTTCGTTGTAGACCACCGACTCGGGCCGGACGTCGTAGACGCTGACCAGCGGGCCGTCGACCGCACGCAGGACGTCGGCCACCGAGATGTCGGCAGCGGCGCGGCCGAGGAACCATCCCCCTGTCTTGCCTCGGCGACTGGCCACGATCCCGGCGCGACGCAGATCCGACAGGATCGCCTGGAGGAAGCCGTGCGGGATGTCCTGCAGGCGCCCCAACTCCTCCGCGCTGACCGGGTTCTCACGCGGGTCACGATCGGGCATCTCGAGCTGGGCCGCCGCGAGCTCGACGAGCGCGCGCAACGCATAGTCCGATTTGGCCGTGACCCTCATGCGACACAGTCTCCCAGAGCGGCCGGCGCGCCGGACGGGGAGTGCTCCGCAGCGGCGCGGGCCGGACGCGGGGCGCCCGGACCGTCCGACTCATCCCCACATCGCCCGGGCCAGCGGAAAAGAATCTGGTCGCCCGTCCATGTGGACGAACGACCAGATCCGGGCGCGAGCGGCAGTGGGGTGAGGCGGCGCGCAGCGGGTGGGCGCCGAACGGGACAGCCGTTCGGCGCGAACGGGTCTCAGGCGCCGGCGGGAGCCGGTTCCGCACTCGCGGAGGGGGCGGGCCCGTCGGAGGTGCTGAGCTCGTCGTCGTCGCGCCCGATCTTCCTCTCGGTGCGCACGGCCCACGTGACGAGGCTGATCCAGACGACGACCAGGGCGATGAGGATCGGGGTGGTGGCCGCCGACGGCACCTCGGCCCACTGGAGCAGGGTCCGCGAGTTGGTCACGACGATCAGGCCGCCGGCCGCGGTACCGAGCACTCGCGCGGGCAGGTGCTTGACCAGCCACGCGGCGAACGGCGCCACGATCACGCCGCCGATGAGCAGTGCCAGGGCGTAGCCCCAGTTGATCCCGGCGGCGCCGAGTCCGAGGAGGAAGCCCAGCGAGCCGCCGACGGCCACGACGAACTCGGACGTGTCGATCGAGCCGACGACCTTGCGCGGCTCCACCCGGCCCGACGACAGCAGCGAGGTCGTGCCGACCGGGCCCCATCCGCCGCCGCCGAGGGAGTCGAGGGTCCCGCCGACGAGGCCGAGTGGGACCAGGAAGCCGGTGCGGACGCGGCCCTTGAACTCCGGGCGCCGACCGCCGAGGGCGAGGAAGCGGTAGAGGACGTACAGGCCCAGCGCGAGCAGGATCGCGCCCACGACCGGCTTGGCCACGTCCGCCGGGAGGTTGGACAGGATCGTGGCGCCGGCGAACGCACCGATCGCGCCCGGGATCGCGAGGACGCGCACGATCCGCCAGTCGACGTTGCCCAGCTTGTGGTGGGAGACGCCGGAGGCGAGGGTGGTGCCGATCTCGGCGAAGTGCACGGACGCCGACGCCGCCGCCGGGGCGATGCCCGCCGCGACCAGCAGGGTCGTGGACGTCACGCCGTAGGCCATGCCCAGGGAGCCGTCGATGAGTTGGGCTATGGCGCCGACGACGCCGAGCACGATGAGGGTCTTCACGAGCTCCCCTTGAGAAGAGTGGATCGATTAAGTCGAGTAATACAGTAGACATACGACGCGGACGATGTCTAGACCGATCTGTCTATCGACATCGCGGGGGCGCCGAACACCGCCGCGTGCCCGGCCCCGGCGCCCGCCGCCCCCGATGTGAGCACCGCACTACCGGCGATAAAAGATTTGTGAGAATATAGGCGTCACCGCGCGGGCTTAGGGGGCCGGCGCCAAGCTCGAGGAGACCAATGAACGAGGTCGGAGAGCGCGTGTGCTTTGTCGAGGAGACCGGGGACGGCGCCGTGTGGGGATGCCGGCGCTGCGGCGCCCGGAGCGGGGTGCTCCCGTCCCGCGGAGCCGCGCGGGTCGCGGCCGACGCCCATCGGTGCCCGGACGAACCCGCCCGAGTCGTGAGGGAGTACGGCCACGGCCGACGCCGGGGGTTCCGGTCGCGTCGGCGGTGAGCCTCCTAGGCTGGGGGCATGACCTCCGCCACGCGCTCCCCGGACCAGCAGCTCGCCGTCGACCTCGCCATGGACGCCGGGCGACTGCTGGTCGAGCTCCGGTCCTCGGGCCCCACCGGGCGCGCGCTCGGCGACGTCGGTGATCGTCGCGCCAACGAGCTGCTGCTCGCGCGGCTCGCGGACGCGCGGCCGGACGACGCCGTCCTTTCCGAGGAGTCCCGGGACGACCTCTCCCGCGTGGACGCGGACCGGGTGTGGATCATCGATCCCGTCGACGGCACCCGCGAATACGGTCTCGGCGACCGGCCCGACTGGGCCGTGCACGTCGCACTGTGGGAGCGCGACGGGGACCCGGCGTCGTCACGGCTCACCGCCGCAGCGGTGGGGCTGCCCGCGCTCGGGGTGGTGTGTGGGGTCGACGACGACGAGATCTACGCCGCACCGGTGGGCAACGGCGGGGTCGACGGGGGAGGCCTCCTGCCGCCGCGTTCGGACACCCGGCCGAGGATCGTCCTCTCGGCCTCCCGACCGCCCGCCTTCGCCGATGCCGTGGCCGACGCCGTGGGTGGTGATCTGGTACCGCTGGGCTCGGCCGGTGCCAAGGCGGCGGCCGTCGTCCGCGGCGAGGCCGACGCCTACATCCACGCGGGCGGGCAGTACCAGTGGGACTCCGCGGCGCCCGCGGGGGTCGCGCTGGCCCGCGGGTTCGTGGCGGTTCGGATCGACGGCTCGCCGCTCGAGTACAACGTGGCCGAGACGTACCTGCCCGATCTCGTGGTGTGCCGAGCCGACCTCGCCGACGCGATCCTCGGCGCCATCGCCGACGCCTGACCGGCCCGGGCCGCGGTGTCAGGGCAGCCGTCGGCGGTCCACCGCGCCGCCTCTGCGCAGGCTCACCAGGGCGTCGAGCAGCGTGCGCCGGCGCAGCGGCGGTGACGTGCCGGCCCTCCCCGCGGCGATCGCGTCGATCACCTCGCGCAATGCCACGTCCGCCGGGACCGTGGGGCTCCACCCGAGCTCCGCGCGGGCGCGGGTCGTGTGCATGAGCGGCGCGCCGAACGCCAGGTCGACCCAGCCGATGCTCACCGGCTGCAGGCGCAGCAGCCAGCTGACGTGGACGAGTTGCCGCAGCACGCGGTAGGGCACGTGCACGGGCCGCGCACCGAGTTCGCGCGCGAGCATGTCGAGCGTGATCGGGGGCTCGGCGGCGATGTTGAACGCCCCCAGCACGCCGGTCGTGGCGGCCGCCGCCAGCGCGGAGGCCATGTCGTCACCGTGGACCAGCGGCACGGTCAGCCGACGGTCCACCGGGAGGATCGGCAGCGCCCGTATGAGGCGGGCCGGGGTCAGGGCCGGGGTGAAGTAGCGCAGCAGCCCCGAGGCGGCCCCGCCGTGGACGATGAACGCGGGCCGCATGCGGGCGATCGTCGGAGCGCCGGGGTGCCGCTGCTCGTGCAGGTCCAGCAGGTGCTCGGCGGCCGTCTTGTGGCGGTTGTAGGCGGCGGTCGGGACGCCCCCGAGCTCGGCGTCCTCGCTGACCCGCCGCTCGACCGAGATGCCGGGGCCGCCGTCGGAGACGGGGGCGTACGCGCCCACCGAGGACTGGTGCACCAGGTGCGGCACGCCCGCCAGGCGGCACGCCTCGACAACGGCCGCGGTCCCGCCGACGCCCAGCCGGTGGTGGTGGTCGACGTCGCGGGTCGGCTGGAAGCCCCACGCGAGGTGGATGACCGCATCCGCGCCGCGGAGGACGTCCACCAGGTCGGCGGCGCTCGCGTACGACAGGTCGACGCGATGCCATGACGCGCCGTCGTAGGGCGGGGCGGCCGGCGGGAGGCGGCGGCACAGCCCCACGACCTCGTGGCCGTCGGCCAGCAGGCGCCGCACGAGTGGGGTGCCCACGTTGCCGCTGGCGCCGGTGACGACGATCCGCATCCGGCGGGCCGGGGGATCGGGCTCCGGGTTCTGCGTCATCGCCCCATCGTCGGCGATGTGCCGGGCTCACGCATCCGGAAGATGCGCGTCGGCCCGGCCCCGCGCGAGGCGGGGCCGGGCCGATCCTGCGGGCGACGCGGCGGGCGCTGAGGTGGTGCGCCCGCCGCCAGGAGATCAGGAGTTGTCCGTGACCAGGGCGCCGGCGATCGCGGCCATGAACGCGTCCTTGGCCAGGGACATGCCCTCCTGGCTGGGGCGGATGCCGTCGGACTCGGTCATGGCGGGGTTGCGGAAGTACATCGCCAGCAGGCCGGCCGAGAAGACGCCCAGGGCCGCACCGGCGATCCGGCGGGGCACGACCGGGGTGAGCAGCGCGGCGCCGATCCCGATCTCCGAGTAGGCGACGAACTTGCCGAAGGTGTCCGGGTCCATCTTGGTGACGGCCGGCACGCCCGTGGCGGCGAAGCCCTGGAGGCCCTGGGCGGCCTCGGTCGGCATGCCGCGCTTGCTCAGGCCGGAGTTGAGGACGAAGGCGCCGCTGACGCCGCGGAGAATCGCGTTGGACAGGCTCATCGTGTGCTCCTTTGATCGTGGTCTCGAGTGTGGTGACGCACCAATTTGATGACGTGACATCGAACAGGGTAACGCAGCCGGGTGCGCGTCACATCTCACGGGGGAATCACGGTATCGCCTGCCGGGGGGCGTGTGCACTCGGGAGGCGACGGGGCGAGCGGTTTCCTGCGCCGAGGCGCCGGGACGGATGCGGACGGGCCACGGTGGTGGGAAAGTCTGGAGGTATGAGTACGACGAGTCGCGACATCACCGACAAGCCCGAGCCGGACGCCGACCCCGATCACGGCAAGCCCGAGTCGCCCACCTCACTCAAGAGTGGCGCGTGGAAGATCGGCATCAAGCGCGCGGTAGGTGAGTTCTCCAGGGACAAGTGCACCGATCTCGCCGCGAGCCTCACGTACTTCGCGGTCCTGTCGCTGTTCCCCGCCCTGCTGGCGGTGGTGTCCCTGCTCGGCGTGTTCGGGCAGGGCCAGGCGACGGTGGACGCGGTGATGGAGTTGCTCGAGGGCGCGGCCCCGGAGGAGACGCTCGCCGCGTTGCGCGGACCCATCGAGTCGGTCGTCAACACCCCGGCCGCCGGCGTCGCCCTCGTCACCGGTCTCGCCGGTGCGCTGTGGTCGGCGTCCGGGTACGTGGGCGCGTTCGGTCGGGCGATGAACCGCATCTACGAGGTCGAGGAGGGCCGGCCCTTCTGGAAGCTCAAGCCGGTCACCCTCGTGCTGACCGCGGTCCTCCTCCTGCTGGTCTGCCTCGCCGGGCTCCTCCTGGTGGTGAGTGGACCGATCGCCGAATGGGTCGGGAACCTGATCGGTCTGGGGGAGACCGCCGTGACCGTGTGGGGGATCGCCAAGTGGCCGGTGCTGGTGCTCGTCGTCGTCGTCATCCTGGCCGTGCTCTACGGGTTCGCGCCCAACGTCAAGCAACCCAAGTTCCGCTGGATCTCGATCGGCGCGGTCATCGCACTGATCGTGTGGGCGGTGGCGACCGGCGCGTTCGTCTTCTACGTGACCAACTTCTCCAGCTACAACGCCACCTACGGCTCGCTCGCCGGCGTCATCATCTTCCTTCTCTGGCTGTGGATCACCAACAACGCGTTGCTGTTCGGCGCGGAGGTCGACGCCGAGGTCGAGCGCGCCCGTGAGCTGCAGGCCGGGATGCCCGCCGAGGAGACCATCCAGCTCCCGCCCCGCGACACCACGGCGAGCGACAAGGCGGCGGAGAAGCAGCAGCAGACCATCGACGACGCGGCCGAGGTCCGCCGCGAGGCCCAGGCCGAACAGGCCCGCCACCGCGACTGAGCGGCCCCGGCCCGCCGGCGGGTTCGCGTCCGTCCGCCCGGCCCCCGCAGCCGCTCCCGGGGATGGCGTCTCGCTCCTCGGGATGGCGTCCCGCTCCCGGGCCCGCCCCTGCAGCCGCTCCCAGGGATGGCGTCTCGCTCCCGCGGATGTGCGCGATTTCCGCAGCCGCTTCCGGGGATGGCGTCTCGCCCTCCCCGCGGTGCGCGCGAGACGCCATGGCCGGGAGCGGCTGTGGCGGTGGCGGGCAGGCGCCCTCGGACGGGCACACGCCCGGCGAGGCTGACGCGCTCCGGGCCGGCAACGGCCACAATCGGGGCATGACCACTTCGGACGGGCCCACCGCCGCCATCCGCAGAGGCCTGCGGACCACCCGGATGGTGCTCATCCGCTCGATCACGGAGTTCCTCCGCGACCGCGGGCCCGACCTCGCCGGGTCGCTCACCTACTACGGAGTGCTCTCGCTGTTCCCGGCGGTCCTGGTCGTGGTGTCGCTGCTCGGCGTCTTCGGCCAGGGCTCCAGGACCGTCGACGCGGTGATCGACATGCTCTCCGACGTCGCACCACCCGAGGTGCTGGACCCGGTGCGCGGGCCGGTCGAGGCGCTGGTCACGACGCCCGCCGCGGGTACCGCACTGATCGTGGGCACGGCGGTCGCGTTGTGGTCGGCGTCCCGGTACGTGCGGGCCCTCGGCCGGGCCATGAACGCGATGTTCGGCATCCAGGAGGGGCGCCCACCGTGGCGGCTGCTGCCCGCCGGTCTGGCGCTGACGGCGCTGCTGATCGTGCTCGTCGCCGTAGGCGGGGTGGCGCTGGCGTTCAGCGGCCCGGTGGCCGAGACGGTCGGCGACTGGATCGGGCTCGGCGACACCGCGCTGGCGGTGTGGGGGGTCGCCAAGTGGCCCGCCGCCGTGGTGGCGGTGATCCTCGCGTTGGCGATCCTCTACCGGTTCGCGCCCAACATCTCCGGTCGCCGGTTCTCGTGGCTGTCGCTTGGAGCGGCGGCCGCGCTGGCGATCATCGCCGTGGCCACGGCGGGCCTGAGCTTCTTCGTCTCCAACTTCGACAACTTCAACCGGGTGTACGGGTCGCTGGCGGGCGTCATCGTGTTCCTCCTGTGGTTGTGGCTGGTCAACATGGCGGTGGTGTACGGGGTACGTCTCGATGCGGAGGTGCTCCGAGTGCGCCAACTCCGGTCGGGCATCGCCGCAGAGGAGGTCATCCAGGTGACCCCGCGCGACACCCGGGCCTGCGAGTGGGAGAACCGCCAGCGCGAGAAGATGATCGCCGAATACCGCACGCTCCTGCGCGAGCCGGCGGATGGACGGGCGCCCGAGCCCGCAGACCCCGCTACCGAGACGCCCGAGCCCGCGGACCCCGCGACCAAGACGCCCGAGCCCGGCAAGCCAGCCACGGAGCCAGCCGCGGGGTCAGACACCGAGCCGCACAGCGGGACTGACACCGAGGCGCCCGCTCGCGCGGAGTCGACAGTCAACGCCGAGGGGCGCGGCCCCGGCCGGTAGGGTGCGGGGCTGCCCGCCGACCGAGGAGCCCGTGATGACCGATGACAGGCCCGCGACCGACGTCCCCGCCCACGCCGGCGCACCCGAGATCTGGAGCCTCGACCATCCCGAACACGGGGTCCTCGAGTTCGCGGTGGGCACCCCGGCCGAGCTCAAGACCATCGACCCCGGGTACCCGCAGCGCAGGCCGCCAGAGAAGGCCGCACCTTCGGCTGCCGCGTCTCCGGGATGCGCGCTGCTCCGCGACGGGGTCGTGGTGGCGCGGGCCCGGCAGATCAGCGACCGGCGCTTCTCGCTCACGGCGGACCCGCCGCCCCCGGGTGAGCACACCACGCCGCCGCCGCTCGCGGGCCCGCGTGTCCAGGTACGCACCAACCTGCTCGACACCGCGGTCCGCCAGGTGACGTTCCGCGGGGGCCTCGACGTGGTGCATTTCGACCCGCCGCCCGGCTCCGCGGCCGAGGCCCGGCTGGAGGCGATCGCGTCGTCGCCGTGGAAACGTGTGGTCTACCCGGTCGCGGCGGGCATCGGCAGGTCGGGGTGGGCCATCGCGATGATCCTGTTGTTGCCGGTCCTCGGCCGGTTGCTGGATCCCGTGCTCGACTGGATCATCGAGCGCCTGGCGGACATCCCGTGGCCGAGCATCCCGTGGCCGGACATCCCGTGGCCGAGCATTCCGTGGCCGGACATCACGCTGCCGAACATCCCGTGGCCGGACGTCACGCTCCCGGGGTGGGTGGAGTTCCTGCTCGAGTACACCAAGGTGTGGGTGCCGCTGGTGGCGGGAGTGGCCCTGGCGGTGGTGGCGGTCCGGCACTCGCGGAGGTCGCGCGAGATCAAGCGGCGCTGGGCGGACCGGCAGCGCGACGAGCCGTCGGGTGGCGGTCCGGCCGGACGGTAGGGTTGTGCCCATGCGCCTCGTCGTCACCGGGGGAGCCGGGTTCATCGGCGCCAACTTCGTCCGCTCCGTCGTCCGCGAGCACCCGCAGGCACACGTCACGGTGCTGGATTCCATGACGTACGCGGCCAATCGTGAGAGTCTCGCGGACCTCCTCGAGCCGGCGGGCGGGGCGGGCCCGTCGAGTGGTGGTCGGCCGGTGGGGGACGACGACGAGGACCGCGGCGGCACCGCCGGCGGGCGGGGTCGCGTAGAGCTGGTGGAGGCGGATTGTGCGGACGCCGCGATCACGGATCGGTTGGTCTCGGAGCTGACGGGGCCGCGCGACGCGGTCGTGCACTTCGCGGCGGAGAGTCACAACGACAACTCGTTGGCGACGCCGTGGCCGTTCGTGCACTCCAACATCGTGGGCACGTACACCATTCTCGAGGCGTGCCGTCGCCATGACGTGCGGCTGCACCACGTGTCGACGGACGAGGTCTACGGGGATCTGCAGTTGGACGACCCGGCCAAGTTCACGGCGGCGACGGCGTACAACCCGTCGAGTCCGTACTCGGCGACCAAGGCGGGGGCGGACATGCTGGTGCGCGCGTGGGTCCGCAGTTTCGGGGTGCGCGCCACGATCAGCAACTGCTCCAACAATTACGGGCCGTACCAGCACGTGGAGAAGTTCATCCCGCGGCAGATCACCAACATCCTGGACGGTCGCCGGCCCCGCCTCTACGGCAGTGGAGCCAACGTGCGGGACTGGATCCATGTCGACGACCACAACGCCGCGGTCCTGCGCATCCTCGAGTCGGGGGAGCCGGGCCGGACGTACCTGATCGGCGCGGACGGCGAGCGCTCGAATCTCGAGGTCATGCGGCTGATCTGCGAGCTCATGGGCGTCGCGGGCACGGACGGTGACCCGGGGTTCGACCACGTCACGGACCGGCCGGGCCACGACCTGCGGTACGCGATCGACGCCTCGGCGACCCGCGAAGAGCTGGGCTGGCAGCCGCGGCACACCGACTTCCGCGAGGGCCTGCGCCAGACCATCGAGTGGTACGCCGAGCACCGGGACTGGTGGGCGCCGGTCAAGGAGCGGGTCGAGGCGCGGTACGCGCGGACGGAGACGGTGCTGTGACGGTGGGGGTGGCGCGGTGAAGGGCATCGTCCTGGCCGGCGGCAGCGGTACGCGGTTGCAGCCGCTCACGCTCGCCACGAGCAAGCAGCTGGTGCCGGTGTACGACAAGCCGATGATCTACTACCCGCTGTCGACGCTGATGCTGGCGGGGATCCGCGACATCCTCGTCATCACGACGCCCGAGGACGCGGGTCAGTTCCGGCGGCTGCTGGGTGACGGGAGCCAGTTCGGCATCACGCTGAGCTACGTGGAGCAGGCGGCGCCGGAGGGGTTAGCGCAGGCGTTCGTGCTGGGCGCCGAGCACATCGGAGACGAGCCGGTGGCGCTGATCCTGGGTGACAACATCTTCTACGGCCCGGGCATGGGCACGCAGTTGCGTCGGTTCGCCGACCTCGACGGGGGCGCGGTGTTCGCCTACCGGGTGGCCGATCCGAGCAGGTACGGGGTGATCGACTTCGACGCGGACGGGCGGGCGATCAGTCTCGAGGAGAAGCCGGAGAACCCGGCCTCGGACTTCGCCGTGCCGGGCCTCTACTTCTATAGTGCCGACGTCGTGGAGGTGGCGCGCGGGCTGAGCAGGTCGGCGCGGGGGGAGTACGAGATCACCGACGTCAACCGCCACTATCTCGAGCAGGGGCGGCTGCAGGTGGAGGTGCTCCCGCGTGGCACCGCCTGGCTCGACACGGGCACACACGATTCGCTGCTCGACGCGGGCAACTACGTCCGCACCATCGAGGACCGGCAGGGCCTGAAGATCGGCTGCCCGGAGGAGGTGGCGTGGCGGATGGGGTATCTCGACGACGACGAGCTCACCACCCGTGCCCACGCCCTGCAGAAGTCGGGGTACGGCCGATACTTATTGGAGATCCTGCGCAGGGAGAAGGGGCGTACGCCGTGAACGCCGACGACGACGGCACCGCCGAACTCCCGGACGCGCTGCCGCGCGTGCTGGTGACCGGCGGGCGCGGTCAGGTGGGCACGCACCTGCGGCTGGCCGGGCCCGGCGAGGTGCTCGCTCCCGGCCGGGACGAGCTGGACATCAGCACTGCGGAGTCGGTGGCGGGGTACCTGGACCGGCACCTGCCGGCGGTGGTGATCAACGCCGCGGCGTACACCAATGTCGACGGGGCCGAGTCGGACGAGGCGGGCGCGCACCTGGTCAACGTGGAGGGGCCGCGGATCCTGGCGGAGGCGTGCCGGGAGCGCGGCCTGCGGCTGGTGCACATCAGTACCGACTACGTGTTCTCCGGCGAGGTCCCCGGCGGCCGCGGGGCCCCGGGCGGAGCGGGTGAGCCCGACCCGGAGACCGCCCCGGCGCTCGAGCCGACGGACGTGACCGCCCCGGCCACCGTGTACGGCCGCACCAAACTGGCCGGCGAGCACGCCGTGCTGGCCGCCCACCCCGAGGCGACGATCCTGCGCACGTCCTGGGTGTACACCGGGCCGGAGCGGGAGCGACTGGGGATCCCCGGCGGGGACTTCGTGGCGACCATGGCCCGCCTCGAGCGGGAGCGTGACGAGGTCAGCGTGGTGGACGACCAGTGGGGCTCGCCCACGCACGCGCCGACACTGGCCGCGGCGATCCTCGAGATGCTCGCCCGCGAGGCCGCCGCGCTCGACGGTGCCACCCGGGACGCTGCCGCGGCCGCCGTCGACACCCGTGGCCTCGTCCTGCACGTCGCCGGTTCCGGCCGTGCCACCTGGTACGAGGTGGCCCGCCGCACGTTCGCGTACCTGGGCGCCGACCCGGCCCGTGTCCGTCCCTGCACCACCGCCGACTTCCCCCGGCCCGCCCCGCGACCCGCGTTCTCCGTGCTGTCCGGGCGGGCCTGGGCCGACGCCGGACTGACGCCGCTGCCGGACTGGGACGACAGCCTGCGCGCGGCACTCGACACGGGAACGGGCGCCGGGGGAGTGGACACCTCGTCGTCGTCGTCCCGCTCGCCCCGGTGACCCCGGCCTCGCCGCGCCGAACCCGGAGCGCCTCCCGCCGGTCCGCCCCCGGCGGGACCGCGCTGCGCCGGGTTGCGACGGGCCTCGGTGCGGCGGTACTGGTCGCCGCCCTCGGGCTCACCGCCTGGGGCGCCTTCCTCCTCCGTCCGCACGGCGACGAACCGGTACGCGCTGACGCGGTCGTCATGCTCGCCGGCGCCGACGACGGCCGACACCTGCACGCCCGCGACCTCGTCGAGGCCGGGTACGCCGACACGCTCCTCGTCAGCAACCCCGGCGGCACCTCCGAACTCGTGGCGCGGCGCCTGTGCACCGGCATCGCCCGGCCCGCAGACGCCGAGGTCGTGTGCTTCTCACCCGACCCGCGCACCACCTGGGGCGAGGCGCTCGCGGTGGACGCCATCGCCCGCGCGCGCGGCTGGGAGCGGGTGCTGGTGGTGACCAACCGCCCCCACACGCTGCGGGCGGGGACGTGGATGCGCAACGCCACGGACCTCGACGTGCGGATGACGCCCATCGACCGGGTCGACCGCGTGATGCTGCCCGTGCACCTGGTGTGGGAGATCGCCGGCTGGATCAAGGGCCGCGTCAACGGCCACTGGTGACGCGGGGCCAGGCGGCCCGCCGGGCGGGGTCCGCGTAGCGCAGGTGGCCGCCCGGACGGGAGGTCAGGCCGACTGAGTCCGCATCGCCGACGGCACCGCGATCGGGGCGCGCGTGGTGAGCCGCGGCGAGGTCAGCCCCTCGTGCGCGCGGGCGATCCGGCCGAACACGGCGGTCCGGTCCATCGGCCGGTGCGGCAGGTCCAGCGCCCGCCGCACGTCCGACGGCACCAGACTCGCGGCCGCGTCGACCACCGTCGTGCACGACCGGTGCGCGGTGACCGAGTTCTCCGACACGCCCCGGCACGCTCGGGCGGTCTCCCGCAGCCGACGCGCCGCCTGACGCCCCGCCGCCGTCACCCGCGCCCGCCCGCGGGCACCCCGCAGCAGCTGCTCGAGCTCACGGACGGTGGTGGGAAAGGTGCGGGCACCCTGCAACCGGGCGAGACCCGCCCACTGGCACACGTACCGATCCGACTCGGCGGAGGTGAGCGGCCGACCCGAGAACCGCTGGAACGCCGCGAGCAACGCCCACGCCAGCGCGGCCTGCGCCCACTCCACCAACGCCGGGTCCGAACCGTAGTAGTAGTTCCCGTGCTCGGTGGTGCCGGTGAACGACCCGCGGTCGCGGTGCGCGTGCTCGATCGTCACCATCGCGTCGTCGACCGTGCCGAACGTCGAGATCTCCACCAGATCGTGCAGGTAATTGTCCATCGTCCACGGGTCCTCGTCCGCCCCACACGCGGTCATAATCGAGGCGTACGCGGGGTCGGCGGCCAGCATGAGCAGGCCGGTCGTGATGCCGATCGGCGTGGACGCGTCGCCGTGGACCCGCCAGACGGGGTCACCGGGCTGGAACCAGCGGGGGCCGGGGATGTCGAGGATCGAGCACACCGGCGAGTCCGCCGTACCGCGTGGAACTAGTGGTGACATGCACACACCCCGGGGTAGTGACGCCGCCTGAGGGGGCGGCCGGATGGGACCTGTCGCAGACTCTATCGCGCGGCCGCGCCCCGGTGAAGAAAAGACGGAGTGATCGCTGAGGAAATCCCATGAACGTCCGACACCGCCGGTGCCTCTAGGCTGGGCCGAGCACGCCAGACGCTTCCCGAACCCCAAGGAGACGGCCGTGACCGCCACCCCCCACACCGCCCCCCGCACCGGCCCCGTCGTGCCCGAGCGTTTCGCCGGCCGCACCGCCCTCGTCACCGGCGCGAGCCGGGGGATCGGCCTGGGCATCGCCCGGAGGCTCCTCGCGGAGGGGGCCTCGGTGGTCATCACCGCGCGCGGGCAGGAGGGCCTGGACGCCGCCCTCACCGAGCTCGACGCGCCCGACCGGGTCCTCGCGGTGGCGGGCAAGAGCGACGACGAGGACCACCAACGCGAGGTCGTCGCCCGCGCCGAGCAGGCGTTCGGGCCCATCGATCTGCTGGTCAACAACACCGGTATCAACCCCGCCTACGGCCGCACCGTCGACATCGACCTGGCGGCCGCCCGCAAGATCACCGAGGTCAACGCCCTGGGCACGCTCTCGTGGACGCAGAAGGTCTACCACTCGGGCCTCGGCGAGTGCGGCGGCGCGGTGGTCAACATCGCCTCCATCGCCGGCCTCGCGCCCTCACCCGGGATCGGCTGGTACGGCGCCACGAAGGCACTCGTCATGCGCCTGACCCAGGAACTCGCCGTGGAGGTGGGCCCCGCGGTGCGCGTCAACGCCGTCGCCCCGGGCGTGGTCAAGACCCGCTTCGCCGAGGCGCTCTACTCCGGCCGTGAGGAGGCCATGGGCGCGGCCCTGCCCGCCGGCCGGCTCGGCGTGCCCGACGATATCGCCGGCCCCGTGGCGTTCCTGCTGTCCGACGACGCGCACTGGATCACCGGCCAGACCCTCGTCGTGGACGGTGGCGCCCACATCGTCGGCGCCGGACTGCAGGGCTGAGGGGGACCGCAGACGTGACCTCGATCCAGGAGTACTGCGCCTCCACCGGCCGCGCCCTCGAGGCGACCCCGCCGATGGCCGTGGCCGCCCAGCCGCTCACGTGGGTGGACAGCCCGCCGTGGCAGCGCATCGAATCGCCCGAGCCGTCCGCGGTGATCTACGTCGACCCCGGCGCCCACCGCGACGGGTTCTCGCCCAACGCCGTGGCCACCTGCGCGCGCGTCGCCCCCGCGATGGACACCGAACAGGCGGTGGAGATGATCGTCGCCACCGCCGACGCGCTCGCCGACTGGACCCTGCAGGACCAGGTGGCCGGCGAGGGCGACGAGGACGCCGGCGCCGTCACCAGCATCTACCGCTACCTGCGGGGCACCTACACCGCCGAACCCGGCGCGATGGCCACCTCGAGCCTCATCGTGGGATGGAGTGACGACCAGGCCACCTACGTCTTCCAGTTCGTCGTCACCGGGTGGCGGGAGGACACCTCCGTCCACGACGACGCGATGAGCTGCCTGCTCATCGGCGAGTGGACGGCCGGGCAGATCGTCGACGCGATGCGCGGCTAGTGTTGTCGGCGCCCCGGGACGGGCACCCGCCGCCGGCGGGCGGCGGCCCGCGGGGGCCGGGAACGGACTCTCAGGAAGGCGGGACGAGCGTGCAGCTGCGCGAGCTCAGTGTGACGGGGGCGTGGGAGATCACCCCGCGCCAGATCTCCGACGACCGCGGGGTCTTCCACGAGGCGTTCACCGACCCCGCCTTCCGCGAGATGACCGGCCACCGCTTCGACCTCGCCCAGGTCAACGTGTCCGTCTCCGGAGAGGGCGTGCTGCGCGGCCTGCACTACGCCGAGGTTCCGCCCGGGCAGGCCAAGTACGTGCTGTGCCCCTCCGGCACGGTCTTTGACGTGGTCGTGGACGTCCGCGTGGGCTCGCCGACCTTCGGCGAGTGGGCCGGCGTCATCCTCGACTCCGTCGAACAGCGCGCCGTGTACATCCCCGAGGGCGTGGCCCACGGTTTCCTCGCGCTCGAACCGCAGTCCACCGTGATGTACTTCTGCTCCGAGGGCTGGCGGCCCGGGGCCGAGCACGTCATCGACGCCTTCGACCCCAAGATCGCCATCGACTGGCCGCACGTGGCCCTCGACGGCACCGCGATCGAGCACGTCATGAGCGAGCGCGACCGGGACGCCCCCAGCCTGCTCGACGTGGCCGCCGCCGGCCGGTTGCCGCAGTGGGACGCGTGCCGGTCGCACACCGACCGGCTGCGGGAGGCCACCCCCCGGGTCGACGCCGAGTGGCGCCCCGCGCAGGGCTGACCTACCCTCGGCGACCTGCCCGCCGAACGTCGCCCGCCCGTGCCCGGCGAGCCGGCCGCGGCCGCCGGCGCGGCGTACCGACATCCATCCGACACCCGAGGAGATCCCCATGTGTTACCCCGTCACCTGCCCCGTCTGCGGCAAGACCACCTGGGAGGGCTGCGGCGAGCACGTCGACCAGGTCAAGGCCGCCGTGCCCGCCGAGCAGTGGTGCGACGGCCAGCACCGCGCCGCCGCGAACTGACGCCGGGCAGCAGCGCGGCGTCGGGACTTCACGCGGGGGCAGCAGCGCGGCGTCGGGGACTTCACGCGGGGGCAGCAGCGCGCGTCCGGCCCCGGGCGGGCCCCGCGGACGGTAGAACCAGGGGAGGCTACCCCTCATCCCTCCCGGAGGCCCCAGTGACCACCCCGTACGTCCTCGTCGAGCGCACCGGCCCGATCGCCCGCGTCACCCTCGACCGGCCCGAGCGCCGCAACCCGCTGTCCCTGCAGATGATGCGCGAGGCCACCGCCGCGATCCGGTCACTCGGGGACGACCCCGACTGCCGGGTCGTCGTCCTCACCGGCTCCGGACCGGCGCTGTCGGCCGGACACGAGATCGGCGAGATGGTCGAACGCACCCTCGAGCAGGAGCGTGAGGTCTTCACGACCTGCGTGGAGCTGATGGAGAGCATCCAGGCCATCGGCCAGCCCGTGATCGCCGAGGTCCAGGGGCACGCCGTGGCCGCGGGCTGCCAACTCGTCGCGACCTGCGACCTGGCCGTGGCCGTCGACACCGCTCGCTTCGGCACCCCCGGCGTGAAGATCGGACTGTTCTGCTCGACACCGATGGTGGCGGTCTCCCGCAACATCGGTCGGAAGAGGGCCATGCAGATGCTCCTGACCGGCGAGACCATCGACACGGCCACCGCCGTCGAGTGGGGCCTGATCAACGAGGCGGTCCCCGCCGACCGGCTGCGCGCCCGGGTGAACGAGTTGGCCACGCAGATCGCCGACGCGAGCCCGCTGACGCTGGAGATCGGCAAGCAGGCCTTCTACCGGCAGATCGACCTGCCGCAGGCAGAGGCCTACCGGGAGATGGCCGAGACCATGGCCACCAACGCCGTGACGTGCGACGCCCAGGAGGGGATGAGCGCGTTCCTGGAGAAGCGCACCCCGCAGTGGCGCGGAGAGTGAGCCCGTAGCGGCCGTGCCCCCGAGGCGTCCGCGCCCGGCGGGTCAACTCGCCGCGGCGGTCCGTCCGGCCGCTGCAGCCCGTCCTGCCCCGCGGGCCCGTCCGGCCGCTGCGGATCCGTGCAGCCGCTCGTCGCGATGGCGTCTCGCCCGTCTCGATGCGCACCGCGCCTGCAGCCGCCCCTCGGGATGGCGTCTCGCGCGCTCCGCGGGGAGGGCGAGACGCCATCGGCGGGAGCGGCTGTGGAGGGAGGGAGGGCGAGACGCCATCGGCGGGAGCGGCTGTGGAGGGAGGGCGGGCGAGACGCTGTCGGCGGGAGCGGCTGCCGTGGACTGCCGCCCGCCCGGTCGGGGGAGCTCGGGGCCGGCCCGGCCGCTGACTAGGATCGGGGCATGGCGCTCTCCGTGATGACGGTCTGTACAGGCAACATGTGTCGCTCACCGCTCGCGGAGCGGCTGCTCGCCGCGCGAGCCGCCGAGGCTGGTCTCGACGTGACGGTGGACTCCGCCGGGACCCGCGCCGCCAACGGCGTGGAGATCCATCGCGAGACCCTGCGGGTGCTGCAGGGTTACGGCGGGGACGGCGGCGGGTTCGCCTCGCGGCTGCTCACCGCCAGACTGCTCGCGGGCAAGGATCTGGTGCTCACCGCGACCCGCGCGCACCGGGACGCCGTCCAGGAGCTGGCGCCGCTGCTGTGGAAGAAGACCTACACGCTCCTCGAGGCGGCGGCGCTGGCCGATGCGGACCCGGCCGTCACCCTGGCGGGCCTGTCCCGCGCGCGGCTGGACATCGACACCGACGATCCCGCACTCGACGTGGAGGACCCGATCGGGCGCGAGCCCGAGGTGTTCGACCGCACGGGGGCGCAGATCAGCGACGCCGTGGACTCCGTCGTCCGCCTGCTGGCGCGCAGCTGAGCCGACCCGCCCTCACGGAGCGCGCAGCTGAGCCGCCCCGCCCTCTCGGCCGCGGGGGACCGGGAGGACCGAACGCCCGCCCGCGCCCGCGGGTCAGGGGTCCAGCGGTTTACGACGGTCCAGCTCCCGCAGGAACTCCGGATCGTCGTCGGGGGCGATGACGCGCGGCGGCGCCGGTCGTGAGCCGGGGCCGAATGCCCGCCACAGCAGGATCGCCACCGTCACCACCCCGATGAGTGCGAAGAGCCAGATCACTCGAACCTCCTTTCCACCACGATACGTATCCTGGGGACCATGAGCGAGCGAGACGAATCAACACACCCCACGGACGGGTCCACCCTCCCGGCGACCACGCCGAGAGCGGGCTCGCCCGGCGCACGTCTGGCCCGGAACATGGTCTTCTACACGATCGTCCGCCTGCTGCTGGTGCTGGCGCTGACGCTGGTCATCATCGGGATCGGCAGCCTCGCGGGGGTGCAGGTACCGGTGCTGGTCGCGGCCATCATCTCCGTGGTGATCGCGCTCCCGCTGTCGATGGTGTTGTTCAGCCGGATGCGGGCGCAGATCAACTCCGACATCGCCGCGGTCGACTCCGGGCGGCGCGAGAAGCGGGACGACCTGCGCCGCCGGATGAACGAGGCCTGAACACTCCCACGGGGAGGCGCCACAGCCGCGCGCCCCGGTGACGTCCCGGACCGGAAGGGGTCCGCGGGGAGGTCACCGGGGCGCGCGGCTGTCGTGGTGTCGGGGGCGCGGGGCCGATGACGGCGGCCGCGATCTGACCGCGTCGGTCAGCTCGCCGGCGGGCCGCCCGGCCAGAACGAGGCCGGCCAGCGGAACGCCGGTATCCGCACGGAGGTCTGCGACTCCCCGGACGCGTCCGGTCCCGCCGATCCCAACGACCCGGCGTCCTGGGTGGGCGTGGCGGTGGCCTGCGGGGCGGGCGCCGGCAGCTGCCGCGTGTCCGCGCCCGTGGGGACGGAGGTCGCCTCGGTCGACCCCGCCGGCGACGGGGTGGACGTGCTCGGGTCGTCGAGGCCCGGCAGTCCGGGCTCGGTCTGACCCGGTTCGCCGCCGGGGGTGGTCGGCGACGGCGAGGTGGGGGTGGTCTCGCCGGGGGTCGTCCCGGGTGTCGTGCTGCCGGGCTCGCCGGACCCCGGGGTGGAGGGGTCCGTGTCGTCCCCGCCCGGCTCGTCGGGCCGGTCCGTGGTCGTCTCGTCGGCGAGGGTCTCGTCGTCACCGGTGAGCCCGGGCTCGCGCGGGTCGATGTCGGTGCGCGGCTGGGCGGGGGTCCACTGCTCGCCCGTCGGCTGGACGGTCGTCGTCTCGGCCGGCGGCGCGTAGGTGCCCGCCTCCTCGTCGGGGACGTACAACGCCCCGGGCGCGGGCTGCACCCCGATGTAATACCGGCTCAGGCAGTGGTCGGTGACGTTCTGGGAGCCGTCCGTGAAGATGGTCATCCCCGGGGTGCCCCCGTCGGCCTCGGTCGCGCACCGGGCGATGAACTTGCCCTGCTGTTCCTCACGCTCGGTGGTCGCGGTGGGCGACGCCAGCGCAGCGGAGGACGCGGAGCGCGGCGCCTCGGAGAGCACCTGCGGCTCCGGCTGCGCGCACGACGCGGCCACCAGCGCGAACGCGCCGGCGGAGAGGAGCACCCGATTTCGCATAACGATAGTGTCTCAGTTCTGTCAAAGGATGGCCACCGAATGATTTCGAGGGGATCGAATCCGCTGGTAGTCAGCTCGTCGTCACCCGCGTGCGCACCGCACCGATGCCGGCGATCCCCGCCGCGAGGACGGCGGCGAGGGCCCCGCCGACGCCCACCATCACCAGATCGGCCACGGGCGGGCCGCCGTTACCGCCCTCGGCCCCGGCCCCGGTCAGGTCGGCGAAGATGCCGCCCACACCGCCGCCCACGCCACTGCTCGCGCCGGATGCGCCCGCGCCGGTCAGCGCCTCCGCGCCCGCCGTCCCGAAGGCCGAGCCCAGGAGGACACCCAGGGCGGCGGCGCACGCCGCCACCAGCAGCGTCTCCAGCACCAGCATGAGCCACACGCCGGTGCGGGTCACGCCCACGCCCCGCAGCAGCGAGATCTCCCGCGTGCGCTCGCGGACCGCCAGCGTCAGCGTGTTGGCCACCCCGACCAGCGCCAGGGCGACGGCCACGGCGAGCAGCAGTGAGCTCGACGTGAGGACCGTGCGGACGGACGTGGCGATCTGCTCCCGGGAGGCGAAGCTCTCGGTCACCGCCAGGTCCGGGGCGGCGTCCACGACCGCCGAGCGCACGTCCTGCAGCGCGGCGTCGAGCCGCTCACCCTCGAGGGCGGCGTCCATGCGCAGCCACAGCTCGGCGCGGGGGACGAACTGGCGAGGCACCTCCACACCCTCGGGCCACGGCGAGCCGTCGGGCAGCTCGGCCACCGGCCAGGCGGGAACGCTGCCCGGGGCCGCCAGGGCCCACTGGTCGGCCGTCCGCCGCACCACGAGGTCGCGGCCGTCGTCCTCGGAGAAGAAGGTGAACCGGACCACGTCGCCGTCGCGGGCGTCCGCGGCGACGGGGGAGGACTCGGGCAGCACGATCTCGCCCGGCCCCGGCAGGACCACGTCGCGGCGCATGACGTCGCGGACGCGGTCCGGCTCGGCGACCCGCAGGACCGTCCGCCTGCCCTGCGGGTCCTCGGCGTACATGTCCGTGACGACGAGCGAGGCGGCCACGCCCGGGGTACCGGCGAGCGTCTCGGGCAGCCCGGCGGGCAGCACGCCGTTCGCTCCGGTCACGGCGACGTCCAGGGGGACGCGGTCGACGAGGCGGTTCTGGATCGCGGGGCCGAGCAGCGCGATGCCGGTGACCATCGTCGCGGTGAGCGTCACGCCCACCAGGACCGCGGACGACGTCGCGGCGGTCCGCCGCGGGCTGCGGGCGGTGTTGCGCGCGCCGAGCAGCCCCACCGGTCCGAGTGCCGCGCCGACGACCGTGCCGAGGGCGCCGAGCAGGGTGGGCAGCGCCCCGGCGGCCACGGCGAGCAGGCCCGTGAACGCCAGCACCCCCCACGCGCCGGCGGAGACCACGTCCCGAGCGGCCACCGCGGCCGACATCGAGTGCCAGCCGAACGCCGCGACCGCGGCGCCCACCACGACCATCGTCAGGCGCCGCCACCACGGGTCGGGCCGCACATCCGCGGGGCGCATCGCCTCGAGGGGGCTGCCCGAGGTGGCGCGCCACAGGGACGGCAGGGCCGTGAGCAGGGTGACGCCCAGGCCGACCGCGGCGGCGAGCAGGTAGGCGCGGCCGGGCACGCTCACCTCCTGCAGGGGCAGGGTCACCCCGAGGCGGGGCGCCTCCCGGGACGCGAGGGAGACCGCGAACCGGCCCAGCGCCAGGCCGGCCGCCGTGGCCAGCGCGCCCACCACCAGGGCCTCGGCGATCCCCGACACCCGCAGCTGCAGCCGGGAGGCGCCCAGGCACCGCAGCAGTGCCGTCTCGCGCACGCGGGCCGCGAACACCACCGCGAACGTCGTCCCGATCACCAGGGCCGCCACCGCCACCGCCAGCACGGTGAACGCCAGCAGGGCGCGCGTGTAGACCTCGCGGCCGCCCATGAAGGACTCGGCGAGGGCGTCGGCCTCGGCCGCGCCGGTGGACACCTCGACCGCCGACGTGCCGGGCACCTCGGCCAGCCGGCGTCCGATCTCCTCGGCGAGCGCCGTGTCGGACACGGTGCCGTCGGAGGCCACGCGCACGTCCCCGCCGGCGCCGGAGTCGGCCCACTGCTGCACCTGCTCGTCGGTCGCGTACAGCGGGAACGCGGTCGTCATGTCCGGCTGCCCCGCCAGGTCGAACAGCCCCACCACCGTCACGGGCACGGGATCGGCGTCGCTGCTCGGCTGCACCTCGAACGTGGCGCCCACCGGGAGGTCGGCGTCCGCGCGCACCGCGACCTCACCGGGGCCCGCGGGGAGCCGCCCGTCCGCCAGGGGTTGCCACCGCAGGCCGTCATCGGTGGCCAGGGTCGTCGTCGTCGTCATCCGTTGGGCGCGTCCGTCCACCCGGACCCGCACCCACGTCTGCGCGTCGACCGTCACCGCCCGCACGCCCGGTGTGGCGGCGATGGCCTCCAGGCCGAGCCGCTGCGCCTCGGCCGCCTCCTCGCGCGCGGCCCCGGTGCCCGCGGAGGTCCGGTCCCCGAGGTGCTGCACGAGCACGGCGGTGTCGGCGTACCGCATGCCGAAGGAGGCGTCGGCGCTGGCGGACATCGTCCGCAGGACGCCCACCGAGGCCAGCACGAACGCCACGGCCACGGCGATCGCCAGCACGGTGCCCAGGTAGCGGCCAGCGTGGGCGCGCAGCTGGCCCAGGACCAGTCGGGCGCTCACGCGGTGGCCGACCGGCGGGCGGCGATCGCGCGCATGGCGGCGTCCACGGCCTCGACGGTGGGGGAGTCCACCTCGTCGGCGATCCGGCCGTCGGCCAGGACCAGGACCGAGTCCGTGTGCGCGGCGGCGTGCGCGTCGTGGGTGACCATGACGACCGTCTGCCCGGTCTCGCGTGCGCACGCGCCGAGCAGGCCGAGTACGGCCTCACCGGACTCGGAGTCGAGGTTGCCGGTGGGTTCGTCGGCGAACACGACGTCGGGGCGCGGCAGCAGGGCGCGCGCGATCGCCACCCGCTGCTGCTGGCCGCCCGACAGCTCGTGCGGACGGCGCCGCAGGAGGTCCCCGATGCCCAGTTCGCCGACGAGGGCGTCCAGGCGCGCGCGGTCGGGCCGGCGGAACGCCATCCGCACGGGCAGCACGATGTTCTCCCGCACCGACAGCGACGGGACGAGGTTGAAGGACTGGAACACGAAGCCCACGCGGGTGCGGCGCAGGCGGGTGCGGCCGGCGTCGCGCAGGCGGGTGACCTCGGTGGACCCGATGGTCACGGTGCCGTGGTCGGGGGTGTCGAGGCCGGCCAGGCAGTGCATGAGGGTGGACTTGCCGCTGCCGGACGGGCCCATGACCGCGGTCCAGCGCCCCTTGTCGATCGCCACGTCGACGCCGTCCAGCGCCCGCACCGTCACCCGCCCGTGGGAGTAGGTCTTGCGCAGGCCCTTGGCCCGGATCGCGATCTCGGGGGGTGGGGTCACGGGGGTCCTTCCGTCGGGGCGTGGCGTCCGAGAGGTGAGTGTAGGGATCACCGGGGCGCGCCGAGAACGACTGTGGCTCGTGTGACTGGTGTGACGTACGATGCCGGTGTGACTGGGCTGCGCCCGGTCGTGCCAGCTCCCTCCCGGCTCCAGCCTCCCGCCTCCCGGACGACAAGGTGACCTCATGTTCCAGCGACGCTCGCACCGCACCGCCCCCCGCTCCCGCACGCTCACTCTCGGTGGCGCCCTCGCCGCGCTCGCCGTGGTCGGCGGCGGCACCGTGGTGGCCGTGACCGACCCCGGCGCCGTCGACGCCGGCGACATCGCCCTCACCCAGAACGCCGCCGACCAGGCCGCCGCGCAGGAGATGCCGCTCGGCACGCCCGTGAACCTCGACCTCGAGCCCGTCGTGGCCCGCGCCGCCGGCGGCACCATCCCGCCGGGCACCTCCATCCAGGTCACCGGCCTGCCCGACGGCCTCACCCAGGACGGCTGGGTCATCTCCGGCACGCCCACCCGCGCCGGCGAGTACGAGGTCCTCGTGACCGTGTCCAACGGCGCCCTCTCGCAGTCGCAGAAGGTCGCCATCACCGTCGTCGACGGCGCGGGCGCCGGGGGTGACACCGAGCCCTCCGCCACCGAGCCCTCCGCCACCGAGACCTCCGCCACCGAGCCCTCCGCGACCGACCGCCAGCCCGACCCCACCCTCTCCGCGGCCCCCGGCGACCCGGGCCTGGCCGACGCCGCGCCGGGTGACGACGCCGAGTCCGGTGGCGACGCCGCGCCGGGTGAGGGCGACGAGGGCGACGACGACGAGGTCGGCACCGGCCCGGACCTGTGTTCGGTCCTCGGCGAGGGCGACCTGGACGGTGCCTCGCTGACGCAGTTGCTGCCGCTGGTGACCGGTGGCGAGGACGGCGCCTCGTCGGGCCTGGTGATGATGCTGGTCAACGCGGTCGTGGGGCTCCTTCCGTCCGTCCTCGGCGACAGCGGTTCGCTCGAGAGCATCGGCTCGGCCGGTCAGCTCCTGTGCACGATCTCCCCGACGCTGCTCGGCGGCCAGGCCGCCGGCGCCGAGGCCACCACCGGCGTCGACGCCACCACCGGGGGCGCGACGGGTGGCGCGACCACCACCGCCCCGGCCGGGGCGGCCGGCCTCGCCGGCGATCCGGCGGCCCTGCTCGGGCTGCTCACCACCGGGGCCGGCAGCCTCGGGCAGTGAGCCCCGCCGCGGCCGGCGCTCCGGGGCGGTGAGCCCCCGCCGCGCGCGGGGGAATCTCCACCCCGCGCGCGGCCGACCGCGTTAGAGTTCTCCCGTCGACGTCCGGCGACCCCTCGTGCGGGGTGCGGTGGCTCGACCCCGTCCGTCGTCGTCGAAGAGGGTTCACCACACATGTTCACCCGCACAGTCGTCACCGCCTCCGCCGCCGCGCTCGCGCTCGTCGCGCTCTCCGTCCCGGTCGTCAACGCCCAGGACGGCGCCACGGACCCCGGCGACCCGGGCGCGGGCAGCCTGTCGCTCGGAAGCCTCGAGGCCGACGGCCTCGGCGCCGGCAGCCTGCCCGGTGGATCCGCCGACGGGGCAGGGGACGACTCCGCTGACGGAGATGTCGACGGCGACGGTGGGGGCGGCGACGCCGGCTCGCTCGACGGCGGCTCGCTCGGCAGCCTCGGTGCGGTCACCGGAGAGGAGTCGAGCCTCGGTGAACTGACCCCGGAGTCCGGTGCCGTCTGCGAGCTGCCCGGCCTGGGGGGTTCGGTGGCCAAGTTCTACCCGCTGCTCGGGATCGACGGGGTCCCCACGGGCGTCCTCGATCTCATCACCACCGCGCTGGACTCCTTCCCCAACCTCCTCGACATCGTCGGTGGCGAGGGCGGCGGAGCGGCGTCGCTCGAGCAGGCCGGCTCGTTGGCCGACGGCCTGTGCGACACCTTCCTCGGCGGCGAGCTGGTCCTGCCGCCCGTCACCGTGATCGTCGACGAGGACGGGGTCCCGGTCAGCACCGTCACCGGGACCGCCACCCCGCGCAGCTCGGCCATCACCTCCACGCTGACGACCGCCGCGGACACCGGTGACGGGTCCGGGTCGGGGGACTCCGAGGGTCAGGCCTCCGGCGGCGCTCTCGGCGCCGAGGCTGACGGTGACGCCGACGCTGACGGTGACGTGCCCGCCCCGACCTCGGTGCCGACGCCCTGACGTCAGGACCGACCCCCGCTCGGTCCACGGCGGCCCGACCCCTCCCGGGGGTCGGGCCGCTCGTCATTTGCCGTGTCCCGCTGGCGATCCGGCGTTGGAGATAAGCGTTCGCCCATCGCGCGGGGAGGGCGCCGGGAACCGTGTGACTGGTGTGACTAGTGGTACGTAAGTGATGCATGTGACACCAGTAGACAACTGGTGTGCATGTGGTTAGAGTGGCACCTCGTAATGGTCTGCGCTCCCGTTCCGGGGAGTGAGCGATCGTGAACCCCTCCGGAAGGAACCAGCCGATGCGTGCTCGCCTCGCCCGCCCTCGTCGTATCGTCCGGGGTCGCCTCGTCGCCCCCGTCGCAGCCGCCGCCGCCGTGGCGCTCGTGGGCGGGGTGGTCGTCGCCGCTCCCGACGCCCCGACCGTCGACGGTGACGTCCAGACGGTCGCCGGCTCGTCGTCCTCCGCGACCCCGCTGACCGTGGCCGGCTTCACCGCCGGCGCGGACTTCTCGTTCGACATCCAGGGCGCGGCCAACGCCGTGCAGGCCGGGATCGTCATCACGGAGGTCGCGGGGCTACCCGACGGGTTGACGTACGCCGACGGCGTGATCTCCGGCCAGCCGACGGTCGGCGGGAGCTACACCGTCACCGTCATCGGCACGGTCAACGGCGCCCCCGTGAGCATCCCCGCCACGCTCGTGGTGGCCAACGCCGACGGCACCGCGCCCGCCGGTGTCTCGGGCGGGTCCACCGCCGGGGTCGAGGGCAGCCTCAGCGGCCAGGCGGAGGCCGGCGGCCAGGTCACCACCGGTTCCGACGGCACCGACGCGATCCTCGGCGTGGTGGCGGGCATCGTCTCCGCCCTCGGCGGCGACGCGGGTTCGGTCACCGAGCTCGCGACCGGCTCCACCGGCCAGGGCGGGCCCACCCCCGTCAACCCCGACGCCCCGGAGAACCCGACCGGCCCGCTCGGCAGCCTCGCGGGCGGCGAACTCGGCCTCGGCAGCACCGGCGCCACCCCGGAGACCCCCGGCACGCCGGACCAGCCGGAGAACCCCGCGCCCGAGACCGGCTCGCTCGGCCTCCCGGGCTCCTCGGCCACCGGCGAGGTGACCGGCGGCGCCGACGGCGGCCTGGACACCCAGAGCCTGGGCCCCCTGGCCCCGCTCGGTTCGCTCGTCGACGGCGGCGCCGAGACCGGGTCGACCACCGACGGCGGCACCCAGCCCACCGGCTCCACGACCACGGGCGGCACCACCACCGAGGGCGGGCTGACCACCGCCGCGGAGCTGACCGGCGGCGGCGAGATCACCGTCCCCGGCTCGTCCTTCCCTGCCGACACCGGCTCGCTCGGCGCCCTGGCGCCGGGGATCGCGCTCACCGGCGCGGCCATGCTGGGCCTGGCGGGGCTGACCATGGCCCTGAACGGCGGGTCCTCGACCCCGGGTTCCACGATGGCGCTGCCCGCGCTGCCCGGCTCCACCACCACGGGCGCCACCACCAACGGCGGGTCGTCCGGCTCGGTCGCCCCGACCGTGGCCGCCGGTGCCCCGCGTACCGCTCAGGCCCCCGGCCCGACGGTCGCGAACGGCCGCGGCTGACCGCAGTACTCCCGGCGGTCGCGTAGGCCGTCGGTGACCACGTCCACCCCGGTGGGCCTCTCACATCGTGAGATGCCGCCGGGGTGACGTGATTTGGTGGGATACCGTGGGGCGGTCGCGGGTCCGCGACGGTATCCCACGAAAGGGTTGTATGCGTATCTCCCGTCCCGTCATCGCCTCCGCTGTCGCACTCGCCGCCATGGCCGCGGTCGGGGTCGCGTCAGGACAGGTGGAGGCACCCGACCGGGCGCCGGTCGTGGTGGAGGCCACCGACGTCGCGCCCGCCGCGCTCCCGTCCCTGACCCTGCGGGTCGGTGAGTACATGGAGCGGCGTGTCAGCGACTACGTCACCCCGCCCCCCGGCGCCTCGATCCAGTTCCAGGGCCTGCCCCCCGGGCTGACCTACGACCCGGTCACCACCGCGATCAAGGGCACGCCGACGACCGCGGGCGTCTACCAGCCCGTCGCCACCGCCTTCATCTTCGGCGTCCCGGTCCGCACCGAGACGACCACCGTCACCGTCACCGGCGGTGGAGGCGGCGCCGCGCCCGCACCCGCACCCGCACCCGCGCCTGCTCCGGCCCCGCGCCCGGCCCCCGCGCCGGTCGCCCCGTCGGTCCCGCCCGCGCCGGGGACCATCGCCATCGCGGACATCGACGGTCTGCCGCTGCCCGAGCCCGTCAAGGACGCCCTCCGCGGGGCCGCTCTGGCGATCAACGACGGCATCCAGAACGCCTGGAGCGCCGTGCCCGAGGGTTCGCTCGGCAAGTAACCGGCCGCCGGTCGTACACCGGCACACACGGCGACGGCGGCCGGTCCCTGAGGGGGCCGGCCGCCGTCGCCGTCCGTGCGGGAGGGGCGTCTACAGCGAGGCGATCACGAAACCCGCGCTCACCAGGACGCTCCACGCGAGCATCGCCAGCCCGGCCGTCGCGAGCGCGGGGATGAGGTCGGCCCCCGTGGCCCGAGCGCGAACCGGACCGTTGGCCTTCCACGCCACGGGCAGGGCGAGCATCCCGAGCAGCGCCCACCAGGTGGCCGGGATGAGCGCGAGGGTCGCCAGCAGCGGGACCAGCAGTTCGAGCAGCGCGTGCAGGCCGCGGGTCCGCGACTCACCCAGGCGGACGGCGAGCGTGATCTTGCCGGCCTCGGTGTCCGAGGGGATGTCCCGCAGGTTGTTGGTGACGTTGACCGCGCACGAGAAGCTGCCCACCGCGACCGCGGCGACGACCGCGTACCAGGTGACCGACCCGAGCTGCGTGTACTGCGTGCCGATCACCGCGACCAGGCCGAAGAACACGAACACGGCCACCTCGCCGAGGCCGCGGTACCCGTACGGCGATTTTCCGCCCGTGTAGAACCAGGCGGCGAGCACGCACGCGACGCCCACGAGGATGAGCCACGGCTGGGAGGTCGCGCTGAGGACCAGGCCCGCCAGGCCTCCCAGGCCGAGGAAGCCGAACGCGGCCCGCTTCACCGACGCGGGGCGGGCCAGCCCCGAGCCCACCAGCCGAAGGGGGCCGACGCGGTCCTCGTCCGTGCCCCGGATGCCGTCGGAGTAGTCGTTGGCGTAGTTGACGCCGATGATGAACGACCACGCCACCACCAGCGCGAGCAGCGCCTGCCACCACACGAACCCGCCCGCCAGCGCCGCGGCCGCCGATCCGACGAGGACCGGTGCGAACGCGTTGGGCCAGGTCCGGGGGCGTGCCCCCTCCAGCCAGTGGGCGAGCGTGGCGCCGCCCTTTCCGGTGGCGGTGGGCTCGGCGCGGTCGGCGGCGAAGGGTGCGGGATCGGTCTCGCGGCTCATTCCCCGATTGTCCCATCGACGAAGCCCGCCGCGACGCCGCGCCGGTCGACCTTGCCGCCGGGCAGTTGCGGCAGCGCGTCGAGCACCGCCACCCGGGCAGGAGCGGCGTGCTCGCCGAGCTCGCCGGTCACGTGCTGCCGCAGCTCGTCGGCGGTGGCCGCCGCGCGCAGGGTCACCGCCGCGACCGGCCGGGTCCCCAGCCGGGCGTCGGGGATCCCGACGACGACGACGTCGACGACAGCGGGATGCCCACGCAGGGCGTCCTCCACGGTCTGCGGCAGGAGCGTCAGCCCGCCCACGCTCAACGCCTCGTCGAGCCGGCCCAGGATCCGGAGCCTGCCGTCCGGGCCGACCTGCCCGGCATCGTCGGTGCGGAACCATCCCGCCCTCGCGAACGCCGGATGATCGGGGGCGTTGCGGTATCCCTCGGCGAGCTGCGGCCCCGCCAGCCAGACGCGGCCCTCGTCGTCGTCGACCTCGATCCTCACCCCCGGCAGCGGCGCGCCGTCGTACACGCAGCCGCCCGCCGTCTCGCTCATCCCGTACGTGCGGACCACGCGGACGCCGGCGTCGGCGGCGCGGGCGAGCAGCTCCGGCGCGGCCGCCGCGCCGCCGAGCAGCACGGCGTCCAGCGCGGCGAGGGCGGCCACCGCGGCGGGGGAGCCCTCGTCGAGGACCTTGGCCAGCTGGCCCGGTACGAGTGAGGTGTACGCCCGCGCCGCCGCGCCTCCCGCGACCCCTGCCGCGCCGGCCGCGCTCGTCGCCGCGCCCCCGCCGGCTCCGCCCGACCGGCACGCGTCCACCGCCGCGGGCAGCTCCTCGGGGTCGAACCCGCGCGTCACGTCCACCACCACCGGCTCGAACCCGGAGCGCAGGGACCGCAGGATCACCTGAAGTCCCGCGATGTGGTGCGCGGGCAACGCCAGCAGCCACCGGCCCGGCCCACCGAGCACGTCGTCGGTCGCAGCGGCCGAGGCAGCGAGCGCCCCGGCGGAGAGCATCGCGCCCTTGGGGGTGCCCGTGGACCCGGACGTGCTCACCACCAGGGCGACGCGCTCGGCGATCGGCTCACCCGGACGCTGACTGTCGACGAGGATCCGGGTGCGCGCGGGGTCGTCGGCCGGCACCGGCAGCAGGGCGGGCCCCCGGTCGGCGAGCATCTCCTCCAGGGCGGGGAAGATCTCGCCGACCGCCGCGCCTCCGGGGACGGGCAGGATGCGCAGTTCGCGGGAGTCGGCCATGTCGACGGTCCGCGCGTGTCAGTAGTAGTAGGGGAAGTCGTCCCAGTTCGGCTCGCGCTTCTCCAGGAACGCGTCGCGGCCCTCCACGGCCTCGTCGGTCATGTACGCCAGGCGCGTGGCCTCACCGGCGAAGACCTGCTGGCCCATGAGGCCGTCGTCGGTGAGGTTGAACGCGAACTTCAGCATGCGCTGCGCGGTGGGGGACTTGGTGTTGATGAGCCGCGCCCACTCGATGGCCGTGTTCTCCAGCTCGGCGTGGTCCACCACCCGGTTGACCGCGCCCATCTGGAACATCTCCTCGGCGGTGTAGGGCTGGCCGAGGAAGAAGATCTCGCGGGCGAACTTCTGGCCGACCTGCTTGGCCAGGTATGCGCTGCCGTATCCGGCGTCGAACGAGCCCACGTCGGCGTCGGTCTGCTTGAACCGGGCGTGCTCGCGGGAGGCCAGGGTCAGGTCGCTCACCACGTGCAGGGAGTGCCCGCCGCCGGCCGCCCAGCCGTTGACCAGGCAGATCACGACCTTCGGCATGGTGCGGATCAGCCGCTGCACCTCGAGGATGTGCAGGCGTCCGCCCTCGGCCTTCACGCGCGCCTCGTCCACCTTGTCCGCGGTGGCGCCGGCGACGTCCGAGTCATGCTCTGTGGAGTACTGGTATCCCGAGCGGCCGCGGATGCGCTGGTCGCCGCCCGAGCAGAACGCCCAGCCGCCGTCCTTGGGGCTGGGCCCGTTGCCGGTGAACAGGACGGTGCCCACGTCGGGGGAGCGACGCGCGTGGTCGAACACCCGGTAGAGCTCGTCCACCGTGTGCGGGCGGAACGCGTTGCGCACCTCGGGGCGGTCGAACGCGATCCGCACGATCCCGTTGGCCCGGCCCTCGCCGACGTGCCGGTGGTACGTCAGGTCGGTCAGGTCCACACCGCTGCGGAACCCCTCCACCTCGCGCCACTGCGACGGATCGAAGGGGCCGGCGGCCTGGTCCTGCGCGGCACTGCTGGAAGGGGCGTTGCTCTGCTCGGTCATGGCGTCGACGTTAGCGTGGACCCATGACATCCGTACCGGGCCCCGAGTCGATCGACGATCTGCTCGGCCGTGCGCGCGTGGTGGCGCTGCCGATGCGGGTGCGGTTCCGCGGGATCACCGAGCGGGAGGTGGTGCTGTTCGAGGGGCCGGCCGGGTGGGGCGAGTTCGGGCCGTTCGGCGAGTACCACGATCCCGAGGCCGCGCACTGGCTCGCCTCCGCGATCGAGATGGCGTGGCAGGGTCCGCCGGCGCCCCTCCGGTCGCGCGTGGCCGTCAACGCCACGGTCCCGGCGGTCCCGGCCGGTGAGGTCGCCGCGATCCTGGACCGCTTCCCGGGCTGCACGACCGTCAAGGTCAAGGTCGCCGAGCGCGGGCAGCAGCTCGTCGACGACGTCGCCCGCGTCGCCGCCGTCCTGCAGGCCCGCCCGGGGGCGCGGGTGCGGGTCGACGCCAACGGGGCGTGGTCGGTCGCCGAGGCCGCGCATGCCGTGCGGGTCCTCGACCAGGCGGTGCGCGCCGCGGATGTGTCCCGCACCGGGCCGGTGTCGTTGGACGGGCCGGGGTTGGAGTACGTGGAGCAGCCCTGCGCGACCGTGGAGGAGTTGGTGGAGCTGCGCGAACGCCTCGCCGCGGACGGCGTGTCCGTGGACGTGGCCGCCGACGAGTCGATCCGCCGCGCTGACGACCCCCTGCGCGTGGTGCGCGCCGGTGGCGCCGACCGGGCGGTGGTCAAGGTCGCCCCGCTCGGCGGGCCGCGGCGTCTGCTGGCGGTGGCCGCCGAGCTCGGCGTGCCGGTGACGGTGTCGAGCGCGTTGGACTCGGCGGTGGGGGTCGCCGCCGGTGTCGCGACGGCGGCCGCGCTGCCGCCGGTGCGCGGGGGTGGGGGAGCGGCCGGTGGGGTGTCCGGCGGTGCGGGTGCGCATGGCGGGCCCGGGGGCGCGGGTGGGCCTGGCGGGTCCGGGGGCGTGTCCGGCGGTGCGGGTGGGCATGGTGGGTCCGGGGGCGACGACGACGAGGTCCCCGCCGCCGGCCTGGGCACCGGCGGGTTCTTCGTCGAGGACGTGGTCGAACCGGGGACGTTCGCGCTGGAGGACGGCTATCTCCCGGTCCGCCCGGTGGCTCCGGACCCGGCGCGGCTCGAGGGGCTGGAGGTGGACGGCGCTCGCCGCGGGTGGTGGCTCGACCGGATCCGCCGCTGCCACGGGCTGCTCTGACGGGCCCCGCCCACAGCCGCTCCCGGGCATGGCGTCTCGCGCGCACCGCGGGGCGGGCGAGACGCCATGGCGAGGAGCGGCTGTAGAAATCGCAGGGCATCCGCGGGAGCGAGACGCCATGTCGGGAGGCGAGACGCCATGGCCGGGAGCGGCTGTGGGGGTTGCGGGCGCGGTTGCGCGGCGCGGTCTGGGGCGAGGCGCCATGTCGGGTGGCGAGACGCCAGGGCCGGGAGCGGCTGTGGGGGTGGCGGGCGCGGTTGCGTGGCGCGGTCTGGGGCGAGGCGCCATGGCGGGAGGCGAGACGCCATGGCCGGGAGCGGCTGTGGGGGTTGCGGGCGCGGTTGCGTGGCGCGGTCTGGGGCGAGGCGCCATGTCGGGAGGCGAGACGCCATGGCCGGGAGCGGCTGTGGGGGTTGCGGGCGCGGTTGCGCGGCGCGGTCTGGGGCGAGGCGCCATGTCGGGTGGCGAGACGCCAGGGCCGGGAGCGGCTGTGGGGGTGGCGGGCGCGGTTGCGTGGCGCGGTCTGGGGCGAGGCGCCATGGCGGGAGGCGAGACGCCATGGCCGGGAGCGGCTGTGGGGGTTGCGGGCGCGGTTGCGGGTGCGCCGCCCGCAGCGGCCGCCTGTCGAGGTCACGCGGCGCGGCCCGGCCCCCGACCGAGGGACTCCTGAATTCTCATCGCCTCGCGGATGACGGGCACGATCCGGCCGCGCTGATAGTCCTCCCACTGCCACCGTCGGACGATGTTGCCCAAGGACTCGATGTCGTTCTGCCGCTTCTTCTCGTCGCGGAGTTTCTGGCGGACGGACTCCTCGCCGTCGTCGATTCCGTACTTGCCCGTGCCGTCGGCCTCACCGACGAGACCCCATTCCTCCCAATACATGTCCACGAACACCGACGTCCCGTCCGGCAGGATGAACTCCCGCTGCAGTTGCGGCATCGGCAGGCCGGCGCGGCTGATCACGACCCTGCTGACCGACTCGAGGACCGACTGCGCACCCGCATCCGCGAACGCCACCACCGCCCGGGCCCTGGCGATCCCCACCCGGCCGGCGGCGGCGTCGAGCTCGTCGGCCAGTTCAGCCGGGCTGCACAGTTCGCGACGCAGCGCTTCGTCGGCAGCGCAGACGGCTCCGGTGAACGGGCTCGACCGCGCGACGTCGACGATCGTCCGCGCCGGGGTCGTCACCGGTATCCCGTCCACCTCGGTCACGGCGTCCGCGAGATCGAGGTTGTGGCATATCGACGACCTGCCGCGTCTGCTCCCGCTGCCGGGCCGGTGCCGGGTGGTGGTGACCCGTCGGGTGTCCAGGTCGTGGACGGGGAGGCCGTGCAGCACGAGAGCGGACGTGTGGGACAGCGCGGTGCCGGGGCTGATGCTTCCCGCGGCGGCCCTCGACCGTATCTCCAGCATCGCCTCGGCCTGGTTCGGGCCGGTGGGCAGATCTGAGGCGAGCGCGTAGACGCCGTGGCGCACGCGGTAGAGCTGACCCGTGCGTTCCGCGTGTTCCCGGGCGCGGCGACTGTAGCCGCGGGCGAGGAGTTCCTGTGCGCTGATGATGACCGGGCGGGAGTGATCGATGCTCATGCCCAGGCAGTATTGCGGCGCAGGAGGCGGGGATCACCGGGTCGGAGACCGATTCCGACGGGGCCTGTGGAGAGGGCCGGGGCTGTGGAATCCGTGGCGGGCAGGGGCCCGGACGCGCGAGTTCTGACAGCCGCGCGCCGCCATGGCGTCTCGCCCATCCCCCGGTGCACGCGAGACGCCATCGGCAGGGGCGGTTGCTGAAGGCGGGTGCTGGAGGGGGCGGCTACTGAGCGGGCGGTCGCGGAAGGGGGCGGGTGCTGAAGGGGGCGGACGCTGAACGGTCGGCTGCCGCGGGAGCGGGCGGCTGGGAGCAGGCCGGCCGAGGGGCCGAGGCGGTGCCGGTTACTTCCGTGGCCGCGGCAGCTCTCGCGTGCGCGGGGCGTAACCCCACTGGTGCCGGCCGAGTCGCGAGGGCGGTAGGAGGATGTCGAAGTCGGGGAGCCCGTCGTCGGCCATGATCTCCTCGTCGACGGTCACGCTCACCACGCGGCCGAGCAGCATCGCGCTGGTGCCCAGGTCGATCACGTCGTGCCGCACGCACTCGAACGCGATCGGCGCCTCAGCCACGCGTGGCGGCGAGACGACATCCGAGGGGTCGGGGGTCAGTCCCTGCATCTCGAACTCGTCGACTTCCGGCCCGACGGGCGCCGACGTGGCGTTCATCGTCTCCATGAGCGACTCGGTGCCGATGTTCACCACGAACTCGCCGGTGTCCATCACGTTGCGGTACGTGTCCTTGCGGCCCACCGAGGTCACGGACAGGATCGCCGGATCCGCGCACGCGACGGTGAAGAAGGAGTACGGCGCGAGATTGAGCACGCCGTCGGCGGAAATCGTCGAGACCCACGCGATCGGTCGGGGCGTGATCGACGCGGTGAGCAGGGCGTAGAAGCCCTTCGCGGGCGGGTCGTCCGGGGTGTGCACGATGCGCATCGGTCCATTGTGCCGCCGGGTCCGCGCATTGCGCGGTGGCGGATGTCAGCACTGTTCTAGCCTGGGCCGAGAAGCGCGCGGCACACCACCTGCGGGGCGGCGGGCGGGAGGGGCGAGGTCATGGCGGCTACAGGCGACGCGACGGGCGCGACGGCGGACCGGGTACGGATCCCGCTGCGGGACCAGCTCTGGTTGCTCATGGACCGTCCGGACAACCTCATGTACATCAACTCTCTGCTGTGGTTCTCCCGCGTCCCGGACTGGGATGCCGTGACCGAGGCGATCGGCACCCGGATGGTGGAGCCATACCCGGTGTTCCGTCGGGTCCCCGAGCGGAGGGGCCGGCGGTGGTACTGGGTCGACGATCCCGATTTCGACCTTTCGAACCACCTGATCTACCGGCGCCTGCCCGCGCCGGGCGGGCGCGCGGAGGCCGAGGCGCACGTCGCCGAGCAGATGGGTGTACCGCTGCCCGGGGGACGCCCGTTGTGGCGCGCCGAGTTCATCGAGGGGTATCACCGCGACGGCGCGGAGGAGGAGGGGGCGCTCCTGCTGTTCCGCGTCCAGCACGGGATCGTGGACGGTGTCCGGCTCACCCGGCTGGTGTTGGACCTGTGCGACCACGAGGACGACGTGCCGCCGCCGTCGGTGGGCCGCGACCTGTCCGGGAGGACGACGGGCGTGCTCGGCGCGGTGGAGGCGGCCGGGGAGGCCGGTGCCGAGGTGGTCAAGGACTCGTTCGGGATCGCACGCGGGTTGACCGGCGCCGCCCTGAGATTTCCGGAGACCCTCTCCAGGCTCACCCGGGACGTGCTCGCGCCGGGGCACGCCCTGTCGCGCGTGCCCACGCGGGCCGTCGAGTCCCTCACCGAGGACATCAGTCCGACCAATCTCACCGCCAACACCTACCGCTCGGTGTTCCGTCTGCTGTTCGAACCGCGGTCGACGGGGCTGCCGTGGAGCGGGAAGGTCCACCGCGAGAAGAAGGTCGCGTGGGTCTCGGGACTGGACCTCGCGGCGATCAAGCGGGTCGCGAAGGCGCACGACAGCACGGTGACACCCGTGATGATCGCGGCGGTGTCCAAGGCGCTGACCGGCTATCTGGACGCGCACGGTGACCGCCGTGTCTCGGACATCAACCTCATGGTCCCGGTGTCGGTGGGATCGGGTGACGACGAGGCGGGTGAGCTGGGCAACCACATCACCCTGGTGCTCATGCGGTTGCCGCTGGGGATCGACGACCCGGGGGAGTTGCTCGACGCCATCACCACCTCGATGACGCGGGTGCGGTATTCGCTGGAGCCCCACGTGACGTTCGCGACGATTCTCACCGTGGCCGCGGCGCCCGGCCCGGTGGCGCGCGCGGTGATCGACCTGTTCGCCAACAAGACGGTCGGTCAGCTCACCTCGGTGCCCGGGCCGTCCGGGCCGGTGACCCTGGGCGGGGCGACGGTCGACGGCATGCTGGGGTGGGTGCCGATGAGCGGCGACCAGGCGTTGGGGATCTGCATCTTCAGCTACGACGGCACGGTGACGGTCGGGATCGCCACCGACGCCGAACTCATCCCCGACCCGGGCGAGGTCGCGGGACGGATCGAGGAGCAGTTCGAGGTCTTCGAGGGATGGGCGGAGGACGCCCTGCCGGAGTGACCCTCCGCCCGAGCCGCCAGCCGCGGCCCAGCCCCGCCGGCCTGACCGCCCCCGGCACCGACCGCCGCGACCCCGCTCACCACTGCGGCGCGGGCACCTCCGGATGCGCGGCGAACCACTGACCGATGTAGGACATGTCGATGCTCTGCGCCTCGGCGATGAGCTCGTACATCGTCCGCCCGTCGATCGCCTCGCGCAGGATGTCGGCGTGCCCGGAGTGCCGCGCGATCTCGTTGAGCGTGTGCAGGGCGGCCCACCGCCCGTTGAACGCCGGCATGCCGAGGGGGAACCACGGCATCTCGGTGGGCACGGGGACCTCGGCGTCGAGGTCGGCCCCGCGCAGGTGGTCGAGCGCGGCCGCGCACCGGCGGTCGTATTCGGCGAGGATGTCCTCGGCGGTGGCGTCGGGGTCGACGCGGTTGACCTCCTCGGCCCAGGCGAACTGTTCGGGCAGCGACCGTCCGGTCTCGGGTGCGTGCGGCGCGGCGGCGGCGCGGCCGAGCCAGCCCTCGGCGACCTCCCCGATGTGGAGCAGGAGCCATCCGAGCGTCAGCTCGCTGGACGGCAGTGGTCGGGCACGGAGCTGATCGGCGGTGAGGCCGTGGACGATCGACCGGGCGTTGACGAGCGCGGTGTCGATCCACTCGAGCAGGTTCTCGCGCTCGGTGGGACAGGTGGCGGGGAACAGCGGCATGACGACTCCTCGGTGAGATGGGGCGGTGAGGTGGGGCGGTGGGTCGAGACGGTGGACCGACGCGGCGGGGCCGCGGGTTCAGGCGGCGAAACGAGCGGATCAGTGCGTGGTGGCGTAGAGGTCGCGCAGGAGGCACATCTCGGCGCCGTGGTGGATGACCTCGCGGTTGATGTGCAGGATCAGGGCGGCCATGGGGTGGTCGGCCCACGGGCCCTCGGCCTCGCCGATCGGTCGGCCCAGCGCGTCGGGGTCGAGCCCCCGCACGCCGTCCATCCATCCGGCGTAGACGCGGTCGAGTTGGGCGAGCCCGCCGGCGGCGTCGCCGGCGTAGGTGTGGCTCATGTAGTCGTGCGCGGGTCCGCCGAAGTGGGAGTGCCACCGGGCCCCGAGGACGGCGACGACGACGTGGCCGATCCGCCACGCGATGGTCGTCAGCGGCGCGGGCACGGGTTCGGGGTAGGCGAAGTCGATGGTGTGGTCCCCGGCCCCGCCCTGCATCTGGGCCCGGCTGGTGCCCCGCGGTCGTACGTCCCAGGTGCGCGCCTCGGGTGCGGGGGAGTAGTGGTACTCGGCGTCGGTGAGCCCCTCGAGGCGGGGGCGGAGCTGGGTGGTCCAGTGGTGGTCGAGTTGCTCGACGAGCTGGGCGGTCCAGTCGAGGGTGTGGGTGGCGGTCATGGTTCTCTCCTCTGAGGTCGACTGCGGACAGCCTCGCACCGCATGCGGACAGGATCGGTCCGCTGGACGTGGAACACTTCCGCCCAGAGGGATGACCGGCCACGAACGGGGGCGTGAGATGAGCGACGACCGGATGCCCACGACGCAGCGCGTGCTGTGCCTGCTGGACCTGCTGCAGCGGCGGTCGGTGTGGACGGGTGAGGAGCTGGCGGCGGAGCTGGGCGTGACGACCCGCTCGGTCCGCCGTGACGTGGACCGGCTGCGCGATCTGGGGTACCCGGTGGAGTCCGAGCGCGGTGCGGGCGGTGGTTACCGCCTGGGTTCGGGTCGGCGTCTGCCGCCGCTGCTGCTGGACGACAGGGAGGCGGTGGCCGTGGCGATCGCCCTGCGCCTGGCGGCGGGCGGTGCGGTGGCCGGCGTGGGCGAGCACGCCCTGCGCGCGCTGACGAAGCTGGACCAGGTGATGCCGGGTCGCCTGCGGGAGCGGGTGGCCGACGTGACCGAGTCGATGGTCGCGGTCGCCGGGGCGGACGCCGCGGTGGAGCCGGAGCTGCTGCTCGACCTGGGGCACGCGGTGCGCGGCACGGAGCAGGTGCGTCTGGAGTACCGGGACCGCGCGGGGAGGGAGACGGAGCGTCGGGTGGAGCCGTACCGGATCGTGGTGCTGGGTCGCCGCTGGTACCTGCTGTGCTTCGACCTGGAGCGTTCGGACTGGCGCACGTTCCGTCTGGACCGGATCCGGGCGGTGCACCGCAGCCGGTGGCGCTTCACCCCGAGGGCGGACGTCCCGGATCCCGCGTCGCACGTCCAGCACGCGGTCACCGCCGCGCCGTACGAGCACGTGGCGCGGGTGCTGGTGTTCTCGCCGGCGGAGGAGGTGGTGGAGTTGTTCCCGCCCACGTTCGGGGCGGTCACCGAGTTGCGCGGGGCGGGCCACGTGGACGGGCCGGCGTGCCGGTTGGAGACGGGGGCGGCGGACCTGGACGTGTTGGCGTGGTTCCTCGCGCGGTTGCCGGGCCGGTTCGAGGTGGAGTCGCCGGAGGCGCTGCGCGATCGCCTGGCGGCGATGGGTGGGCGGCTCACGGATGCGGCGGGGCGGTCGGCGGCGCGCGACTAGGCTGGGGTCGATGAATCCCACGCCGAGCACTCCCAGCGCCGCGTCGTCGAGCGACGCCGGTACCGCGCCGAGCAATCCCAGCACCGCGCAGGCGCGCGTCCTGGTGGACGAGATGGTCCGCCACGGGATCACCGACGCGGTCCTGTGCCCCGGTTCGCGCAGCGCGCCGCTGGCCCTGGCGCTGGCCGCGGCGGAGCGGGCGGGGCGGATCGCGTTGCACGTGCGGATCGACGAGCGCGGTGCCGGGTTCACGGCACTGGGGCTGGCGCTGGGGTCGAAGCGGCCGGTCCCCGTGGTCGTCACCTCCGGCACCGCGGTGGCCAATCTCCATCCGGCGATGGTCGAGGCCGCGCACTCGGGCGTGCCGGTGCTGGCGCTGACGGCGAACCGCCCGCCGGAGCTGCGGGGCACGGGCGCCAACCAGACCATCGACCAGGTGGGGATCTTCGGCCCGCACGCGCGTGCGGTGGTGGAGCTGGGCGCGGCCGGGGACGCCGCTGCGGAGCACCGTCACTGGCGGTCGGCGATCGGTCGGGCGATCCTCACCGCCACGGCGCCGGCCGACCCGGGCCCGGTGCAGGTCGACATCGCGTTCCGCGAGCCGCTGGTGCCGGGCGAGGGCGACGAGGAGTTCGTCCTCGGTGGCGGCCCAGGGGGGTACGACGACGACGAGGTGGGCCCGGGCGACGGGTCCGGCGGTCTGCCGGAGGGCCGCCCGGGCGGTCGTCCGTGGGTGCAGCGGGCGGGCGCGGGGGTCGACTCGGCGCCCGCGGCCTCGGCGGTGGCGGTGGACCTCACGCGCCCGACGCTGGTCGTCTCGGGCGTGGGGGCGGCCCCGGTGTCGGGTCTGGTGGGCGTGCCGACCGTGGCGGAGCCGGGCGCGCCGGTGCCGCTGCATCCGGTGCACCCGTTGGCGATCCCGTCGCTGCGGCCCGAGCAGGTGGTGGTGACCGGCCGGCCGACGCTGCACCGTGCGGTGACCCGGTTGCTCGCCGATCCGGAGGTGGACCTGGTGATCCTCGACGCCGGTCCGCGCTCGCCCAACCCGACGGGTAGTGCCGCCGAGCTCGCCGACTCCGTCCTGACCGGGTGGGGGGTGGAGCAGGAGTGGATCGAGACCACCGCCCGCGCCGACGCCCACGCCCGGGCGGCCGTCGACCGGCTGCTCGACGAGCACCTGACCACCGGCGCCCCGACGGGACTGCACGTGGCCCGCGCCGTGGCCCGCGGCGTCCGGGCCGGGGACAACCTCGTGGTGGGCGCCTCCAACGCCGTGCGGGACCTGTCGTTCGTGGGGCCGATCGACCCGGACGTGGCGATGTACGCCAACCGCGGGGCGTCGGGGATCGACGGCACGGTGTCGACGGCGATCGGGGTGGCGCTGTCGGCGCCCGGGCGCACGGTGGCGCTGCTGGGTGACCTGACGTTCCTGCACGACCTCTCGGGCCTGCTGCTCGGGCCCCGCGAGCGGCACCCCTCCGACCTGCTCATCGTGGTGGCCGACGACGACGGCGGCGGCATCTTCTCCCTGCTCGAGCAGGGGGACCCGCGGTTGGCGGCCGACTTCGAGCGGGTCTTCGGCACCCCGCACGGCGCCAACCTCGGTGCGCTCTGCGCGGGGGCCGGAGTGCCGTTCACCGACACCGATCCCGCCGGGTTGGAGGCGATCCTCGCGCAGCCGTCGGTGCCCGTCGCGCATCACGACATCGTGCCCGAGGGCCTGCGCGTGGTGCGGGTGGGCACCGACCGGCAGGGGTTGCGCGACCTGCACGCGGCGCTGCGGTCGCAGGCCGTCCGGTCCGGGACCGCAGCGCCCGGGGCCCCGGACCGCGGATGACCGCGCCCACGGTCGCCGCGCGGCGGGCCCGGCGCGCGGCCCTGACCCGGCGGGTCGTGCGGGCCGTCGCCGTCCTCGCGGCCGTGTTCTCCGCGCTCACGGCGGTGCTCATCCTGCTGGCGTGCGTGGTCAACGACCAGCGCATCGACCGGGACATGGGCAGCGCCACGGCCACCGTCACCGAGGTCACCGACCGGCGGGCCGCGGTGGAGTTCGACGCCGGGGGCGGGCGTACGGTTCGGCCGGTGACCGGGGTGTTCTACCCGACGGGGCTGGTCGAGGGGCAGCGGGTGCAGGTCGAGTTCCGCCGCGCCAACCCCGATCTCGTACGGGTCTCCGGCCGCAGCTGGACGGTCGCCGTGGTGCCCGCCCTCTCCGTCCCGGCGGTGGTGGTGCCGTTGGCCGCGCTCGCCTATGCCGCGGCGTCACCCCGGGTTCACCGGGCGGCACCACGATTTGCCCGGACCGTCTCACGCTGATCACCGGCGCGTCGCCCAGGCGGGCGACAGTGAAGGCGTGCGCGTAGCCATCGTCACCGAATCGTTCCTGCCGAACGTCAACGGCGTCACCAACTCGGTCCTGCGCGTGCTGGAGTACGCGCGACGGCACGGTCACGACTGCCTCGTCGTGGCGCCCTCCGGGCAGGTCGGGCTCTGGCAGGGGGCGGCCGACGCCGTCCGGGCGCACCCGCTCGTCAGCGCGGTCGCCCCGCTCGCGGGCGGGCACCTGCTCGGTGCCGACCCGGCCGAGGGCCCCGACCACCACCTCGGCTACCCCGTCCACCGGGTCACGGCCGTACGCGTGCCGGTCGTGTCGTCCCTGCCCGTCGGGGCCCCCAGTCCGAGCGTGTACAACGCGCTGCGCGATTTCGCCCCCGACGTCGTCCACCTCGCGTCGCCGTTCGTGCTCGGCGCCGCCGGGGCCGCCGCCGCCCGCGCCCTGGGGGTTCCGTCGGTGGCGGTGTACCAGACCGACGTCGCCGGATTCGCCGACGCCTACGGGATCGGCGTGTTGTCCGACGCCGCCTGGGCCTGGACGCGGGCGATCCACGCGACCTGCGACCGCACCCTCGCCCCCTCGACGGCCGCGATGGCCGACCTCGCCGCCCACGGCATCCCGCGCCTGTACCGGTGGGGGCGGGGCGTCGACGCCGAACGCTTCTCGCCCACCCGGCGCAGCGCCGCCCTGCACCGACTGTGGTCCCCGGACGGGCGGCCCGTCGTCGGATTCGTCGGCCGGCTCGCCCCGGAGAAGCACGTCGAGCGCCTCCGGTCACTGGCCGACCGTTCCGGCCCGGACGGGGACGTGCAGCTCGTCGTCGTCGGCGACGGACCCGAACGCCCCGCACTCGGGGCGGCCATGCCCCACGCGATCTTCACCGGCGAGCTCCACGGCGAGGCCCTCGCCCGGGCCTACGCCACGCTCGACGTGTTCTGTCACGCCGGCGAGTTCGAGACGTTCTGCCAGTCCGTCCAGGAGGCCCACGCGTCCGGGGTGCCCGTGATCGGCCCCGACGCCGGCGGCCCCCGCGACCTCGTCCGGGCCGGCGTCAACGGGATCCTCCTCGACCCCCGCCGATACGCCGCCGAGGTCTCGCGCGCGGTCGACGCCGTGCTCGCCGACCGCGAACGGCTGGCCGCCGGGGCCCGCGCCACCGTCGCGGGCCGCACCTGGGACGCCGTCTGCGGGCAGCTGTTCGACCACTACATCGCCGCCGGCGCCCGCTCGTCGACGGGTCGAACGGCCTCCTCCGCGGGCCGGGTCGGCGTGGGTGTCCGGCGGGCCGGGTAGCGTCGGGGGCGTGTCCCGCGCCAATCTCGACAAGCAGCCCCGCGACGTCGCGTCGATGTTCGACGGCGTCGCCAAGCGCTACGACCTGACCAACACGATCCTGTCCGGAGGCATGGACCACGTGTGGCGGCGCCGGGCCCGGTCACTGCTCGCGCCGCGGCCCGGGGAGCGGATCCTCGACCTCGCCGCCGGTACCGCCGTGTCGACGGTCGAGCTCGCCAAGTCCGGCGCGTGGTGCGTGGCCGCAGACTTCTCGCTCGGCATGCTGCGGGCCGGAGCGGGGCGGGACGTGCCCAAGGTCGCGGGCGACGCCATGAAACTGCCGTTCGCCGACGCCTCCTTCGACGCCGCCACCATCAGCTTCGGGCTGCGCAACGTCCAGGACACCGCGGCCGGTCTGCGGGAGATGGCGCGCGTGGTCAAGCCCGGCGGGCGGCTGGCCGTGGTGGAGTTCTCCACGCCCGTGTTCCCGCCGTTCCGCGCGCTGTACATGAACTACCTCATGCGGGCGCTGCCGAAGATCGCGACGAGCGTGTCCTCGAACCCGGACGCGTACGTCTACCTGGCGGAGTCGATCCGCGACTGGCCGGACCAGCAGGCGCTGCTCGAGATGGTCGAGGCCAGCGGCTGGGAGCGCTGCAGCGTCACGAACCTCACGGGCGGGATCGCCGCGATCCACATGGCCCGCCGCCCCGCCTGACGCGCCCGCGCACTCGGCCCGCCGCCGGGTCGGCCCGCCCGAGGCGCGGCGTGCTGCCGAGGTCGCTCGCCCGAGGTGCGCTGGCTTGTCGTGAGAATCCGGGATGGCGGGCGTTCCGACAGCGCACCTCGGGCCAGGCGCGCTGCGTCTTCGGCTTGTGATGCGTGACGGGTCCATTCCGCCAGCGCAACCCGCGGTTCTCCGTACAGAGCGGCAGCGCGGGTCAAAGGGGCAGCGTAAGCGGGGAGGGTCGCGCTGGCTCTTTGTCAGATTCCGGCGGTGCCTGGCGTTTCGGCAGCGCACCTCGGGCCACTCGCGCTGCGTCTCTGCACGCCGGCAGGGGAGCGGGGTGCGCCGTCAGTCGGCGAACAGCGGGCGCCGGTCGAGCCTGCGGGCCACCGCCCCCGCCGCACGCCACGCCCGCGCCACCACGTCGCGGTCCGAGTCCGCCACCGTGTTGGACATGCAGCGCACCGCCGCCGTCATCAGCACCTGCGAGCGCATCCCGACGGGCCCGGCCATCGGCAGGAACCGCGGGTAGGTCAGCAACCGCGCGGCGTCGCGGGCGACCGTGAACGCCTCGCCATACGTCCTGCGCAACACCTCCGGCCACGCGTGCGTGAGCGGCTCGGGGCGGACGCGGGGCCCGGTGCCGTGGCCGGCCAGGATCAACTCGGCGAGCAGCCGACCGCCCTCGAGCGCGTAGTCGATGCCCTCGCCGTTGAGCGGGTTCACGCACGCCGCGGCATCACCCACCGCCGCCCAGTTGCGACCCGCCACCCCCGACACCGCACCACCCATCGGCAGCAGCGCCGACGTCACCGCCCGCGGCTCACCCTCCAACGCCCAGTCGCCGCGCACACTACGGGCGTAGTGCTGGAGCAGCTCCTTCACCGCCACGTTCGCCGGCCGCGCCGACGTCGCCAACGCCCCCACCCCGAGATTGACCTCGCCGTCCCCGAGCGGGAACACCCACCCGTAACCCGGCTGGATCGCGCCCGCCTCGTCGCGCAGCTCGAGATCGGAGCCGATCCACGGATGATCATGCCGAGACGATCTGACATACGACCGCGCCGCCACCGCGTAGACCGTGTCGCGATGCCAGGTGCGACCCAGCAGTCGGCCCACCGGCGACCGCACGCCATCGGCCACCACGACGGTTCGGCACGCGATGCGATCGTCCCCGACCCGGACGGCGGACACCTCGTCGTCGTCGCCCCTCTCCACGCCCGTCACCCGCACGCCGTCGAGCACCACCGCGCCCGCCTCGACCGCCGTCCGACGCAGCCGGTCGTCGAACACCGTGCGCCGCACCGCCGACCCCGTCCCGCCGTGCTCACCCGCCGGCCACGGCACCCGCCGCCGGTGCCCGAACCCGCGCAGGTCCAGGCCCTCGATCGTGATGCGCTCCCGCGCCCACCCGCCCAGGCCCAGCCGATCCACCTCGAGCATCGCCCGCGGCGTCAGGCCGTCCCCGCACGTCTTGTCCCGCGGGAACTCCGCCGCGTCCAGCACCGTCACCTCGCGGCCCGCCCGCGCCAACCACGTCGCCGTCGCCGCCCCCGCCGGGCCACAGCCCACCACGAGGACATCGGTCGAAGAGGGAAGACGCCGCCGGGACTCCATACGCACCATGGTGGCAGGTCGGCGGCGCGACGGTCGCCGGCACCTCGGGCGGGGTGGGGTGCCGCAGCCGCCGAGCCGGGACCGTAGTCTGTCGGGAGGGCCGGTCGATGCCGGACCGCACAGGCGACGAGGACGAGTGGGGATGTCGAGCGAATCAGTGACGACCGGCACCGCGGACACGGCGACCGACCACGTGGTGGCCGGCGTGGACGTCGGTGACGCAGACCTCGCCTCCGCCCTCCGCGGGCGCCTCGACGAGGTCGAGAAGCTGCTGGTCAGCCGTCTCGAGAGCGGCGAGGACTTCCTCTCCGAGGTCGCCCTGCACCTCGTCACCGCCGGCGGCAAGCGCTTCCGGCCCATCGTCACCCTGCTCGCCGGCGAACTCGGGCCCCGGCCCGACCACGAGCGCCTCGTCAAGGCCGCCGTCGTCTGCGAGATGATCCACCTCGCCACCCTGTACCACGACGACGTCATGGACGAGGCCAGCATGCGCCGCGGCGTCGAGTCCGCGAACAGCAAGTGGGACAACTCCACCGCCATCCTCGCCGGCGACTTCCTCTTCGCCCACTCCTCGATGCTGCTGGCCGATCTCGGTCCCGCCGCCGTGCAGCTCATCGCCCAGACCTTCGCCGAACTCGTCACCGGCCAGATGCGCGAGACCGTCGGCCCCGGCGTCGGCGGGCGCGACGACGACGCCGCCCAGCACTACCTTCGCGTCATCTGGGAGAAGACCGGATCGCTCATCGCCGCCGCCGCCCAGTTCGGTGGCGAGTACTCCGGCGCGACCGACGAGCAGGTCGCGCGACTGCGCCGGTTCGGAGACGCCGTGGGGATCGCGTTCCAGATCGCCGACGACATCATCGACATCGCGTCGCCGTCCGCCGACTCCGGCAAGACCCCCGGCACGGACCTGCGCGAAGGCGTGCACACCCTGCCGATGATCTACGCGATGGAGGCCGGGTCGCCCGACAGCGCGCGGCTGCGCGAACTGCTGGCCGAGCCGCTGACGGACGACGCCGAAGTCGCGGAGGCCCTCGATCTGCTCCGGGCCTCCGACGGTATGCGGCGCGCGCGGGCCACGCTGGAGAAGTACGTCGACGACGCCATGGCCGAGCTCGACGCACTGCCCTCCGGTCCCGCCAACGAGGCGCTGCGCCGGCTCGTGCGCTTCACGGTCGACCGCGTCGGCTGAGCGCCTGCGGCCGGCGACTCCGTGTCGCGGCCCCGGCCCCCGGCAGCCGTCCCCGGCCAGCCGCTCCTGTGCCTGGCGTCTCGCTCTCGCTGATGCACGTCCCCGCAGACAGCCGCGCGCGAACATGGCGTCTGGCCCGCCCCGCGGTGCGCGCGAGACGCCATCGCGAGGGGCGGCTGCGAAAGGGATGGGGCCAGGGCGGCTACTGCGGGGGCGGCTGCGAAAGGGCCGGGCCCCGGGCGGCGGGGCGGCTGCGAATGGGCTGGGGCCAGGGCGGCTGCGGGAGCGCTGCGGCAGGGGCGGGCCGGGTCAGCCCCGCGGGTAGAGCACCACCTGGGTGGCCTTGACGACCAACGTGACGGGCACGCCCGGCGCCAGCGCGAGTTCGGCCGCCGATCGAGTCGTGATCTCGGCATCGACCCGCTGCCCGTCGCGGAGCTCCGCGGTGACGCGGGTCAGCGCTCCTGCAGGTGCCAGTGCGACGACGCGCGCGGGCCACGCGTTGCGCGGGCTCGCGGCCGGCGCACGTGCGGATTCCGGGCTCGGCGCGTGGGCGGAGCGCGGGTCCGGGGACGAGGACGCGGGGTCTGCGGGGGCGGCGTGCACGGCCACCGCCCGCGGATCGACCGTCGCCACCGCCCGCACCCCGCTCCGCCAGCCCGCGGCGGCGTCTGCGCGGATCCCGGCCACGGCATCGCCTGCGGGGGTGCGCACCTCGTCGTCGTCGACGATCCCCTCCAGCAGTGAGACGCCCGCCAACCGCGCGGCGAAGTCCGACGCGGGGCGGGACAAGACCTCCTCGACCGTGCCGGCCTGGGTGGCGCGGCCGGAGAGGACGACGACGACATCGTCGGCCAACGCCCACAGGTCCAGCGGATCGTGGGTCACCAGGACCACCGTCCGGCCGGTGAGCCGATCGGCCAGGAGTCGGCGGATCGCGGGGGCGACTTCCATATCCAGCGCGGCCAGCGGTTCGTCGAGCAGGACCAGGTCCGGGTCCACGGCCAGCGCGCGGGCGAGCGCGACCCGCTGAGCCTGGCCGCCGGACAACTCGTGCGGTCGACGGCCGGCGAGGTCGGCGCAGCCCACGGCCTCCAGCTCGGTGCGGGCACGGGCGAGAGCGTCCCGCCTGCGCTCGCCCCGGGCACGCGGGCCGTAGGCGACGTTGTCCAGGGCGGTGAGGTGCGGCAGCAGGCCCGGCCGCTGTTCGAGCGCGACGACGCGGCGGCGGTACGCGGGCATGTGCGTGCGGGGCGAACTGACGACGCGCCCGTCGAGGCGGACCTCGCCCGAGTCGGGACGCAGATGCCCGGCGAGCAGGGCCAGGGCCGTGGACTTGCCCGCGCCGTTGGGGCCCACGATCGCCAGTCGGCGGCCGGCGGGGACGCCGAGGCGGAGGTCGACGTCGCGGGCGGTGACCCGGCAGTCGAGCTCGGCGGCGGGCGCCACAGGCGGGAGAACGCCGTCAGTGGGGGACGGACCGTCAGCGGGGGACGGACCGGCAGCGGGGGACGGCCCGGCAGCGGGCGAGCGGTCAGTCACGGCCCGCCACCGCCCGGCGGGCCACGAGCGCCGACGCCGCCATGAGGACGGCCGCCACCGCGATGAGCAGGACGGCCAGGGCGAGGGCGGCCTCGGTGTCGGTCTCGCGGCTCAGGTAGATCTCCAGCGGGAGCGTCCGGGTGGTGCCCTGCAGCGAGCCGGCGAAGGTCAGCGTCGCGCCGAACTCGCCGAGCGCCCGGGCGAACGACATCGTCGCACCGGCCACCAGGGCGGGCAGGACGAGAGGCAGGGTCACGGTCGTCAGGACGCGGGAGGGTGAGGCGCCCAACGACGCCGCCGTCCGCTCGAGCCGCGCGTCCACCGACCGCAGCGCGCCCTCGAGCGCCACCACCAGGAAAGGCATCGCGACGAAGGTCTGGGCGATCACCACCGCCGCGGTCGTGAAGCCGACCTCGACGCCCAGCACGGACAGGTGCCGGCCGAGGACGCCGGCGCGGCCGAACGTGATGAGCAGGGCCAGGCCCGCCACGACCGGCGGCAGGACCATCGGCAACGCCGTGACCGTGCGGGCCGCCGCCGCCAGCGGGCCGCGACCGCGGGACAACACCACGGCCAGCGGGGTCCCGAGCACGACGCACAGCAGGGTGGAGACCGCACACGTACGCAGGCTGAGCCACGCGGCGTCGCGGGCGGACTCGGAGGCCAACAACTCCGGCACCTGAGACCAGGGGACCCGCACCGCCATCCCGGCCAGCGGCAGGGCCGCGAGCAGCACCGCGATCACGGCCGCGACGATCAGCCAGCGTGGCAGGGGTGGCCGGGTCATGGCGCGCCGAACCCGTACGCGGCCAGGACCTCGCGCCCCGCCGGCCCGGTGACCGCGTCGACGAAGCGCTGCGAGAGCCCGGGATCGGTGGCGCGGTCGAGGACACCGATCGGGTAGACGGTGGCCGCGGTGTCGGCACCGGCGATAGGGATCTGCTCGACCGCGTCGGCGACCGCGAGTGCGTCGGTGACGTAGACGATCCCCGCATCGGCCTCCCCGGAGGTGACCTTCCCGCGCACGTCGGTCACGGCGGACTCCTCGCTCACGGGCCGCAGCTCGACACCGGCTGCCCCGGCGAGCTCGCGGGCGGCCGACCCGCACGGTACGCCGTCCGCGCAGGTCACGAGCCGGACCCCGTCCAGGGACGAGTCGAGCCCGGTGACGCCCGCCGGATTGCCCGGAGGGGTGATGAGGGTGAGGACGTTGGTCGCGAAGGGGACCGGCTCGCTGACGAGCAGCCCCGCGGAGGCGACGCGGTCCATCGTGCGCACATCCGCCGACGCGAACACGTCCGCCGGTGCGCCGCCGACGATCTGGTCGACGAGGCCGCGGGAGCCGTCGACACTCAGCCGGACGGACACCCCCGGCGTCGCGGCCTCGAAATCCGCCGCGATCTCCGAGAAAGCTCCGCTCAACGACGCGGCCGCGAACACCGTCAGGACGCGGCGGCCCTCGTCGTCGTCGCCCCCGGACGCGCATCCCGCGAGCGGGGACAGGCCCACCACGGCGACCACCGCGGCGGCGCGGAGCCGGCGCCCGCCCACGCGCCCGCGGCGCCCACCCACGCGCCCGCGGCGCCCACCCACGCGCCCGCGGCGCCCGCCCACGCGCCCGCCGCGCGGAGCTGCGGTCACCGTCGGCGGATCAGCGGTAGTTGGTGAACTGCAGCGCCACGTCGAAATCGGCGCCCTTGAGCAGCGAGATGCACTCCTGCAGGTCGTCACGCTTCTTGGACGACACCCGGATCTCCTCGCCCTGGATCTGCGCCTTGACCCCCTTGGGGCCCTCGTCGCGCAGCAGCTTGGTGATCTTCTTGGCGTTCTCCTTGTCGATGCCCTGCTTGAGCGAACCGACCAGGCGGTACCCCTTGCCGGACGCCATCGGCTCGCCCACCTCGAGGGCCTTCATGCTCAGCCCGCGGCGCACCAGCTTCTCGATGAACACGTCCTTGGCGGCCAACACCCGGTCCTCCGAGTTCGCGGTGATCTCCACCGCGTCCTCGCCCTTCCACTCGATCGCCGCGTCGGTACCGCGGAAGTCGTAGCGGGTGCCCAGCTCCTTGGCGGCCTGGTTGAGGGCGTTGTCCACCTCCTGGCGGTCGAACTCCGAGACGATGTCGAACGAGGACTCCGAGGCCATGGGCGCACTCCTGACGTAGGGGGTGGTGAACCGACCAGCCCAGGCTACCCGCCCCGTCGGACCACCCCTGACCACCCCGATTTGGCACCGGGGGGCGGGGGCGTTGTATCGTGTCGTAGCGCCCACAAGGGTGCACGCCAGATTGCCCGAGCGGCCAAAGGGAGCGGATTGTAAATCCGTCGGCTTAGCCTACGTTGGTTCGAATCCATCATCTGGCACTCGGAGACCCCTGCCACAAGCGGGGGTCTTCGTGCATTTCTGGGCACCTGACGCCGCCATGCGTGAAAATGTGGGCACGCGCGGCACCCAGTGTCATGTCCCGCCCGACCTGTCACGCCGCATCTCGTCGACAAGAATCGAGGTGAGACGTATCCACGAGGCCCCCGGCTCCGAACCACCGGACATGACACTCGTTTCGATGACCTCAGCCCATCGGATCACCGCGCGCGCACTGCCCCCCGGCCTGGGGCAGGGGGTGGACGACTGGCTCGGGGACCTGGGCCGCACCACCCGGTCCGGCAAGGGTATGAGGTCCACCCTGTTCGACGCCGTGTACACCACCGCCGGGGGCCGCGACGAGGCCCTGCGGACCGCCGCCTGCCAGGCCCTGGAGCTGCTGCACGAGGCGTTCCTCGTGCACGACGACCTCGCCGACGGGGACGATCACCGCCGCGGCCACCCCAACCTGCAGGGACGCACCACCGCCCGGGCCGCCGAGCGGGGCCTGCCCCCCGGGCCCGCCGGGCACCTCGGCATGGTCGGCGGGCTCCTCGGCGGGGACCTGCTGCTGGTGGCGGCGATGTCGGAGTTCGCGCGCCTGCCCGTGCCGGCGCCGGTCCTGCACCGGGTGGTGGACGAGGTGCACCGCGCGGTCGTCGCGTCCGTGGCCGGGGAGTACGCCGACGTGCACGGCTCGACCGAGGACGCCCCCGTCGGGTGCGAGCGGGCGCTGGCGATCGGCGCGGCCAAGACGTCGGCCTACTCCGTGTGCCTGCCGTTCGTCCTGGGCGCGATCCTCGCCGGGGCGCCCGAGGAGATGATCGACCCGCTGCGGGAGACCGGCCGCCACCTCGGCACCGCGTTCCAGGTGGTCGACGACGTGCTGGGGGTGTTCGGGGACCCGGCCGTGACGGGCAAGTCCAACTCGGGCGACCTCATCCGCCGGGCGCCGACCGTCCTGCTGGCCCACGCCCGCACCACCGACGCGTGGCCGCGGATCGACGCCGCGCTGAACCGCACCGACCCCGACTCGGACACCGCCCGCGAGGCGTTGCGTGAGTGCGGGGCCCGCGAGTACGCCCTGGGCATCGCCCAGGACCTCGTCACCGCCGCCCGCGCGGCCCTGGACTCGCCCGCGATACCCGCGGCCGTCCGCGCCGCACTCGAACCCCACCTGGCCACCGCCCTGGAGAGGACCCGATGACCCAGCAGAGCCCGCACGCGGAGTTCACCGAGGCGGCACGCCGCTGCAGCGAGGTGATCCTGCGCCGGTACTCGACGTCGTTCGCGCTGGCCTGCCGGTTGCTCGCGCCCGCGACCCGCCCGCACGTCGCCGCCATCTACGCGTGGGCGCGGGTGGGCGACGAGGTCGTCGACGGGGCGATGGACGACCCGGTCGCCGCGCGGGAGCTCATCGCCGAGGCGCGGCGCCGCACGCACCGCGCGATCGACCGGGGCCTGGACCCGGATCCGGTGACCCACGCGTTCGCGGACACCGCGCGCCGGTACGGGATCGACGCGCGTCTGGTGGACCCGTTCTACGATTCGATGGAGGCCGACCTGGAGGTCACCGAGCACACCGAGGAGTCGCTGCGCCGGTACATCCACGGATCGGCGGAAGTGATCGGGGAGATGTGCCTGCGCACGTTCGCCGGTGGGGGACTGGGGGACGACGACGAGATGGCGGCGGGAGCGCGTGCACTCGGTGCGGCGTTCCAGAAGGTGAACTTCCTGCGGGACATCCGGGAGGACTCGCTGGAACTCGGTCGCAACTACCTGCCGGGCCGTGACCCGCGGGCACTGACGGAGGAGGACGTGCGCGAATTGGCCGATGACGTGGACGCCGACCTGCGCCTCGCGCGGGCGGCGATCGACCGGATCCCGGGCCGCGACCGCCTGGCGGTGGCGGCGGCGCACGACCTGTTCGCCGAGCTCAACGACCGCATCCGCGCGGCGGGCGCGGCGGGGGTGAGCGCGGGCCGGGTGCGGGTGCCGGACCCGGTGAAACTCATGGTGTTCGGGCGGGCGGCCGCCGGTCGCGGCCGGGCCGGTGCCGGGCGTGGCGGCGCCGCGCACGGCGGTCCGGCCCGCGGTGGGGCGGTGGCGCGATGAGCCCCCGGCACGCCCCGGACGGGCCCGTCGTGGTGGTGGGCGGCGGCATCGCCGGCCTGGCGACCGCCGCGTTGCTCGCCCGTGAGGGACGCGACGTCACCCTGGTCGAGGCCACCGACACCGTCGGCGGCCGGGCGGGCAGCTGGTCCGCAGGCGGGTTCCGCTTCGACACCGGGCCCTCGTGGTACCTCATGCCCGAGGTGTTCGACCACTTCTTCCGCCTGTGCGGCACCTCCGCGGACGAGCAGCTCGACCTGGTGCGCCTGGACCCCGGGTACCGCGTGTACTTCGAGAACCGCCCCGACCCCGTCGACATCCGGTCCGACCGGGCGGCGTCCACGGCCCTGTTCGAGTCCCTCGAACCCGGCGCCGGGCGGGTCCTGGGCAAATACCTCGACTCGGCCCGCACGACGTACGACCTGGCGCTCACGCGCTTCCTGTACACCAACTTCACCTCGTACCTGCCGATCGTCCGCCCCGACGTGGTGGCCCGCGCCGGCAGCCTGGTGGCCCGGCTCGTCCAGCCGCTGCACTCGTACGTCTCGCAGCGCTTCAAGGACCGGCGCATCCAGCAGATCCTCGGCTACCCCGCGGTGTTCCTGGGGTCCTCGCCGTACCTGGCGCCGTCGATCTACCACCTCATGAGCCACCTCGACCTCACCGACGGCGTCCTCTACCCGCGCGGGGGGTTCACCGAGGTGATCGCCGCCGTGCGCAGGGTGGCCGAGGAGCAGGGGGTGCGCATCCACACGGGCACCGAGGCGATCGCACTCGTCACCACATCCGACGGGCCCGGCGGCAGCGGGTCCGCCCCGGGCAGGGCCCGCGTCGAGGGGCTCAGGGTGCGCGACCGGGCGGGGGCCGAGCGGACGCTGCCGGCCGGCCTCGTCGTCGGCGCCGCGGACCTCCACCACCTCGAGACCCGGTGGCTCCCCGAACACCTACGCACCTACCCACAGTCCTACTGGGACTCCAAGACCCCCGGGCCGGGCGCGCTGCTCCTCCTGCTCGGCGTGCGCGGCGAGCTGCCGCGGCTCGCGCACCACACGCTGCTGTTCACCGACCGCTGGGAGGAGGGGTTCGACGCGATCTTCGGCGACGACCCGCACATCCCCGACCCGGCCTCGCTCTACGTGTGCCGACCCAGCGCCACCGACACCGACCCGGCCGCCGGGATCGCCCCCGAGGGCCACGAGAACCTCTTCGTCCTGGTGCCCATCCCCGCCGACCCCACCCTCGGGCACGGCGGCGTGGACGGGGCCGGGGACGCGGCGATCGAGGCCGCCGCCGACCGCGCGATCGCCCAGATCGCCGACTGGACGGGCACCCCCGACCTGGCCGAGCGGATCGTCGTGCGGCGCACCATCGCGCCCGCCGACCTCGAGGCCGACCTCGGCGCGTGGCGCGGCACCGCCCTGGGGCCCGCCCACACGCTGGCCCAGAGCGCGTTCTTCCGCACCCGCAACGTGAGCAAGCACGTCGACGGCCTGTACTACGCGGGCGCCTCGACCATCCCCGGCATCGGGCTGCCGATGTGCCTCATCAGCGCCGAGCTGGTGCTCAAGCACGTGCGGGGGGACACGAGCACGGCGCCGGTCGCCGAGCCCGGCGGGGGCACGGTGTTCGACCGGTGATCGGGCTGGCGTATCTCGCGGTCCAGGCGGTCTCGTTCGCGGGGATCCTGGTGATCGACCACCGCTGGAAGCTCGCGGCGTTCCGCGCCCCGGCGGCCACCGCGCTCGCCGTGACCGCGTCCGTGGCGCTGCTGCTGACCTGGGACGTGCTGGGCGTGCGCAGCGGCGTGTTCTTCCGCGGACAGACCGACTTCATGACCGGGCTGCTCGTGGCCCCGGAGATCCCGCTCGAGGAGGTCGTGTTCCTGGCGTTCCTGTCGCACCTCGCGCTGGTGTGCGCGACGGGCGTGGCGGCGGCGGTCGAGCATCTCTCGGCCCGGCGGACGGAGCAGCGACCGTGAGCATCTACTCGACCATCAACTTCACGATGGCCATCCCGGTGGTGGCGGCGGCCCTCATCGCGCTGTGGCGTCTGCGCGGCGACGACCGACGGCGCTGGCTCATCGGGGTCGGCGGCTCGCTCGTGGTGCTGCTCGTGCTCACGGCGATCTTCGACAACGTCATGATCGCCGCCGGCCTCGTGGCCTACGATGACGCCCTCACCAGCGGCATCCGCCTGGGCGTGGCGCCGATCGAGGACTTCTCCTACGCGGTCGCCGCGGCCGTGTTCGTGCCGTCGGTGTGGTTCACGCTCACCGCCCGGCCGCGCGCGGTGGCCGTGGGCGAGGCCGCCGCGAGCGCCAACCCGACGGTGTCGGGGCGCGGTGACGGGTCGGTGGCCGCGGAGCGCGCGCGGGGCGCGTCGGTGGGTGGCGGGCCGGTCGGCGCTGCGCCGACCGGTCGCGCACCGGTGGGCGGTGCCCCGGGGTCCGGGGGCGGGCCGGGGGGTGGCGCCCCGGTGGGTGCGGCGTCGGCGGGTGGTGCCCCGGGGTCCGGGGGCGACGACGACGAGGTCCACAGCCCCGACCGGCCCGCACCGCCGGGTCTGCTCACGACCCTCTTCTGGTCGTCCCGCCCGGTCTCGTGGGTGAACACCGCCGCCCCGTTCGCGCTCGCGTACTTCCTGGCCACCGGCGGGTTCGACGTGGTGGGCGTGATCGGGACGATCTTCTTCCTGGTGCCGTACAACCTCGCGATGTACGGGATCAACGACGTCTTCGACTACGAGTCCGACCTGCGCAACCCCCGCAAGGGCGGGGTCGAGGGGGCGGTGCTCGACCGGTCGCTGCACAGGCCGACCCTGGTGGCGTCGGCCGTGACGACCGTCCCGTTCCTGGTCTACCTCGCGGTGGTCGGGACGCTCGAGTCGTCGCTGTGGCTGACGGCGAGCGCGTTCGCGGTGATCGCCTACAGCGCCAAGGGGCTGCGGTTCAAGGAGATCCCGTTCCTGGACTCCGTGACGTCGGCGTTCCACTTCGTCTCCCCGGCGATCGTCGGGTGGACCATCGCCGGCTCGGACCTCACGGGCGGGGTGTGGGCGTGCCTTATCGCGTTCATGCTGTGGGGTGCGGCGTCGCAGGCGTTCGGCGCGGTACAGGACGTGCGCTTCGACCGGGAGGCGGGGCTGAAGTCGGTCGCCACGGTGCTCGGGGCGCGGTCGGCCGTGTGGTTCGCGTTGGCGTGCTACGCGGCCGCCGTGCTGGTGCTTCTGGTCGCCGCGCCGTGGCCGGCCTCGGGGGCGGCGTTCGCGATCCTGCCGTACCTCGCGACCGTGGCCGCATACGTGCGGGTCACGGACGCCACGGCCGAGGCGACCAACGAGGGTTGGAAGCGTTTCCTGGTGCTCAACATGCTGGCGGGTTTCTGCGTGACGCAGCTGATCCTGTGGTCGGTGCTCGTCTGGACCTGAGCCCTGAGCCCGCGAGCCCGCGAGCCCGCGAGCCCGCGAGCCCGCGCCGTCGCGGCGTTCGGCGGGCTCGGCGTCGGGCTGGCTGAGGCCGGGCCCGGCGCCTCGGCGGGGCTGCGGCTGACTCCGGCGCCGGGGCGGGCTGGCTGCGGTTGAATCGCCGTCTCCGCGGGGCGGGCGAGCAGCGGGCCAGCGTATCGGCCGCCAGATGCGCTGGCTCGGCGGCTCGCGCTGCGGCTGTGGTCCATATCGGCAGCGCAACCCCGGCTCGAGCGGGCACTGAGCCAGCGCGGGTCAGGGCGCCAGCGTAACCGGAGGGGGTCGCGCTGGCTCGATGCTCGCTCCCGCCGGTCCGGGTGCCCCGCCGATCGCCCGGCGCGTCCGCTGATCGCCCGGCGCATAAGCTCAGCGCTGGACGCGCTCCAGCCACCGCTGCGACGGCGGGCTCGTGCGCCAGTTCCGGAAGATCGTCCGGAACGCCCGCGAGAAACGTCGACGCATCGCCGCGGGGTCGTCGAACGGCCGGGCCGAGATCCCCACGGCGAGCGACCGGTCCACCCACAGCCGATCGCGGGCGCCGAACTGGAACGACAGGTCGATGTCGTCGTGCAGTTCGGGGTCGGTGCGGTCGATCCCATCACGGACCCGCTCCCACGCGCTGCGGCGCATCGCCAGGTTCGAGCCGAACAACACCGGGTGGGCCATCGCGGAGCCGACGGACAGGAAGAACGCGTCCATGTAGAGCAGCTTCGCCGCCCGGGCCCGCCAGCCGGACAGGCCGATGAACTCGCCCGGCCCCGAGACCGCGACCAGCTCGGGGTCGGCGGCGAACGCGAACTCGATACGGGCCACCCAGTCCGGGCCGGGTCGGGAGTCGGCGTCGAGGCGGGCGATGACATCACCCGTCGCGGCGTCGTACCCGGCGGCCGCGGCGGCGGGGATCCCGCGCACGGGCTCGTCGACCACGCGGGCGCCTGCGGACCGCGCCACCGCGACGCTGTCGTCCGAGCAGCCGTTGTCCACCACCACGACCTCGTCCGGGGTTCGCGTCTGCTCGGTGAGAGCGGCCAGGCAGCCCTCGAGCTCACGGGCGTCGTCGAGCACGGGGATCACCACGGAGATGCGCACCCGACCATCCTGCCAGCGGCGCCGGAAATCAGCCCCCTCACCGGCCGATTTGTGCGGCGTTCCGCCGTGTGTGTAATCTGCTAAAGGCTTCAGCGCAGAGCGGCCGGGAAACCGGAAGTCCTACGCAGCCCGCCCCCTTAGCTCAGTCGGCAGAGCGTTTCCATGGTAAGGAAAAGGTCGTCGGTTCGATTCCGACAGGGGGCTCGCACTGTGCGGGCGACCTGATCGTCCGACTAGCAGAGCATGCCGGTGTAGCTCAGCTGGTTAGAGCGCACGACTCATAATCGTGAGGTCGGGGGATCGAGTCCCCCCACCGGTACACCGAGAAAGCCGCCCGCGGATTCCGCGGGCGGCTTTCGTCGTTCGTTCCCCCAGGGTCTCCGGGGGGTCATTCCCGGCCGGAGGTTGTGGGGACGTCACCCCCCACAGCCCGAGGCCGTGGGGGGTGAGCGTTATGCGTACACGCTCTCCTTCGCGCGCCGACGGTGCCGGGTGTGCTGGATGATGCTCACGGCCACCGCCGCTGCCAGCAGCGCGTACAGCACGATCGTGATGGTCGAGGAGAACAGGATCGTCACATCGCCCTCGGACTGGGCGAGCGAGCGGCGCAGCTCGATCTCCGCCAGCGGCCCAAGGATCGCCGCGATGAGGATCGGCGCGAGCGGGATCGAGAACCAGCGCATGAGGAATCCCAGGACGCCGATCGCGATCACGAGCCACAGGTCCAGCGTCGAGGACGAGATCGCGTAGGTTCCGAGCATCGCGATGACGGTCACCCCGGCGTAGAGGTAGTGCCGGGGTATCAGCAGCAGCTTCGCCCAGACGGCCGCGAACGGCAGGTTGATGACGAGCAGGATCACCAGGCCGACGAACAGGCTGGCCAGCAGCGGCCACACCAGCGCGGCGCTCGTCTCGAACAGGAGGGGGCCGGGCTGCATCCCGTATTGCTGGAACGCGGCTAGCATCATCGCGGCGGTCGCGGAGGTGGGCAGCCCCAGCGCGAGCAGGGCGCCCATGGCGCTGCCCGCGGTGGCGTTGCCGGCGGCCTCGGGCGCGGCCACACCCCGGATCGAGCCGCGGGTCCCGAAGTCCGGGTCGTGACGCCGCTTGGCCAACGTCTTCTCCGTGCCGTAGGCGAGGAAGGTCGGGACCTCGGACCCGCCCACGGGGATGGCGCCGAACGGTAGGCCGAACCCGGTGCCGCGCAGGAACGCGGGGACGGCTTCCCGGAGCTCCTTGCGCGAGGGGAACGGCGAGCCCTCGGTCTTCACCGGTCCGCCGGTCCGGGTCTCGCGGTGGATCCGCGAGGCCTGGTGCAGGACCTCGCCGAGGGCGAGCAGGCCGACGGTGATGACGACGATCGAGATCCCCTCGAACAGGGCAGGATTGTCCATGGTGAAGCGTTCGGTGCCGGTCATCGAATCCGTGCCCACCAGCGCGAACGCGAGCCCCAACCCGAGGGCGGTGAGCCCCCGGACGACGGACTCGGCCACGACCGCCGAGATGGCGACGAACGCGAACACGGCGAGCGCGAAGTACTCCGGCGAGGAGAACGCCCGGGCCAGCAGGATCAGGTACGGGGAGAACATGACCACGCAGGCGCAGGCGATCATGCCGCCGGTGAACGCGCCGAGCGCCGAGATCCCCAAGGCTTTGGCCGCGCGGCCGTTCTGGGCCATCCTGTGGCCCTCGAACGTCGTGGCTATGGCCGAGGAGTTCCCGGGGGTGTTGAGCAGGATCCCGGAGGTCGAGTCGCCGAACAGACCTCCGAAGTAGATGCTGGCGAACATGATGAACGCGCCGGTCGGGTCCAGGGTGAAGGTGACGGGCAGGAGCAGGGCGACCGCCATCGCGGACCCGAGCCCGGGCAGGACGCCCACGGCGGTGCCGAGAACGGCGCCGATCACCAGCAGTGCGAGGTTCATCGGGGTCAGCACCCCGGCCATGCCCTCGCCCAGAAGGCTCAGTTGTTCCACGGCAGGACTCCTTCCAGGATGCCGGGGGGAAGACCCAGACCGAGCCCGGCGGAGAAGGCGATCTGGATGACGGAGGCGACGATCACCGACACGGCGACATCGAACAGGGGGCGCTTGCTGCCGAGCGCGTGGCTGACCACCCAGAACAGCGCGCTGGCGGTGACCAGCCATCCGACGGGCTGCAGCAGCAGGGCGAACCCCACGAGGCCGGCCAGCACGATCCCGGTCGTGCGGTAGTCGACGGGGACGTACCCCGGGTCGGGGGACACGTGGGTCTGGGCGGGAGCGGAGTCGGGATCGGCGTCGCCGTCCGTGGCGGGCCCGCCCGCCACCGCGGGGTCCGCACCGCCTCCGGCCTCAGGCGAGGCGTGCTGCGCGTGGTCGATCGCGCCCAGGTCCTCGAGCATGTCGGTCGAGACCTGACCCGATGTCGCGCTGGTGGTGTGTCGTGGGGAGCGGATGACGCTGATCGCCAGCGCCACCCCGACCACCAGCAGGAACCCGGCGACCAGGCCGGGGAAGAACTGTGGCCCCGGGGTACCCGCTCCCTCGGGGACCTCCATCCGGAGGGTCTGGACCGTCATGAAGACCGCGATCGCCAGGATGCCGGCGGCGAAGCCCAGTTCGGTCCGCGCGCGCCACCAGGCCCGCGCGGACGCGCGGTGCGCGGGCGGCGCGGGACTGTCCGCCGTGCGCCCCGGTGTGGTGGAGATACTCATTGACCCAACTCCCTGATGATCTCTTCGGTGGAGGTGATCTCGGTGTCGAGGAATGCCTCGAACTCCTCGCCGGCTATGAACTCGTCGGTCCAGTCGTTGCGGTCGAGGGTGCTGCGCCACTGCTCGGTGTCACGCATCTCGGTGACGATCGCGATCAGTTCGTCCCGCACCTCGTCCGGTATCTCGGGTGGGGCGACAAGCCCCCGCCAGTTCGACATGGACACCTCCACGCCCTGCTCGACGAACGTCGGGGTGGGGATCTCCTCGAGCGGCGTGGCGGAGGAGATGCCGAGGGCACGCAGCTCGCCCGCCTCGATCTGGGCGGCGAAGTCGTTGTAGCTGGAGATCGCGCCCACCGCGGACCCGCTGATCATGGCGCGGACGACCTCGCCACCCCCGGCGTAGGCGATGTAGTTGGTCTGGGCGGGGTCGATCCCGGCCGCATCCGACAGCATGCCGGTCAGCAGATGGTCGATACTGCCCAGCGAGCCGCCGGCGATCGCCATCCCCGGATGGTCCGCCCACGCCGCCATGAAGTCGTCCAGGGTCCGGAAGGGGGAGTTCGCGGGCACGACGAGCGCGTTGTAGTCGTCGGCGAGGCGGGCGATCGGCGTGGTGTCGCGGAGCGTGACGTCCGAGTCCTGCAGGATCACCCCGCCCACCATCACGCCGCCTGTGACGAGGAGCGAGTCGGTCCGCCCGGCGAGCTGGGCGAACTGGGTCAGGCCGATGGTCCCGGCCGCGCCGGGGACGTTGCGGACCCGAACGGCGTTGACGATGTCGCCCGAGATGAGGGCCTGCTGCGCCTCCCTGCCGAAGGTGTCCCACCCGCCGCCCGGGGCGGCGGGTGCGACGATGTTCAGTTGTGTTCGTGGATTGTCTCCACCGCCTGATCCGCTGGCGTCGACCGCCGCGACCGTGGCGAGCGCGGCGGCGAGTACCAGGGTCACGACGCGGGAGAGGTGTTGTCGCATCGATGGTCCTTATGTCGGGTGCCCGGTGCACATGGTCGGCCCGGGGATCGGCCCAGCATGGAACCGATTCCTGTGAGGTGGGGCACAATCTCGGCTTGTGCTCATTGATGCTCACCGCGGTGGGCGCGTCGGACGGGACGGAGGGGAGATGGCGCGGTACTCGGAGTGGCTGCTCAGGAGGCGGTTCCGCCTGGTGGTGGTCCTGCTCATCCAGTGCGCCCTGGTGCTGACCTGCGTGGGTCTGACGGTCTACGCCGCGTCCCGCGTCCAGGAGCGGCAGGTGCGGGACGCCATGACCGAGCGGGTGCTCGCCGTGGCCACCAGCCTCGCCGAACTCGACCAGGTCCGCGACTCGATCGGCGAGGGCGACGCGGAGGAGCAGCTGCAGCCGGTGGCCGAGCTGATCCGTCAGGCCTCGGGTGTCGACTACGTGGTGATCAGCGATGCCGAAGGCATCCGGATCACCCACCCGGAGCCGGACAGGCGCGGTCTGCCGGTCTCCACCGACCCGGAGGGCGTCCTGGCGGGCGAGACGTTCGTCGGTACCGAGGAGGGGACCCTCGGCCGGACCCTGCGGGCCAAGGTGCCGGTCTACCGCGACGGCGTGGTGATCGGCGCGGCGTCGGTCGGGGTGCTCGAGTCCGAGATCACCGAGGACCTGCGGTCCAGCCTCGACGCCATGGTCCCGTGGGTTCTGCTGGCGGTGGTGGTGGGGCTGGTCGGGGCCGCAGGGGTGTCCGGGGCGATCGGGTTCCGGGTGCGCAGGTTGGAGGCGGAGAACGCCGAGCTGGACGAGCAGCGCCGGCTCACCAGGGCTCTGCGGGAGCAGACGCACGAGTTCAGGACCCGGATCCACGCGGTGTACGGGCTGGTGGAGGGCGGCGAGATCGACGCCGCGCTGGACTACCTCGGCGAGCTCGCCCCGATCACCGGCTCGGCGGGTGGTGGCGACGACGGCGCCGTCGAGGATCCACGACTGCGGGCGGTCCTGGGCGAGATCGGTGCCGAGTACCGCTCGCAGGGTGGGCGGGTGGAGATCGACCCGCTCACCTCGACGAGCGCCGGAACGCTGGGCGACGACGACCTCTCGCTGGTCGCGAACCTCGTCCGGAACGCGACGGAGGCGGCCGGCCCCGGCGGGCACGTCGTGGTTCTGGTGCACGCGGACGAGTTCGGGACGGAGGTGGCGGTCGGTGACGACGGTCCCGGGCTGGAGGCGGAGATGATGGCGGCGGTGATGGAGCACGGGTACTCGACCAAGACGTCCGGGGCGACGGCGCCGCGCGGGGTGGGCCTGGCGGTGGTCCGGCAGATCGTGCGGGACCGGGGCGGGGAGATCGAGCTCGGGCGCTCCTCGAGGGGCGGGGCGCTGTTCACCGTGCGGCTGCCCGCCTCCCGCGTCGGCCCGGGCGGACAGGACAGGTCGTGACCACACCGAGTCGGGGCCCCGACGGGGGCCGGGGTGAGCGCAGCATCCGGACGCTGATCGTCGACGACGACCCGGTCGCGCGGCGGCTGCACAGCCGGTACGTCGAGGCCGTCCCCGGGTTCAGCGTCGCCGCCGCGGTGGGCGACGGACACGCGGCCGTCGGCTGGGTCGCCGGCGGCGGGATCGACCTGGTTCTCCTGGACATCGGCTTGCCGGGGTTCAGCGGCATCGAGGTGCTGCACCGGATCAGGACCGTGGCCCGGCGCCAGGTCAGCGTGATAGTCGTCAGCTCCCTGCGGGACCGCGTCACCGTGCGGCAGGCCCTGTCCGGCCAGGTCGTGGGGTACCTGGTCAAGCCGTTCACGCGGGCGGCGATGATCGACCGCTTGGAGCGCTTCCGCGCCGAGATCGCCGCCGGGCCACCGGAGGAGCTGGACACGTTCGGCCAGGGCGAGATCGATGCCCTGCTCCGGCGCGGATCCCGGCCCGCCCCTACCGGGCTGGAGCCGGCCGGTCCCGCCCCGACGCCCCTGCCCAAGGGGCTGGCCGAGCCCACGCTGGCGGCGGTGCTTGGAGCCCTCGAGGACGGCGCCGGCCACACGGCGGTGGAGGTGGCGCGCGCCAGCGGTGCCTCGCGCGCCACCGTGCGCCGCTACCTGGACCACCTGCACCGCAGCGGCGCCGTCGACGTCTCGCACCGCTACGGGGGCCGGGGCCGCCCGGAGCTGCTCTACCGACTCGTCGTGTTCTGAAGGGCCAGCCGGGCCCACACCCCGGGCTGGAGCCTCTCCCGGCGCGGACCCCCCCAAGCTCACACCCCGAACGTCGACCGCGGGTACATCGCCTCCACGTCGGTCACCACGTTCACGAGGTACGGCACGCCGCTGGCGAACGCGCGGTCCAGGGCGGGGCCGATCTGCGCGGGGTCGGTGACCATCTCGCCCGCGCCACCGAGCGCGCGCACCACCTCGTCGTAGCGGGTCCGTGGCGCGAGGTCGGCGATCACGTCGTAGCCGTACAGCATCTGCATCGGCCCCTTCTCCAGACCCCAGGCGCCGTTGTTGCCCATCACCATCACCACCGGGAGCCGGTGCCGGACGAGGGTGTCCACGTCGATGAGCGAGAACCCCGCGGCGCCGTCGCCGAGCAGCAGCACGACCTGGCTGGACGGACGGGCGATCCGGGCCGCGATCGCCGCCCCCAGTCCCGCCCCGAGGCAGCCGAACGGCCCCGGGTCGAGCCAGTTTCCCGGGCGGGCGGGTTCGATGAACTTCCCGGCGTAGGAGACGAAATCGCCGCCGTCGCCGACCACGACCGCGTCCTCGGCCAGCCGCGGCAGCAGTTCGCCGTAGATCCGCGCGGGGTGGATCGGGTCGGCGGCGGCGGAGAACAGCTCGAGGTCCGCGGCGTGGGCGGCCTCGGCCTTCTCCCGCAGCGACGTCGCCCACCCGCTCCAGTCCGGTCGGCCGGCGCCTGTCCGGAGCCTGCGTTCGACGGAGTCGATCAGCGCGTCCAGCACGAGCTCCAGGTCCCCCGCGGTCGCGACGGCGGGCGAGGCGTGATGGCTGAGCTGGGCGGGGGAGTCGGCGATGTGCACCACGGTCGCGGGCGTGGCGCCCTCCTTGCCGCCGAACATCCCGTAGCCGAGCCGGAAGTCGAGGGGCGTGCCCACGACGATCACCACGTCGGCCGTACCGAACGCCATGCCGCGGGCCTTGCCCACGAGCAGCGGGTGGCCGGCCGGCACGATCCCGCGGCCCATCCCGTTGGGGATCACCGGCAGCCCGAGCGTCTCCACGCACCGCAGCGCGGCGTCCTCGGCGCCGTCGGCCCACACGTCCGAGCCCAGCACGAGCACCGGCCGCGCGGCCCGGACCAGCAGGTCGGCGATCCTGTCGACCGCGTCGGTGTCGGGGAGGCGGTCGGCGCCGGCGGGGCGGCCCGGCCAGGCGCCCTCCGAGTCACCGGTCGAGCCGAGCGGCGGGCCGAGCGGCGTGCCGTCGTCCGCGTACCCGGGCCCGGGCCGCACCGAGGCACTGCGGTCGAAGAAGTGGTCCATGTGCACGTCGAGGAACGCCGGCCCGCGGTGCGCGGTGCGGGCGGCGGTGAACGCGCGGTGCGTAGCCGCGGCGATGTCGGCGGTGTCGCGTGCCGTCTCCGCGGACACGGTCACCGGCGCGACGACCGGCACGTGGTCGAACTCCTGGAGGCTGCCGGTGCCCCAGCGCCCGGCCGGGGCCCGCCCGCCGATCACCACCATGGGGGCGCCGGAGAACGACGCCTGCGCCAGCGCGGAGACCCCGTTGGTGACGCCCGGCCCGGCGGTGAGCACGGCCAGCCCGGGGGAGCGGGTGAGCTTGCCGGTGGCCTCGGCGGCGAACGCGGCGGTCTGCTCGTGTCGCACGTCCAGCAGGGCGACGCCGTGGTCCTCCTTCTCCGCCGCGTCGTACATGGGGAACACGTGCGCGCCCGAGAGGGTGAACATCGTGCGCACCCCGTGGGCTGCGGCGACGGCCGTGGCGTGCGAGCCACCGTGACCCTCCACCGGCGTGGGCGCACCGGGCACCCGTCCGGTCCGCTCGCTCGACTCGTCATGGCTCACGCCGCACCTCCTGCTGGACTGCCCTCACCGTAGGAGGCCACACCCGCTCGCAGGGGCGGTTCCGCGCACGCGCCCTCGGGTAGCGTCGAGGGCTGTGAGCACAGACAACGCTGATGACCTCGTCGTCGTCGGAGATCCCGTCACCGTGACCGACGCCGTGGTGTCACGCTTCGCCGAGGCCGTCGGCGCGCCCGCCGGTCAGGTCCCCGCGACGCTGGCCGCCGCCCTCACCGCGCCGGTGCAACGCGCGGTGATGGAGCACCCGACGCTGCGCATCGACCTCGCGCGGACCCTCCACACCGCCCAGTCGAGCAAGCACCACCGGCCGATCCGGGTGGGCGACGTCCTCACCGCCACCGCGACGGTCACCGGCGTGCGGTCGGCACGCGGCGGGCGCATGATCGGCTTCGACACCGTGCTGCGCGACGCCGCCGGCGAGCCGGTCCAGACCCTGACCACCGCGCTGCTCACCGCCGAGGTGGCGCGGTGACCGGGCCCGGGGAGTCGGGGGAGAGGACGGAGATGACGACGACGACGAGTCCCGCGGCCGGGGACGTCCTGCCGCCGCGGACCCTGCCGATCCGGCGGGAGGACGTGCGTCGCTACGCGGAGGCCTCCGGCGACCACAACCCCATCCACCTCGACGACGACGCCGCCCGCGCCCTCGGCCTGCCGGGGGTCGTGGCGCACGGGATGCTGACGTCGGCGCTCGCGATAGGGGTCGCCGCCGAGTGGGCCGGGGGAGCGGACCGCGTCCTGGCCACCTCGTTCCGCTTCGCCGCACCCGTCGTGGTGCCGGCCGACGGGCCCGCGCTGCTGGAGGTGGCGGGGACGGTGAAGAAGGTGGCCGAGGACGGCTCGAGCGCCGACATCGCACTCGCCGTGACCTGCGACGGGGCGAAGGTGTTCGGCAAGGCGATCGTCACGGTCGCACTGTCGGGATGACCGCCCGCGGCGGGCGCCCTCTGCAGGCGATTTCAGGGCGCCGGGGTCGCTGACGTACACTGGGATGCCCGACCGAACGTGGTCGCGACCCGCGCTGCCCCCGGGCAGTCGCCGACACTGTAGAGTCGAGGCGTTCGTGCGGTCCGCTACGCGAGACGGTACGGGTGGTCGGGAAACCGGCCGAAGGGGCGTAGCTCAACTGGCAGAGCAGCGGTCTCCAAAACCGCAGGTTGCAGGTTCAAGTCCTGTCGCCCCTGCACTTCCCCGCAAGCCAGACGACCCGGAGGTAGCCGCGTGAGCCAGGATCGCGACGACGACGTCGACACCCGCGGCGCCCGCGACTCCGAGGCCGCCGCCGTTCCCACGGGTAAGGCGGGTCGTGGCGACACGGCCCTCGCGGGCCGGGTCCGCACGGACGCGGACACGCCGGAGGACACGCGGACCACCCGCGCGAATCCCTTCCAGTACCTCAAGCAGGTCGCCGAGGAGCTGCGCAAGGTCATCTGGCCCACGCGCAACCAGATGGTCACCTACACCATCGTGGTGTTCCTGTTCCTCATCTTCATGACCGCGCTCGTCTCGGGCGTCGACTTCGGCGCGGGCAAGCTCGTCGAGCTCGTCTTCGACCGCTAGAGACCTGCCGCCTGAAGGTCCGGGGTGAGACCCGGACCGCCGACTTCGAGAGGACCGCATTTCCGTGAGCGACATCGATCAGAGCCCCGGGGCCGAGGACGCCGAGCAGGCCGCCGCCGAGCAGGCCGCGGCCGAGGAGGAGACCCTCGCCGCCGGCGCCGAGCTCGACGCGGACGCGGCCACCGACGCCGAGGAGACCGAGCTCGACGAGGACGTCGAGGGCGAGATCGTCGAGGAGGGTGACGAGGACGTCGCCGAGGCCGAGCTCGACGAGTCGGCCCCCGAGACCGACGACGTGATCGACGAGACCGCCGCCGAGGACGCCCCCGCCGAGGAGGCGCCCGCCGCGCCCGCGATCGACCCGGTCATCGCGTTCAAGCGGCAGCTGCGCAAGCTGCCCGGCGACTGGTTCGTCATCCACTCCTACGCCGGGTACGAGAACAAGGTGAAGGCCAACCTCGAGACCCGCGCCGTCACCCTCGGCGCGGAGGACAAGATCTTCCAGGTCGAGGTCCCGGTCGAGGAGTACACCGAGGTCAAGAACGGCCAGAAGAAGACCGCCAACCGCAAGGTCCTGCCCGGTTACGTCCTGGTGCGCATGGAGCTGGACGACGAGTCGTGGGGCGTCGTGCGCAACACGCCCGGCGTCACCGGGTTCGTCAGCGCCACCGGCGGCCAGGGCGGCACCCCCACCCCGCTCTCCCTGAGCGACGTGGCCAAGTTCCTCGCGCCCAAGCCGGAGAAGAAGTCCGCGGCCGCGGCCGCCGCCGACGGCGAGGCCGGTTTGGTCCCGCAGAACGTCGAGGTCGACTTCGAGGTGGGCGAGTCGGTCACCGTCATGGACGGCCCGTTCGCCACCCTGCCCGCGTCGATCTCCGAGGTCGACCCGGCCGCGCAGAAGCTCAAGGTGCTCGTGTCGATCTTCGGCCGCGAGACCCCCGTCGAGCTCGGCTTCAACCAGGTCGAGAAGATCGACTGACCCGCACGCGTCCCCGACCGACCCGTCCCGCGCCCGGCGTGGGGCGGGTTCGTCGTCTGTGCACCGTCGCCGGTCCGCGGGCGGTGCGGGGGGCGGTCCGCGCCCACGATTAGTCGTTGGGTGCGCCGAGCACGTAAACTCTCCCAGGTTGCGCTTGTGCCGCCGCATGCCCGCCTCACGGTGGGGCGGCGGGGGCGGGCGCACACGACAGTCGGCCTCCCGCGTGTACAGCGCGGAGCCGAGATCCAGTCGAAGAATCAGGAAGACGATGCCTCCGAAGAAGAAGAAGGTCTCAGGGCTCATCAAGCTCCAGATCCAGGCCGGCGCTGCCAACCCGGCCCCGCCGGTCGGTCCGGCTCTGGGTGCCCATGGTGTCAACATCATGGAGTTCTGCAAGGCCTACAACGCCGCCACCGAGAACCAGCGCGGAAACGTCGTGCCGGTCGAGATCACGGTCTACGAGGACCGGTCGTTCGACTTCAAGCTGAAGACGCCGCCGGCCGCCAAGCTCCTGCTCAAGGCCGCCGGCCTGCAGAAGGGCTCCGGCACCCCGCACTCCGCCAAGGTCGGCAAGGTCTCCATGGACCAGGTCCGTGAGATCGCGCAGACCAAGCTGGAGGACCTCAACGCCAGCGACATCGACCAGGCCGCGAAGATCATCGCCGGCACCGCCCGTTCCATGGGCATCACGGTCGAGGGCTGACCTCCACTTCCCAGAAACACCTGTGGGAGGGCAGCTCAGGCCCGGACCACACCCGACCGCCGCGTGGATGACGCGGCAGGAATGGACATCTCATGAGCAAGAACAGCAAGGCCTTCAAGGCCGCCGCTGAAAAGGTCGACCGCACCAAGCTGTACTCGCCTCTGGACGCCCTGGCCCTGGCCAAGGAGACGTCCTCGACGAAGATGGATGCCACCGTCGAGGTCGCCATGCGACTTGGCGTCGACTCCCGCAAGGCGGACCAGATGGTCCGTGGCACCGTGAACCTTCCGCACGGTACCGGTAAGACCGCCCGCGTGATCGTCTTCGCCGCGGGCGAGAAGGCCACCGAGGCCGAGGCCGCCGGCGCGGACGCCGTGGGCTCCGAGGACCTCATCGAGCGCATCCAGGGCGGCTGGCTCGACTTCGACGCCGCGATCGCCACCCCGGACCAGATGGCCAAGGTCGGCCGCGTGGCCCGCGTGCTCGGCCCGCGTGGTCTCATGCCCAACCCCAAGACGGGCACCGTCACCATGGACGTGACCAAGGCCGTCAACGACATCAAGGGCGGCAAGATCACCTTCCGCACCGACAAGGCGAACAACCTGCACTTCATCGTGGGCAAGGCGTCGTTCACGGCGGAGCAGCTCACGGAGAACTACCAGGCCGCGATCGACGAGATCATGCGTCTCAAGCCGTCCTCCTCCAAGGGCCGCTACCTGCAGAAGGTCACCATCTCCACCACGACCGGCCCGGGCATCCCGGTCGACTCGTCGGCGATCTCCAAGCTGCTCGAGGCGGGCACCGACTCCGAGTGAGCCGCCCCACTCGGCTGAGCAGCCGGCTGGGCTGAGACGCCCGCTGGGCTGAGCAGCCGGCTGGCCTGAGAAGCCAGCAACGGCAAGGCCCCGCGTCCGGACATCCGGGCGCGGGGCCTCGTGCATTTCCGGGCCCGCCCGCGCCCGCCCGCCAGCCACCCGCCCGCGCCACCCGCATCCGCCCGTCCAGCCCGCGCCCGCCCGTCCAGCCCGCGCCCGCCCGTCCGGGCCCGCAGCCGCTCTCGGTGATGGCGTCTCGCTCCCCGGCCGGCCCGTCCAGCCCGCAGCCGCTCTCGGTGATGGCGTCTCGCTCCCCGGCCGGCCCGTCCAGCCCGCAGCCGCTCTCGGTGATGGCGTCTCGCTCCCCGGCCTGCCCGTCCAGCCCGCAGCCGCTCCCCGGGGTGGCGTCTCGCCCTCACTTCGGGGCGCGCGAGACGCCATGTTCGCGTGCGGCGGGGGGGCGCCTGATGCCGGGCCGCCCACGCCGGCGATGCCCCCCCATCCCGGCGAACCCACCCCGGGCGCGCCCGGGCCTGCAGCCGCTCACGGCGATGGCGTCTCGCTCCCCGGCCTGTCCGCCCGGGCCCGCAGCCGCGCCCGGCGATGGCGTCACGCCCACCCTTCGGGGCGCGCGAGACGCCATGTTCGCGTGCGGCTGTGGGGCGCCTGATGCCGGGCCGCCCACGCCGGCGAGGCCCACCCATCCCGGCGAACCCACCCAGGGCGCGCCCGGGCCTGCAGCCGCTCTCGGCGATGGCGTCTCGCTCCCCGGCCTGTCCGCCCGGGCCCGCAGCCGCTCCCGGCGATGGCGTCTCGCCCTCACTTCGGGGCGCGCGAGACGCCATGTTCGCGTGCGGCTGGGGGGCGCCTGATGCCGGGCCGCCCACGCCGGCGATGCCCCCCCATCCCGGCGAACCCACCCCGGGCGCGCCCGGGCCCGCAGCCGCCCCCGGCGTTGGCGTCTCGGCCCCCGGCCTGGCCGCCCGGGCCCGCAGCCGCTCCCGGCGATGGCGTCTCGCCCTCACGTCGGGGCGCGCGAGACGCCATGTTCGCGTGCGGCTGTGGGGGGAACTGATGCGGGACCGCCCACGCCGGAGAAGCCCACCCATCCCGGCGAACCCGTCCCCGGGCGCGCCCGGGGCTGCATCCGCTCTCGGTGGTGGCGTCTCGCTCCCCGGCCAGCCCGCCGGTCTCGCAGCCGCTCCCGGCGATGGCGTCTCGCCCGCACGTCGGGGCGCGCGAGACGCCCTGTTGGCGTGCGGCTGTGGGGCGCATGATGCCGGTCCGCCCCACGCGGGCGAGGCCCACCCATCCCGGCGAACCCACCCAGGGCGCGCCCGGGCCTGCAGCCGCTCTCGGTGATGGCGTCTCGCTCCCCGGCCTGCCCGCCGGTCTCGCAGCCGCTCCCGGCGATGGCGTCTCGCCCTCACTTCGGGGCGCGCGAGACGCCCTGTTCGCGTGCGGCTGTGGGGGGAACTGATGCGGGAGCGCCCACGCCGGAGACGCCCACCCATCCCGGCGAACCCGGCCCCGGGCGCGCCCGGGGCTGCATCCCCGCGCGGTGTGGGCGGCTCGCTCCCCGGCCTGCCCGCCGGTCGCGCAGCCGCTCCCGGCGATGGCGTCTCGCCCGCACGTCGGGGCGCGCGAGACGCCCTGTTCGCGTGCGGCTGTGGGGGGAACTGAGGCGGGACCGCCCACGCCGGAGAAGCCCACCCATCCCGGCGAACCCGTCCCCGGGCGCGCCCGGGGCTGCATCCGCTCTCGGTGATGGCGTCTCGCTCCCCGGCCTGCCCGCCGGTCTCGCAGCCGCTCCCGGCGATGGCGTCTCGCCCACACTTCGGGGCGCGCGAGACGCCCTGTTCGCGTGCGGCTGTGGGGGGAACTGAGGCGGGACCGCCCACGCCGGAGAAGCCCACCCAGCCCGGCGAACCCGTCCCCGGGCGCGCCCGGGGCTGCATACGCTCTCGGTGAAGGCGTCTCGCTCCCCGGCCTGCCCGTCCAGCCCGCAGCCGCTCCCCGGGGTGGCGTCTCGCCCTCACTTCGGGGCGCGCGAGACGCCATGTTGGCGTGCGGCTGTGGGGCGCATGATGCCGGACCGCCCCACGCGGGCGAGGCCCACCCATCCCGGCGAACCCGACCCCGGGCGCGCCCGCCCGGCGCACACTGTGCTCTAGGTCACCATGAGGACAGTACCCTGGGGTATGGTTCGGCCAGCGCTCAGCAGTCGCACAGGGGGAGGGGGCGGGAGATGGCGAGTCGGGTGACGACCGCGGTCCGATCCGTCGGCGACCTCTACGCCCTCTCCGTCGACGCGATGGCCGGGCTGTTCACCGGCCCGTGGCGCTGGCGCGAATTCGTCGAACAGTACTGGTTCATCGCCCGCGTCTCGCTGGTCCCGACCGTGCTCATGGCGTTGCCGTTCACGGTCCTGGTGGTGTTCACCCTCAACTCCCTCCTCGGCGAGATCGGCGCCAGCGACATGGCAGGCGCCGGCGCGGGACTGGGTGCGGTCACCCAGATCGGTCCGCTCGTGACCGTCCTCGTCGTGGCAGGCACGGGTGCGACCGCCGTGGCCGCCGACCTGGGCTCCCGCACGATCCGGGACGAGATCTCGGCGCTCGAGGTCCTGGGGTTGGATCCGGCAACGCATCTCGTCCTGCCCCGCGCACTGGCCTCGGCGCTCGTGGCCGCCACGCTCAACGCAGCGGTCTGCGCGATCGGGCTGGCCGGCGGGTTCGTCTTCTCCGTCTACCTGGGCAACGTCGACCCCGGGGCGTTCGCCGCGGGCGTGACTCTTCTCGTGGGCCCCGCGGAACTCGTCCTCTCCGAGGTCAAGGCCGCGCTGTTCGGGCTCATCGCCGGGCTGGTCGCTTGCTATCGGGGCCTCGCCGTCACGGGCGGGCCGAAGAGCGTCGGCGACGCGGTCAACGAGACCGTGGTGTTCTCGTTCGTCGCCCTGTTCCTGGCCAACCTCGTCCTCACCGCGATCGGCATCCAGGTGACGGGCGGATGAGCGGCCGGGGCCTGCAGACGCGGGGCGCGGCGTCCGGTGCGCGGCGGTGGGGCGCGGCGTCCGGTGCGCGGCGGTGGGGCGCGGCGTCCGGTGCGAGGCGGTGGGGCGCGGCGCCCGGTGCGCGGCGGCGGGGTGTGCTCGATGCCGTGGACGAGCTCGGGACTGCCCTGCTCTTCGTCGCGCACGCCCTGCGGGCCGCCGCGACCGCGCCCGTGCGCCAGGGCCGCGAGACGCTACGCGTCACCACCGAGGTGGGCCTGGGCACGGGCGTGCTCGCGATGTTCGGCGGCAGCCTGGCCATCCTCGGCTTCATCACCCTCTTCGCGGGCGCCACGGTGGCCGTCCAGGGCTACAACTCCCTCGGCGACATCGGCGTGGAGGCGCTCACCGGCTTCCTGGCCGCGTACGTCAACATCCGTGTCGTCGCGCCGGTCACCGCCGGGGTGGGTCTGGCCGCGACGATCGGCGCCGGCACCACGGCGCAGCTGGGCGCGATGCGCATCAGCGAGGAGATCGACGCCCTCGAGGTGATGGCCGTGGACCCGGTCCGCTATCTCGTGGGCACGCGAATCGTCGCGGGACTGCTCACGGTCATCCCGCTGTACTCGTTGTCCGTGCTCGCGTCGTTCCTGGCCAGCCGAGTCGCGACGGTGGCGGTGCTGGGCCAGTCGCCGGGCGTGTACGACCACTACTTCTCCACGTTCCTCAACCCGGTGGACGTGGTGTGGTCGTTCGCGCAGGCCGTCGCGATGGCGCTCACGGTGATGATCATCCACACCTACTACGGGTTCACGGCCGCCGGCGGACCGGCGGGGGTCGGGATGGCGACGGGCCGGGCGGTCCGGATGTCGCTCACGGCGGTGGTCCTGGTGACGCTGCTCATCTCGCTCGCCCTGTACGGGGACGCGCCGACCGTGAGGCTGGCGGGCTGACGTGACGGCGACGGGGAAGGGTCGGCTGGCCGTGCTGGTGGCGGTGCTCCTGGCGGTGGCGGCCCTCGTCGTCGTCACCATCTCGTTCCGGGGCGGGTGGGCGCGCACGATGGACCTCACCCTCCACGCGGACCGGTCGGGGTTGGTGTTGGAGCCGGGCGCGATGGTCATGCGGCACGGCGTCCAGATCGGACGCGTGGCGTCGGTCCACCCCCACGGCGACGGCGCGCGCATCGAGCTGGAACTGGACCGGGAGTACTCGTCGGCGCTGCCGGCCGACACCACCGCGGACATCACCGCGAGCACCCTGTTCGGCGCCAAGCGCGTGGTGCTGTCCGGGGGCGACGACGACGAGGTCGGCGGCTCCACGGGCGTGCTGGCCTCGGGGGATGCGCTCGGCGCGCAGTCGGTGACGACCGAGACGCAGACGGTGTTCCAGTCGCTGACCGAGGTCATGACGGCCGTACAGCCGGAGAAGGCGGCCGCGGTGACGGGGGCTCTCGCGCGCGGCGTGCGTGGGCGTGGCGAGGAGATCGGGCGGGCCACCGTGGCGGTCTCGGAGTTCACCGGGGCGGTCAACCCGGAACTCGGGATGCTGCGGCAGGACCTGCGGGCGGGGGCCGCGGCGGCGGACGGGCTGGCGGCGGCGTCACCGGATCTGGTGTCGGCGCTGTCGGGACTGCGGGTGCCGGCGCGGACGGTGACCGAGCAGGCTGCCACCCTCGACGTGCTGCTGCCGGCCATCGCCGGGGTGGCGGTGGAGGGTAACGCCCTGCTCGAGCCGCACGAGCAGGAACTCGCGGACGTGTTCGGCCTGCTCCGGCCCACCGCGGAACTGCTCGATCGGTACTCACCGGCCATCCCGTGCTTCTTGCAGGGGGCCGACCGGGCGCGGCGGTTGGCCGAGCCGGCGTCGGGGGCCAACGGGTACTCGATGGTGCTCAACTCGACCCTGCTGCTGGGGGTGGACCCGTACCGCTACCCGGAGGACCTGCCGGTCGTGCGCGCCGGCGGGGGGCCGCGCTGCGGGGAGCTGCCCGTGCGCACGCCGGAGGACGGCAACGCCTCGTATCTCGTGGCCGACGTCGGGATGAACCCCTTCGAGCGGGGCAACACCTCGCCGGAGTTCGACGCCGCCCCGCTGTGGGTACTGCTCACGGAGGGGATGGGATGAGCCGGCACCCGGCGTCCACGCCCGCCCCGCGCGCCGCTGCGCACCGGGCGCCGCGGCCGCATCGGCGGCGGACACGCGCGGCGCTGCCGGCGGCGGTCTACACGGTCGTCATGCTGCTCGTGTTGGCGGGCCTCTGGGTGGTGTTCGCGCAGGTGCGGTTCGGCGAGTCGGTCTCGTACTCCGCCGAGTTCACCGACGTCTCCGGTCTCGAGGCCGGCGAGACCGTCCGCGTCCACGGGGTGGAGGTGGGGCGGGTCGACGCGGTCGAGTTCCACGTTCCCGACCCCGATCCCGCCACGGGCGGGGCCGCGACGGGCGCGCCGACCGTGACGGTGCGGTTCAGCGTGCACGACGCCTACCGGCCCCGCGCCGGCACCGGCGCCACGGTCCGGTACCTCAACCTCGTCGGCGACCGTTACCTGGAGCTCACCGACGCCCCTGCGGCCGACGCGGGTTCGTCCGCCGCCACGCCCGCAGCCGCCGAGTTGCCCGCCGGCGCGACGATCGGCCTCGACCGCACCACCCCGGCCCTCGACCTGGACGCGCTCGTGGGCTCCTTCCAGCCGCTGTTCCGGGTTCTGGAGCCGGGGCAGGTCAACCGGCTCAGCGGGGAGCTCATCGCGGTCCTGCAGGGACAGCAGGACGACGTCGGGGTGATCGTCCGTTCGATCGGCGAGGTGACCGGTCACCTGGCGGACCGGGACCGGGTGATCGGGTCGGTCATCACCCACCTGGGGCGGGTGCTCGACACTCTCGAGCGGCAGCAACCGGCGCTGGAGCGGTCCCTCGTCCACGCCCGGGAGCTGACCTCGGCGCTCGCCGCGGACGCCGAGACGGTCGCGTCGGCGACCCGTCATCTCGACGACACCGCCGCGGAGCTGGCACTGCTCGCCGCGGACGTCCGGCCGGACCTGCGTGCGGACATGGACGGCGTCGACGCGGTCGCCCGCCAGGTGGACTCCCGCCGGGACACGCTCACGCAGTTGCTCACCGAGCTCCCGGAGACGTATCGCTCGCTCACCCGACTCGGCGCGTACGGCGGGTTCTTCAACTACTACCTGTGCGGTCTGCAGATCCGGGTCTCCGACCTGCGGGGCGGGTCCACCACGAGTCCGTTGTTCACCCAGCAGGGCGGGAGGTGTGCGCCGGCATGAGCGATCCCGTGCGCCGGCGGCGCCCCGTGCGGCCGCGTCGAGCCGTGCGCCTGCGCGAGCGCAACCCCCTCGTCGTGGGCGTCATCGGCACGATCGTCATCGCCCTGGTGGTGCTGGGCGCGCTCAACCTGCGGTCCCTGCCGGGGGTGGACCGTACCGAGGGCTACACCGCCCGGTTCGTCGACACCGGCGGTCTGGGCGTGGGGGACCCGGTGCGGATCGCCGGGAAGGACGCCGGCCGCGTCACCGACATCCGGATCGACGGAGACGCCGTGCGCATCGACTTCACCGTGGACGGCCGGATCGGGCTCGGGTCCGACACCCGCGCGGAGATCGCGACCGCGACCGCACTCGGGGCCCGCGAACTGCGCGTCCTGCCCGCCGGCCCGGGACGGCTCGACCCCGGCGCGGTCCTCGACCTGGACCGCACCACCGCGCCGTACAACCTCGCCGAGACCCTGGGCCGGCTCGGGCGGACCGGCGAGGAGATCGACATGGAGCAACTCGCGGTCGCGCTGGAGACGGTCTCCTCGACCCTCGACGAGGCCCCGGAGCACGTCGACGCGGCCCTCGACGGGGTCGGCCGGCTGTCGACGTCGATCGCCGAACGGGACGCCGCCCTGCGCGAGTTGTTCGCCGACGCCGAGGTCCTCTCGGAGTTGCTGGCCCGCCGCGGGGACGAGATCGACACCCTCCTGCGCGACGCCCGCGTGCTGCTCGCGGCGCTGCGCGAGGAACAGGAGTCGCTCGAGACGCTGGCCGGCACGCTCCGGGCGTTCACCGTCCAGATCCGCGGGCTCATCAGCGACCACGACCGGACTCTCACCCCGACCCTGGAGCGGGTCGAGGGGCTGCAGGAGCTGGTGCTGGAGCACCGCGAGGGGCTGGCCCTGGCGATCCAGCGGCTGGGGCCGTACGCCACCGAACTCGGCGAGGCCGTGGCGTCGGGGCCGTTCTTCAACTCCTACATCCAGAACCTGCTGCCGGCGGAGGTCATCGAGCCGGCCCTCAACGACGCCCTGACCCGCGCGGGGGTCGGCGTCCCGCCCGCCGCGGCCCCACCCGCGGGCCCACCCGCGGCCCCACCGGTGGCGGCCCCGCCCGCGGCGCCGCCCGCCGCCGCAGCGCCCGCGGCCGGCCCCGAGCCGCTCGCCGGGGGCCCGCGATGACGCGCCGGGTCCTCACTGCCGTCGCCCCCTGGGTGGCGGGGCTGCTCGTGCTCCTGCTCGCCGCCGGGCTCGTGGACCTGCGGGTGCCGTGGCGTCCGTACGAGAGCTACACGGCCGAGTTCGTCTCGGCCCGCGGCCTCTACGTGGGTGACGACGTCCGGGTGATGGGCGTGCCGGTCGGGCGGGTCACGGCGGTGGAGCCGCGGGGCGACCGCGTGGTCGTCGACTTCCTCGTCGAGCGCGACCAACCCCTGCCCGCGGGGGTCGACGCCGTCGTGATGGCCCCGACCCTGGTGGCGGCGCGCTTCCTGCAGCTCAGCCCGCCGTACACCGGCGGGCCGGTCACCGAGCCCGGCGCCACGATCGGCCTCGACCACACCGCGGTGCCCGTGGAGTGGAACGAACTCGTCACCCAGCTGCACCGCCTGTCAGGCACACTCGGGCCGGGCCCCGGCGATGAGACCGGTCCCGCGGGCCGGGCGGTGGCCGCCGCGGACGCCGTGTTGTCCGGACGCGGCGACGACGTCCGCGACACCGTGCGGCAGCTGCGCTCGGCGCTGCAGACGGTCTCCGACGGCCGCGACGATCTCTTCGCCACCGTCCGCAACCTCGAGGCGTTCACCGCGGCGATGGAGGGATCCGGCGAACAGATCACCTCGTTCAACGAGGTCATGGCGGCGGTGACCGTCTCGGTGGACCGCGGACGGGGCGAGATCGGGCCGGCGCTGACCGAGCTCGACGCGGCGGTGGACGAGGTCCGCGACTTCGTCCGCGACAACCGCGAGGTGAGCACCGGGACCGCCCGCACCACCGCCGAGCTCGTGCGGGTGCTGGCCGAGCAGCGTGACGACATCGCACAGATCCTGCACGTCGCGCCCACGGCCCTGTCCAATCTTCAGGGCATCTACCAGCCGTCGCAGAACGCGGTGATCTCCGCGCTCGCGCTGACCAACTTCGCCAACCCGATGCAGTTCATCTGCTCGGCCCTGGCCGCCGCCGAGGAGACCGACGTGCACACCGCCTCCGAGGAATGCGTGCGCCTCCTCGGGCCGACCCTGTCCGCGATGGCCGTGGACTATCCGCCCGTCGCCATCAACCCCAGCCGCGGGGTCGGCGCGCTGCCGCACCAGCTCGACTACACCCACGACCACCTGCGACCGGCGGCCGCGCCCGATGTGACGGACCTGCTCACCGAGGGGGTGCGGTGATGCGGCGCCGCGCGGTGGCGACCGCGCTGGTCCTGGTGTCGACGACGACGATGACCGGCTGCGACTGGAAGGGGCTGAACAGTCTCCCGCTGCCCGGGACGGCAGGCGGCGGGCCGGGCGGCTACTCGGTGACGGTGCAGCTGGCGGACGTCACCACCCTGGACCGGAACGCCCGTGTCCGGGTCGGCGACGTGACCGTCGGCCGGATCGCCGACATCGCCGTGGGCCCGGGCTGCGCCGAGGTGACGGTCGAGCTCGACGGCGACGTCGCCCTGCCCCGCAACGCCGTCGCGCGGGTGGGGCAGAGCAGCCTGCTGGGCGCCTCCCACCTCGAGCTGGCGGCACCGGTCGAGGAGCGGGCCGAGGGCACGCTCTCGGCCGGCGACCTCATCCCGCTCGAACGCAACGGCGGGTACCCGACCACCGAGCAGACCCTCGCGACGCTCGCCGCGGCGCTGGGCGGCAGCGGCCTCGCGCAGGCCGCGGAGGTCTTCGGCGAACTCGACACCGCCATGACCGGCCGCACCGACCGGACCCGCGCGGTGGTCGGCCGGGTCAGCGAGCTCCTGGCCGGGTTGGAGACCCAGAAGGAGGACATCGTCGTGGCCCTGGAGGCACTCGAGCGGCTGTCGGCCGAGCTCGCGGTCCGCAGCGAGGAGGTCGAGGGCGGAGTCGCCGACCTCGGTCCCGCACTCGAGGTGCTCGCGCAGCGCCGGGAGCGGCTGATCGAGGCCACCCGCGCCGTGGACACGGTCACCGCGACCGCCGGCCGCGTCGTCGAGGTATCCGGCGGTGACATCCGCGCGGACCTCGCCGCGCTCGACCCGGTCCTGCAGGGTCTCGCGGAGTCGGGGGACGCGCTCACCGAATCCCTGCGCTACCTCGCGACGTTCCCGTTCCCGCTGGACACCTACCGCAACGCGGTGCGCGGCGACTACGCCAACGGCACGGTGATCCTCGATCTGCGACTGCCCGTCCTGGACACCGCCCTGCTCATCGGCACGCCCCTCGAGGGGTCGCTGGCCTCGCTCGACACGATCCTCGGGGTGCCCGCACCGCCCGTCGAACCCGCCCGCGTGGGACTCGGCGACACCCTCGCGCCCCCGGCCGCAGGAGGCGGCGCATGAGGCGGCGGTGGCGGGAGACGAGCGAGGCCACCCGCGGCATCGCGCTGAAGCTCGCGGCGTTCGTGCTGGTCGGCACCATCGCGTTCGTCCTCGTGGTGTTCTCGTTCGCCCGCATCCCGCAGCACCTCGGGTGGGGCCGCATGGAGGTCGCCCTGGAGATGCGCGACGCCTCGGGTCTGTATCCACGCGCCAACGTCCTGTACCGCGGGGTCGAGGTCGGCCGGGTGCGCCACGTCGAGATGACCCCCTCGGGTGCCCGCGCCACGCTCCTGCTCGACCGCGAGGCGCGGATCCCCGCCGACCCGACTGCGTACGTCGGCGCGATGTCGGCGGTGGGGGAGCTGATCGTCGACCTCGTGCCCGAGACGCCCGGCGTCGCCGCGGCACCCGGCTCCGGACCCGCCCCGGCATCCCCGGCGGCCGAGCCCACCGGCCCGTTCCTCGCCGACGGCGACGTCATCGGCGCCGACCGCGTCCGCCCGCCGGTGCCGGTCGCCGAGACGGTCGACATGCTCGAGGCCACCCTCGACTCGGTCGGACCGGAACGCCTGACCACGCTCGTCGACGAGTCCGCCCGCGCGGTCGGCGGGGCGGGCGACGACCTGGCCGCCTCGGTGGACGCGCTCACCGGGCTCGCCCGGGAGATGGGCCGGGACCGCGAACAGTGGGCGTCGCTGCTGCGGCGGTCCGCGCCCCTGCTGGAGGCGCAGGCCGCGTCCTCGGCGGACCTGCGCGAGTGGGCCGGGGCCACGAACCGGGTGGCGGCCGAGGTGGCGGCGGCCGACCCCGCGCTGCGCGGGGTCATCGAGGGTGCGCCGGCGGCCGCCGCCGAGACGATCCTGCTGTTCCGCGAACTCTCGCCGACGTGGCCGCTCCTCCTGGCGAACCTGGTGACCGTGGAGCAGGTGGCGGCCGTCTATACGCCGTCGCTCGAGCAGATCCTCGTGTTGTTCCCGGCGATCATGGACTCCACGCAGTCGGCGGCGTTGCCCAACGCCGGCGACGCGATGCCCGCGCAGAACACCTTCTTCGTCAACAGCTACAACGATCCGCCACCGTGCACCACGGGATTCCTGCCGCCGGAGCAGCGGCGCTCGCCCACCGAGCTCGACGTTCCCGACACCCCGCCGGACCTGTACTGCAAGGTTCCCGAGGACTCACCCGTGGCGGTGCGCGGTGCCCGCAACATGCCGTGCATGGAATACCCGGGCCTGCGCGCGGCGACGGTGGCGCTGTGCCGCGAGAAGGCCGGCGCGGCGGGGGTCGCGATGGTCGCGGCGCCGCGCACCTATGATCCCGGCACCGGCGCGTACCCGACCGGTCCGCCTGCGGTCGGCGACGCGGGCGTGTCCGTCCTCGACCGCCCGACCGGCCCGGTCGACGTGGGGGATCTCCTCTCTCCGCCGTAATTTCTGAGAATTGTCAAAGTCCCGAGTATCGTCATCTTCTCCAGCGGCCGCCCCCTCGCGTCCGCGACCACCGGGAGGCGACATGCTCGCGCGGTTCCTATCGATGCTGGTCCTACTGCTGCTCGCCGCGTCCCCGGCAGCCGCCGGGGCGTCGCCGCTGGCGGGCCTGCCGGGCGGTTCGCTCGCGTCCGGGAGCGTGTCGCTGTCGTCAGGTTCAGATTCGCTTACACCGGAGCCGAACTACGACCCGGTCGATCCCGGCAGCGGAAGACTGATCGCCTCCAGTGGCTTCGACGTGACGCGTGACGGATTCTCCTTCGACAACTGGGGCCCCGGCAGCGACGAGCACCGGCGCAGCCTGACCCCCGCGGCCATGCAGTCGCTGTTCGGCGACGGCATCTGCGCGCGGATAGTCAACGGCGAGTGTGTGCTGAGCGCTCCCGGCGCCGCGCTCGAATCGGCGGCGAACGAGATGGCCGCCGGTGGCCACTGCTACGGGATGGCCGCTCTGGCGGGGCTCTTCCACACCGGCGGTCTCGACAAGGCCGACTACCTGCCGCCCGGCCAGACCGTGTTCGAGGCCCAGCCCTCCGACGCGCTCGACCGACTGATCTCCCGCTACTGGGCGGCCCAGATCTCGAGTCCCAGCAGCACCGCGACCACCCAGAACTCGGTCGCCCAGACGGTGCGGACGCTGATCTCGGCGTGGGCTCGCGGCGACAACTTCATCCTCTCGTTCTTCGACGCCGAGGGTGCGGGCGGCCACGCGGTCACCCCTATCGCCCTGCGCGACCTGGGGGCGGGGCGGATCGGAATCGTCGTCTATGACAACAACTTCCCCGGCGTGGAGAAGATCTTCGTCACCGACCCCGTCACCGACTCGTGGTACTACACCACCGCCACCACCCCGTCCGAGCCCGCCCATCTCTACGTCGGATCGCGGGCCAACCGGCTCCACCTCACCCCGCTGCGTGCGACCACGCAGATCCACGAGTGTCCCGTCTGTGCCGATGCCGGCGACGATTCCGTCACGGTCCTGGTCAAGCGGGCGCCGGGCACGGGCGACGAGACCTCGGACCAGCCCGCCATCCGCCTGACGACCCCGGCCGGCGGGCCCGTCCCGGGTCTCACGCCGCTCGAGTTCATCAGCACCATGGACAGTGTCGCGGCCGTGGTCCCCGAGGACGCCGCGTTCGACATCACGCTGGGCAACGCGGGCTCCGGGCCCGCGGCCGTCTGGGATGTCACCCTCTTCGGTGACGGCTGGACGAACGAGGTCGACGGCATCTCACTGGGCTCCGGCGACTCGGCGACCATCTCGGTCTCGGCGGACCAGCGCCGGCTCGGGCTGCGGAGCACCGCCCGACTGGAACCGGTGCTCGCCATCGCGGAGGAGCAGGCGGACTGGTCGGTGTCAGCTGTGGCCCGAGGTCTGTCGTTGGCACCCGGAACAGGCGCCTCCGTGCAGCGGCAGCTCGACGGGGATTTCGTGTTCGCACTCGACGGCGAGGGCCCGGACGGGTCGACGGAGATCGTCGTCCTGCGCCGGGATGTCGAGCGCGACCACCTCGTCCGCACTCCCGGGCCGGTGACGATACCCGTCGGTGCGTCGGCCTCGGTCGCTGCGAGCACCTGGGACGGCACCGCCCCGTTGGTCGTCCGCGTCGAGGGTGTGGGCGTCAGCCGGGAGTATCCACTCGGGTAGCCCCCCCGACGATCGCGGGCCGGTCACCGGGGCGTGAACTCGGCGACCAGCCAGCGGTCGCCGTCACGGACCAGGCCCACCTCGACGACGGTCTGGAGCACGTGGGGGATGCCGTCGGCGCCCACGGTGTGGCGGTCGAGGTAGACGACGACGAGGGCCTCGTCCCCGTCCAGCCCGGCCAATGCCGAGCCGGCGGAACGGGCCGACGACGCCACCTGCCCGGACCTGCTCCGCGGCACGGTGACCTCGCGACTCTGCTGCCGGAACCGGTCGAGGAACGGGGGCGCGAGGAGCTCCTCCGCGGCCGCCAGGTCCTCGGCCACCGTCCCGGGCCGGTAGTCGAGGACGGCGAGCGCCGCGGTCTCGGCGGCGACCACCGCGTGCGCCGCGCGGTGGTCCCTCTCGTCGACGCGCCGCTCGAGAAGCGTGAGAACCGCGGCGGACACCGCCAGCAGCACGACGACCAGCACGAGCAGGACCCGGAGCCGCCGCGCTCCGCGCCGTGAGCCCGGTGCCGCGCCCGTCCGGTGCTCGCCGTCCCCGTCGATACCGGTCACGCCCGCCCCCTGACAGCGTCCGGATGCGGGAGGATGGCCCCATGAGCACGACGCCGACACCAGCGCGCCCCTCCACCGAACGCCCGACGAGCACGGTCGCGGTCCGCGACGTGGCCCTGCGCGACGGCCTGCAGCTCACCGACGGCCGCCTGTCCACGGCGTCCAAGGTGACGCTCGTGAGGACGCTGCTCGGGCTCGGCGTGCCGGAGCTCGAGGTGGGCTCCATGGCCCGGCCGGACCTGGTCCCGGCGCTCGCGGACACCCTCGACGTCATCGCCGCACTCGACGAGGACGAGCGCGACCGCTGCTGGGTGTGGGTGGCGACTCCGGGCCACGTGCGCCGCGCCGCCGACGCGGGCGTCCGCCGCTTCCAGTACTGCCTGTCGGTCACCGACGAGCACAACACGGCCAACATCGGGCGTGACACCGAGACCAGCATGGCGGCGCTGCCCGACGCGCTCGAGGCCGCGGCGGCGGTCGGCGGGACCGTCCAGTTGTGCCTGGCGACCACGTTCACCTGCCCGATCACCGGGCCCGTCGACCCGGAGCGGGTGCTGCGTCTGGTCGCCGACCCGCGCGGTGCGGGCACGGTCGACGTGGTACTCGCCGACACGCTCGGGCAGGCGCACCCGGGGCAGGTGCGCGACCTCGTCGCCGCCGCCGCGGAGCCGGCGGGGGAGCGACGGATCGTCTTCCACGGGCACGACACGTGGGGGATGGGGGTCGCCAACACCCTGGCCGCGGTCGACGCCGGTGCGCAGATGGTGGACGCGGCGCTCGGCGGGCTCGGTGGCTGCCCGTTCGCCCCCGGCGCCTCGGGCAACACCGCCACCGAGGACGTCCTGTTCGCGCTGCGGCCCGGGTGGCTGGGGCCGCAGGGCTTCCACGAGCTGGTCGCCGCCTCGGACCGGATGCTCTCCGAGCTGGGGGAGGCCTCGCGGTCGCGTGCGTCCGCCGGGGCGCACGGCAACGGCCGACGGTTCGCCTGGACCCTGCCGCGGGACTGAGCCGCTCACACCGCCACCTCGGCGGACGACGCCAGCGCCCGGTCGCCGTGGAGCCCGGCCTCGATCCGCCACCGCCACAGGCGTTCCCCGGTGCCCTCCCCGGCACCGGATCTCACGGCCACCAGCAGGCGGGCACGGGCGGGTCCGTCCCCGCGGCCGAGCCCGCGGGGGAGGTCCTCCTGCTCGATCCCGGAGGCGACCACGGACGCGCGCGGGTGCACCTCGTCGTCGTCGCCCCCGTCACCCGCGTCGCCGTCACCTGCGTCGCCGTCACCCGCGTCGCCGTCGCGCGCGTCGACCAGGCGCAGGACCTCCGCCCGCCGCGCGGTGACCTCCTCGCGCAGCGGACCGGTGCTCAGCGCGGCGAGCCGGTCCAGGGACGCCTCGGCGTCGGGGCCCGACAGGGACGACAACAGGACCGCGACCTCGGTGGCCACGGCGGTCAGGCGCTCGCGGTCGGCGTCCGCGGTGCGGCGCGCCCACAGCGACGTCGCGGGCGTCACGGCCGCCCCGGCGGCCACCACCGCCGCCAGCACGAGCGCGACGGTGAGCCACGCGCCCCGCCGCCCGGCCCGCCGCCCGCGCCGGCCTCCGGACCGCTTCCCGCCCCACCGCCCTCCCGGCGGGTCAGATGACGCCACGGTCGGACAGCTCGGCCAGGCGCGCGGCGTCCAGGCCGAGCAGGTCGCGGTAGACGGCGACGTTGTCGAACCCCGGCTCGGGCGTCCCGCCGCGACGCACCGCGCCGGGGGTGTCCGCGAGCACGGGCACCACGCCCGGCCCCAGGACGGTGTCGTCGACCCCCGGCACCGTGTGCGGCACGATCATCTCGCGCGCCAGGAACTGCTCGTCGCGCACCACGTCGGCGACGGTGTTGACCGGGCCCACCACCACGCCGGCGGCGTCGAGGGTCTCGCGGATCTGCTCGGCGGTGCGCTCGGCGGCCCAGTCGGCGATGATCGCATCGATCTCGTCCTGGTGGATCCCGCGGGCGGAGTGGTCCACGAAGCGCGGGTCCTCCGCCAGCTCCGGCCGACCCATCGCGGCGCAGAGCCGCCGGAACACGGTGTCCTGGTTGGCGGCGATGATCACCCACGGCCCGTCGGCGGCGCGGTAGAGGTTCGACGGCGCGATCCCCTCCAGCCGCGTGCCGGACGGGCCGCGCACCACGCCGGCGGCGTCATAGTCGGGGATCACCGACTCCTGCACCGCCAGGCACGATTCGGTGAGCGCCACGTCCACCACCTGACCTCGCCCCGTGGTGGTGCGGGCCAGCAGCGCGGCGAGGATCCCCTGCACGGCGAACATCCCGCCGAGCGTGTCGCCGATCGACAGGGCCATGCGCGGCGGCGGCTGGTCGGGGAAGCCGTTGAGGTGGCGCAGGCCCGACACGCCCTCGGCGACGGAGGCGTACCCGGCGCGGGTGGCCTGCGGCCCGGTCTGGCCGTAGCCCGAGACGCGGCCGATCACCAGGCCCGGGTTGACCTCGTGCAGGCGGTCCGGGCCCAGCCCCCACTTCTCCAGGGTGCCGGGGCGGAAGTTCTCCACCACGACGTCGGCCCGGGCCACCAGGTCCAGGAAGAGCGCTCCGCCGTCCTCGCTGCGCAGGTCGAGCGTGACGGACTCCTTGTTGCGGGCGTGGACGGTCCAGAAGTGGCGCCGGCCGTCGCGCTCACCCTGCCCCCACGTGCGCAGCGGGTCCGGGCGGCCGGGGTCCTCGATCTTGACCACGCGCGCGCCCATGTCGCCGAGGAGGCGGCCGGCGAACGGCCCGGCGATGAGGGTGCCCAGTTCCAGCACCAGCATCCCGGCCAGCGGCCCGGTCGCCCGGTGCTCCTCCGTCGTCGCCGCCACGCCCGGCTCCCTTCCGGCGGCGCGCGGCCCGGGTCGCCTTCCGGCGCCGGGCCGCGCGGCCTCGTCTGACTCGTTCTTCTCGGTCCGATCCCCTAGAACCCTAGGTGGACGGTCTTCTCCTCGGTGAAGGCCTCGAGTCCGCTCACCCCGAGCTCGCGCCCGATCCCGCTGGCCTCGCGGCCGCCCCACGGCAGCGACGGATCCGGAACGCCCCACCCGTTGACCCAGACCGTACCCACCCTGAGCTGCGGGATCACCGAGTGCACGGTGGACAGGTCGCGCGAGAAGATGAACGCGTTGAGCCCGTACGGGGTGTCGTTGGCGATGCGGATCGCCTCGTCGGAGTCCGAGAACGTGATGACGGTGGCGACGGGGCCGAAGATCTCCTCGCGCGCGATGGTCAGCGAATTGTCGCCGCGGAACACCGTCGGCTCGACGAAGTAGCCGCGATCGCCGACCCGGCCGCCGCCGGTGACGAGCTCGGCGCCCTCCGCGCGGCCCTTCTCGATGTAGCCCATGATCCGGTCGAACTGCCGGGCGTTGACGATCGTGCCCTGGGTGCTGGCCGGGTCGAACGGGTCGCCGACCACCGAGGAACGCGCGAAGTCGACCAGCCCGTCGACCACCCGGTCGGCGATCGACTCGTGCACCACCACGCGCGTGCCGGCGGCGCAGACCTGGCCCTGGTGGTAGAAGTTGCCCATCGCGATCCAGGGCATCGCGGATTCCAGATCGGCGTCGCCGAACACCAGCTGCGGCGCCTTGCCGCCGAGTTCGAGGGTCACCTTGCGGAACTTCTCTCCGGCCAGCGACTGGATCTGCCGGCCGACGCGGGGGCTGCCGGTGAAGGTGATCTTGTCGATACCCGGATGCTGGGCCAGGGCGGCGCCGGCGGTCGCGCCGAGGCCGGTGACGACGTTGAACACACCGTCCGGCACGCCCGCCTCGGCGAGCAGGTCCGCCAGGCGCAGGGGAGCGAGCGAGGCGTCCTCGGCGGGCTTGAGCACCACCGAGCAGCCCGCGGCCAGCGCGGGGGCGACCTTCCACGAGGCCACCACGGTGGGGTTGTTCCACGGGGTGATGGCACCCACGACGCCGAGCGGTTGGCGCAGGGTGAAGCCGAAACGCCGCTGGTCGCCGACGTTCGGCAGCTGGGCGCTCTGGCCGTAGATCTTGTCGGCCGAGCCGGCGTAGTGCCGGAACACCGCGGCCGCGGCGGGCACGTCCCCGCCCACGGTGTGGAGGTAGAGCTTGCCCATCTCGGTGGTCTCGAGGGTGGACAGCTCGGCGGCGTGGGCCTCGATGAGGTCGGCGGCCCGCATGAGGATCCGGCCGCGTTCGGCGCCGGGCATCCGCGACCACACGCCCGACTCGAACGCCTCCCGCGCGGCCGCGACGGCCCGGTCGACGTCCTCGGGGCCGCCGGCGGCGAGCTCGGTGATCCGCTCCTCGGTGGCCGGGTTGAGGGCGTCGATCGCCTGCCCGGACGCGGGTGCGACGGTCCGGCCGCCGATGCGCAGCCCGGTGTCGGGCAGGATCAGCGGCGCTACCTCGGGGAACGTTGCGGTCATGGTGGGGTCTCCTGTCGGACGAGGGTGATGAGGTGGTGCGGGTGTCGTGGCGTCGGCCCGGGCCGACGTGGGTGTGGGGGCGACGACGACGAGGTCGGTCAGGGGCGGAACCGGCGCTCGATCCCGGTCCACGAGGAGTCGTAGTCGGGTTGGCGGTGGCCCGCGGTCATGGCGGAGTCGGTCACCGCCAGGGCCAGGCGGGTCTCGAACATGAACGGCAACGAGCCGGTGAGTTTCTGCGGCCGCAGGTCGGCGCCGGTCGCGAGGTCGAACGTCTCGCGGTCGGCTCCGTGCGCGGACCACTGGTTGTGCAGGGACGCCCCGCCGGGCACGAACCCCTCGGCTTTGGAGTCGTGCGAGCCCCGCACCAGGCCCATGAACTCGGACATCTGGTTGCGGTGGAAGTGGGGCGGCCGGTAGGTGTCCTCGGCCACCACCCAGCGGTCGCCGAAGACGGCGAAGTCGACGTTCGCCTGGCCCGCGACCGGGCCGGGGGAGGTGAGGACGGTGAACACCGACGGGTCCGGGTGGTCCCACAGGGCGGTGTTGAGGGGGCAGAAGTCGTCGAGGTCGAACACATACGCGGCGTGGTTGCCGTGCCAGGCGACCACGTCGAGGGGTGAGTGGTCGAGTTCGGTGGACCACCAGCGTCCGCCGAAGCGCTGCCACAGCTCGACGGGTTCCTCGCGGTCCTCGTACCAGGCGGTGGGGTAGCGGAAGTGCCGGGCGTCGGCCAGGCCGTTCGCGCCGATCGGGCCGAGTTCGGGCAGCGTGAGGGTGGCGCCGTAGTTCTCCAGGAGATAGCCGGAGGCCGCGTCGGCGAGCAGTTCCACGCGGAAGCGCACCCCCCGGCAGATGACGGCGAACTCCCCGGGGGTAACGACCAGCCGGCCGAATTCGGTGAGGAGCAGGAGCGGCCCCTGGTGGGGCACGACGAGCAGCTCCCCGTCCGCGTCCACCATGTAGCGGTCGGTCATGGACGCGGTCGCGGTGTACCAATGGATACCCACCCCGGTGCGCTGGGAGACGTCCCCGCAGGTGGCGTAGGTGCGGACCCCGTCGAGGAAGTCGACCCCGGCGGCGGGGGCGGGCGGCGGGTTCCACCGCAGCCTGTTGGGACTGGTGACGCCGCCCCGCAGGGGCGCCGATTCCCAGCCGACCTGTTCGGGCCGTTCGCGGAAAGCGGTGTGCGTGACGGAGGGCCGGATCCGGTAGCTCCAGGTGCGGCGGGTGCTCTCACGGGGTTCGGTGAACGCCGAACCGGAGTGCTGTTCGGCGTACAGGCCCAGCGGGGCGTGTTGTGGGGAGTTCTGCCGACGGGGCAGCGCCCCGGGTTCGGCCTCCGTCTGGTGGTGGCCGGCGAACCCGTGGAGGTAGTTGAGCCGCGGGACGCCCGCGGCCCCGGACGGCCGGTCGGGGGCGGCGTCGTTCACGGCGGGGTCGTTCACGGCGGCGCCACTCACGACAGAGCCACCATCTCGTGGAGGGTCTCGCCGGTGTGCCTCTCTTCCCGCCCGTCGAGGGTGAGGGTGAGCTCGAAGTCGGAGCGGAACCGGAAGTAACCGGGGTGCCCGACCAGCTTCTTGACCAGCCTGTTCAGCGGGGGCCTGCCGGCCACCGGGATGTCGGAGAGCAGGTCGTGGGCGTGGACGATCTCCTTCGGGGTCAGCGTGAGGTCGATCGTGCCGGGGACCTGCAGCCGGAGGAAGGACGGGTAGGACCGGTCGGCGATCGGGTTGAACACCGTGGGCCCTTCGGTGATCTCCACCTCGCCCTCGGACAGGAGCACCTCGCGGCCCCGGGCCACCATGATCGGCTGGGACCAGTGGGAGCCGTAGCGTTCGGTGGTCTCGACCATCGCGTAGATCAGCGAGATCTCGTCCGTGTAGAGGCGGCCCCAGTACCACTTGGCGATGATGCGTTTCATGTCGCCGACGCCCCAGTTGTGGTCGTGGTACCCGCGGCCGGTGACCCGGGCGGTCTCACCGTCGACGGTCACGGTGCCCTCGACCCGGGCGCGGGGTGCGCCGACGCACCAGGCGAAGTACTCGCGGCTGGTGTAGCGGGTCTGGCCGCGCCCGGGCATCCACGGCGGCACCTCGGCGTGGAACGTCAGGTCCACACCGAGGCCGTCCTGGTCGGCCTGCACCCGGTAGACGGGCAGCCCGTCCACCTCGTCGATCAGCACGGCGCTGTGGTGGGCGATCGTCACGTCCACCTTCTCGGTCGAGACGGTGAGCTCGGCGTCGGTGTGGTGGCGGTTGGACTCGCGCCGGCGGCCGTCCGGTGTGTACAGGTGGATCTCCACGCCGGGCCTGCGGCGGACCAGTTCGCGGCTCTGCAGCATCACCACGACGATCCGGCCGTCGTCGAGGTGGGCGTCGAAGTACCAGTGTTCGAACGCCTGCTTGTCGTGGTCCAGGTGGGCGGCGTTGTCGGCCGGGGTGACCTCGGTGATCACGCCGTCCCTCCGCCCGGGGCCGTTCCAGGCCTCGACGATGTTCAGGGACGGTCCTTGCAGGAGGGTCATCGTTCCTCGATTCTGTCGGCCGCCCGGTGCGGGCGTAGGTGTGGTGGGGCGGGCGCGGCGCTCAGCGGCGCAGCGCCCCCGAGGCGTCGAACGCGGCCTCGCGGCCGGCCATCTGTGCCCGGTACCAGTTCTCGCGGTGCCAGCACATGACGCGCTCGTGTACCCGCCCGACCGGCGGGACCCGTCGGGCGATCTCCATGGCGGTGATGAGCGGGAAACGCGCCACGGGGATCAGCGCCCACGGCAGGGCGGCGGGCATCCGGTACCTCCGGCGGGTGCCCGGGGCCATGAACATCGCGGAGTAGACCGAGTTGATGCGGAAGTTGTAGTGCTCGCGTAGCCGCTGCAGCCCGCTGTGGCCGTCGCGCGGCGCGAACGCCTGCGGGTAGGACTCGATGAGCTCGCGACCGTGCTCGCCCGAGTCGTGGGAGCGGGACAGCACGGTCATGAGCAGCATCCGGACGCTGTCGGCGATGGTCTCGGGGTACCACTGCATCCGGACGCCGAGGAGGTGGCCCATGTACTTCTGGAAGTGGATCAGGGCCCGGATCTCGCGCGGGCTGGTCTGGTATCCGAGGGCCCACAGCGCGATCCCCGGGGTAACGGATCCGGCGATGAGGGTGAGGACCATGTAGGTCTGGCTGATCGGCAGGCCCCACTTCTCGATGTCCCACTCGCCGTGGGAGGCGACGCGCGAGCGGACGGAGACGTGCATGACCCGGACCTTCATCGCCGTGGCGCGCCCCTGCGAACCGGGCCGCAGCAGGGCGCCGGGCTCGGAGACGTCGATCCAGAACCTGCACGTCTCGAGGAAGCGGCGCAGGGCGTTGTCCCCCGCGTACCCGCCGGCCAGGGAGAGCGGCGTGGCGACCGCGGACTCGGTGTAGATCTCCAGAGTCTCGGCGCCGGCGAAGCTGAACAGCATGGTGCCCCAGCGTCGCCAGATCCTGGCGCCCTCCTCGATCAGCTCGGGATCGACCCAGTCGGGCACGGTCTCGAACTCGGCGAACAACTCGCGCATCGAGTCGGGGACCTCGTCGAGTGCGTCGATGCCCTCCGTGAGCGCCGTGTCGAGCATCTGGCGGGCGCGGACCGGCCCGGTCTCGCCGTGGTAGACCTCGTCGACGAACCGCTCGGCGACGGGATCACCGGAGAACAGGTCGGCGCAGACAGCGGCGGCCTGCTCGTCGGTGGGCAGCAGGTCGAATCCGGTCAACCGGAGCAGGGCCGAGCGGATCCGTCGGAACGCGGGGTTCTCGCGTCCCTCCCAGTAGGCGAACCGTGTCGGGCAGCGAACGCCCTCGGGGACGGCGGGCCGGTCGGTGCGGATGCCGACGTCGTCACCCACCTCGATGGTCACGGAATCGGTGGTGCGGGTCATGACAGTCCTTTCTCGGCCTGCGGTGCGTGGGATGTGGCCGCGCCCGCGCCGTCGAGGCGCCGGTCCATCCAGTCGACGAGCCCACCGATCACCTGATCGAGCCCGGCGGGTTGGTCGACGAGGTAGTGGTTGAGGTGGCGCATCTCCACCAGTTCGACCCCGGGGTCGCCCGAGCGGCCGGCCATGAGCCGGGAGTCCTCCGCGAACGCGGCCTGGTCCCCGAGCAGGCTCATCACCAGCGTCGGGTCGGTGATGCGGGGCAGGTCGGTGAGCGCGTCGGCGGAGGTGTGGTCGGGGCTCCACGTGCTCAGCCAGCTGCGGGCCGTGACGAAGCGGGCCAGACCCCCGGCGGCGGTGTTGGCGGCGCGGGGATCGCCGTACATCGATCCGACCTCGCGGTCACTGGGATCGAGGGTGAGGTCGAGGAAGCGCGGGTCGGCGGTGGTCCGGTGCACCACGAACCCCCGGTCGGACCCGCCCTCGGCCTCGAGTCGCTCGAGCGCGTCCAACGCCCGGAGGTCGATCCGCCGCATCCGTTCCGCCTGCGCCGTCCGGTACTCGGTGACCCAGTCCGGGTCGAAGGGCGCGGTGCGTCCCCGGGCGTAGAGGTCGAGGCGGGGGTCGACCGACCAGGGGTCGTCCTCGTCCGTGACCGACGGGTCGATCCAGTGGCGCAGGACCCGCGCCCGGCCCGGGTGCGCACCCACGAGCATGAGGGCGTCGGCGGCCTCGGCGCCCTCGGCGCGCGACTGGTGGAACGTCGCCAGGGAACCCCCGCCGGAGAATCCGAGGAGCACGACCTGGTCGAAGCCGAGCTCCTCCCGCATCCACCGGATCCCCGTGCCGAGATCGGCCGCCGCCCGCTCCATGAGCAGCGCCGGTTCGTTGTTGGCGTACCGGGTGTTCAGCCCCATCGCGGGTTGGCCCGCCCGTGCGAGGGCGCCCAGGAGGAAGTGGCTGAGGAAGTTGGACGCGGGGTGGCACATGATCACGCCGCGTCGGCGGGAGGACCCGGGGAGTTCCACGAGGTTGGCGTGCAGCGTGGGGTAGTGGCGGGACAGACCGGAGTGCATCTCGATCCGGCCGTCGGTGGCCGGCTCGTAGGGGATGCGTTGGAAGTGGTCGACCGGGGTGGGCGCGCCGGGCATCAGATCACCGTCCTGTAGCGGAGCATCATGTCGTGGTCCTCGTGGTCGAGGATGTGGCAGTGCCACACGTATCCCTGCAGCGTTCCGCTGCGGTGATGGGCGGCGGGGGGAGCGACGGAGCCGATGTAGTCCCCGCCGAGGCGGTCGATCGTCGGCGCGCCGTCGTGGGCGTCGTGGGGCGTCTTCTGGGCGAGGTCGTGGGTGCCGCCGTGGGGGCCACCGTGCGTCGCTGCGCCATGCCCTCCGCCGTGCCCGTGGCCGTGGCCGTGGCCGAGGCCGTGGCCGTGGCCCGTGAGACCGTGGCCGCCCTGGCCGCCGTCTCCGCCGGCGGGGCCACCGGGCAGTGAGACCGTCGCGGAGAAGGTCCCGTCGGGGTCGAAGCCGAGTTCGTCGGCGGTGGGGAACCGGACCAGCACCCGGGTGACGGAGTTGGGGTCGGCGATGACGGTGTCCTTCATCCCCGTCTCCCACGGCTCCGGCGCGCGCACCGGGCCCACGACGTACGGGTCCGGATCGGGGGTCCACTTGATACCCGTCGGTGGTTGCGGCTGCCGCAGGCACATCGCGATCGTGTCGATCGCCTGGCGCGACAGCACCCGGAAGTGCACCAGGTGGAGGTGGATCGGGTGCGGGTCCGGCGTGGCGTTGACGATGTTCCACATCTCCACCGAGCCCTGGCGGGGCATCTCGATCTGCTCACTCGACCAGCGCAGGTTGTTCAGGCTCATCATGGACGGCGGGATCCGGATGTCGCTGGGTTGGCTCAGCGAGACGTTGCGCACCGCCGGGGCCGCGACGATCGGGGGCAGCGCGGCCGGCTGCCCGGCCCCGCCGCGGAGCGTCTCCGGCACGGGACCGGAGTGCCCACGGGCGGCGAGGGCGCGGAAGCGCATCAGGCGCTCCAGCCGCACGGCGCCGATCTGAGCGGCCTGCGGGGCCGCCTCCTCGGCGTTGAGCAGTTCGACGGTCTCGCCGGGGGCGAGAGCCGAGAAGTCCACGAGGACGTCCGCCCGCTCACCGGGGCCGAGCCGGAAGCGGTCCACCTTCGCCGGCGCGGGCAGCAGGCCGCCCTCCATCCCGATGACCCACATGTCCAGGGGGCGGGACAGGTGCAGCATCCAGTTGCTGAACGACGCGGCGTTGACCATCCGGAGTCGGTACAGGCCGCGCGCGACGTCCGCGGTCGGCCAGATGACCCCGTTGACCAGGCCCACGTCCCCCACCGCGCCGCCCTCCCAGTGGCCCTCCGGCACGATCGGGGTCGAGCGCATGGAGGCCGAGCCGTCGGGTCGGACGATCTTCTCCTGCAGGACGAGGGGGATCTCGAAGTCGCCGGCGGGCAGGCCGAGGGGGTTGTCGGCCCGGCCGGTGTCGTACCGGTCGCGTAGCAGGTAGCCGCCCGCGAGGCCGCCGTACACGTTGAGCCGGGTGATGGCCATGGCGTGGTCGTGGTACCAGAGCCCGGCCGCGTCCTGGCGGTTGTCGAAGTGGTGCACATGACCCTGTCCGGGCAGGGACAGCTGCTCGGGGTGGCCGTCGCTCGCCGGTTCGGTGACGCCGCCGTGCAGGTGCAGGGAGGTGGGGACCCGGGTCCGCACGGACTCCGAGAGCCCGTGCAGGCTCGTGTCTATGTCCGCGGCGTGCGGGTGCGTGGTGATCTCGTTGCGGAACGTCAGGGTGGTGCGTACCCCGGAGTGTGCCTCGATCACCGGCCCCAGGTAGCCCGCCGCTCCGTAACCCAGGGTCATCGCCGGGGGCAGGTCCCGGTGGAAACGATGCGTGCCCGTGCGCGCGGCCAACTCGAGGCTCTCGCCACGCATGACGTCCGGGCGGGGGAGCTCGTCGACGTACGGCTCGAGATCGGGGGAGTGGAAGAGAAGGGGACTGGGGCCGAGCGAGCCCGGGCCGCTCTGGGCGCGGGTCGCGGCGGCGCCGACCAGGGCCGCTCCCGCGACGCCGGCGGCGGTGCCGAGCAGGCGGCGCCGGTTGAGTACCGGCCCGCGCCCGGGGACCTCGGACTGGGGCATCGAGACCTCCTTGGACTATGACGCGAGTCACAATACCCTACGGTATGGTCTGGACGGTGGGGTTCGTCGACCGATCGGGGAGGGCACGTGTTCCGAGCAGTCGTCCGGCGCGTTCTGGCCGGGGTCACAGTTGCCGCGGTCCTGGCGGGACCGGCCGGTCTCGCCGCCGCGGACCCGGGTGACCCGCGGCGGTGCCGGGGCGCGGAGGTCGTACTCGTCCACGATCTGGCCGGCACGGCCGCCGACTGGGAGCCGCTCGCCGCCGACCTGCGGGCCGCGGGGTGGTGTCCCGTCGCGTTCGAGTGGGGGCGACCGCGTCCGCGGGACGTGCCCCTGCCGCTCGGCGGCCTGACCGGCGTGGAGACGGGCGCGGCCGAGCTCTCCCGCGTCGCGGGGTGGGGGACCGGCGCGGAGCCGGTGCCGGTCGTGGCGAAGGGGGTCGGCGGCCTCGTGGTCCAGCGCGCGATCCACCTCGCGGAGCCCGGTCCGTCCCCGGTCGGCGCGCTGGTGACGATCGGCCCGGTGTGGAACGGGACCAACGTGCTCGGCCTCGCCGACATCGAGGACCTCAGCCGGGCGCTGGGGACGTTCGACGCGATCCTGGCCTGGGAGCGGACGTGGATGGATCCGCTCTGCGAGGGCTGTCGGGAGGCCGTCCGCGGCTCGGAGCTCCTGACCCGCCTCCATGCCGACGGCGTCCGCACGCCGGGCGTGACGTACACCGACATCGTCTCTCCCGGCGACCTGCTGATCCATCCGCCGCTCGGGCAGTCCCCGCCGGGCACGCGGGTGCACGTCCTCGGGACGGCCGACCACGGACCCGCCGTGTGGCACGGTGAACTCGGCCGCGACCCCGGGTCGCGCCGTCTCGTCGTGGACGCCCTCGGTCCGACGTAGGCTGGCCGAGATGATGACGCGACACGGCAGGACGCACGGATGACCCAGGGATCGACCTGGTCGGCCCGCCCGAGCGCGCCGCGCACCGGGCGCCTCTCCGCCGAGGACTGGGCCCGCGCCGGCCTGGACCTGCTCATGACCGAGGGCCGGTCCGCCGTCAAGATCAGCCGACTGTGCGCGGATTTCGGCGTCACCAAGGGCAGCTTCTACTGGCACTTCTCCGACTTCGACGCCCTGATGGCCGCCATCGCCCGGCTCTACTTCTCCCAGGAGATGGACGCCGCGCGCGGACTGGTCTCCATGGAGGAGATGCCGCCCGACCAGCGCCTGGAGACGATGAGCGCCATGTTGGTCGAGTCGCGCGCCTGGGAGGGCGAGGCGGCGGTGCGCGAGTGGGCCCGCGCCGACGAGACCGTCGCCGAGGCCGTGGCGGAGCTGGACCGGCGAATCCTCCGGGTCGTCCACGACGCGTTCGTCGAACTCGGGTTCTCCGAGCGCGAGGCGAGGATCCGGGCGGGCGTCCTGGTGTACGCGGGGATCGGCTTCGTCTACGGACGCTCGGCGCTGCCGGTGCCGACCGTGGAGGAGATCCACGACGTGCTCGCGCTCCTGGTCCGCCGCGACGCCTGACGCGCGGCAGCACCCCCGTCGGGCGGGATCAGTGCGCGACCCGGACGGTCAGACCCCTCCGCTTGATCCGGGCGGAGAACTCGGTCACGCTCCCGCAGTCCTCGCCGTCGATCTGGAACGCCGCGGGCTTCTCGAGGATGCGTGCGGACACGCCCACCCCCTGACGGAAGTCCACGGGGCGGGTCTCGTGACGCTCGGGCTCCGGGGCGGCCCCGCCGCTGCGCCGCAGGGCGCTGACGCGGTGGCGGACGGTGTGCTGCGCGAGCACCGCGCCCGCCTGCACCCACCCGATCGCGCCCTTCGCCCGCAGTGCCATCACGTCGAGCAGCCCGTCGTCGATCACGGCGTCCGGCAACAACACCATCCCCGCCTGCAGCATCCCGCAGTTCGCCACGAGCAGGGTCCGGGCCCGGGTCTGGACCCGCGGGCCGTCGTCGAGGGAGTAGTCCACCCGGATCCGGTGGCCGCGCAGCAGGGTGGAGGCGAACGCGCCGACGTAGGCGAACCACCCGACACGTGCCTTGAGGTCGTCGTCGGTCCCGGCGATCATGTCGGCGTCCATCCCCGCGCCGAGCATCACGAGGAACACGTCGTCGTGGGACACGCCCTCGCCGTCGGTGTAGCGGACCTCGCCCAGGTCGATGCCGCGGGAGCGGCCGGTCATGGCCACCCGGAGCGCGCGGTCGACGTCGTCGAGGGGGATGTCGAGGTTGCGGGCCAGGAGGTTGCCCGTGCCGAGCGGGACCACGCCCATGGGCACGGAGGTGCCGAGCAGTCCCTGCGCGACCGAGCGGACCGTACCGTCGCCGCCGCACGCGATCACCAGACCGACGCCCTGCGCCGCCGCCTCGGCGGCCTGACCGGTGCCCGGATCGTCCTCCGTGGTCTCGTAGAAGAGGGGATCGGTCCACCCGTGCCGGGAGGCCCGCGCGGTGGCGCGCCGGCGCACCTCGTCGATGCCGACCTTGGTGGGGTTGTAGACGACGGCGAGGCGGGAGGAGGCTGGGGACACGGGACCAATCTGTCAGAAAGCCGATCCTGCCGCCATTCGCCGGCCGGGGCGATTTGGTGAGCGGGGTCCGCCGCCTATACCCTTGGGGCCGAAGTTTGAACGCCCGGAGGTCCAGGCCCCCGGGCGCCTGATCAAGTTTCACCGAAGACCGCAGGTCGCCATTCCCGCCGGGAGTGGTCGAAGGGTCCGGGAGCGCCCGGACGGCCCGCGCAGGAGAACACCGGTCAGCGTAGACGGCGTGCCCTCGGGCCGCCTCCTCCACGCCCCGTGCCGCCTGCGCACGGGGCGTTCGTGTCTCTCCCGGGCGAGATGATGCAGAAAGGAGGCGAAACATGGCAAAGCCCGCAAAGGTCCAGGCCGTCGAGGAGATCAAGCAGCACTTCCAGAACTCCTCCACCGCCGTGGTCACCGAGTACCGCGGACTCTCCGTTCCCCAGGTGACCGAGCTGCGCAAGACGCTGGGTGGCGCGGCCACGTACACCGTGGCCAAGAACACCCTGGTCAAGCGCGCGGCCGAGGAAGCCGGAGTCGAGGGTCTCGACGATCTCCTGTCCGGCCCCACCGCCATCGCGTTCGTCACCGGTGAGGTCGTGGACGCCGCCAAGGCGCTCAAGAACTTCGCCAAGGACAACAAGGCGCTCGTCATCAAGGGCGGCGTCATGGACGGCGCCCCGCTGTCCGCCGACGAGCTCGACAAGATCGCCGAGCTCGAGTCCCGCGAGGTCCTGCTCGCGAAGATGGCCGGTGCCCTCAAGGGCAACCAGGCCAAGGCCGCCGGCCTGTTCAACGCGCCCGCCTCGCAGCTGGCACGTCTGTTCGCGGCGCTCCAGGACAAGAAGAACTGACACACCCCACATGCTTCCGGGCCGTCTGACGGCACCGGGACCAACAGAAAGGACGCCACCATGGCGAAGCTCAGCAACGACGAGCTGCTCGAGGCCTTCAAGGAGATGACTCTTCTCGAGCTCTCCGAGTTCGTGAAGCTGTTCGAGGACACCTTCGAGGTCACCGCGGCCGCTCCGGTCGCCGTCGCCGCTGCCGGCGCCCCGGCTGCCGGTGGCGAGGCCGCCGCCGAGCAGGACGAGTTCGACGTCGTCCTCGAGTCGGCCGGCGACAAGAAGATCGGCGTGATCAAGGTCGTGCGCGAGATCGTGTCGGGCCTGGGCCTCAAGGAGGCCAAGGACCTCGTCGAGTCCGCCCCCAAGGCGATCGTCGAGAAGGTCGACAAGGAGGCCGCCGAGGCCGCCAAGACCAAGCTCGAAGAGGCCGGTGCCACCGTCACCCTCAAGTGACCTGACGCACCACCGCTCCACAGGGGCGGCCCGGCACACCGCCGGGCCGCCCCTGCGGTCATTTCCCGACCCGCTCACCGGCCGCCGGTCCTGCACGCCCACACGCGCTCCGGGCGACCCCGGCGGAACACTTTTCCCGGGCATGTAACAAAGCATGCGCGGGAGACGGTAGTTTACAGTGACCGTGGCCACAGATGATGGCTGCAGTGAGGAGTGGTTGACGTGGGTGTCGAGGTTTCCGTCGAGGGTCTGACCAAGTCCTTCGGTTCGCAGAAGATCTGGGAGGACGTCACGTTCACCCTTCCCGAGGGTGAGGTCAGTGCGCTCCTCGGCCCGTCGGGTACCGGCAAGTCCGTCTTCCTCAAGTCGCTCATCGGACTGCTGCGCCCCGAGCGCGGCAAGATCATCATCGACGGCACGGACATCCTGCAGTGCACCGCCAAGGAGCTCTACGAGATCCGGAAGCTGTTCGGCGTCCTCTTCCAGGACGGCGCCCTGTTCGGGTCGATGGACCTCTACGACAACGTGGCGTTCCCGTTGCGGGAGCACACCCGTAAGTCGGAATCCGAGATCCGTGACATCGTCATGGAGAAGCTGGAACTGACCGGTCTGATGGGCGCGGAGGGCAAGCTGCCCGGCGAGATCTCCGGCGGTATGCGCAAGAGGGCCGGCCTCGCCCGCGCGTTGGTCCTCGACCCCGAGATCATCCTCGTCGACGAGCCGGACTCGGGCCTGGACCCCGTCCGCACCACCTACCTCGCGCAGCTGTTGATCGACATCAACGCGCAGATCGACGCCACCATCCTCATCGTGACGCACAACATCAACCTCGCCCGGACGGTGCCCGACAACCTGGGCATGCTCTACCGCAAGAACCTCGTGATGTTCGGCCCGCGGGAGGTGCTGCTCACGAGCGAGGAACCGTCGGTCCGTCAGTTCCTGCGCGGATCGAAGCTCGGCCCCATCGGCATGTCCGAGGAGAAGGACGACGCGCAGATGCGCGCGGAGATGGAGCAGGCCGAGGCCGGCCACAACGACGGTTCCCCCGGCGAGGACGAACTGCGTGGCGTTCCGCCGCAGATGCAGCCCACCCCCGGTGGCCCGGAGCGTCAGGGCGAGCTGCGCCGCGAGAAGCGGGTGGCCGAGATGCTCGACACCCTTCCGCCCGAGGCGCAGGAGGCGATCCGAGCAGAGTGGGCTGCCCGCGGGCACGGGAACGGGCGGTCCGCCCCGGCCCCGGCCGCCGCGTCCGGGGTCCCGGGGTCGGCGCGGAACGAGTCCGCACCGGCCGCAGAGCCCGCCACGACCCCCGCTGCCGCCACCGCGCAGCCCGCCACGACCCCCGCTCCGGCCGCCACGCCGGGAGGCGCGAGCCCGTCAGGACTCGACGACCACTACGGTTCTGACCAGAGCTGAAGGCGGGAGAGGCCGGGGGAGAGTAGATGGCGGAGGGTGCGACCCAGCAGCCTGAGGAGAGGACCGGGGTGTCGCCGTCGGACGTCGGCGGTGGCGTCCGCACCGCGTTCGGCGAGGCCGGCAAGGTGTTCCGGTTGTTCCTCGAGGTGTTGCGGGGCATATTCAGGCGGCCGTTCCAGTTCCGTGAGTTCATCGGGCAGTCCTGGTTCATCGCGTCGGTGACGATCCTGCCGTCGGCGCTGGTGGCGATCCCGTTCGGCGCGGTGGTCGCGATGCAGACGGGGTCGCTCGTCCAGCAGCTCGGCGCGGAGGCGTACACCGGGGCCACCGGCGTCCTCGCCGTCGTGCAGCAGGGGGCGCCGCTGGTGACCTCCCTGCTCATCGCCGGTGCCGCGGGCTCCGCGGTCGCGGCCGACCTCGGCGCCCGCACCATCCGGGAGGAGCTCGACGCCATGAGGGTGCTGGGCATCGACCCGGTCCAGCGGCTCGTGGTGCCCCGCGTCCTGGGCATGATGCTCATCGCCGTCCTGCTCAACGGGCTCGTCTCGATCGTCGGCATCGCCGGCGGCTACGTGTTCAACATCCTCCTGCAGGGCGGTACGCCGGGCGCCTACCTGATGTCGTTCGGGGCGCTCGCGCAGTTGCCGGACTTCATCATGTCCTCGCTCAAGGCCCTCGTCTTCGGCCTCATCGCCGGAGTCGTCTCCTCCTACTGCGGCATGAACCCCAAGGGCGGCCCGAAGGGTGTCGGCGACGCCGTCAACCTCGGCGTGGTCCTCACCTTCCTCCTGCTGTTCTTCGCCAACCTCATCCTCACGGCGATGTACCTGCAGATCGTCCCGCCGAAGGGGTCGTAGATGGCGATCCACACCGACGTCGGCCCCACCCGCGCCCGTATCCGGGCGATGATCGGCGGCCCGGTCGCCGCGTTCGACTCCCTCGGCGACCAACTCGCCTTCCACCTCCGCGCGATCCGGTGGATCCCGCAGACGATCGTCCACTACCGCAAGGAGGTCCTGCGGCTCATCGCCGAGGTGACCTTCGGCGTGGGCGTGCTCGCCGTCCTCGGCGGGACGATCGGCGTCATCGTCATGATGAGCGGCTTCACCGGCGTGGTCGTGGGCCTGCAGGGATACGCCGCGCTCGACCAGATCGGCAGCTCGGTGCTCACCGGCTTCCTCTCCGCCTACGTCAACACCCGTGAGGTCGCGCCGCTGGTCGCCTCTCTCGCCCTGTCGGCCACGGTCGGATGCGGATTCACCGCGCAGCTGGGCGCCATGCGGATCTCCGAGGAGATCGACGCGCTCGAGGTGATGGCGATCCCCAGCGTGCCCTACCTCGTCACCACCCGGATCATCGCCGGGTTCATCGCGGTCATCCCGCTGTACGTGGTCGGCCTGCTGTCGTCCTACCTCGCCACGAGGGGGGTGAACACGCTCGTCCAGGGGCAGTCCACGGGCTCGTTCGACCACTACTTCCACCTCTTCCTCCCACCGGAGGACGTGATCTACTCCTTCGTCAAGGTGATCATCTTCGCCTTCGTGCTCGTGATGATCCACTGCTACTACGGGTTCACCGCCACCGGCGGTCCCGCGGGCGTCGGCGTCGCGGTCGGCCGCGCGGTCCGCACCACGATCGTGGTCGTGGCCATCCTCAACTTCTTCGTCGGACTCGCCCTCTGGGGCACCACCACGACGGTGCGGGTGGCCGGATGAACGACCTGTCACCGACCCGGAAGCGGCTCCTGGCGGCCCTGTTCATCGTCATCGCGGTCGCGTTCGTCGCCACCACCATCGCCGTCTACAACCGGGCGTTCACCTCCTCCGACACCGTCACCATGGTCACCGACGACATGGCCTACTCCCTGCCCGTGGACGCCGATGTCAAGGCGCGGGGAGTCCTCGTCGGTCGCGTCTCGGGCGTCGAGCCCGACGGTGAACAGGTCCGCGTCAACATGGAGTTCGACCCGGACTTCATGGGCCAGCTGCCCGGGAACATCAGCGGCCGCCTCCTTCCCAAGACCCTCTTCGGCGAGCGGTACGTCGACCTCGGCTTCCCCGACGCGCCCGCGGGCGCGCTCGAACCGGGGGCGACGATCCAGCAGGACACCCGCGGCAACGCCGTCGAGCTCGGCCGGGTCCTCGACGGGCTGCTGCCCGTGCTCGAGGCCGTGCCCCCGGAGAAGCTGGCCGGCACCCTCGGCGCCCTCAACCAGGCACTGGCCGGCCGCGGCGACGAGATCGGAGCGAGCCTCGTGGAGATCGGGCAGGTCTTCGAGGGCATCACGCAGGAGATGCCCGCGCTCGAGGCCGGCCTCGAGGACCTGGCGACCTTCTCCCAGACCTACTCCGAGGCGCTGCCCGACCTCATCCACGCCCTCGACGCCCTGCGGACCACCGGCGACACGGTGATCCAGCGCCGCACCGACATCGCCGACGGGCTGCAGCGCATCAGCAGCTCGGCCGACGTGGTCACCGGGTTCCTCGCCGACAACCGCGCGGATCTCATCGCCCTGGCGGCCGACTCGCGCACCTCGCTGGAGTACCTCGCCGAGTACTCGCCGGCTCTGCCGTGCACGGTGGAGAACTTCATGCTCGCCCTGGACCGCTCCGATGCGATCCTCGGCGTCGGCGACCCGCACCCCGGTATCCGCGTGACCATCGAGGTGGTCAACCCCAAGGGACGGTACGTGCCCAACCAGGACGAACCCCGCTTCTTCGACACGCGCGGGCCCCGCTGCTACGAACCCGTCCAGGAGCCCGACATCTTCCCGATGGCGCCGGGCGGGGCGATCGCCGACGGCTCCTTCCAGCCGCCGTCCCGTAACCCCGGCCCGCAGAGCATGCCCACGCTGCCCAACCCGCTGGACCTCGACGGCCCCGTGCCGCCGTTGCGGGTCCGTGGCTCCGTCCCCGCGGCGCCCGGGCGCGCGGTCCCCGAGCAGCCCAACCTGCCGTTCCCGTCGACCGTCACCGCGGGCCGCGACGCGGGCGTCATGGCCATGGCCTACGCCGGGTCGCCGCTCGAGACCGACACCGTGCGCACGGTCTACGGTGTCGCCACCTCCCGTGACGCGGCCGAGATCCCGGCCTGGATCGGGGCCATCGGTGCGCCGGCACTGCGCGGGACGGAGGTGGAGTTCAGGTGAGGACCCGACTCAGGGCGCTGTTCCGCGGGGGGCTGCTGTCCTCGTTCGTCAAGCTCGTCATCTTCATCGTCGTCACCGGCCTGTTGTCCACGATCCTCGCCACCACCATCCGCGGCGGCACCCGCGAGGAGGGCACCGAGTACTCGGCGATCTTCTCCGACGCCACGATGGTGGAGAAGGGCGACGACGTCCGGATCGCGGGCGTGGTCGTGGGCCACGTGACCGACTTCGAGATCCACGAGCGTGACCAGGCGAAGGTGTACTTCACGCTTTCCGGGGACCGGACCCTGCCCGCGAACGTGCACCTCAGCCTCCGGTTCCGCAACATGATCGGCCAGCGGTACATGAACATCGCGCGCGAGCCTGGTCCCGTGCAGCCCACCCTCCCCGAGGGGACCACGATCCCGATCGAGAAGACCTCACCCGCCGTCGACCTCACGGCCCTGTTCAACGGGTTCCGCCCGCTGTTCACCACCCTGCAGCCGGAGGACGTCAACGCCCTCGCCGACTCGCTCGTCCGCGTCCTGCAGGGTGAGGGCGGAACCGTGACGAGCCTCGTCCGCCAGACCGGGCAGCTCACCAACCACCTCGCCGACCGCGACCGGGTCATCGGGGAGGTCATCGACAACCTCACCCGGGTCCTGCAGACCATCAACGAGCGGGACGTGCAGTTCCAGCAACTCGTGGTGACCACCCGGCAACTCGTCGAGGGTCTGGCCGCGGAGCGCGACGCCGTCGGCAGCTCGCTCGACTCGATGGCGGACCTGACGTCCTCAGCGGAGAACGTCGTCACGGCGACGCGTCCGGCCGTCACCGAATCGCTCGACCACCTCAAACTCGTCACCGACAATCTCGCCGACAACGAGGAGAAACTCAGCGACGTCCTGACGAACATGCCCCTCAAGACCGACAACCTCATCCGGATGGGCTCGTTCGGCTCGTGGTTCCAGTTCTATCTCTGCGGCGCCGACATCGTCCACGGCCCGGGCAACAACGTGCCCAACCTGCTCCCGAGCGGAGGAGCCACGCTCAACCACGTGCTCTACACCAACGTCGCACCGCGATGCCATGAAGGAGGGATCCCGTGAGCAGGCGCAGGCCGGGTGAGCCACGATTCGGGAACGCCACCATCGGGGCGATCGGCGTGATCACGATCCTCGTGCTCACGCTCGGCTCCTTCCGGTTGGACGCCCTGCCCGTCGTGGGTGCGGGTCCGAAGTACGAGGCGTACTTCTCCGAGGCCGCCGGTCTCACCGGGGGCAACGAGGTCCGCGTCGCCGGGATCAAGGTGGGCGTTGTCACGGACGTCGAGCTCGACGGCGACAAGGTCCTCGTCGGCTTCCGCGCCAAGGACGCCTGGCTCGGGGACGACACGCGCGCGAGCATCCAGGTCAAGACCGTCCTGGGGCAGAAGTACCTCGCGCTCGACCCCGCGGGCACGGGCGAGCTCGACCGGTCGGAGCCGATCCCGCTGGACCGCACGGTCGCCCCCTACGACGTCGTCACCGCGTTCTCCTCGGCGGCCGAGACGCTGGACGAGATCGACGACGTCGCCCTCGCGCGGAGCCTGGACACCCTCACCGAGGCCATGCAGGCCTCGCCCGAGGAGTTCCGCAGCGCGGTCGACGGTGTCGCGCGACTGTCCCAGACCATCTCGAGCCGCGACACCGAGCTGCGCCAACTGCTCGAGGCGACGCGGACGAGCTCCGAGATCCTCGCCGAGCGCAACGACGACTTCCGTCGACTCATCATCGGCACCGGCCAGCTGCTCGGCGAGCTCAACGACCGCGCCGAGACCCTCAAGCTGGTCCTGGCGTCGACGAGGGGCCTGTCCGCTGAACTCCGACTGCTGGTGGCGGACAACGAGGCGAAGTTCGGGCCGACGCTGGACAGCCTCGACTCCGCCCTCGAGATCCTCACCGACCACGAGGAGGAACTCAAGACGTCCATCCACAACCTGGCGCCCTTCTACCGGCTGTACGCCAACATGCTCGGCACCGGACGCTGGTTCGACTCCGTGGTCACCAACCTCATCCCGCCGGGAGCGCCGGAACCGCCCTTCTACCCGGGCGCCCGGACGCCGGCCCGACAGAGTGGGATCAAGTGATGCACAAGAAGCTGCCGTACTGGTTGGTGGCGCTGCTCCTCGTCGTCGTCGTCGCGGTCGTGGCCGTCACCTACCTCGCCGTGACCCGACTCGGTCGGACCACCATCACCGCCACCTTCCCGTCCGCGGTCGGGGTCTCCGAGGGCACCGACGTCCGGATCCTCGGCGTCACCGTCGGATCCGTCGAGGAGGTCACGCCCATGGGGGACACGGTCGAGGTGCGTCTGTACGTGAACCGCGGCGTCGACGTCCCCGCCGACGCCAAGGCCGTCCAGGTCACGCCGTCCGTCATCCCGGACCGCAACATCCAACTCGTCCCCGCGTACTCCGGCGGACCGACGATGGAGTCCGGCGCGCACATCCCGATCGAACGCACGGCGACCCCCGTCGAAGTGGACCGGCTGTACGCGTCGGTCCGGGACCTCACCGAAGCCCTCGGCCCGGACGGGGCGAACCGGGACGGCGCGCTCGACCGGTTCGTCACCACCTCCGCGGACACCCTCGCCGACAACGGCGCCGCCCTCGGACGCTCGATCGACGAACTGTCCCGCGCCGCCACGACCCTGGCCGACTCCAGCCAGGACATCAGCGAGACCGTCATCAACCTGCAGTCCTTCGTCACCATGCTCGCCGAGAACGACGCCCAGGTCCGCGAGTTCAACTCCCAGATGGCCTCGTTCAACCAGACCGTCGCCGGGCAGCGCGAGGACCTCCAGGGCGCGCTCGGCGAGCTGAGCTACGCCCTCGCCGACGTCGCGCGACTCGTCCGGGACAACCAGGACGTCATCCGCAGCAACGCCGACCGCCTCGTGACACTCAGCCAGATCACCGCCGACCAGCGCGACGACCTCGAGGAGATCCTCAAGACCGCGCCACTGGCGCTGGCCAACCTCATCAACGCCTACGACGCGGAGTCCGGCACCCTGTCGATGCGCCCGAACATCCCCGAGAAGCAGAACCCCGCCGGGATCTTGTGCACGATCATGCGGTTGGGCCGGCTCAACCCGGGCAACGAGCTCTTCCAGGAGCTCGACAACATGCGGCGCGCCGACATCGAGGCGTGCGAGGCGCTCGCCCCGCAGCGCAACCAGGAACTGCGCACGTCGAACCCCGACCTGCCGCTCGGGATCCTCGAGGGGGAGATGAAGCAGTCCATCCCGGTGCCCGGGACGGTCGAGGGCAACCGCGGGTGGCCCATGACCCCCGCCTCGGAAGGGGGACGGGGATGAGGCGACACACCACCGCCGTGGCCGGGACGGCCCGCGCCGTCCGCGCCGCCCGGGCGCTGGGCGCCACCGCGCTCGTCGTGGCCGTGGCCGCCGGCTGTTCCATGAACCTGGAGGACTACACCCTGCCGGGCGGCGCCGACGTCGGCGAGGACCCCATGGAGGTCTCGATCCGGTTCGACGACGTTCTCGACCTCGTGCTGCAGTCGACCGTCAAGGTCAACGGGCTCGACGCCGGTCGCGTCACCGGCATCTCGCTGGCCGAGGACGGGTGGACCGCGCAGGTGGACGTCGTCCTGCGCGACGACCTGGAGATACCGGCCAACGCGGAGGCGTCGATCCAGCAGACCAACCTGCTGGGGGAGAAGTTCGTGCAGCTCACCCCGCCGGAGGACGAGCCGCCCACCGGCCGGCTCGCGGACGGCGACGTCATCGCCACGTCCAACACCCGCACCGCCACCGACATCGAACAGGTCCTCGGCGCCCTGTCGTTGCTGCTCAACGGCGGCGGGGTGGACCAGCTCCAGCCGATCGTGGCCGAACTGCGCAAGGCCACCGACGGCCGCGAGGACGGACTCACCGAGACGCTCCGATCGGCGGACGAACTCATCGCCGGGCTCAACCGACAACGCGACAGCATCACCGCCGCGCTCGAGGGCGTCAACCTCATGACCGCGCGCGCCAACGACCAGCGTCAACAGATCCAGGCCGCGCTCGACGAACTCCCCGCCGGGGTGGCGGTCCTCGAGGAGCAGCGCCCCCAGTTCGTCGAGATGCTGCGGCGGATCGACGCCCTCGGCGAGGTCGGTTCCGACATCCTGCTCACCAGCCGGGAGGATCTCATCGCCGACCTGCGGGCCCTGCGCCCGGTGCTGCAGTACCTCGGGGAGTCCACCCCCGACCTCATCGAGCTCACCGGGTTCGTGCCCACGTTCCCGTTCCCCGACTCGTCGATCCGCTCGACCATCGGCGGCTCGGCCAACGTCTTCCTGTCCATCGACGCGACCATCTCGGAGACCCTCCGCAACCTCGGCGCCAACCAGGGCGACCCGGTGCCGCTGCGGCCCACCACCACCCGGGGTCCCTACAACGTCGACCCGGGTAACCCGTGGGAGGGCGACAACGGTCCCGACCGGCGGACGACCATCGTCCTGCCGCTCCTCCCGGTCCCGCCCGTCATGGACCGGGCCGTCGTGCCCCGGCCCGCGCCGGGGACCTCGGAGTTCTCCGAGAACTACCTGCCTGAACCAGGGGAGCCGGGATACCGATGAGCAAGACACTGAGAACCCAGCTCATCGCCTTCTGCGTGATCGCCGCACTCGGCATCACCTACGTCGGCGCCAACTACGTCCGGCTCCCCTCCCTGCTGGGGATCGGGCAGTACAAGGTGTATCTCGAGCTGCCCGACACCGGCGGCGTGTTCACCAACGCGGCCGTCAACTACCGCGGCACGCCCGTCGGTCGGGTGGGGGAGCTGACCCTCACCGAGCAGGGGGTGCGCGTGGAGCTCGACCTGGACTCGGGTGCCCCGTCGATCCCCGCGGACACGGTGGCCGTGGTCGCCAACCGTTCGGCGATCGGCGAGCAGTACGTCGACCTGAGGCCCAACAGCTACACCGAACCCCACCTGCAGGACGGGGACGTGATCTCCGGCGGTCGCGAGGCGCTGCCCGTGCGTGTCGAGGACCTCCTGGCCTCGGTCGACGATCTCACGCGCTCGGTCCCGCTGGACGACCTCGAGGTGATGGTCGACGAACTCGGCGACGCGTTCGAGGGGCGCGGCCCGCAGCTCCAGAAGCTGTCCGACTCGCTCATCCGCCTCTCCGAGGAGGGGATCCGCACCATGCCGCAGCTGCAGGCGCTGATCCGGGACGGGGCGACCGTCCTCGACACCCAGGCCGACCAGTCCGGCGAGATCGTGAGCTTCTCCCGGGACCTGCGCACCGTGGCCGAGGCGTTGCGCGACTCCGACTCCGACCTCGAGCGACTCATCACCACCGCGCCCGAGTTCGCCGACGAGACCCGCGCGTTGGTCGAGAACTCCGGCGAGCCACTCACGCGGGCGGTGGGCAACCTGTCCACCACGATGAAGACCGTCGACCCCCTGGCTCCGTCGTTCGTCGTCCTGCTGCAGCTGCTGCCCGCGCTGTCCGCGGGTGGCCTGTCGGTGGCGCCCGGCGACGGCACCATCCACTTCGGTCTGGTGCTGGAGATGGACAACCCCACACCGTGCACCCAGGGCTACGAGGGGACCTACGAGATCATCGAGCAGCTCAAGGCCCAGGACCCGTCCTTCGACCCGCAGGAGCAGAACTTCCCGCCCAACTACGAGGCCCGCTGCACGGTGCCGTTCGGCAGCCCCACGGCGGTCCGCGGCGCCGACCGGGTCGAGTACGCGCACCCCGACGTCCCGCAGCCGTGGGACGCCACGCCGAAGATCGACCCGGACCGCCTCAACCTGTCCGTGGCCGCCGAGCAGCTGGCGGTCCTGCAGGGGCTGATCCCACGGTGACGGGCAGACCGGGCGATCACCCGTCAGGACGCCCGTCCGGTACCGTCGCCGCCATGAGTTCGCAGGAGACGAACGGGGACACGGAGCCCGCGGTCGAGGGCACCCGGGGCGGCGTCCCCAGGTGGCTGGCCGTCGTGGCCGTCATCGTGCTGGTGGCCGGCCTCGCGGTGCTGGGGGTCGGAGGGACGCGCTACCTGCAGGCGCGGGCCGCGCACCAGGTGGCGCAGGACCGCGAGGAGGTCGCCGAGGCGGCAGCGCAGGTGATCATCAACGCCTTCAGCTTCGACCACCGCGACGTCGACGACTCGCTGGCGCAGCTGGCCGAGGCGTCCACGGGCGACTTCCTCGCCGAGCAGGAGCAGTGGGCCGAGGACGTACGCACGCGCGTCCTCGAGCAGAAGGCGGTCACCACGGCCACCGTCTCCCACACCGCGGTGAAGTCCCTCGACCGGGACGCCGGGGACGCCGCGGTGCTGGTCGTGTTCACGGCCCACTCCGAGCGCGAGGGTCAGGACGACATCACCGGCCGTCAGGCCATGCGGGTCGACCTCACCCGCGTGGACGGCCGGTGGAAGGCCGACGCGGTCAACCAGGTCGGGGTGACCGTGCCCGTCGGACAGTCCAGCCGCTCGGTGCAGGAACTCGCGGTGCCCGAGGAGGGGTCCGCCGGCCAGGAGACCGAGGGTCGGGGGACCGGGGAGCAGGGCGCAGGCGCGGCGGAGGAGTCCGACGACGCGCCGGCGGCGGGCCAGACCACACCGGCGCCGACCACGACCGCCGGACGATGACGAAGGGCGGGACGAGCTGATGCCACCCATCAAGAGAACCCAGAAGCAGGCCACCCCGCAGGCCAGGCGACGCCTCGCCGGCCACGGTGGGCCGACCCGGCCCGCGCCCGGCCCCGAAGACGCCGGCCCCGAAGACACCGGACCAGGCGAGGACCGCGCGTTCGACGCCGGACCAGGCGAGGACCGCGCGGACGACGCGGTGACGGGCGACGACCCGGGCGGGCGCGTCCCTCGTCGTCGTCCCTCGGGTGTCGCCCTCGCCACGGCCGCGGTGGCGGTCGGCCTGATCGCCGGCGGCGCGGGGGCCTTCCTGGCGACCGGCCCCGGCGTGACGGTGGAGAACCGCGCGTTCGTCGACCAGCAGGGGACCGACGAGGTCCTCGCCGCCGCCACGACCAGCGTGCAGCGACTCGTCGCGATCGACCACCGCGAGCTCGACCAGTACCACGACTCGCTGGGGGAGTTCCTCACCCCGGAGCTCGTGGAGGAGCTCGACCGGAACTGGCCGGCGCTGCGCGACAGCTACGAGCAGACCGCCACCACCGTCGACGCGGTCGTCCGCGAGGCCGGCCTGTCGTACCTGCAGGGCGACAAGGCCGAGGTGCTGCTGGTCCAGGACGTGTCGATGAGTCGTGACGGCGTGGCCGCGGGCAGCACCAGCGGGACCTACCTCGTCGGTCTGGACAAGGTGGACGGGGTGTGGAAGCTGTCGAGGATCCCGGATCTGCCCTCCTGACGGGGGCTGTGGCAGCACCGATCCGGGACCTGACCGAGTCGGATCCTTGACGAACGGGGTTTCACCCGTCACCCTTTAGAAGCATCGGGCGTGATCCACACCGCCCGGGTGCGACGTCCCGACCGGGGGCCGATGAGGCGAGAGCCACGAGGGCAACCAGCGCAGAGACGGACGCCGCGCCACGGATATGAGCAGCCTCCGGGGGTCTCCCGTCGAAGGCTGGACTTTGTCGCCGCCTTCCGCTAGATTAGGTCGTTGCGCTGGCTGCTATTTGCCCACTCGTTCGTCCGTGACGGCTCGTCCCCGGTTCCACCGGGTGGTTCCCGAGCCTTCGATCCGGCCGCGGACCTGGGGGGATAACCGTCGGCGGACCGCTCGCAGATACATCTGTGGTCACCGCCCGTGGTGATCACGTGAGGTGCTGGAAGGACCCATCTTGGCAGTCTCCCGCCAGACCACGTCAGTCTCCACCGTTCCCGGTGCGCCCCGGAGAGTCTCGTTCGCGAAGCTCACCGAGCCGTTGCCGGTCCCGGGGCTGCTCGACCTCCAGACGGAGTCGTTCGAGTGGTTCATCGGTTCGGAGGAGTGGCAGAAGAGGGCCGCCTCGCGCGGTACCACCAACCTCGAGGGAGGCCTGGAGTCCATCCTCAAGGAGATCTCCCCGATCGAGGACTTCTCCGGATCCATGTCGCTCTCGTTCTCGGAGCCCTACTTCGAAGAGGTCAAGGCCTCTCTCGAGGACTGCCGCGAGAAGGACCGCACCTACGAGGCGCCCCTGTTCGTCACCGCGGAGTTCGAGAACACCGAGACCGGCGAGATCAAGTCCCAGACCGTCTTCATGGGTGACTTCCCCATGATGACAGACAAGGGCACGTTCATCATCAACGGCACCGAGCGGGTCGTCGTCTCCCAGCTCGTCCGCTCGCCGGGCGTGTACTTCGACCGGTCCCGCGACAAGTCGACGGAGAAGGACGTCCACTCCGTCAAGGTCATCCCGTCGCGCGGTGCGTGGCTCGAGTTCGACGTCGACAAGCGCGACACGGTCGGCGTGCGCATCGACCGCAAGCGTCGCCAGTCCGTCACCGTGCTGCTCAAGGCCCTCGGCTGGACCACCACCGAGATCAAGGAGCGCTACGGCTTCTCCGAGATCATGATGTCCACGCTCGAGAAGGACACGGTCGAGGACACCGACCAGGCCCTGCTGGAGATCTACCGCAAGCTGCGTCCGGGCGAGCCGCCCACCCGCGAGTCCGCCGAGGCCCTCCTGGAGAACCTCTTCTTCAAGGAGAAGCGCTACGACCTGGCCCGCGTCGGCCGCTACAAGGTCAACCGCAAGCTCGGCCTGCCGGATCCCGAGGGCGACGCGACCACCACGCTCACCCGGGAGGACATCGCCGCGACCATCGAATACCTCGTCCGGCTCCACGCCGGCGAGAGCAGCATGCAGGTCGCCGGCGGCCGCGAGGTCCCGGTCGAGGTCGACGACATCGACCACTTCGGCAACCGTCGTCTGCGCACCGTCGGCGAGCTCATCCAGAACCAGGTCCGCGTCGGCCTGTCCCGGATGGAGCGCGTCGTGCGCGAGCGCATGACCACGCAGGACTCCGAGGCGATCACCCCGCAGTCGCTGATCAACATCCGGCCCATCACCGCGGCGCTCAAGGAGTTCTTCGGAACCTCCCAGATGTCGCAGTTCATGGACCAGAACAACCCGCTGTCGGGCCTGACGCACAAGCGTCGCCTGTCGGCGCTCGGTCCCGGCGGCCTCTCGCGTGAGCGCGCCGGCCTCGAGGTCCGCGACGTCCACGCCTCGCACTACGGCCGCATGTGCCCGATCGAGACCCCCGAGGGTCCGAACATCGGTCTCATCGGTTCGCTCTCGGTGTACGCCCGGGTCAACCCGTTCGGATTCATCGAGACCCCGTACCGTCGCGTCGTCGACGGCGTCGTCACCGATCAGGTCGACTACCTGACGGCCGACGAGGAGGACCGCTACGTCGTCGCCCAGGCCAACTCGGAGATCGACGCCGAGGGCCGCTTCGTCGAGGACCGCGTCCTCGTGCGCAAGAAGCACGGTGACGTCGAGATGGTCGAGCCCGGTGACGTCAACTACATGGACGTCTCGCCGCGCCAGATGGTCTCCGTCGCCACCGCGATGATCCCGTTCCTCGAGCACGACGACGCCAACCGTGCGCTCATGGGCGCGAACATGCAGCGTCAGTCCGTCCCGCTCGTGCGTTCCGAGGCGCCGCTCGTCGGCACCGGCATGGAGCTGCGTGCGGCGGTCGACGCCGGCGACGTCATCGTCAACTCGAACCCGGGCGTGGTGGAGGAGGTCTCGGCCGACTTCATCACCGTCATGGACGACGACGGGGGTCGCCAGACCTACCGCCTGTCCAAGTTCGCGCGCTCCAACCAGGGCACCTGCTCCAACCAGAAGCCGATCGTCGACGAGGGTGACCGCGTCGAGGCCGGCCAGGTCCTCGCGGACGGCCCCTGCACCGAGAACGGTGAGATGGCGCTCGGCAAGAACCTGCTCGTGGCGATCATGCCGTGGGAGGGCCACAACTACGAGGACGCGATCATCCTCTCGCAGCGCCTGGTGGAGGAGGACGTGCTCACGTCCATCCACATCGAGGAGCACGAGATCGACGCCCGCGACACCAAGCTGGGCGCCGAGGAGATCACCCGGGACATCCCCAACGTCTCCGACGAGGTCCTCGCGGACCTCGACGACCGCGGCATCGTGCGCATCGGCGCCGAGGTCCGTGACGGTGACATCCTCGTCGGCAAGGTCACCCCGAAGGGCGAGACCGAGCTGACGCCCGAGGAGCGTCTCCTCCGCGCGATCTTCGGTGAGAAGGCGCGCGAGGTGCGCGACACCTCGCTGAAGGTGCCCCACGGTGAGTCGGGCAAGGTCATCGGCGTGCGCGTGTTCTCGCGTGACGACGACGACGACCTGCCCCCGGGCGTCAACGAGCTGGTCCGCGTGTACGTGGCGCAGAAGCGCAAGATCCAGGACGGCGACAAGCTCGCCGGCCGCCACGGCAACAAGGGCGTCATCGGCAAGATCCTGCCCGCCGAGGACATGCCGTTCCTGCCCGACGGCACGCCCGTGGACATCATCCTCAACACGCACGGCGTCCCGCGTCGTATGAACATCGGTCAGATCATGGAGACCCACCTCGGCTGGCTGGCCAAGGCGGGCTGGGAGGTGCCGCGCGAGGCGGACGGTTCCCTGCCCGAGTGGGCGTCCAAGCTGCCGGAGGAGATCCACAGCGTCGAGCCCGGCACCAACACCGCCACCCCCGTCTTCGACGGCGCGGCCGACACCGAGATCACCGGTCTGCTCGACTGCACGCTGCCGAACCGTGACGGTGAGCGGATGGTCAAGGGCGACGGCAAGGCGACCCTGTTCGACGGCCGCTCCGGCGAGCCGTTCCCGTACCCCGTCGCCGTGGGCTACATGTACATCCTCAAGCTGCACCACCTGGTGGACGACAAGATCCACGCCCGCTCCACGGGCCCGTACTCGATGATCACCCAGCAGCCGCTGGGCGGTAAGGCCCAGTTCGGTGGCCAGCGCTTCGGTGAGATGGAGTGCTGGGCGATGCAGGCCTACGGTGCGGCGTACACGCTGCAGGAGCTGCTCACGATCAAGTCGGATGACGTCGTGGGCCGCGTGAAGGTGTACGAGGCGATCGTCAAGGGCGAGAACATCCCCGAGCCGGGCATCCCGGAGTCCTTCAAGGTCCTCCTCAAGGAGCTGCAGTCGCTGTGCCTCAACGTCGAGGTGCTCTCCAGCGACGGGCAGGCGGTCTCCCTGGGCGAGGGTGACGACGACGACCTCGACCGCACCGCCGCGAACCTCGGGATCAACCTCTCACGCGACGAGTCCTCGGCGGCCGACGAGCTGGCGCAGTAAGTAGGCGGGCGGGCGGCAGAATCTGCCGTCCGCCCCGCACCCGAAGAATTCAGTTCCACCACGGCGGGCCCCCGGCCCGACCCCGCGAGGGCCCGCCATCATCCCACCCGGGAAAGGACGCCTACGTGCAGGACGTCAACTACTTCGACGAGCTGGTCATCAGCCTCGCGACCGCCGAGGACATCCGTAACTGGTCCTACGGCGAGGTCAAGAAGCCGGAGACCATCAACTACCGCACCCTCAAGCCGGAGAAGGAGGGCCTGTTCTGCGAGAAGATCTTCGGCCCCACCCGGGACTGGGAGTGCTACTGCGGCAAGTACAAGCGCGTGCGCTTCAAGGGCATCATCTGTGAGCGCTGCGGCGTCGAGGTGACCCGCGCCAAGGTGCGTCGTGAGCGGATGGGCCACATCGAGCTCGCCGCGCCGGTCACGCACATCTGGTACTTCAAGGGCGTCCCGTCGCGTCTGGGTTACCTCCTGGACCTCGCGCCCAAGGACCTCGACAAGATCATCTACTTCGCCGCGTACGTCATCACCGGCGTCGACACCGAGCTGCGGCACAACGAGCTCAGCACCCTCGAGGCCCAGGTCCTCGAGGAGCGCAAGATCATCGAGGACGAGCGCGACTCGGACATCGAGGCCCGCGCCCGCAAGCTCGAGGCCGACCTCGCCGAGCTCGAGGCCGAGGGTGCCAAGGCCGACCAGCGCCGCAAGGTGAAGGACGGCGGCGAGAAGGAGATGAAGAAGATCCGCGAGGCCGCCCAGCGTGAGCTGGACCGCCTCGAGGAGATCTGGAACACCTTCGTCAAGCTCGACATCAACCAGATCATCGTCGACGAGGGCATCTACCGTGAGCTCGAGGACCGCTTCGGCGAGTACTTCGAGGGCGGCATGGGCGCCGAGGCGATCCAGCAGCTGCTGCTGAACTTCGACCTCGAGGCCGAGGCCGAGTCGCTGCGCGAGATCATCCGCAACGGCAAGGGCCAGAAGAAGATCCGTGCCCTCAAGCGGCTCAAGGTCGTCTCCGCGTTCCTGCAGTCGGGCAACCACCCGGCCGCGATGGTGCTCGGCGCCGTCCCGGTGATCCCGCCGGAGCTGCGTCCCATGGTCCAGCTCGACGGTGGCCGCTTCGCCACCTCGGACCTGAACGACCTCTACCGTCGCGTCATCAACCGCAACAACCGCCTCAAGCGACTGATGGACCTCGGTGCGCCCGAGATCATCGTCAACAACGAGAAGCGGATGCTGCAGGAGTCCGTCGACGCGCTGTTCGACAACGGCCGTCGCGGCCGCCCCGTCACCGGGCCGGGCAACCGCCCGCTGAAGTCCCTGTCGGATCTGCTCAAGGGCAAGCAGGGCCGGTTCCGTCAGAACCTCCTGGGCAAGCGCGTCGACTACTCGGGCCGTTCGGTCATCGTGGTCGGCCCGCAGCTCCAGCTGCACCAGTGTGGTCTGCCGAAGCTCATGGCTCTCGAGCTGTTCAAGCCGTTCGTCATGAAGCGCCTCGTGGACCTCAACCACGCGCAGAACATCAAGTCCGCCAAGCGGATGGTCGAGCGTCAGCGCGACCAGGTGTGGGACGTGCTCGAAGAGGTCATCGCCGAGCACCCGGTGATGCTCAACCGTGCGCCCACCCTGCACCGCCTCGGTATCCAGGCGTTCGAGCCGCAGCTCGTCGAGGGTAAGGCGATCCAGCTGCACCCGCTCGTGTGTGAGGCCTTCAACGCCGACTTCGACGGTGACCAGATGGCCGTGCACCTGCCGCTGTCCGCGGAGGCGCAGGCCGAGGCGCGCATCCTGATGCTGGCGTCGAACAACATCCTGTCGCCGGCGTCGGGCCGCCCGCTCGCCATGCCGCGTCTGGACATGGTCACGGGGCTGTACTACCTGACCCGTCTGGACGAGGACGCCACCGGCGCCTACGCGCCCGCCACCGACGACGCCCCGGCGACCGGTGTGTACTCGACCCCGGCCGAGGCCATCATGGCCGTCGACCTGGGTGTGCTCGACATCCACGCCCCGATCCGGGTCCGGATGACGACGCAGCGTCCCACCGCCGAGGTCGAGGCGGAGCAGTTCCCCGAGGGCTGGACCGCCGGCCAGGAGTGGATCGCCGAGACGACCCTCGGCCGTGTGATGTTCAACGAGCTGCTCCCGGCGGACTACCCGTTCGTCAACGAGCAGATGCCGAAGAAGCGTCAGGCCGTGATCATCAACGACCTCGCCGAGCGCTACCCGATGATCGTCGTGGCGCAGACGGTGGACAAGCTCAAGGACACCGGCTTCTACTGGGCCACCCGCTCGGGTGTCACCATCGCCATGTCCGACGTGCTCGTCCCGCCGGCCAAGAAGGAGATCCTCGCCTCGTACGACGCCAAGGCGGCCCGCCTGGAGTCGCAGTACGACCTCGGCAAGATCACCGACGAGGAGCGCAAGAGCGACCTGGTCAAGCTCTGGCAGGAGGCCACCGACGAGATCGGCCAGGCCATGGAGGCCAACTACCCGGACGACAACCCGATCCCGACGATCGTCAAGTCGGGCGCGGCGGGCAACATGACCCAGATCCGGTCGCTGGCCGGCATGAAGGGCCTGGTGACCCGTCCGAACGGCGAGTTCATCCCGCAGCCCATCAAGTCCTCGTTCCGCGAGGGCCTGACGGTGCTCGAGTACTTCATGAACACGCACGGTGCCCGTAAGGGTCTGGCCGACACCGCCCTGCGTACCGCCGACTCGGGCTACCTCACCCGTCGTCTGGTCGACGTCTCCCAGGACGTCATCGTCCGCGAGACCGACTGTGGCACGAGCAAGGGCGTGGAGACGACCATCGCCCGCCCGATCATGGACGCCCATGGCAACTCCACCGGTGTCCTCGAGCGCGACGAGCACGTCGAGACCTCGACGTTCGCCCGGACGCTCGCGGAGGACGCCGTCGACGCCAACGGCACGGTCATCGTGTCCGCGGGCACCGACCTGGGCGACCCGACGATCGAGGCGCTCATCGCCGCCGGCGTGGAGAAGGTCAAGGTCCGTTCGGTCCTGACCTGCACCACCGGCACCGGCGTGTGCGCGACCTGCTACGGCCGCTCGATGGCCACCGGCCAGCTGGTGGACATCGGCGAGGCCGTCGGCATCGTCGCCGCCCAGTCGATCGGTGAGCCGGGTACCCAGCTCACGATGCGTACGTTCCACCAGGGTGGCGTCGGTGACGACATCACCGGTGGTCTGCCGCGTGTGCAGGAGCTGTTCGAGGCCCGCGTGCCGAAGGGCAAGGCGCCGATCGCCGAGGAGGCGGGCCGGATCCGTATCGACGAGGAGGAGCGCTTCTACACCATCACGATCGTGCCGGACAACGGTGCGGACGAGATCGTGTACGAGAAGCTGTCCAAGCGTCAGGGTCTCGCTCACGTCACCCTCGACGACGGCTCCTCGCGGCCGATCGCCGACGGCGACCACCTCGAGCGCGGTCAGGCCCTCCTGGAGGGCCCGGCCGACCCGCACGAGGTGCTGGCGATCCTCGGGCCGAACGGTGTCCAGAAGCATCTCGTCGACGAGGTGCAGAAGGTCTACCGCTCCCAGGGTGTGTCGATCCACGACAAGCACATCGAGGTCATCGTCCGCCAGATGATGCGCCGCGTCGCGATCAACGAGTCCAACAGCACCGAGTTCCTGCCCGGTGCCCTGGTGGAGCGTGCCGAGCTCACGGCGGAGAACCGTCGCGTGCTCACCGAGGGCGGGTCGCCGGCCTCGGCGCGCCCGGTCCTCATGGGTATCACCAAGGCCTCGCTCGCCACGGACTCGTGGCTGTCGGCGGCCTCCTTCCAGGAGACCACCCGCGTGCTCACCGACGCCGCCATCAACAAGCGGTCGGACAAGCTCGTGGGCCTCAAGGAGAACGTCATCATCGGTAAGCTCATCCCCGCGGGTACCGGTATCAACCGCTACCGGAACTCCACGGTCGAGCCCACCGAGGAGGCCCGCGCCGCCGCGTACTCCATCCCGGACTACGGCGACGGCTTCTACGGCCCCGAGGACGGCTTCGGCGACGCCACCGGAGCCTCCGTCCGTCTGGACGACCTGGGCTACTGACAGGCGGCGCGCGACCGGCACCTGGTCGCGCGCAGCAGCCCTCACCGGACCCCCGAGCACCCCGCGTGCCGGGGGTCCGGTGCTCTGCGGGGCCCGGGTCCGGCCGCGTCCGGACCCGTGGAGAACGTGTTCTAGACTTGCCCGATGTGCCCGGCGCCACTTCCCGGCAACCGCCGGCGTCGGGGCCGATGACCGTAGAAGGAGGCGATCGATCGTGCGGATCGCGTTGCTCTCGTACCGGAGCAAGCCCCACGGCGGAGGTCAGGGCGTGTACGTACGCCACCTCAGCCGGGAGCTCGCGGCGCTCGGCCACACGGTCGAGGTGTTCTCCGGTCAGCCGTACCCCGAGCTCGACCCCGGGCCCACCCTGACCAAGGTCCCGAGCCTGGACCTGTACAACGACGCGAACCCGTTCCGCACGCCGCGCCCCCGCGAGATCCGGGACCTCATCGACGTGCTCGAGGTGGTCACCATGTGGACCGCCGGGTTCCCGGAACCGCGGACGTTCAGCCTCCGGGCCGCCCGCACGCTCGAGCGGCGACTCGGCGACTTCGACGTGGTCCACGACAACCAGTGCCTGGGTTCGGGCCTCCTGCAGTTGGAGAAGGCCGGGTTCCCGGTGGTGGCGACGGTGCACCACCCGATCACCCGGGACCGGACGCTCGCGATGCGCGAGGCGCCGCTGCGCAAGAAGATCACCACGTGGCGGTGGTTCGGGTTCCTCGGCATGCAGATGCGGGTCGCGCGCAGGCTGGAGGAGATCATCACCGTCTCCAGCAACTCCGCCGACGACATCGCCTCCGACTTCGGCGTCGACCCGGACCGCATCGTCACCATCCCGCTGGGGGTGGACACGGACCGGTTCCACGACCGCCGCGAGCGCGAGGCCGGTCGTCTGGTGTGCGTGGCCAGCGCCGACCAGCCGCTCAAGGGCGTGCCGGTCCTGCTGCGTGCGCTGGCCCGCGTCCGCGAGGAGCACCCGGGCGTCCGGCTGACGCTGATCTCCAAGCTCAAGCCGAAGGGCGAGGCCGCGCGACTGCTGGACCGGTTGGGGTTACACGATGCGGTGGACCTGGTGTCCGGGGTCGACGACGACGAGCTCGCCCGCCTCGTGGGGTCTGCCGAGATCGCGGTCGTGCCGAGTATGTACGAGGGGTTCTCCCTCCCGGCGGTCGAGGCGATGTCGAGCGGATGCGCGCTCGTCGCGACGCGGGCCGGGGCGTTGCCGGAGGTCGTGGGCACGGACGACTCGGCGGCCCGCCTGGTGGAGCCCGGTGACGTCGACGCATTGGCCGGGGCGATCAGCGCGCTGCTGGCCGATCCCGCCGAGCGGGACCGGCTGTCGAAGGGTGGCCGCCAGAGGGTGATGGAGCGCTACAGTTGGGCGGCCGTCGCCCGCCGGACCGTCGAGGTCTACGAGGCGGCGATCGCCCGGGTCCGCGGCGAGACGCTGCCGGACCTGTCGGCGGGGCCGGTCCTCGGGCCGGATCAGACCGAGATCGACGAGCACGTCACCGACGACGCGCCCGAGGTGCTCCCGGAATCCGGTGAGTACGACATCCGTGAGCAGGAGGACGCCGCATGCTGACCGCTGACTTCGACCGTCTGGGGGTCACCCCGGGCATGCGAGCCATCGACGTGGGGGCCGGGCTCGGCCGTCACACGTTCGAGCTCTACCGGCGTGGGGCCGACGTCACGGCGTTCGACCAGAACGCCGACGAGATGCAGCAGGTCGCGGACATGCTGGCGGCCATGGAGGCCGAGGGCGAGGGCCTGCCCACGTCGAAGGGCGAGGCCGTCACAGGGGACGCCCTGGCCATGCCGTACGAGGACGCGACGTTCGACCTGGTGCTCATCTCCGAGGTCCTCGAGCACGTGCCGGAGGACACGAAGGCCATCGCGGAGCTGGTCCGGATCCTCAAGCCGGGCGGGGTCGCCGCGGTGACCGTGCCGCGGGAGTGGCCGGAGAAGCTGTGCTGGAAGCTGTCGGACGCCTACCACTCCAACCCGGGCGGGCACTGCCGGATCTACACGGCCGAGGAACTCGGCTACAAGCTGCGCGCCGCGGGCCTCGAGGTGACGGGCACCGGATACGCGCACGCGCTGCACGCGCCGTACTGGTGGCTCAAGTGCGCGGTCGGGACGGAGAACGAGGATCATCCTCTGCCGAAGGCGTACCACAAGCTGCTCGTGTGGGACCTCATGAAGGGCCCGTGGGTCACACGCACCGCCGAGAAGCTGCTCAACCCGGTCATGGGCAAGTCGATCGTGTTCTACCTGCGCAAGCCCGTGGAGGCCTGATCGTCCGTGCAGTCACACAACAACGGCGTGTCCCGCCCGGGGCCGGTGACCGTGGTGGCCGGTGACCGGCCGGTGCCCAGCGTGCCGGGCGTGCTCGACGCCGACGCGGTCCGGGCCACCGGGGAGTGGATCGCCTCGGTCCAGAAGCCGAACGGTGAGATCCCGTGGTTCACCGGTGGGCACACCGACCCGTGGGACCACGTCGAGTCGGCGATGGGCCTGTCCGTCGCCGGCCAGTGGGAGGCCGCCGAGCGGGCCTACGGGTTCCTCCGCGACACCCAGCGCGCCGACGGGTCGTGGCCGGTGAAGTGGCAGGACGGCCGGATCGTGGACGGCGACGTCGACTCGAACTTCTGCGCCTACGTCGCGGTCGGGGTCTGGCACCACCACCTGGTCACCGGCACCCCGGGGTTCCTGGAGTCGATGTGGCCGACCGTACGGCGCGCGCTCGACCTGGTGCTGACGTTCCAGGGCCCGGAGGGGCAGATGTGGTGGGGCGCCGGCCCCGAGGGCTTCTGCGAGGAGGCCCTGGTCACGGGGTCCTCGAGCGTCCACCACTCGCTGCGCTGCGGTGTCGCGATCGCGGAGGAGCTGGGCCTGACGGCGCCGGACTGGGACGCCGCCGCCGATCGGCTGGGTCACGCCCTGCGGGCGCATCCGGAACTGTTCACGCCCAAGGACGAGTTCTCCATGGACTGGTACTACCCGGTCCTGGCCGGCGTCATGGTGGGGGAGCAGGCCCAGGCGCGGCTCGACTCGCGGTGGGAGGACTTCGTGGTGGAGGGCCTCGGCATCCGCTGCGTCGACCACCGACCGTGGGTGACGGGGGCCGAGACCTGCGAGCTCGTGCTCGCGCTCGAGGCCGCGGGTCGGCACGACCAGGCCCTGCGGCAGTTCACCGCCATGCAGCACCTGCGGGACGACGACGGTTCGTACTGGACCGGCCTCGTCTTCGCGGACGGCAAGCGGTGGCCCGTCGAGCTGAGCACGTGGACCGCGGCGGTGATGCTGCTGGCGGCGGACGCCCTGTCGCGCACCACGCCGGGCAACGAGATCTTCCGGTACGTCTCCGACCACACCGTGCAGCGTCTGCGGGCGCAGCCGGGCGACCCGGCGAACTGCGTGCCGGGCGAGGCCTGCCCGCCAGCCGTCTCCGTGCGCTAGTCTGACCGCACGCCCGCGCTGGACACCTGTCTGATCAGGTGTCGGTGCAGGTGGCGGACGCAGACGAGGGAGCGCGCATGGAATTCGGCCTGACACTGTTCACGAGCGATCGGGGTATCCGGCCCCACACGGCCGCGCTCGCCGCCGAGCGGGCCGGGTTCTCCGCCTTCTACGTCCCCGAGCACACGCACATCCCCGTGCGGCGCGAGGCGGCGCACCCCGGCACCGGGGGAGCGGAGCTGCCCGACGAGCGCTACAGCCGGACCCTGGATCCGTGGGTCGCCCTGGGGGCGGCCGCGGCCGTCACCTCCACCATCCGTCTCGGCACCGCGGTGTCGATCCCGGTGGAGAGCGACCCCATCACGCTGGCCAAGACCATCGCCTCCGTCGACCACCTCTCCGACGGCCGCACCGTCCTGGGCGTGGGCTACGGCTGGAACCTCGACGAGATGGCGGACCACAACGTCCCGCCGGCTCGACGACGCACGATGCTGCGCGAGTACCTCGAGGCCATGCGGGAGCTGTGGACGCACGAGGAGGCCGAGTACCACGGTGAGTTCGTGGACTTCGGTCCGAGCTGGGCGTGGCCCAAGACCGCCCGCACGCCCGGACCGCTCACCCTGGTCGGCGCGGCGGGGAACGAGAAGAACCTCAAGTGGATCTGCCGGAGCGCCGACGGCTGGATGACCACCCCGATCTCCCAGGACATCTCCGGCAGCGTGCGGCGGCTGCGCGAGCTGTGGGCGGAGGCCGGACGCGAGGGCGAGCCGTACATCGTCGTACTCGACGGCAAGCCGGTCCCCGAGAAGATCGAGGCCTACCGCGAACTCGGCGTGCACGAGCTCGTGTACGGCACCCCGGACCGGTCCGAGGAGGAGGTACTGGCCTACATCGACCGCCTGGCCGGCAAGCTCGGCCTCGGGGCCACGGTCTGAGCGGCCGGCCGCGGGCCGGGGCCGGCCGCGATCGGTAGGGCCCCATCCGGGTCGGTTCCGCCGGTACCGTCGTGGCATGGAACACAGTGATCCCGCCGCCCCCGTCGTCGTCATCACCGGGGCGGGTGGTGGCCTCGGCGCCGCCACCGCCGCGCTCTACGCCGACCGCGGTTGGCGGGTGGTCGCGGTCGACCTGACCGCACCACCCGGGGGCACCGGCATCTCCTCCCTGGCCGCGGACGTCACCGATTCCGCCTCGCTGGCCGCGGTCGCCGACCACGTCCGGACTGAGCACGGTCGACTCGACCTCGTCGTCACCTTCGCGGGGGTCCTCGGTATCGGCCCGCTCGCCGAGACCGACCCGGAGCGGGTGCAGCACGTGCTCGACGTCAACGTCATGGGCACCGTCCGAACCGTCCACGCCCTGTGGGACCTGCTACGCGAGACGGGCGGACGGGTCGTGCTCATCAGCTCCGAGACCGGCCCGCAGCACGGGATGCCGATGAACGGCGCCTACGCCATGAGCAAGCACGCGATCGAGGCCTACGGCGACGCCCTGCGGCGGGAACTGATGTTCCTCGGGATGGACGTCGTCCTCGTCCAGCCCGGCCCGTTCCGCACCGGCATGACCGCCTCCATCCGGCGGCGCTTCCAGGAATCGACCGTCCCCGGATCGCCGTTCGCCGCGATGGCCGCGGTGATGGGCGAGATGGCCGCGGGGGAGGACGACAAGGCCACCGACCCCACCGTGCTCGCCGAGGCCGTGTGGCGGGCCGGCACCACCGCCCGGCCGCGCCACCGGTACGCCGTGCGGTGGGACCTCGGACGACGTCTGCTGGACCACCTGCCCGTGCCGCTGGTCGACACGGCTCTCACGCTCGCGCTGGGCGGGAAGATCAACGCCCGTAAGCTCGAGATGCGGCGCCAGACCGCCGACGCCCGTGAGCAGATGAGGGAGGTGGCCGAATGACCAACCTCGACCCCCGGCCCGAGGAGATCGGGTGCGAGGCCGGCGGCGCACCCGGCGGCCCCCGGCCCGGCGGCGCGGCGGTGGAGATCATCACCTCGCGCGGCGTCCCGCTCGGCGGGCCCCGCGCGATGACCGTCCGCCGCACTCTGCCCCAACGCCAGCGCTCCCTCATCGGTGCCTTCTGCTTTGTCGACCACTACGGACCGGACGACGTCTCCGTGAGCGGCGGCATGGACGTCCCCTCCCACCCGCACACCGGCCTGCAGACCGTGAGCTGGCTGTTCGAGGGCAACATCACCCACCACGACTCGGGGGACAACCACGCCGTCGTGCGCCCCGGCGAGGTCAACCTCATGACCGCCGGGTCCGGCATCTGCCACACCGAGGTGTCGACCCAGGACACCACCGTGCTGCACGGAGTGCAGCTCTGGACCGTGCTCCCCGAATCCCATCGGGACACGGGAGGCCGCAGGTTCGACCACTTCGTGCCCCCGACCACCGGTTTCCCGGGCGGATCCATGCAGGTCTTCATGGGATCACTGATGGGCTCGTCGTCGTCGGTCCCCACCTACACCCCCCTCGTCGCCGCGGAGATCCGGCTCGACCCCGGCGCCGAACTGACGCTCGACGTGGACCCGGAGTTCGAACACGGGCTGCTCGCCGACGCCGGCGAGCTCACGCTCGAGGGGGTGCGCGTGGCGGTGACCGAACTCGCCTACACGGGCGTCGGCGAAACCACCCTGACCCTCCGCAACACCGGCACCACCGCCGGGCGCGCGATCCTCATCGGCGGCACGCCGTTCGCCGAGGAGATCATCATGTGGTGGAACTTCATCGGGCGCACGCACGAGGAGATTGCCCTCTACCGCGAACAGTGGGAGGCCGGCTCCGACCGCTTCGGCCGCGTGGACGGCTACATCGGCCACGACCCGCAGGGCCTGACCCGACTACCCGCGCCCACGCTGCCCACCACCACGCTCAGACCGCGGGTCAACCCCGACCCACGCGCCCGTACCGTCGAGTAGGGAGACACCGATGACCGAGTACACCGACAAGACCGGCGCCACCGTGACCGTGGAGCGCTCCGGATCGCGCGAGGCGTTCGAGATCCGCGACGCCTCCGGGGAGCTCGCCGGCCACGCCGACTTCCGCGAGATCGACGGGGAGCGAATCTTCCACCACACCGTGGTCGGCGAGGAGTTCGGGGGACGGGGGATCGGCACGGCGCTCGTGCGCGGTGCGGTCGAGGCGACCCGCGCCGACGGCGTGACGATCGTCCCCGTCTGCTCGATGGTGGAGGGGTTCCTCGGCAAGAACGCCGACGAGTTCGCAGGGGCGTACCGCGACGCCACCGCCGCCGACCGCGCCCGCGTCGGCGCGGAGGAGGGCTGACGTGGGCGCCCCTCAGCTCGACCGGACCCAGCGCGAGGTCTACAAGCAGCTCGTCCGCACCGCCGTCGCGTCGCGGGAGGCCTCCCGCGAGGCCGGGCTAGAGGACGCGCTACTCGAGCTGGTCAACGTGCGGGTGTCGCAGATCAACGGGTGCGCGGCGTGCCTGGCCACCCACGTGCCGGCCGCCCGCGACGCCGGGGTGTCGCAGCAGCGACTCGACCTCTTGCCCGCGTGGCGCGAACTGGACGCGTTCGGCGACCCCGAGCGGGCGGCGTTGCGGCTGGCCGAGACGTTGACACGCCTGGACGACGGCGACGAACGCGCTGCCGCGACGGCGGCCGCGGCCGACCACTTCTCGGAGGAGCAGCTCTCGGCGTTGGAGTGGACGATCGTGCTCATCAACGCCTTCAACCGGGTCTCGATCGCCAGTCACCACCAGCCTCGGATCGAGGACTGACAACGGGGACCGCGCGCGGGCCGCTGACCCCGGGCCGGCCCGCCCCGCACACGGTCAGCGGGACGCGACCGGGACCATCGCCGCCCGGTCGGAGCGCACGATCTCCTTGCCGAACGGGAAGCACGTCACGGGGATGAGCTTGAGATTCGCCCACGCCAACGGCAGGCCGATGATCGTCACCGCCTGCGCGAGCGCCGTGGCCACGTGGCCGATCGCCAGCCACAGCCCGGCCACCAGGAACCAGAGGACGTTGCCGACCGTGCTCACCCCGCCGGGCCGACCCCGGTCGACGACCTCGCGGCCGAACGGCCACAGCACGTAGGCGGCGATCCGGAAGCTCGCGACCCCGAACGGGATCGTGATGACGAGGAGGCACGCGAGTATCCCGGCGAGCACATAGCCGAGGAACAACCACACGCCCGCGGTGAGCAGCCAGACGATGTTGAGGACCACGGTCAGCACGGAACGCATGCCGTCACTGTAGGTCGGAAGCGGAAGTCGCGTGACGGGGCTACGGTGGGCGATGTGAGCGACAAGCCGGACGTCAGGACCCTCGGCGAGCTGCGCGCCGCCGGTTACACCAGCCGCACCCTCCGTGAGGAGCTGCGCGAGAACCTGCTCGCGGCCCTGGCCGCGGGGCGTGATCCGTGGCCCGGGATGCACGGCTTCGACACCACCGTGATCCCGCAGGTCGAACGCGCGATCATCGCCGGACACGACATCGTGCTGCTCGGTGAGCGCGGGCAGGGCAAGACCCGGTTGCTGCGTACCCTCGTCGGGCTGCTCGACGAGTGGTCGCCCGTCGTCGCGGGCTCCGAGCTGGGGGAGGACCCGCTCGCCCCCATCACCGACCCTACCCGCGAGCGGATCGCCCGCGAGGGCGACGCGCTGCCCGTCGAGTGGCGTCACCGCACCGAGCGGTACGTCGAGAAGCTCTCCACCCCGGACACGTCCGTGGCCGACATGATCGGCGACGTCGACCCGATGCGCGTGGCGGAGGGTCGCCGCCTGGGCGACCCGGAGACCATCCACTACGGGCTCGTCCCCCGCGCCAACCGCGGGATCGTGGCCCTCAACGAGCTGCCCGACCTGGCCGAGCGGATCCAGGTGGCGCTGCTCAACGTCATGGAGGAGCGGGACGTCCAGATCCGCGGGTACGTGCTCCGGCTGCCGCTGGACGTGCTGGTCGTGGCCTCGGCGAACCCCGAGGACTACACGAACCGCGGACGGATCATCACCCCGCTCAAGGACCGGTTCGGCGCGGAGATCCGCACCCACTACCCGCTCGACCTGGCCGACGAGATCGAGGTCGTGCGGCAGGAGGCCGAGCTCACCGCCGAGGTGCCCGACCCCCTCATGGAGTTGCTCGCCCGGTTCACCCGCGAACTGCGCACCTCCGACGCGATCAACCAGGCCTCGGGGGTCTCGGCACGCTTCGCGATCGCCGGTGCCGAGACCGTCGCCGCCGCGGCCCGACGGCGCGCGGCCGTCCGCGGGGCCGACGACCCCGGGGAGGCGGTCGCGCGGCTGGTCGACGTGGACGCCGCGGTCGAGGTCCTGCGCGGCAAGATCGAGTTCGAGCCCGGCGAGGAGGGCCGCGAATCCGAGATCCTGCGATACCTGCTGCGTACCGCGACCGTCGATGTGGTGCGCGGGCTGTTCCGCGGCCTCGACATGGCCCCGCTCGTCGAGGCGTTCGACGGCTCGGTGACCTTGACCACGGGGGCGAGCGTCACCGCCGCCGAGTTCCTGGCCGCCCTGCCCGAGCTGTCCGTGCCGGGGCTGTACGACGAGATCGCCGACCGGGTCGGCGCGACGAACGCCGGCCAGCGAGCCGGCGCCATCGAACTGGCGCTGGAGGGGCTGTACCTCTCGCGGCGCCTGTCCAAGGAGACCGGGGACGGCGCCGCCGTCTACGGCTGAGAATCCCACGGCGGCCGCCCGGCCGCCGGAGCAGGAGGTGCGCGATGTCGCGACCGGAACCCCGCGCCCGCTACGGGCGCTACGTCGGCGGGCCGGACCCGCTCGCGCCCCCGCTCGACCTGTCCGAGGCCCTCGACGCGGTGTCCGAGGGCGTCATGGCCGGCTACTCGCCCGAGCAGTCGATGCGGGAGTTCCTCCGCACCGGCGGCCGCGTCCACACCGGGCTCGACGAACTCGCCGGGCGCGTCCAGCGCCGGCGCCGCGAGCTGCTCCAGCGTCACCGGTTGGGCGGCACGCTCGACGAGGTCTCGAAGCTCCTCGAGGAGGCGTTGCTCGCCGAACGCGGGCAACTCGCCCGCGACACCGAGATGGACCCCATGGACCGCACGCTGCGGGAGATGACCATCGAGAACCTCCCCGACAGCCCGGCCGCCGCGGTGGGGGAGCTGAAGGACTACGACTGGGCGTCGTCCGATGCCCGCGAGGCGTACAAGCGGATCCAGGACCTGCTGGGCGCCGAGGCGCTGGACGCGCGGTTCGCCGGCATGAAGCAGGCTCTGGAGAACACCACCGACGCCGACCGGGCGGCGGTGTCCGAGATGCTCTCCGACCTCACCGACCTGCTGGACAAGCACGCCCGCGGGGAGGACACCGACGACGACTTCCGCGAGTTCATGGACAAGCACGGCGACGCCTTCCCCGAGCAGCCGCGCGACATCGACGAGCTCATCGACACCCTCGCCGCGCGCGCGGCGGCCGCGCAGCGGATGATGCGGTCGATGACCCCGGAGCAGCGGGAGGAGCTCATGGCCCTGTCACAGCAGGCGTTCGGCTCTCCCGAACTCTCCGAACAGCTCGGCAGGCTCGACGGCTTGCTGCAGGCACTGCGGCCGGGGGAGAACTGGGACGGCTCCGAGGACTTCGAGGGCTCCGAGGGTCTGGGCGTGTCCGAGGGGACGGCCGCGATGGCCGAGCTCGGCGACCTCGACCGCCTGGCCGAGCAGTTGTCCCGCAGTGACCGGTCGCCGCTGTCCGAGCTGGACCTCGAGGCCGTCGCCCGGACGCTCGGTCGCGAGGCGGCGGTGTCCGTCCAGACCCTGGCGCGCCTCGAGCAGGCCATGCGGGACTCGGGCTACCTCAGCCGCCGGTCCGACGGGGACCTGCGACTGTCCCCGGCCGCGCTCCGCAAACTGGGCAGGTCGCTCCTGCGGGACGCCGCCCGTCGGCTGTCCGGTCGCTCGGGCGCGCGGGAGACCCGGGCGTCGGGGGCGGCGGGCGACCAGACGGGGTCGAGTCGGGCGTGGGAGTTCGGTGACGTCGAGTCCTGGGACGTGCCCCGGACGATCGGCAACGCGATCTCCCGCGTCGCCGCCGAGGGCGGCGAGCCCGCCGCCGGCGTCCGGCTCCTGCCCGAGGACATCGAGGTCCGCGAGACCGAGGCCCGCACGCAGGCCGCGGTGGCGCTGCTGGTGGACACCTCGTTCTCCATGGCCATGGAGGGCCGCTGGGTGCCGATGAAGCGCACCGCGCTCGCCCTGCATCACCTGGTGAGCACCCGCTTCCGGCAGGACCGGCTCCAGCTCATCTCGTTCGGGCGGTTCGCCCAGACGCGCACGATCGACTCACTGCTGTCTCTAGATGCGCAGTACGAGGCCGGCACGAACCTGCACCACGCGCTGCTGCTCGCGGGGCGCTTCTTCCGCGAGCACCCGACCATGCAGCCGGTCCTGCTCGTCGTCACCGACGGTGAACCCACCGCGCACCTGCTCAGCGGCGGCGAGCCCTGGTTCGCCTATCCGCCGGACCCGGACACCATCCGCACGACCGTCGACGAGCTCGACCGTGTCGCCCGGTTCGGCGCGCAGACGACGTTCTTCCGACTGGGCTCGGACCCCGGCCTCTCGCGGTTCCTCGACGCGCTGGCGCGGCGGGTCGAGGGCACCGTGGTGGCACCGGAGGTCGACGATCTCGGGGCGGCCGTGGTGGGCCGGTTCCTGCATACACGACGCGGCCGCCCGGGCTCCGGTGACGCGTGGAGCGCGGGCGGCCGCTGGGCCGTGTGACCTCTCTCAGGGCATCGGCGCGCCGACCTCGCCGGAGTCGCGCCGCAGCACCCTCAGCGAGTCCACGGCGGCCACCTCGGTGAACTGCCCGGACTCCAGGGCGCGGCAGTAGATCTCGTACGGCGGGCGGCCGCCGTCCTCGGGATCCGGGAACACGTCGTGGATGAGCAGCGCCCCGCCGATCTCCACCCACGGGGCCCAGCCCTCGTAGTCCGCCTGCGCGGCCTCGGAGGAGTGGCCGCCGTCGATGAAGACGAACGACGCGGGTGTGCCCCATACCCGGGCGACCTGCCGGGACGTGCCCACCGCGGCGGTCACCACGTCGTCCAGACCCGCGTCCCACATCGTGTGACGGAAGGCGACCAGGGTCTCCAGTCGCCCGGTGTGCGGGTCGACGAGCGAGGTGTCGTGGTACTCCCAGCCCGGCTGGTGTTCTTCGGAGCCGCGGTGATGGTCGACGGTGACGATGCTGCCCCCGGTCACGCGGGCGGCCGCGCCGAGGAACACGGTCGAGCGGCCACAGTAGGTGCCGATCTCCACGCCCACGCCGTCGCCCAGGTACTCGCAGGCGATCTCGTAGAGGGTCGTGCCCTCCTCCAGAGGCATGAAGCCGGGGGCGGCGAGCGCCACGGCGAGCAGCGAGGGTTCGATCTCGGGTGCGGTCATGACAGTCAACCTAGCGTCCACCTCTCACCCCTCGGCCCGGCGGGCGGCCTTGCGGGCGCGCGCCACGTGCGGACCCACCACGTTGCCGAGCTTGGTCCCGTTGGGCCACCCCGCGTAGTAGCACAGGAACAGCACGATCTCCTCGAGCTCCTCCGGGGTCAGCTCCCCGTTGCCCAGGGCGGCCCCCACCTGGATGTCCGCGACGTCCGTGTTGCCCTGCGCCGTGAGCGCGCCGAGCAGCAGCAGCCGGCGGTCGCGGTGGGTCAGGCCCGGGCGGGACCAGATCCGGCCGAACAGGTGATCGGCCGTCTCCGCGAAGTAGTCACCCGGCCCGTCGGTCATATCGAAGCCGTAGACCTCGGACATCATCGACAGTCCGTGGGCACGTTCCGGGCTCATCCCGGAGTCAGCGGTCCCGCTCATCTACTGCTCCTCCTCGTCGTCGTCGTCATCCCCGGGGCGTCCGGCGCGCCCACGGGTGCCGGCCCCGGCGGCGGCGCCACCCGCCGCGGCGCGCGCGATCTCACCCGGTCCCACGCCGAACCCGGCGCCCAGGTCCCGTAGCGCGATGTCGCCGAGCGGCAGGTCCACCCCCAGGCGGTCACCCAACGCCAACGCCAGGGACAGGTCCTTCTCGCCCAGCGCCCGCACGTGGGTGAACACGCCGTGCCAGAAGTCGTCGGGGGCGATCGGCGCGGTCGTCTCCCGCAACATCACCGCGCCGGCGCCCCCGGTGATGGCGTCGGTGTGGCGCACCACGCGTCCCAGCTTGGCGATGTCGATCCCCGCGGCCTCGGCCAGTCGGGACGCCTCGGCGGTCGCGGTGAAGGAGATGAAGTGCAGCAGGTTTCGCGCCAGCTTCATCCGCGTGCCCGCGCCCACCTCGCCGGCGTGGACGGGCATCCCCGCCCACAGCGCGAAGACCGGCTTGCACGCCTCGTAGACCTCGCGCGGCCCGCCGACCATCACCGCCAGCTGACCGGACTCCGCGCCCTGCGCGCCACCGGAGACCGGCGCGTCCACCAGGTGCACACCGGAGGCCGCGCAGACCTCGGCCAGCTCCACGGCCGTGGAGTCCGAGATCGTCGAGTGGACGGCGATCACCGTGCCGGGGGAGGCCGTGCGCAGGATCCCGTCGGGCCCGTCGACGACCTCGCGGACCTGCGCGTCGTCGAGGACCGTCACCGACACCAGCCGGGCGGTCCGCGCGACCTCGGCGCCGGTGACCACGGCCGTCGCGCCCTCGGCGACGAAGGGCTCGGTGGCCTCGGCGCGCACGTCGCACACCACCAGCCCGCCGGGCCAGGCCAGGAGGCGGCGCGCGATGGGCGCGCCCATGTTGCCCAGGCCGATGAAGCCGACCGGGGCGGGGGAGTCGTCGGGCGATCCGGGGCCGATCGGGGCGCCGGCGGTGTGGGGGGAGGCGTCGGCGGTCATGAGCGGATGATCTGTCCGCCGTCGACGTTGAAGATCTGCCCCGTCACCCACGACGCCTCATCCGAGAGCAGGAACAGCAGCATCCCCACCAGGTCCTCCGGCTGCCCCATGCGCTTGAGGGGGAGCCTGCCGACCATCTCCTCGACGATCGACTGCGGGGTCGACGTGCGGTTGGCCTCGGTGTCGATGGGGCCGGGCGCGATCGCGTTGATCCGGATGTTGGACCCGCCCAGCTCGGTGGCCAGCTGCTGGGTCAGGCCGTTGACCCCGACCTTGGCCAGGCCGTAGAAGCCCGAGTACAGCCAGGCCGCGGTGGAGGACTGGTTGACGATCGCGCCGCCGCCGCCCGCGGCCATCTTCTCCCAGCACGCGCGGACCATGAGGAGCTGCCCGTTGAGATTCACGGACATGAACTTCTCGTAGTAGTCCCAGGGGACGGTGATGAGGAAGTCGAGCTTCATCCCGCCGAAGATCGCGGCGTTGTTGACCAGCAGGTCGAGCCGGCCGTACGTGTCGACGGCCACCTGTGCGCAGGCGTTCGCCGAGTCCGGGTCCGAGACGTCCGTGTGCTGGAACAGCGCACTCCCGCCCGCGGCGGAGATCTCGGCCGCCACGCGCTCCCCGGCCTCGGCCGAGACGTCGGCCACCACCACGTTCGCGCCCTCGGCGGCCAGCGCCCTGGCGTACTCCTCGCCGATGCCACCGGCGGCCCCGGTCACGATGGCGGTCTTCCCGTCGAAACGTCCCATGTCGTGTGTCTCTTCCTGTAGGTGGATGCCGGGTGGTCGCCGGTCAGGCCGGGGTGGCGACGGACTTGATCTCGAGGTATTCCTCGAAACCCTCGCGCCCCATCTCGCGCCCGATGCCGGACTGCTTGTAGCCCCCGAAGGGCACGTCCGCGCCGTACCACTGGCCGCCGTTGACGCCGAGGGTGCCGGTGCGGATGCCGGCGACGACCTTCTCGACGCGCTCGGGGTCGGTGCCCCACACCGCGCCGGACAGGCCGTAGGGCGAGTCGTTGGCGATCCGGATCGCGTCGTCGTCGCCGTCGTGGGGGATCACCACCAGGACGGGGCCGAAGATCTCCTCCTGCGCGACGCGCGCGGAGTTGTCGAGGCCGGAGATGAGCGTGGGCTCGACCCAGAACCCGCGGGCCTTGTCGGGGTCGGAGGGACGCCCGCCGCCGGTCTCGATGGTCCCGCCCTCCTGCCGGGCGAGCTCGATGTACCCCTCGACGCGCTCGCGCTGGGCCGCGGAGATGACCGGACCGCAGAACGCGCCGGGGTCGTTCGGGTCCTTGGGGGCGAACGAGGCCATGGCGCCCTTGGCGGCCTCGACCGCCTCTGCGTACCTGGACCGCGGCACCACGAGCCGGGTGGTGAGCGCGCAGCCCTGGCCGGCGTGGGTGCAGGCGTTGAGGGCGGTCATGAAACAGGCGGTACCCAGGTCGGCGTCGTCGAGCACGACCGCCGCCGACTTCCCGCCGAGTTCGAGGAAGACCTTCTTCAGCGTCTCCGCGGCGGAGGCCATGATCTTCTTGCCGGTCGCCGTGGAGCCGGTGAACGAGACGAGGTCGACCCTAGGGTCCTCGACCAGCTGCGCCCCCAGGCTGTGATCGGTGCCGGTCACCACGTTGAGGACGCCCGCGGGGATGTCGGTGCGCTCGGCCGCGATCCGGGCCACCGCGGCCGCGATGAGCGGGGTGTCCGGTGCGGGCTTGAGGACGACCGTGCAGCCGGCGGCCAGGGCGGGGCCGATCTTGGCGAGGTTGATCTGGTTGGGGAAGTTCCACGGGGTGATGGCGCCGACCACGCCGATCGCCTCACGGCGGGTGGACCGGTTCGAGCGCACGCCCATGATCTCCGACTCGCCCAGCTCGGTGACCCACTGGTACGAGTCCACGAGGTCGGCCAGCCAGCCCAGGTCCGCCACCGGGCCCTCGAGCTGCGGGCCGGCGGTGAACATCCGCGGTGCGCCGACCTCGGCGATCGTCAGCGTCCGCAGTTCCTCGATCTCGGCCTGCAGGGCGTCGCGCAGCTGGCGGAGGCACCGAGCGCGGAACGAGTGGTCGGTCGACCAGTCGGTCGTGTCGAAGGCGTCGCGTGCGGCGGCGATGGCCGCGTCCATGTCCTCTGCGGAGGCGTCGGAGGCGCGGCCGATGACCTCCTCGGTGGCGGGGTTGAGCACGTCGAACGTGGCGCCGCCGGTGGCGGGGCGGAGCTCGCCGCCGATGAGCAGGGGGGCGGTGTCGGTGATGCTCGTCGTCACGGTGGGCCCTTTCGTCGGAATGGGTGGGCGTCGGTCGGGTGGACAGCTGTCTAGACGGTAGTCCGACGGTGGTGTAATGTCCAGACACATGTCCAGTGATCTCCGGTTCGAATCGACGCGGCGCAGGCTCAACGGCCAGCAGGCCGAGACCGTCGACCGCCTGACCAGCGCAGCGGTCGAGGTGCTGCGCGAGAAGGGCCCGGGGGGCCTGGCCGTGCGCGGTGTCGCCGCCAAGGCGGGGGTCGCCCCGGCGACCGCGTACACCTACTTCTCCTCCAAGGGGCATCTCATCGCGGAGGTGTTCTGGCGGCGGCTGAGCGAGCACGTGACGGAGCGGCCCGAGGGCGGCTCCACCGCCGACAGGGTGGTCGCCGTACTGCGCGACGTGGCACTGCTGCTGGCCGACGAGCCCGAACTGTCGTCGGCGGTCACCGCCGCGCTGCTGGGTGACGACCCGGAGGTGTCCCACCTGCGCGTCCGGATCGGCGCGGACATCCGCCGCCGCCTCGTGACGGCGCTGGGGGAGGAGAACGACGACGAGGTCGTCAGTGCGCTGGAGATGGTCTACGCCGGCGCACTCGTCCGGGCGGGGATGGGCTACGGCTCCTACTCGGACATGGCAGACGCGATCGAATCCGCAGCTCGACTGATCCTGAGGTGACACCGGCCATGACCACCAGCGCTCCCGCTCCACTCGTCTTCAGCCCGTACGACTATGCGGTGCACGAGGACCCGTACCCGTTTTACGCGCGTCTGCGCGCCGAGGCGCCCGTCTACCACAACCCCGAGCTGGGTTTCTGGGCACTGAGCAGGCACGCCGACGTGCGGGAGGCGTTCCGGGCGCCGGAGGTGTTCTCCAACGCCATGGGCGTCTCTCTGGATCCGGCGGCCTACGGACCCCACGCCTACAAGACGATGTCCTTCCTCGCGATGGACGACCCACGGCACGCGCGGCTGCGCAAGCTCGTGAGCAAGGGGTTCACCTCCCGCCGCGTCGACGCGCTGTCGGACGGGATCGCGGCCATCTCCCGCCAGTACTGGGACGAGTGCCTGGAGCGGTCCCGCGACGGCGAGGCGTTCGACTTCGTCGACGACTACGCGGGCAAGCTGCCCATGGACGTCATCTCGGATCTCATGGGGGTCCCGGAGGCCGACCGTGCCGAGCTGCGCCGCCTGGCCGATCTGGTCATGCACCGCGAGGAGGGCGTGGAGGACGTCCCGCAGGAGTCGATGGTCGCCGCCCTCGACCTCATCACCTACTACCAGGGCATGGTCGCCGAGCGTCGGAGGGCCCGGACCGAGGACCTCACCTCCGCGCTGCTGGACGCCGAGATCGACGGCGAGAAGCTCGACGAGGACGAGATCCTGTCCTTCCTCTTCCTCATGGTGGTCGCCGGCAACGAGACCACCACCAAGCTGCTGGCCAACGCGCTGTTCTGGGGTCACGAGAACCCGGACCAGTCGCGCGCGGTGCTCGCCGACCCCGAGCTCGCCCCGGCCTGGGTGGAGGAGACGCTGCGGTACGACACCTCCAGCCAGATGGTCCTGCGCACCACGACGCAGGAGACCTCGATCCGCGGCGTGACGATCCCCGCCGACCAGAAGGTGCTGCTGCTCATCGGCTCCGCCAACCGCGACGAGGAGGTGTTCGACCGCGGTGACACCTTCGACCTGACCCGCGACACCTCGGCGAGCCTGAGCTTCGGCCAGGGCCCGCACTTCTGCCTGGGCGCGCACCTGGCCCGGCTCGAGGGCCGGATCGCACTGGACATGATCTCGCGGTCGATCTCGGGGTACAAGTTGCTCCCCGGTGCCCAGCGCGTCCACTCCTCCAACGTCCGCGGCTTCGCCCACCTGCCGATGCGCGTCGAGGTGGCGGCGCGATGAGCCTGAGGTTCCCGCCGCATCCCGAGGCCTCGGCCAGGCCCGCGCTGGTCACCGGGGCCTCCTCGGGCATCGGCCGTGCGTCCGCCGAGGCCCTGGCGGCGCTCGGCCACCCGGTCGTCGTCGGCGCCCGCCGGGCCGACCGCCTCGACGACCTCGTCCGATCCATCCGCGAGGCCGGTGGCGAGGCGACGGCGCGGGCGGTCGACGTCACTGACGCCGACTCCGTCACCGGGTTCGTCACCGCGGCCACCGAGGCCTACGGGGAGCCCGAGGTGCTGGTGTCCAGCGCGGGAAGCCTGAAGATGGCCCGGGTCTGGGAGCTGTCCCCGGAGGACTTCGCCGCCCAGATCGACATCCATCTGCTCGCCGTCCACCGCCTGTTGCACGCGGTGCTGCCCGGCATGATCGGACGCCGCCGCGGGGACGTCGTGCTCATCGGCTCCGACGTCGCCTACACGGCCCGGCCCCGGTCGGGTGCGTACGTCGCCGCCAAGGCGGGCCTGGAGACGATGGCCACCCAGGCCCGCCGGGAGCTCGAGGGCACGGGCGTCCGGCTCGGCGTCGTCCGCCCGGGCCCGGTGATGACCGAGATGGGCACCGAGTTCGACCAGGACACCGCCGAGGCCGTCATCAACGAATGGGTCAGGCACGGGTTCGGTCGTCACCCACGGATGTGCAAGCCCGCCGACCTCGCCCGGGGAGTCGCCGCCATGGTGTCGATGCCCCGAGGCGCCCAGATCACCGAGCTGGAGATCCAGCCGGAGGCCCCCATCGAGGAGGACTACTCGTGACCAGCACAGAGAACCCGGTCGACTTCTCGTCCCTGAGAGAGCCGACCCGCGTGTCCGGGGGCGAGGGCGACCTCGGCCACATGGACGAGCTCCGCACCGATCCCATCAGTCTGTTCTGGCGGGTCCGGGAGGAATGCGGTGAGTTGGGGATCTTCCGGATCGCCGACCGCGACATCTGCCTCGCGTCCGGGGCCGCCGCGAACGAGGCGTTCTTCCGCGCCCCGGACGAGGCCCTCGACCAGGCGGCCGCCTACCCGTTCATGACGCCGGTGTTCGGGGAGGGCGTCGTGTTCGACGCCAGCCCGGAGCGGCGGTCGGAGATGCTGCACAACACCGCCCTCCGCGGGGAGCACATGCGTCAGCACGCCGTCACCATCCCGCGCGAGGTCGAGCGGATGGTCGCGGACTGGGGCGACGAGGGCGAAATCGACCTGCTCGAGTGGTTCTCCGAGCTGACCATCTACACCTCGTCGGCCTGTCTCATCGGGCCGAAGTTCCGCGAACAGCTCGACGCCCGGTTCGCGCACCTGTACCACGATCTGGAGCAGGGGACCGACCCCCACGCGTACATCGACCCGTACGCGGACATCGAATCCTTCCGTCGACGGGACGCCGCCCGCGAGGGACTCGTGGAGCTCGTCTCGGCGATCATGGACGAGCGGATCGCCAATCCGCCGGCCGACAAGGAGGACCGCGACCTCCTCGACGTGCTGGTGTCGATCAAGGACGAGGACGGCACCCACCGGTTCACCCCGAACGAGGTGACCGGGATCTTCATCTCCATGATGTTCGCCGGCCACCACACCACGTCGGGCACCAGCGCCTGGATGCTCATCGAGCTCCTGCGCCACCCGGAGTACATGGAGCAGGTCCTCGCCGAGCTCGACGAGATCTACGCCGACGGGGCCGAGTACAGCTTCGGCGCGCTCCGCCAGATGCCGAAGGTCGAGAACGCGCTCAAGGAGACCCTGCGGCTGCACCCGCCGCTCATCATCCTCATGCGGGTCGCGCAGGAGGACGTCAAGATCGACGACTTCGTGGTCCGGGCCGGCCAGACCGTCGCCGCCTCGCCGGCGGTGTCCAACCGGCTCCCGGAAGACTTCCCCGACGCCGACTCCTTCGACCCGGACCGCTACTTCGAGCCGAGGCAGGAGGACATCGTCAACCGCTGGACGTGGATCCCGTTCGGTGCGGGCCGGCACCGCTGCGTGGGCGCGGCGTTCGCCCAGCTGCAGATCAAGGCCATCTTCTCGGTCCTGCTCCGGGAGTTCGAGTTCGAGCTCGCGCAGCCCGAGGAGAGCTACCACAACGACCACTCGAAGATGGTCGTCCAGCTGGCCCAGCCCTGCAAGGTCCGCTACCGGAGGCGGGTGTTGTGATGCGCGTCGAGGTCGACTTCGACCTGTGTCAGGGCCACGCCGAATGTCAGGCCGAGGCCCCCGACTGGTTCACCGTCGGCAAGGGTTCCGAGGCCAAGGCCCGCGCGAAGCGCGGGGACATCCCCGACGACCAGCTCGACGCGGTCAGAGACGCCGTGAAGTACTGCCCGACCCAGGCCCTGCGCCTGGTCGGTGAGTGACCGTCCCGAGAACAGATTCCCCACCTGCAGACCCGGAGGAGTGACCCCCGGCCGGTACGTGCCGGACCGGGGACCTCCGGAACCCACACCCAGGAGTGAATGACGTGACCCGTTTCGACCGCGCCGAGATCGCCGAGTTCGTCGACCGATGGATCGAGGCCAACGCCGAATGTGAGCGCAACAGGGACTGGAAGCCCCTCGCCGAGTTCTTCGCCGAGGACGCGACCTACGGCTGGAACTACGGCACCAAGGACGACTTCATGGCCGTCGGTCGCGACGAGATCCGCGACATCGCCCTCGGCCAGGAGATGGAGGGGCTGGACGGCTGGGAGTACCCCTACATCCGCACGATCATCGACCCCGAGACCGGCGACGTGCTGTGCCTGTGGAAGCAGATCGCCCGTGCCACCGTCGACCCCAAGACCGGCAAGCCCTACGAGGTGCACGGTCTGGGTGGCTCGTGGTTCCTCTACAATGGCAACCAGCAGTGGGCCTGGCAGCGCGACTTCTTCGACTTCGGCAACGTCGTGGACCTGATGATGCGCATGTACGAGGCGGACGCGTTGACCCCGTCCATGAAGAAGCGCTTCGAGGGCGCGGGCGGCAAGCCGGCCGGCTGGTACCGCCTCGAGGACAGCCCGGCCCCGCTGTGGCCAGTCTCCTCGCCGGACGAGGTCTGATCCCCATGGCCACCCCGTCACCGCGTGATCCTCTCGAGTCCCTGTCCCACCCGACACTCGCCCGGCTCCTGCCGGACCTGCTCCTCATCGGGCAGCTCATCGACCGGGCCGGGATGCCGGCCCTGCTCGGCGAGTTCGGCGTCGACGGCATGCGTGACGTCGCGATCGAGGAGTGGCAGGCCGCCAGCCCGCACTACGCGAAGCGTATGAAGGAGGCGCTGTCCATCACCGGCGACGGGGTCGCCGAGATCTTCAAGGGGTTCCAGCTCGACGTCGGTGCCCCGCCCGAGTTCATGGACTTCCGCTATGCCGTGAGCGACCACGACAACGGGGAGTTCTGGCTCGACCACTGCGGCGCGCTCATGGACGTCGAGCCGATGGGGGACCGCCTGGTCACGACGATGTGTCACGACATCGAGGACCCCACGTTCCCCGCCACGGCCCTGGCCACCAACCCGCTGGCCGTGGTCGAGCCGATCCATCGGCCGCCCCGCAGCCCCGAGGGCCGGACGCCGCACTGCCACTGGCGGGTGCGGATCGATCCCGACGCGGAGCCGTTCCCGTTCCCCGAGCCCGCCGTCGAGTCGGCGTCGAGCCGCGTGGTCGGGTTCCGGTTCGACCCGCCGGCACCCCGCGACACCACGGGGGAGGGTGAGCGCGACGACTACGCCGGGCCGTTGCTCAGCGACCTGGTCTTCACGGAGTTCACCTCCGCCGCACTCATCAGGATCATCCGCGAGGTCTACCTCCAGATGCACCTGCTCGCCGTGGGATTCCACCAGTCGGTCCGACGTCGCTCGGATGCCGGGGTCGCCGACCGACTGCTCGCCTACCAGGCCACCGGGATCGCCGGGGTCGCCGCGGGCCGGATCCGGGACGTCCTGGGTGTCGCCGCGGACGCCCCGGGGCTCGCGGCGGTTCTCGACGTGCACCCGCTCGCCGGCCCCACCGCCTACACCGGGTACTCGTCCGAGGTGTCCGCCGACGGCACCGGGCTGACCGTCCACTGGGACACGACCGCGGACGGGTTCGCCGACGACACCTGGCTACCCCTGCTCGCCCGCGACGGACTCCGGCCGCTCGCCGCCGCGGCCCGGGCGGTGGACCCGCACTGGACGGTCGAGCGCGTCCCCACCGGCGGCACACGAGTCGAGGCCGTCCTGCGGATGGGGGACCGGCCCGCAGAGGAGTTCGAGGAGGTGGCCGTGACCCGCATCAGCACCGGCGCGGCCTTCGACTTCGGACCCAGGCGGAACGCACTTCCCATCACCCCCGTCTGAGCGCCCGACCCGCCGTCACACTCCGGAGGACCAGTCATGGCACACAACTTCGCAGACCTGTTCGAGCACGCGGCGGACGCGTACGGCAGCGACCGACTGGCGGTGGTGGAGGACGAGCGCCGCCTCACCTACGCCGACCTGGACGCCGAGGCCAACCGGTGGGCCGACGTCCTCGCCTCCCGCGGGGTGGGTGCCGGGGCGCACGTCGCGATCCACCTGCGCAACGGCGTCGACTGCATCGCGCTCTTCCTCGGCGTCCTCAAGCTCCGCGCGGTCCCCATCAGCATCAACTACCGCTACGCGGGATCCGAACTGCGATACCTCTACGACTATTCGGACGCGTGCGCTCTGGTCTTCCACCGCGAGTTCGCGCCGGCCGTGGCGGCGGCGGCGGAGGGACTGGAGACGTTGCGGCTCCTCATCGCGGTGGACGACGGCTCCGGGGTTCCGGACCTGCCCGACGATGCGCTCGACGCCGGGGAGGCCCTCGCGGCGGCCTCCCCGGAACGGGTCCCGGCCGACCGCAGCGCCGACGACCTGTTCCTGGTCTTCACCGGCGGCACCACCGGCAAGCCGAAGGGGGTGATGTGGCGTCAGGAGGACCTGTGGCGGAGCCTGGCCGGAGGCGCCGACTACTACACCGGTGAGCCCGTGCCCGACGAGTTCCACCAGTCCCGCTCGGGACTGGGTGGTGACCCGGCGCGATACCTCGTCCTGTTGCCGCTCATCCACACGTCCGGGCTGATGCCCAGTTTCACCGCCCTGTTCTCGGGCGGCACGTGTCACTATCTGCCGCACTTCCGGGCCGCGGACGTCGTGGGAGAGATCGTCAGCGAGAAGATCCAGATCGTGATCGTCGCCGGGGACGCCATGGTGCGGCCGATGCTCGCGCACATGCGCGAGACCGGCGCGGACACCTCGAGCGTGTTCATGGTCAGCTCCGGGGCCGCGCTGTTCTCCCCGTCGGTCAAGGCCGAGCTGCTCGAACTGCGGCCCGATCTCATGATCATGGACGCGTTCGGGTCGTCCGAGAGCGGCTTCGGCGGGCTCGGGGTCGCCACCAGGGCCGACCTCGACGACGGTTCGCTGTTCGCCGACCGCGGTCCCCGCATCCCGCGAGGAGCCCACCTGCAGCTGGTCGACGACTTCGACGAGCTCCTCCCCGACGACTCCACGGAGATCGGGTGGATCGTCAAGTCCGGCTACCAGCCCAGCGGCTACTACAAGGACGAGGCCAAATCCGCCGAGACCTTCCGCGAGATCGCGGGCGTCCGACGTGTGTTCACCGGGGACCGGGGGAGGTACGACGGCCCGGATTCCATCATCATGCTCGGACGCGGCAGCCAGGTCATCAACTCCGGCGGGGAGAAGATCTTCGCCGAGGAGGTCGAGTCCGCGCTCAAGGCGGCCGACGGCGTGCAGGACGCGGTGGCGCTCGGGGTACCCGACGAGAGGTTCGGGCACCGGGTCGGGGCCGTGATCGAGTGGGCCGAGGGGCACGTGGGGGACTTCGAGGCCCTCGAGAAGGACCTGCGCGGGACCCTGGCGGGTTTCAAGGTCCCCGTCGCCTACTGGGTGGTCGAGACGGTCGAGCGCCACCCCAGCAGCAAGACCGACTACGGCTGGGCGAAGCGGGTCCTCGCCGCCCGGGCCCCCGATCACGACCGCCGCGCCGACCCGGTGGGCTCGCGGTCATGACGAGGGAGGGTCGGGACCCGGGACTCCGGCTGGACGGACGGGTCGTCGCCGTCACCGGCTCGTCCCGGGGGATCGGGGCCGCGGTGGCCGAGGACCTCGCCGCCCGCGGCGCGGACGTGGTGCTCAACGGGCGGGATGCGACAGCGCTGGCAGAACAGGTCGACGACCTCGCCGCGCGGTCGACGGGCCGGATCACAGGAGTGACCGGACCCGCGCACGCCCCCGAGGTCGCCGAGGAGATGCTCGCGCGGGCCCGCGAGGGCGACTCGACCGTGCTCGGCCTCATCACCTGCGCCGGGGTGGCCGAACCCGCCGGTTCCTCGATCCTCACCGTCTCCCACTCCGAGTTCGCCGATCTCATGGACGCCCACCTGGGTACCGTGTTCGCCCCGTGCCGGGTGTTCGCCCCCCACCTCGTGGAGGCGGGATCGGGGGCGATCGTCACCACGTCGTCGTTCGCGTGGAAGGGTGACTACGGTGGCACCGGTTACCCGGCCGGCAAGGGAGCGGTGACGTCGCTGACCATGGCGTTGGCCGCGGAGCTGGCCGAGTACGGGATCCGGACCAACGTCGTCTGCCCGGGCGCGCGGACACGACTGTCCAGCGGTGACGGGTACGAGGAGCAGATCCGCGAGCTCGGGCGACGGGGCATGCTCGACGAGCTCAGCGTGGCGGGCGCGCTCGACCCGGCGGGACCGGAGTACGTCGCGCCCCTCTACACCTATCTGGTCTCGGAGCTGTCCGAGGGGGTCACCGGGGGCGTGTTCGCCGGCTCCGGCGGGTTCATCGGCCGCTTCCCGACACCCGAGGCGCAGATCCTCGCGTACCGCGACTTCCACGACAACCCCCCGTGGACCCCGGAGGAGATCGACGGCCTCATCCGGGCCTGACACGCCCGCGGCGGGCGCCGCCCGCGTGGGGGACGCCCGCCGGTCACGCCGTGGTCAGCGCAGCGCCTCCTCGCGGAACTCGCCGGGGAAGTCCACCGACGGCCCGTTGTCGACCTCGGCCCTGCGCAGCTCCACGCGCCGGATCTTGCCCGAGATCGTCTTGGGCAGATCCGTGAACTGCAGTCGGCGGATCCGCTTGTAGCCGGCCAGGTGGGTGCGCGAGTACTCGAAGATCTCCCGCGCGGTGTCCTCGTTCGGCTGCCAGTCGCCGGCGAGGACGACGAACGCCTTGGGCACGCTCAGCCGGACGGGGTCGGGGGAGGGGACGACGGCCGCCTCGGCCACGGCCGGGTGCTCGAGCAGCACGGACTCGAGCTCGAACGGGGAGATCCGGTAGTCCGAGGACTTGAACACGTCGTCGGTGCGGCCCACGTAGGTGATGTAGCCGTCCGCGTCCCGCGAGCCCACGTCGCCGGTGTGGTAGAAACCGTCCGCGTAGGCGGCGGCGGTCCGCTCGGGGTCGCCGTGGTAGCCGACCATGAGGCCGAGCGGACGCGGGTCGAGGCGCAGGCAGATCTCGCCCTCGGCCCCGTCGCCGGTGACCTCCTGCCCGGTGGCCGGGTCGACCAGCGCCACGTCGAAGCCGGGGCACGGGCGGCCCATGGAGCCGTCCTTGATGGGCTGACCGGGGGTGTTGGCGATCTGCACGGTGGTCTCGGTCTGGCCGAACCCGTCGCGGATGGTCACGCCCCACGCGTCGCGGACGCGGCCGATCACCTCGGGGTTCAGCGGCTCGCCGGCGCCCACCGCCAGTCGCGGCGGCACCTGCAGCTGGGTGAGGTCGGCCTGGATGAGCATGCGCCACACCGTCGGCGGGCAGCACAGGCTCGTCACTCCGCAGCGGTCCATCTCCCGCATCATCGCCGTGGCGTCGAAGCGGGAGTAGTTGTAGATGAACACGCACGAGCCCGCGATCCACGGGGTGAAGACGTTGGACCAGGCGTGCTTGGCCCACCCCGGCGAGGAGACGTTGAGGTGGACGTCGCCGGGCTGCAGGCCGATCCAGTACATGGTCGACAGGTGGCCGGCCGGGTAGGAGGCGTGCGTGTGCTCGACGAGCTTGGGCTTGCTGGTGGTCCCGGAGGTGAAGTACAGCAGCAGGGTGTCGTCGGCGTGGGTGGTGTGGCTCGGGGTGAAGTCGGGGGAGGCGTCCATCGCGCCCGCCAGGTCGGTCCACCCGTCCGGGGCGCCGCCGACCGCGCCACCCGCGCCGGCTCCGCCGCCGGCGTCACCCGCGCCGGCTCCGCCGACCGAGATGCGCTGATAGTCGCCGGGGATCGCGGCGAATCGCTCGGCCAGCTCGGCACGCGCGATGACGTGCTTGATCCCGCCGCGGGCGATCCGGTCGCGCAGGTCGCCCTCGGCCAGCAGCGTGGTCGCGGGGATGACCACGGCGCCCAGCTTGATGACGGCCAGCATGACGTCCCACAGTTCGACCTGGTTGGCCAGCATGAGCAGGATGCGGTCGCCGGGCTCCACGCCCTGATCGCGTAGCCAGTTGGCCGTGCGGTCCGAGCGGACGCGCATCTCGTCGAACGAGTACTTCGCCTCGGTCGGGGCGCCGCCGCCGTCGTGCTCCTCGACGATCCACAGTGCGGGATCGTCGTTGCCCTCGGCCTGGACGTCGAACCAGTTCAGCGCCCAGTTCCACTCGTCGAGCTCGGGCCAGGCGAAGCCGTCCCGGGCGGCGTCGTAGTCCTGCGCGTGGGCCTGGAGGAAGTCTCGGGCGGCGCGGAACCGGACGGTGGCCTCGGTGGGCAGCGGGGACATGGGTGCTCCTGTCGACGGACGTTCCTGCGTAGTGAGTCAGCTCACAGTAGGGCCGCCGTCGGCCGCGGCGGTACACCCGAAAGGGGAGGGTGGCGGGTCGGTCCGCCCCGGATATGGATTACTAGGAGTTGCAAGTATAGGGTGATGGGCATCACGGGAGAGGGGCGCTCGGCCGACCGGCCGGGGCGTCCCCGCTGACGAAGGGACGGTCATGTCGGATCTCAGGCAGGTCGAGCACTACATCAACGGCAAGCGGGTCGCCGCGACCGGCGGACGCATGCAGGACGTGCTCAACCCGAGCACCGGAAAGGCGCAGGCGTGCGTGCCGCTCGCCACCACCGCGGAGGTCGACGAGGTCATCGCGAAGGCCGCTGCCGCGCAGAAGGGGTGGGCCGCGCAGAACCCGCAGAAGCGCGCCCGCGTGCTCATGCGGTTCGTCGACCTGGTCAACCAGAACATGCAGGAGCTCGCCGAGCTGCTGGCGATCGAGCACGGCAAGACGACGCCGGACGCCAAGGGCGACATCCAGCGCGGCCTCGAGGTCATCGAGTTCGCGATCGGCATCCCGCACCTGCTCAAGGGCGAGTACACCGAGAACGCCGGCACCGGCGTGGACGTCTACTCCATGCGCCAGCCGCTCGGCGTCGTCGCCGGCATCACGCCGTTCAACTTCCCGGCCATGATCCCGCTGTGGAAGGCCGGCCCGGCGATCGCCTGCGGCAACGCGTTCGTCCTCAAGCCCTCCGAGCGCGATCCGTCGGTGCCGGTCCGCCTCGCGGAGCTGTTCACCGAGGCCGGTCTGCCGGACGGCATCTTCCAGGTGGTGCACGGCGACAAGGAGGCCGTGGACGCGATCCTCAACAACGACACCATCCAGGCGGTCGGCTTCGTCGGCTCGACCCCGATCGCCCAGTACATCTACGAGAACGCCGCGCGGACCGGCAAGCGCGCCCAGTGCTTCGGCGGCGCCAAGAACCACGCGATCATCATGCCGGACGCGGACATGGACCAGGTCGCGGACGCCCTGGTCGGAGCCGGTTTCGGCTCGGCCGGTGAGCGCTGCATGGCCATCTCGGTGGCCGTGCCGGTCGGCGAGGGCACGGCGGAGAAGCTCATCGAGAAGCTCCTGCCCAAGGTCGAGGCGCTGAAGGTCGGCCACAGCCACGACCCGCAGTCCGACTACGGACCGCTGGTGACCCCGGAGTCCAAGGAGCGCGTGCTGGACTACATCTCCCAGGGCGCCGAGGCGGGCGCGGAGGTGCTCGTCGACGGCCGCGGCGTGGGGGCGTACACCGACACCTTCGACGGGGAGGACATCTCCGGGGGCTACTACGTCGGGCCGACGCTGCTGGACAAGGTCACCACCGACATGAGCGTCTACACCGACGAGATCTTCGGCCCGGTGCTCACCGTCGTCCACGCCAAGGACTTCGAGGAGGCCCTCGCGCTGCCCACCGACCACGAGTACGGCAACGGCGTGGCCATCTTCACCCGCGACGGTGACGCGGCCCGCGAGTTCGTCTCCCGCGTCGAGGTCGGCATGGTCGGCGTCAACGTGCCGATCCCGGTGCCGATCGCGTACCACACCTTCGGCGGCTGGAAGAAGTCCGGCTTCGGCGACCTCAACCAGCACGGCCCGGAGTCGATCAAGTTCTACTCCAAGGTCAAGACGGTCACGCAGCGGTGGCCCTCCGGGATCAAGGACGGCGCCGAGTTCGTCATCCCCACGATGGACTGACGCCTGCCGGGCGTAGGAGAGGAACTGTATGTTCACGCTGGATGACGACGACAAGGTCATCGTCGACGCCGCTCGCGATTTCTCGGACAAGCGGATCGGTCCCATGGCGCAGGAGTGGGACGAGGCCCATCACTTCCCCAAGGACGTCCTGCGCGAGGCCGCGGGGATGGGCATGGGCGCGATCTATGTCTCCGAGGACGTCGGGGGCAGCGGGATGCGTCGCCTGGACGGGGTGCGGATCTTCGAGCAGCTCGCGCGCGGGTGCCCGTCGGTGGCGGCGTACCTGTCGATCCACAACATGTGCGTGTGGATGGTCGACGAGTTCGGCACCGACGAGCAGCGGCACGAGTGGATCCCGCGACTCGCCTCGATGGAGGCCTTCGCGAGTTACTGCCTCACCGAGCCCGGCGCCGGGTCCGACGCCGCGGCGTTGCGGACGAAGGCGGTCCGGGACGGTGACCACTACGTGCTCACCGGGACCAAGCAGTTCATCTCCGGCGGCGGACAGTCGGACGTGTATCTGGTCATGGCGAGGACCGGGGACGCCGGCCCGAAGGGCATCTCGGCGTTCCTGGTCCCCGCGGACTCGGACGGGCTGAGTTTCGGCCCCGACGAGCGGAAGATGGGGTGGAACGCGCAGCCCACCGCGCAGGTGATCATGGAGGGCGTGCGCGTGCCGGCCGCCAACCTCATCGGTGGGGCCGACTCCGGGGGCGAGGGGCTGGGCTTCACCATCGCGATGCGCGGTCTCAACGGTGGCCGTATCAACATCGCGGCGTGCTCGCTGGGCGGGGCGCAGGAGGCCTACTCGCGGGCGGTGGCCCACGTGCGGGACCGCGAGGCGTTCGGTGGCGCGCTCATCGACGAGCCGACCATCCGATTCACCCTCGCGGAGCTGGCCACGCAGCTGGAGGCGAGCCGGTTGATGCTGTGGCGGGCCGCCGCGGCGCTGGACGCCAAGGAGCCCGACCACGTCGAGCTGTGCGCCATGGCCAAGCTGTTCGTCACCGACCGGTGCTTCGACGTCGCGGACCGCTCGCTGCAGCTGTTCGGCGGCTACGGATATCTATCCGAATACGGAATCGAGAAGATCGTGCGGGATCTGCGGGTGCACCGCATCCTTGAGGGCACGAACGAGATCATGCGCGTCGTCGTCGGCCGGGCCGTCGCCGCGCGCGGACTGGGAGCGTAGTAGATGAGCAACGTGGACACGAGCACCGACAAGCCGACCGTGGCGTTCCTCGGGCTGGGCAACATGGGCGGCCCGATGGCCGCCAACCTGGCCGGGGCCGGTCACGCGGTCCGCGGCTTCGACCCCGTGCCGGCCGCGCAGGACGCCGCCCGCGAGGCCGGTGTCACGGTGTGTGGGTCCCCGGCCGAGGCGGTGCGGGGCGCCGCGGTGGTCATCACGATGCTGCCCAACGGGGACCTGGTGAAGTCCACCTACGCCGAGGTACTCGACTCCGCGGAGGCGGGCACGCTGTTCATCGACTCGTCGACCATCTCGGTCGACGACGCCCGCGAGGTCCACGAGCGGGCGGTGTCCGCCGGGATGCTGCAGGTGGACGCGCCGGTCTCGGGTGGGGTCAAGGGTGCCACGGCCGGCACCCTCGCGTTCATGGTCGGGGGCGAGCCGGAGGCGTTCGCCGCCGCCGAGCCGGTTCTCGAACCGATGGCGGGGAAGGTCATCCACTGCGGCGCCGCCGGCGCCGGGCAGGCGGCGAAGGTCTGCAACAACATGGTCCTGGCGGTGCACCAGATCGCGATCGGCGAGGCGTTCGTGCTGGCCGAGAGGCTGGGGCTCGAGCACCAGGCGCTGTTCGACGTCGTCACCGGCGCCACCGGCAACAGCTGGGCCCTGCACACCAACTGCCCGGTCCCGGGTCCGGTCCCGACGTCGCCGGCGAACAACGAGTTCAAGCCCGGCTTCGCGACCGCGCTGATGAACAAGGATCTCGGGTTGGCGCTGTCCGCCCTGGAGAGCACCGGCACCGTGGCGCCGCTGGGTGCCGCCGCCGCGGCCCTGTACGACGAGTTCGCGCAGGACCACGGGGACAAGGACTTCTCCGCCATCATCACCAGCATCCGCGACTCCGCGCGGGGCTGACCCGTCAGTAACAGGAGAGCTGAGATGACCACCCTCCGGCCGAGCGATTCGGACGCCGTCCTGGGCGCACTGCGCCGTGCCCGCCAGGAATCCGGGCTCCCCATGGTCTTCGCCGGGGAGGGGAACGGCGAGACCGCCCAGCTCAGCAGGTTCATCGGCGCCCGCACCACCTCGATGCAGGGACTCCAGGTCGCCAAGGGCCGCGGGCTGGGAGGCCACGTGATGGCGTCCGGGAGACCGGCGACGGTCCGCGACTACGAGGACTGTTCCGGCATCACCCGGCACTACGCGGAGGCGGTGGGGCAGGAGGGGCTCCGGGCCATCATCTCGGTGCCGGTGATGGTCTCCGGGGTCGCCCGCACGATCCTCTACGGTTCGGCGCGCGTGGCCACCCAGCTCGGCGATCACGTGACGCGGACGTTCAACTCGGTCGCCGCCGATCTGGCCTCGGAGTTCCGGGTCCGTGACGAGGTCGATCGTCGCCTGCGCATGGCCGACGTCGCCGCCGCCGAGCACACCGTCGGCCTGGAGGCGTCGGACCGCGAGCAGTTGCGGGTGCTGCACGGTGAGCTGCGCGCGATCGCGGCCGAGCTGGGCGACCCGGCGCTCCGCGACCGGTTGTTGGCCGCCGGCTCGGCCCTCGCCGGCGTCGGGCGCGCGCCGGACGCCGGAGACATCCCGGTGGCCGCCAAATCGGTGCTCTCACCGCGCGAGATCGACGTCCTCGCCCAGGTGGCCCTCGGATTGTCCAACGCGGAGGTGGGAGCGCGGTTGTCGCTCTCGCCGGAGACGATCAAGGCCTACCTGCGCAACATCGGCACCAAGCTGGGCACGCGCTCACGGATGGAGTCGGTGGCCCGCGCGCGCCTGCTCGGCCTCCTGCCCTGACCCGCCCCGCCGTATCACCGGCCCCCCGCCCCGCCGTCACGACGGCGGGGCGGTTCTACGCCGCCGCGGCCTCGTGTTCCCGCCAGGTCACCCGGACGCCGGTGGCGGGCCGGGTCAGCATCTCGGTCCACGGGAACGTCAGGTCGTCGGGGTCGCGACTGACCCGGACCCCGGGGCGGCACAGCGCGGCCACGGCGGCGGACAGCGCGGCCACCGCGATCTTCTCGCCGGGGCAGCGGTGGCCCGTGCGCACGTCGGCGCCACCGTGGGGGATGAACGCCTCGAGAGCCTCGGCGTCGTCGACGCCCATGAACCGGCCGGGGTCGAATGTGGTGGCGTCCGGCCAGTGCTCGGGATCGGTGTCGGTCCCGAGGAGATCGAGCAGCACCCGCTGGCCCTTGCGTACGGGGCAGCCCTGGACCTCGAAGTCCGTGGTGGCCAGGGCGGGCAGCATGGGCACGAACGGGTAGACGCGGCGGACCTCCTGGGCGAACGCCACGGCCTCGGGGATCGCGGAGAGCCGGCCGGCGGCGGACGCGGCCTCCCGGATCCGGTGCGCCCACTCGGGGTGTTCGGTGAGGGCGATCGCGGCGAACGCCGCGAACCGGGCCACCGCCACGGTGGGGCGGGTGAGGTTCTGGAGCTCCACCGCCGCGGTGCGGTCGTCGACGAGCGCGCCGTTCTCGTCGCGCAGGTCGGCCATGGCCGCCAGGACGGAGCCGGGCTCGGCCCGCAGGTCGCCCGAGCGCACCGCTCGGATCACTCCGGTGGCCCAGCGGTCCAGCCGCACGCGCTCGAGCTGGGCGATCGGGTTGGTCGACACGCGACCGAACGTGTCGAGAAGGCGGCTCATCTGGCGGGCGCGGCGGTCGGCCTCCGCGGGGGTGACGGGCAGGCCGGCCCAGCGGAACGCCGCCCGTCCGAACGCGGTCGAGGTGTCGTCGTAGACGGTGCCGCGGCCGCTGCGCGCCCACCGGTCGAGCATCTCCTCGAGTTCCTCGGCCACCAGCTCACCGAAGTGGGCGGCGCGGTCGTCGTCGTAGGCCATGTCGGCCATCGCGTTCTTGCGTGTGGCGTGGGCGCGGCCGTCGAGCGTGTGGACGGAGCCGGGGCCGAACAGCGGCAACCGGATGAACCCCGGCATCGCTCCGTCGCGGGCGACCTTGTCGGCGTCGTAGAACGCGCGGACGCCGTCGATTCCCCGGAGCAACACCGTGCTCCGGCCCATCAGCCGCAGCCGGACCGGTGTCTGGGACTCGGGGGTGACCCCCGCACGCCGGCGTACCCGGGAGGCGAAGAGGTAACCGGATCGCAGGAAATCGAGGGACTGGTCGCGGATCACCCGGGGGACGGGTCGGGGCATGGGCGCTCTCCTTCGTGCTCGGATGGGAACTCGCGGTCGGCGTCTCGCCGCCACCCTAGAGCGGCCCGCCGCGATGCGCTTCCGGTGGAGCCCGCCGCGCGGCGACCCGCCGTGGCGGACGTGCACCGCCGGCGGGTCGGCCGTCTGCGTGAGGCAGATCACCCACCCTCCACTTTCGGGTGTATCGGCGTGTGGTGGCCATCACATAAGTTCTGCGTCAATCGACGTTCATGCGTCGGGGATCACCCAGCCCGGGCTCGGCCCGGCCGCCCCTCACAGGACTTGGAGTTGTCTTGACAGCCACGAACCTCCCCGCGGGGGATTCGGCACAGTCGCCGAACCCGCCGGTCGCGCAGAAGACCTCGCTCGCCAAGGTCGCCGCGGCCTCCTCGATCGGTACGACGATCGAGTGGTACGACTTCTTCATCTACGGCACCGCCGCGGCCCTGGTCTTCCCGACCCTGTTCTTCCCGGATCAGAACCCCGCCACTGCGACCCTGTCGTCCTTCGCGACGTTCGCGGTCGCGTTCTTCGCGCGCCCCGTGGGCGCGGCGGTCTTCGGCCACTTCGGCGATCGGATCGGCCGCAAGCGCACCCTGGTCTGGACGCTCATGATCATGGGTGTCGCCACGGTGTTCATCGGCCTGCTGCCCGGATACGAGACCGGCGCGTTCGGGGCGTTCGAGAACGGGATCGGCATCCTCGCCCCGACCCTGCTCGTCGCGTGCCGCTTCTTCCAGGGCTTCGCCGTCGGCGGTGAATGGGCCGGCGCGACCCTGCTCACGGCGGAGTACGCGCCCAAGGGCAAGCGCGGGCTCATGGGCATGTGGCCGCAGCTCGGCGTGGCCTTCGCCTTCTTCCTCTCCTCCGGCACCTTCCTGCTGTTCTCCCTCATCGCCGGCGACGGCGCGGACGTCGACAGCCCGTTCATGCAGTACGGCTGGCGCATCCCGTTCCTGCTGTCCGCGGTCCTGGTCCTCATCGGTCTGTGGATCCGCATCTCGGTCGAGGAGACCCCCGTCTTCAAGCAGGACCGCGCCCGTGCGGCCACGGAGACCGCCCCGCGCACGCTGCCCTTCGCCGATGCGATCCGCTTCCAGTGGAAGGAGATCCTCATCGCCGGTGGCGCGCTCACCTCGCTGTTCTCCCTCTTCTACATGGGCACCTCGTTCCTCACGAACTACGCCACCAAGAACCTCGAGCACCCGCGCCCGTTCGTGCTGGGTATGGGCATGCTCGCCGCCCTGATCTTCGGTGCCGCGATCGCGGTCTCGGCGATCTACTCCGACCGCATCGGCCGCAAGAAGGTCATCGGCACCTCGGTCGCCCTGGCCGTGATCTGGACGCTGTTCGTGTTCCCGATCCTCGACACCGGATCCCCGATCGCGTTCGCCCTGGTCCTGTTCGTCACCCTCGTCATCTTCGGCATCGCGTACGGTCCGGCCGGCGCGCTCCTGCCCGAGCTGTTCCAGGCCCGCTACCGCTACACCGGCGCCGGGCTGGGCTACAACCTCGCCGGCATCCTCGGTGGCGCGCTGCCGCCGCTGGCCGCCGCCGCGATGGTCGCCGCGGGCAACACGTTGGGAGTGGGCATCATGCTCTCGCTCCTGTCCGCCATGTCGATGCTCTGCGTGATCGCCATGACGGAGTCGAGCAAGAACGACATGGACGCCGACGCGACGATCACCGCCGACCGCGTCATCGCCGCCGAGGTGCCGTGACCGGCACCCGCTGATCCGGGGCCCCGTCCCCGCAACCGGCCACACGATCAGCCGCGCCCGACCCCACCCGAGAGGGGGGTCGGGCGCGGTGTCGTGTGTGCGGCCCCCGTCGCGCGAGCGCGGTGCGCCGGCGTGGGACCGGCGCCCCTCCGGCGGGAACGGGTCAGAAGTCCCCGGCGGACCGGCGCAGGGAGGAGATGGCGTCGATGAGCGCGACCTGCTCCTCGGTGTCCATCCCCGGGTCGGCGAACACGCCGGCGTTGAGCGCGGCGGTCGCCTCGGCCACCACCCGCCGGCCGTCCTCGGTGATCTCGACGAGGGTGGTCCGCCCGTCGGTCGGGTGCGGACGCCGCTCCACCAGGCCCGCGTCCAGCAGACGCTTCATGGCGCTGGTGACGCTGGTGACGTGGACCTGGAGCCGCTCGGAGGCCTTGGTGATGGGCAGGGCCCCGGAGCGGGAGAAGGCGAGCAGGCGGAGGAGTTCATAGCGCGGGAACGACAGGTTCCAGGGCCGCAGGGTCTCCTCGACGCGGGCGAGCAGGATCTGGTGCGCGCGCATCACCGAGGTCACGACGGTCATCCCCTGCGCGGCGTCGACCCAGCCCTCGCGTTCCCAGTTGGCACGCGCCTGGTCGATGCGATCGGGGATCGGGGTGGTCCTGGGGGGCAAGGGCACACTCCTGAGGGGCGCGACTGTGGGGGCGATCCACCGAGTCTATCCGGCCGGCGGCCCTGTACAGGGCCGACTCGGCGAGGCGGCACCGGGCGGGAGCGCCCGCGCCCCTCCACCATCATGGGGGGAGGGCGACGATCCGGCGAGGACGGTTCCCGGTGTGACCGGCGCTATGGTCACCGCATGAGAAATGCCGTCCATCAGTCGGGAACGACGTTCGACCCGGCGCGCATCCGTCATCCGCATTTCCGGGACCTGGTCACCGACGCCGCCACCGCGGTCGCACGGATCTCCGACGGGGACACGGTCGCCATCAGCGGGTTCGCCAGCGCGGGCACCCCCAAGGCCTTCGCGCCGGCGCTCGCCGAACGCATCCGCTCCGTCCGGGCCACCGGCGAGGACTTCAGCGTCAACCTCCTCACGGGCGCCTCGGTGAGCAACGAGGCGGAGGCGATGCTCGCGGAGGTCGACGGAGTCGGCCTGCGGATGCCGTACCAGAGCGAGCCGACCGCCCGCCGGGCGATCAACGACGGCCGCATGGACTACGTCGACATCCACCTCTCGCACGTGGCCCAGCAGGTGTGGGAGGGCTACTACGGGAACGTGGACGTCGCCGTGGTCGAGGTGGCCGCGGTGACCGACGACGGCAAGCTGGTGCCGTCGATGTCGGTGGGCAACAACAAGACCTGGCTCGACGTCGCGGACAAGGTGATCCTCGAGGTGAACTCGTGGGTCCCGCTGGACGTCGAGGGGATGCACGACATCTATTACGGCACGGCCCTGCCCCCGGAGCGGCGGCCGATCATGCTCACGCGCCCCGACGACCGGATCGGACAGGCCCACCTCGAGGTCGACCCCGCCAAGGTGATCGCGGTGGTGCCGACCGACCGGCAGGACTCGGCGAGCGCGCTGACCGAGCCCGACGAGATCAGCCGGGCCATCGCCGGCCACGTCGTGGAGTTCTTCCGTCACGAGGTCGAGCGTGGACGCATGCCGGCGGGCAGCCTGCTGCCGCTGCAGGCGGGCATCGGCAACGTCGCCAACGCCGTGCTCGCCGGGTTGGAGGCCGGACCGTTCGAGAACCTCACCTGCTACTCGGAGGTCATCCAGGACTCGATGCTGCGGCTCATCCGTGAGGGCAAGGTCGCGCACGCCTCCGCCACGTCGCTCGCGCTGTCGCAGGCCGGGCTGGAGGAGCTCGTCGCCAACATCGACCTGTACCGCGACCACATCACGCTGCGACCGCAGGAGATCAGCAACCACCCGGAGATCGTCCGACGCCTGGGCATCATCGGGATGAACGGCATGCTGGAGGCGGACGTGTACGGCAACGTCAACTCCACCCACGTGTGCGGCACCCGGATCATGAACGGGATCGGCGGGTCCGGCGACTTCACCCGCAACGGGTACGTCTCCATGTTCCTCAGCCCGTCCACCGCGAAGGGCGGCGCGGTGTCGGCGATCGTCCCGATGATCCCGCACGTCGACCACACCGAGCACGACGTCCAGGTCATCGTCACCGAGCACGGCCTGGCCGACCTGCGCGGGCTCAGCCCGCGCAGGCGCGCCCGCCTCGTGGTGGACAACTGCGCGGACCCGGCGTACCGGCCGCAGCTCCACGACTACCTCGACCGGGCGAACGCGCGGCCCGACGCGGGGAACACCCCGCATATGCTCGAGGAGGCGTTCTCGTTCCACACCCGTTTCGCCGCGACGGGAAGCATGCTGGAGTAGAGGAGCACCGCCCCCACAGACGCATCCGGAGGACTGATGACCACCAGCGCGAGGCCCCTACGCATCGGCAACGTCTCCGCGTCGCGGACCGACCGCGCCAGCGCGGCGGCGGAGTTCCTCGCGGCGGCGTCCCTGGACGTCCTCGCGCTGGACATGCTCTCCGACGAGGCGATGCTGGACCTCGCGGAGCAGCGGGCCGCGGGCGGGCCCGGGTACGAGCGCGCGGCCCTCGAGCAGATCGGTGAGTGCCTGGACCGGCTGGGCGCGGGCGGGGACGCCGCGGCCGCGGGCGGGTCGACAGGGGTGCGGATCGTCACCAACGCCGGTGCCCTCGACCCGGCCGGGCTCGCCCGCGACCTGCGGGCCCTCGCCGCCGAGAGGGGGGTGGAGCTCGCCGTGGCCCACCTCGAGCCCGGTGAGGTGACGGACCGGGCGGCCGCACTGGGGCTCGGGGAGGTGGACGTCGCCACCGTCCGACACGGGGCCTTCGGGATCGCCCGCGCGCTCGCGGCCGGCGCCGTCGTCGTCGTCACCGGGCGCGTCAGTCGCGAGGCCCTCGTCGCCGGCGCCGCGGCGGCCCACCACGGGTGGACACCGTCCGCCCTCGACGCCCTGGCCGGTTCCGTGGCGGTGGGGCACGTGCTCTCCGGCGGGCCCGGCGCCACCGGCGTCGTCGACTCCACCACCGACGTCACCCGGACGACCGACCCCGTCACCGGCGGCTACCCGATCGCCGAGATCGCCGACGACGGCTGCTCGGTGATCACGCGGCACCCGTCGGCGTTCGGCTCGGTCACGGTCGGCACCGTCACCGACCAGCTCCTCGACGGCGTCGCCGGCGCCCGGTACGCCGCGCCCGACGTCGTCCTGCGGCTCGACTCCCTCCGCCTGGCGCAGGAGGGCACGGACCGCGTCCGCATCAGCGGCGCCCGCGGGGAGTCGGCGCCGCCCGTCGTCGCGGTGGTCGGGATGAGCCGCCGCGCCCACGGGGGCGCCGACGGCGCGCGGCCCGCCCGCGTGGCCCGCCCGCTGCCGCAGGAGGAGGCCGGGCACACGGTCGTCCTGCCCGACGGTGCGCGCGTGCGGATCCCCGTGCCGCCGGAGACCGCGCCGATCGGTCCGGGGGAGCTGCCGGTCCCGTGGTCGGCGGGGGCCGTCCCCGGCGGCGAGCCCGTCACCGCCAGCCTGGGGTCGGTGGCGAGCGTGCGCCGCGGCGTGGTGGGACGCGGGGTGAACATCGCGGTGTGGACGTGGGACGACTCGGCGTTCGCCTGGCTGGCGGGTGCGCTCACCCCGGAGCGGTTCCGCGAGCTGATCCCCGGGCTGGAGGGCATGGACACGCGGCTGTACCTGCTGCCCAACCTCCGTGCGGTCAACATCGTGGCGCGCCCCCCGCGGGGCGAGGCGCTGCGGCCCGGTCTGGGCGCCGACCTCGCCGCCACGCGCCTGGAGATCCCGGGCGAGCTCCTCGAGGTCGGGCCCTAGCGCGGCGCGCCCGAGGAGGGGCCCACACGCCCCGCCCCGGCCGGTCAGGCCAGCGCGCGCAGTTCGACCTTGCGGATCTTCCCCGTCGCGGTGCGGGGGATCGAGTCCACCACCACGACGTCGCGCGGCCGGTGCGACGAGGGGAGCCGCTCGGCGCCGAACTCCCTCACCGAGGCCTTGAGCTCGTCCTCGACCGGGGCGCCCTCGGCGGGCACGACCACCGCCACGACCACCTCGCCCCACGTCGGGTCGGGTCGCCCGACGCAGGCCACCTCCGCGACGTCCGGGTGATCCATGAGGACACGCTCGACGTGCAGTGACGAGACGTTCTCCCCGCCGGATTTCACGATGTCCTTGACGCGGTCGGAGAACCACACCACGCCCTCGGCGTCGATGCGCCCCAGGTCGCCCGAGTGGAGGCGTCCGCCCACGAACGCCTCGGCGTTGGCCTGCGGGTTGTTCCAGTAGCCCTCCATGACGGTCGGGCCGCGGTAGACGATCTCGCCGTCCTCGCCGGGCGGCAGGAGCAGGTCGGACCCGGGCTCGGCGATCCGGTTCTCGGCTATCGGGGTCGGGTAACCCCACGAGTCGGACTTGTCCGGGTTCAGCTCTGGCCACTGCATGACGGTGGCGGGCGTGCACTCGCTCATCCCCGAGGCCAGGACCATCCGCGCGTCGGGCAGCGCGGACTCGAGGCGCCGGCGCATCTCCTCGGACATCGGTGCCATGGCGTAGAGGAGGAACCGCACCGAGGACAGGTCGAGTCCCCGGTCGGTGCCGTCGGCGAGGGCCTCGAGCATGAGGGGCAGTCCCACGAGGTGCGTGGCGCGGACGCGGGCGATCGTGTCGGCGTACCCGACGGGGTCGAATCCCGGTAGGAGGTGGACCGTCGCGCCCATGGTGATCGCGGACAGCAGGACGCCGTTGAGACCGGCGGTGTGGAACAGGGGCAGGGGGCACACCGTCACCGACGGTTCCGCGCCCCAGTTCAAGCCGAACACCGCGCCGTTCCCCAGCGCGGCGACGGTCACCGCGAGGTGGGAGGTGAGCACGCCCTTGGGGCGGGAGGTGGTCCCGGAGGAGTAGAGGCACTGGACGACCTGACGGTCGCCGATCACGGTGTCCGGGTTCGAGTCGTCGTCGGCCAGCAGGTCGTCCCAGCCGATCAGCGTGGGGCCGTCAGGTGCGGCGTCGAGTCCGTCCGGGACCCCGCCGACGACGACGAGGGTCTCGATCCCGGGGAGGGCGGCCCTCGCCCCGAGGACCAGTTCGGCGAGTGAGCCGTGGACGACCACGATGCGGGTCCCCGAGTCGTTCAGGGCGTGCGCGATGTTCTCCAGCCCGGACAGCAGGTTGACGGGCAGGGAGACCATCCCGGCCTTGGCGGTCCCGAAGTAGGTGGCGACGAACTCCCGGCAGTTCGGCGACAGGATCGCGACCGGTTCGGTCTCGCGGATACCGTGCGCGGCGAGCCCGTGCGCGAACCGGTTGGAGAGGGATTCGAGCTCGCGGTAGGACCACGCGCCGGAGTCGTCCGTGAGGGCGGTGCGGTCCGAGAACGTGGCGGCGGCGCGGGTGGGGATGTCGCCGACAGAGCAGCGGCGGGCCAGGGCGTGGTCGGTCGGGTCGATGCCGGTGGGATCGAGGCGCACGGTGTCTCCAGGGGTCGGGGGAGGGGTGGGGGATCCGGGGCTGTGTGACGCGGATCACCGTAGGGTGAGCCTCGCAGAGGGTGCGGGAGAAAGCAAGCAATCATGCTTGCTTTATTTGGGGCGGGGTGTCATCGTGATCACATGAGCAACCCTGAGACCTCCGTCACGGAGGATCCGCACGCGGCTCTCGCCGCGCTCAGCGCCCGGGTGGACGAGCTCGTCGAGGCCGCGGGCGTCGAGGGCTGGAACACCGACACCCCCGCCGAGGGCTGGGACATCGCCATGCAGATCGCCCACCTGGCCTGGACCGACGAGGTGTCCGTCACCGCCATCCGCGACGCGGACGCCTTCGGGACCGTCGTCGAGAAGGCCGTGGCCGACCCGACCGGGTTCGTCGACGCCGGCGCGGCCGAGATCGCGGCCACCGGCCGCGACGAGGTCCTCGCGCGCTGGCGCCTGGCCCGCGGTGAGCTCGCCGACGCGCTCAAGGCCGCGGATCCGGGGGAGCAGATCCCGTGGTTCGGTCCGCCCATGCGACCCAGGTCGATGGTCACCGCGCGGATCATGGAGACCTGGGCCCACGGCATCGACGTGGCCGACGCGCTCGGTGTCGACGTCTCCGGCGACCCGGCCTTCACCGGGGCGCTCCCGCACGTCGCCCGGCTGGGGTTCAAGACGCGCGGGTTCGCCTACCTCATGAACGGCCGCGAGGCCCCCGCCTCGGACGTACACGTGGCGCTGACACTGCCCGACGGGACCGACCTCGAGTTCGGACCCGCCGAGGCCGACCAGCGCGTCACCGGGCCGGCTCTCGACTTCTGTCTGCTGGTCACCCAGCGCGTCCACCGCCACGACACCGCCCTCGAGACGGTCGGCGCGGACGCCGAGGAATGGCTGCGCATCGCCCAGGCCTTCGCCGGACTGCCGGGCGGCGGCCGCGAGAAGGGAGCACGGGCATGACCGGATCCACCACGCCGGCGCCGCTGCGCGTCGGCCCTGAGTCGACGGTGCCTCCGCTCCGCGTCGGCAACATGTCGGGGTTCTACGGCGACCGCATCTCCGCGATGCGCGAGATGCTCGAGGGCGGCGAGCTCGACGTCCTCACCGGCGACTACCTCGCCGAGCTCACCATGCTCATCCTCGGTCGTGACCGGATGAGAAGCGCCGAGCTCGGCTACGCCAAGACCTTCCTGCGCCAGCTCGAGGACTGCATGGCGCTGGCACTGGAGAAGAACGTGACGATCGTCGCCAACGCGGGCGGACTCAACCCCGCCGGGCTGGCGGGGGCGATCCGCGAGCTCGGGACGCGGCTCGGGCTGTCGCCGGCCGTCGCGCACGTGGAGGGCGACGACCTCATGAGCCGGGTCTCCGACCTGGCCGTCCCGGCCGACGCCGGGGTGCCCGTGACGGCCAACGCCTACCTCGGCGCGTTCGGCATCGCACGCTGCCTCGACGCCGGCGCCGACATCGTCGTGACCGGCCGCGTCACCGACGCCTCGGTGATCGTCGGCCCCGCCATCAGCCACTTCGGCTGGGGCCGCGACGACCTCGACGCGCTCGCCGGCGCCACGGCCGCCGGGCACGTGATCGAATGCGGCACGCAGGCCACCGGCGGCAACTACGCCTTCTTCAACCGGGGTGAGATCGCCGACCCCGTCACGCCGGGCTTCCCGATCGCCGAGATCGCCGCCGACGGCACGTCGGTCATCACCAAGCACGCCGGCACGGGCGGCGCCGTGACCGTCGGCACCGTCACCTCGCAACTGCTCTACGAGGTCACCGGCGCGCGCTACGGCGGCCCCGACGTGGTCACCCGCCTGGACACGGCGGTCCTCGACCAGGAGGGCCCCGACCGCGTCCGCATCTCCGGGGTCGTCGGCGAACCGGCCCCGCCCACCACCAAGGTGTCGGTCACGTGCCTCGGCGGCTTCCGCAACGAGGTCACGTTCCTGCTCACCGGTCTCGACATCTCCGACAAGGCCACGCTGGTCGAACGGCAGTTCCGCGCGGGACTGGAGCGCGAACCCGCCGAGCTGGACTTCCGGTTGCACCGGACCGACCATCCCGACGCCGACACCCAGGCCGCGGCGACCGCGATGCTCACCATCGTCGCCTGGGACCCCGACGCCGACGTCGTCGGCCGCGCGTTCTCCGACGCCGCCGTCGCCATGACCCTGTCGAGCTATCCCGGCGCCACCCCCAGCGGCCCGCCCGGCCGCGGCGGCCCCTACGGGGTTTACATCCCCGCCTACCTGCCCCAGACCGAGGTCCCGCACGTCGCCGTGCTGCCCGACGGCACCCGCGTCGACATCGAGCCCCCCGCCCGGACCGAGGAGATGGGCGACGGCCACGCCTCCGACGGACTCGGCGCGGACGGGGCACCGCTGCCCGCGTACACCGCGCCCGCCGGGACCACCCGGCGCCGCCCGCTGGGCGACGTGCTCGGTGCGCGCTCAGGCGACAAGGGCGGCACGGCCAACATCGGGCTGTGGGCCGGCGACGAGCAGGCCTACCGGTGGATGCTCGACACGCTCACCGTGGACGAGCTCCGCCGCCTGCTCCCCGAGACCGCCGGGCTACCGATCGAACGCTACGAGTTGCCGCGGATGCACGCGGTGAACTTCGTGGTCGACGGCCTGCTCGGCAAGGGCGTGGCCCACGGGTACCGCTGGGACCCGCAGGCCAAGGGCCTGGCCGAGTGGCTCCGCTCCCGCCACGTCGAGATCCCCGACTCCGTCACCGCCCCCGTCGCCGCAGGTACGGGCGCACCCACCGCCACCGCAGACGCCGCCCCCGCGGCCACCGAGGAGAACGCGTGACCATCCCACGCAGTACCGCCCCCACCGCCCCACGCCGTACCGCCCCCACCGTCCCGCCCCATGTACCCGGGGACCCCTGGTACACCGACGAACGTCTCGCGCTGCGCGAGACCACGACCCGCTTCGCCGAGCGGGAGATCCTGCCGCACCTCGACGAGTGGGAGGCCGCCGGCTCGATCCCGCGCGAGCTGCACCGCAAGGCAGGGGACCTCGGCCTGCTGGGGGTCTCCTTCCCGGAGGAGGTCGGCGGCGGCGGGGGAGACATGCGCGACTCGATCATCGTGTGCGAGGCCCTGCACGAGGCCGGGGTCTCCGGAGGCGTCTTCGCCTCACTGTTCACCTGCGGGATCGCCACCCCCCACCTCGCGCAGTCGGGGCGGCCGGACCAGATCGACCGCTGGGTCCGGCCCACGCTGGCCGGCGAGCTGATCGGCTCGCTGGCCATCACCGAGCCCGGCGGCGGTTCGGACGTCGGGCGACTGACCACCAGCGCCCGCCGGGACGGTGACCACTTCGTCGTCAACGGGGCCAAGACGTACATCACCTCCGGGACCCGCGCCGACTTCGTCGTCACCGCGGTGCGCACCGGCGGCGAGGACCTCAGGGGCGCCGCCGGGGTCAGCCTCCTGGTCATCCCCACCGACACGGAGGGCTTCCACCGCTCGGCGCCGCTCGACAAGCTCGGCTGGCGGGCCTCCGACACCGCCGAGCTCACCTTCACCGACTGCCGGGTCCCCGTCGAGAACCTCGTCGGCGCGGAGAACGACGGGTTCGCGCAGATCGCGATCGGGTTCGTGGGGGAGCGGATCGCCCTCGCCGCCCAGGGCTACTCGCACGCCCAGCGCTGCCTCGACCTCACCCTGGCGTGGGTCCGTGAGCGCGAGACGTTCGGGCGACCCCTGCTCTCGCGCCAGGCCGTGCAGAACACGGTCACGGAGATGGCCCGGCGCATCGACGTGGCCCGCACCTACACGCGTCGCTGCGCCGACCTCGCCGTGGCCGGCCACGACGCCATCGCCGAGGTCTGCTTCGCCAAGAACACCGCCGTCGAATGCGCCGAATGGGTGGCCAATCAGGCGGTGCAGCTCCACGGCGGGCTCGGTTTCATGACCGAGTCCGAGGTGAGCCGCCAGTACCGCGATGTCCGGCTGCTCGGCATCGGCGGCGGCACCACCGAGATCCTGACCACCCTCGCCGGACGACGTTTGGGGTACACGGCATGACGATTCTCCGTTCCACACTGGACACCACGAGCGCCGAGTTCACCGCGGCGAGCAAGGCCATGGAGGGCAAGCTCGACCAGCTCGCCGCCGACCTCGAGCCGGCGCTGGCCGGCGGCGGCGAACGCAAGGTCGCCCGCCACCGCGAGCGCGGCAAGTTCACCGCCCGCGAGCGCATCGACATGATCCTCGACCGGGAGTCCCCGTTCCTCGAACTGTGCGCGCTCGCCGCGTGGGGCTCGGACTTCCAGACCGGCGCCTCCGTGGTCGCCGGGATCGGTGTCGTCTCCGGCGTCGAGTGCCTGCTCATCGCCAACGACCCCACGGTCAAGGGCGGCACCTCCAACCCGTGGACCCTGCGCAAGATCCTCCGGCTCAACGACGTCGCCATGAAGAACCGCCTCCCGGTCATCAGCCTCGTGGAGTCGGGCGGCGCGGATCTGCCCACGCAGAAGGAGGTGTTCGTCCCCGGCGGCGCACTCTTCCGCGACCTCACCCGCCTGTCCAAGGCCGGGATCCCCACCATCGCCGTCGTCTACGGCAACTCCACCGCCGGCGGGGCGTACGTCCCGGGCATGAGCGACCACGTGGTCATGATCGAGGAGCGGTCCAAGGTCTTCCTGGCCGGCCCGCCCCTGGTCAAGGCCGCCACCGGGGAGATCGCCGACGAGGAGACGCTCGGCGGCGCCGACATGCACGCGCGGGTCTCCGGACTGGCCGACCACCTCGCCGTCGACGAGGCCGACGCCGCGCGGATCACCCGCGGCATCGTCCGTCGCCTCAACTGGTCCAAGGCGGGGCGCACCCCGCGCGCCGACGTCGTCGAGCCGCTCTACGCCACCGACGAACTGCTCGGGATCGTCCCCGAGGACCTCAAGATCCCGTTCGACCCGCGGGAGATCATCGCGCGCATCGTGGACGGCTCGGACTTCGACGAGTTCAAGCCGCTCTACGGTTCGAGTCTGTGCACCGGCTGGGCCGAGATCCACGGATACCCGATCGGCATCATCGCCAACGCCCGCGGCGTGCTGTTCAGCGAGGAGGCGCAGAAGGCCACCCAGTTCATCGAACTGGCCAACCGCTACGACACCCCGCTGCTGTTCATGCACAACACCACCGGCTACATGGTCGGGTCGGAGTACGAGCGCGGCGGCATCATCAAGCACGGGGCGATGATGATCAACGCCGTCTCCAACTCCGAGGTCCCGCACCTGTCCCTCATCACCGCCGCGTCCTACGGGGCCGGCCACTACGGCATGTGCGGTCGGGCCTTCGACCCCCGGTTCCTCTACACCTGGCCCAGCGCGAAGTCGGCGGTCATGGGCGGCCAGCAGCTCGCCGACGTCGTCACCTCGGTCGCGGCCGCGGCCTCGGCCGCGCGCGGCGAGGAGATGGACCCCGAGACCGTCGAGGGACTCAAGGCCGCGATCGCCGACCAGATCGAGAAGGAGTCCCTGCCGGCCTTCCTGTCCGGGATGCTCTACGACGACGGCGTCATCGACCCCCGCGACACCCGGACGGTGCTGGGCCTCAGCCTGTCCGCGATCCACTCCGGAGACGTCGCCGGAACCGACCGCTTCGGCGTCTTCCGGATGTGAGGAACACGATCATGCATACTTCCCCGACCCCGTCACCCATCACCTCCGTCCTGGTGGCCAACCGCGGCGAGATCGCCCGCCGCGTCCACCACACCGCCCGCGCGCGCGGCATGACCACCGTCGCCGTCTTCTCCGACGCCGACGCGGGCGCACCCCACACCCGCGAGGCCGACGCCGCCGTCCGCCTGCCCGGCAACACCCCGGCGGAGACCTACCTGCGCGGTGATCTCGTCATCGAGGCGGCCCGGGCCGCAGGAGCCGACGCCGTCCACCCCGGGTACGGCTTCCTGTCCGAGAACGCGGGGTTCGCCCGCGACGTGATCGACGCCGGCCTGACCTGGGTCGGCCCGCCGGTCGCCGCCATCGAGGCCATGGGCTCCAAGATCGAGGCCAAGAAGATGATGGCCGCCGCCGGCGTACCGATGCTCACCGACCTCGAGCCGGACGACGTCACCGAGGGAATGCTCCCGGTGCTGGTCAAGGCATCCGCCGGCGGCGGCGGCCGCGGCATGCGCGTCGTCCGCACCCTCGATTCGCTGCGGGACGAGATCGCAGCCGCCCGGCGCGAGGCCGCATCCGCCTTCGGTGACGACGCGGTGTTCTGCGAACGCTACCTCGAGCGCGGCAGGCACATCGAGGTCCAGATCATGGCGGACGCCCACGGGACCGTGTGGGCGGTGGGGGAGCGCGAGTGCTCCATCCAGCGACGCCACCAGAAGGTGATCGAAGAGGCCCCCAGTCCGCTCGTCGAGCGCACCCCGGGGATGCGGGAGAAGCTCTACGAGGCGGCGCGCGACGCCGCCGCCGCGATCGGGTACACCGGCGCCGGCACGGTCGAGTTCCTCGCCACCGACGACGGCGAGTTCTTCTTCCTCGAGATGAACACCCGCCTCCAGGTGGAGCACCCGGTCACCGAGGCGACCACCGGCCTGGACCTCGTCGCGCTCCAGTTCGACGTGGCCGCGGGCCTGCCGCTGCCGTCCGCCGAGCCCCCGGCCGCACACGGGTGGTCGCTCGAGGCCCGCCTGTACGCCGAGGACCCGGCCAACGACTACACGCCCGGCTCGGGGACGCTGTGGACGCTCGAGGTGCCCGGTGTCTCGTCCCGGTTCGAAGGACCGCACCGCCCGGGCATCCGCCTGGACAGCGGCGTCGAACCGGGCCCGGACGGAGCCCTCGTCGGAGTGCACTACGACCCCATGCTGGCCAAGGTGATCTCGTACGGACGTACCCGCGCCGAGGCCTGTGCCGCCCTGGCCGGGGCGCTGTCCCGGGCCCGGGTCCACGGCCTGACCACCAACCGCGCGCAACTCGTCCGCGTACTGCGCCACCCCGAGTTCGTCGCCGGCAACCTGTCGACCGCGTTCCTCGACGACCACGGCGCCGCGGCACTGGCCGCACCCCTCGCCGACGCCGAGGCGGTGCGGATCTCCGCGCTGGCCGCCGCCGTCGTCTCCGGCACCGCCGACCACGCCGCCGGACCCGTCGCCCTGGCCCAGCCCGGGTTCCGCAACGTCGGTCGCACGCTCCAGAAGCGGACCTACCGCGCCGCCGAGGACGAGGTCGAGGTGAGCTACCTGCGGGACCGTTCGGGCCCGCGCCCGGACGCCGACCTGTCGGACATCGTCCACATCGAGGAGGTCTCGGTCGACTCCGCGGTCCTCGCCGTCCGGGGCGTGCGACGGACGTTCACCGTCGCGCGGTACGAGACCCCGGGCGCGGACACCGTCGTCGAGGTCGACTCCCCGCTGGGGCCGGTCTCGCTCATCGAGCCGCCCCGCTACACCGACCCGGCCGCCGAGGTCGCGGCGGGATCGCTGCTCGCCCCCATGCCGGGTGCGGTCATCCGGGTGGCGGTCTCCGTCGGCGACGCCGTCACCGCCGGCCAGCCCCTGCTGTGGATGGAGGCCATGAAGATGGAACACACCATCTCGGCGGCCGTCGACGGCATCGTCACCGAGCTCCCCGTGGAGGTCGGCACACAGGTCGAGTCGGGAACGGTCCTCGCCGTCGTCACCGAACCCGGCACCGACACCGACACCGAACAGGAGTGACCACGATGACCGACATCTCACAGATCCCCAACCCCGTGATCGACACCGACGAGCAGGCCCAGCTGCGGAAGGTCGCCTACGACCTGGGCTCCCGGTACGGCATCGAGTACATGCGCGCCAAGTCCGACGCCGGTGAGACCACCGACGAGCTGTGGACCGAGGCCGGCAGGCTCGGCCTGCTCGGCGTGAACCTGCCCGAGGAGTACGGCGGGGGCGGCGCCGGGATGACCGAACTCGCGATCGTCGAGGAGGAGCTCTCGGCCGCCGGTGCCGGCCTGCTCATGATGGTGGTCTCGCCCGCCATCAACGGCACGATCATCTCGCGCTTCGGCACCGAGGAACAGAAGAAGCGCTGGCTGCCCGGCATCGCCTCGGGCGAGACCATCACCTCGTTCGCGATCACCGAACCCGACGCCGGGTCCAACTCGCACGCCATCACCACCACCGCCCGCCGCGACGGGTCCGACTTCCTCATCACCGGGCAGAAGACGTACATCTCCGGCGTCGACCAGGCCGACGCCATCCTCGTGGTGGCCCGGCTCGAGGGCTCCACCTCGGGTCGGCTCGAGCCGGCGCTGTTCATGGTGCCCACCGACGCACCGGGACTGGAGAAGACCCACATCCCCACCGAGGTGCGCACCCCCGAGCGGCAGTTCCAGCTCTACTTCGACGACGTCCGCGTGCCCGCCGAGGCGCTCATCGGGGACGGCGACACCGCGTTGCTCATGCTCTTCGCCGGCCTCAACCCCGAGCGCATCATGGCCTCCGGCATGGCGTGCGGCACCGCCCGCTTCGCGATGGACCGGGCCACGAAGTACGCCAACGAGCGCGCGGTGTGGAAGACCCCCATCGGCGCCCACCAGGGCGTGGCGCACCCGCTCGCGCAGTGCAAGATCGAGCTCGAACTCGCGCGGCTGATGATGCGGAAGGCCGCCGCCCTGGTGGACGCCGGACGCGACGACCTGGCCGGCGAGGCGGCCAACATGGCCAAGTACGCCTCCGGCGAGGTCTCCGCCCGCACCGTCGACCAGGCCATCCAGACCCTCGGGGGCAACGGCCTGTCGGTCGAGTACGGCCTCGCGGGCATGTTGGCCGCGTCCCGGCTGCCGCGGATCGCCCCGGTCAGCCGGGAGATGATCCTCAACTACGTGGCCCAGCACTCGCTCGGGCTGCCCAAGAGCTACTGAAGGGGCGCGCCATGACCGAACAGCCCACGGGCGGGACGACCACGGACGCGCGGACGCTGGTGCGCTACGAGGTCGCGGACGGCGCGGCCCGTCTGACCCTCGACTCCCAGCACAACCGCAACGCGATCTCCACCGCGCTCGTCGAACAGCTCCACGCCGCACTCGACCGCGCGGCGGGCGAGGACGCCGCACGCGTGGTGGTGCTGGGGCACGCGGGCGGGACGTTCTGCGCCGGGGCCGACCTCTCGGAGGCCTCGACCGCCGGTGCGGAGACCGGCCCGGAGGAGCAGGCGGCCGAACGGACGCGCGTCTTCCTCGGCCTCCTGCGCGCGATCGTCGCCCACCCCAAGCCGGTGATCGCGGCCGTCGACGGACACGTCCGGGCAGGCGGGATGGGGTTGGTCGCGGCATGTGACCTCGCGCTGGCGGGGCCGGCGTCGACGTTCGCGCTGACCGAGGTCCGACTCGGTCTCGCCGCGGCCATGATCTCGGTACCGCTCGCCGCGCGTGTGCGCTCCCGGGACCTCACCCGGGCTCTGCTCACGGGCGAGAAGTTCGACGCCGCCCACGCGCGGTCCATCGGACTGCTCACCGAGGCGGTCGAGGACCTCGACGCCGCCGTCGGCGAGCTCGTCGCGGCGTTCCGACCCTGTTCCCCGCAGGGGCTGAGGGAGAACAAGGCCCTCCTCGCGGGCCCGGTGCTCGCCGAGCTGGACGCCCGGGGTGACGAGCTGGCCGGCATCACGGCCCGCTTGTTCGGGACCCCCGAGGTCGCCGAGGGGATGACGGCGTTCCTGGAGCGGAGACCACCCTCGTGGGCGGCCCGGTCAGAGTAGGTTGGAATGTGACACTGGTCAGGTGACCGGTGTCACATCACCCTTTTTCATCCGAGGAGACGCGAATGCGCACCAAGGCCGCCATCATCCGGGAGCCGAAGCAGGACGGCTGGGAGATCGTCGACGTCGACATCGACGACCCCAGGGCCGGAGAGGTCCAGATCAAGTTGGCCGCGTCGGGCCTGTGTCACTCCGACGAGCACCTGCTCACCGGCGACCTCCAGTTCGAGTCGTACCCGATCATGGGAGGCCACGAGGGCGCCGGCGTGATCACCAAGGTGGGGGAGGGCGTGATCGGTCTCGAGGAGGGCGACCACGTCGTCCTGGCCTTCATCCCCGCCTGCGGCACCTGCCCGCCCTGCTCGGAGGGGCTGCAGAACCTGTGTGACAACGGCGCGGGCCTGCTCTCCGGGCGGGCGATCAGCGACGGCGGATTCCGTGTCCACACCGCGGACGGCACCGACGTGGCCACGATGTGCGTCCTCGGCACCTTCGCGCCCTACGTCACCGTCCACCAGTCCTCCGTCATCAAGATCGAGAAGGACATCCCGCTGGACAAGGCCGCCCTGCTCGGATGCGGCGTCTGCACGGGATGGGGGTCGGCCACCGAGATCGGCGGCGCCAAGGAGGGCGACATCGTCGTGGTGGTGGGAGTCGGCGGCATCGGCATCAACTCGGTGCAGGGTGCGGCGACGGCCGGCGCCCGTGCGATCGTCGCGGTCGACCCGGTCGAGTTCAAGCGCGAGAAGGCCCTGGAGTTCGGCGCGACGCACACGTGTGCCTCGATGGACGAGGCGATGGCGCTGGTCGGTGAGATCAGCTGGGGACGGATGGCCGATCTCGTGATCCTCACCATGGGGGTCGTCGAGGGCAAGGACCTCCTCCCGGGGTTACTGCTCACGGGCAAGGGGCGACGCTGCGTGGTGGTGGGCCTCGGCGACATGAACGCCGTCGACGCCCAGATCTCGATCCTCGACCTCGCCATGCAACAGAAGACCCTCCAGGGCGCTATCTTCGGCGGCACCGGTCCCCGCAAGCAGATCCCCCACCTGCTGCACCAGTACCGGGCGGGCAATCTCAAGCTGGACGAGCTCATCACCCGGACGTACCGGCTCGAGGAGATCAACCAGGGCTACCAGGACATGCGGGACGGCAAGAACCTCCGCGGTGTGATCATCTACGACGAGCAGGACTGGTAACAGGAGGACGGATGACGGCACCAGAGCAGCGCGTGCCCAAGCAGGACCGGAGCCGCATCACGCGGGAACGGCTGCTCGGTGCCTCCATCGATCTCCTCGCCACGCAGGGCTGGGCGGCGACCACCGTGGGCGCGGTGGCCGCCGCCGCCGGCGTCTCACGGGGCGCCGCCCAGCACCACTTCCCGACGCGGGAGGACCTCATCACCGCCGCGCTCGGCCACATGATCGAGCAACGGATCTCCGACGTCCGCCGGGGCGGACTCGACCTCCCCGACCCGGGGCCGGAGCGCACCGTCGCCGTGGTGAGGTTCATCGTCCAGCACTACACCTCGGACCTGTTCAAGGCCGCGCTCCACGTGTGGACCGCCGCCGCCAGCGACCCGGTGCTGCGAGACCGCGTCCTGCCCCTCGAGAACCACATGTCCCGCGAGGTCCTCGCGATCGCCGCCGCGGCACTACGCCGCGACGCCGGCGACGTCCGCGTGCGACGCAGCCTCCAGACCACCCTCGACCTCGCGCGCGGGCTGGGGCTCGCGGACGTGTTGTCCGACGACTCGGAGCGGCGCGACAAGATCGTCCGCTTCTGGGCGCAGACCCTCGACTCCGTGCTCGCCGACACTCCCGAGGTGCCCGGCGGCGAGGCCGAGAACGGCCCATTTTGACCGCTGCTCCGGTGGGCGGTTAGGCTTGACCATCGTGCTCGCAGTATGCGAGCTGGAGGATCGTGCCCTGTAGGCCAGCGAGAGCGGCTGACGAGGTCGCCCGTGCGCGGCGACAGGTGCACGAGAGCCCGGATACGAGCAACGTCCCGCCAGACCGGTGGTCGCCCCGCACGGAGGCCGCCAGCTACAGAAAGACGGTTCATGCCAACCATCAACCAGCTGGTCCGCAAGGGCCGCCAGGACAAGAAGTCGGCGACGTCGACGGCTGCCCTCAAGGGTTCGCCTCAGCGTCGCGGGGTGTGCACCCGCGTGTACACCACGACCCCCAAGAAGCCGAACTCCGCGCTCCGTAAGGTCGCCCGTGTGCGCCTGACCAGCGGCGTCGAGGTCTCCGCCTACATCCCCGGCGAGGGCCACAACCTGCAGGAGCACTCGATGGTGCTCGTGCGCGGCGGTCGTGTGAAGGACCTCCCGGGTGTCCGTTACAAGATCATCCGCGGCTCGCTCGACACCCAGGGTGTGAAGGACCGCAAGCAGGCCCGCTCCCGCTACGGCGCCAAGAAGGAGAAGTAATGCCTCGTAAGGGTCCCGCCCCCAAGCGCCAGCTCATCAACGATCCGGTCTACGGGTCGCCGCTGGTCACCCAGCTCGTCAACAAGATCCTCCTGGACGGCAAGAAGACGACCGCCGAGCGCATCGTCTACTCCGCGCTGGAGATCTGCCGCGAGAAGACCGGGACCGACCCGGTCATCACCCTCAAGAAGGCCCTGGACAACGTCCGGCCGGCCCTCGAGGTCCGCTCCCGTCGCGTCGGCGGCGCCACCTACCAGGTGCCCGTCGAGGTCCGCCCCGGACGGTCGACGACCCTGGCCATGCGCTGGCTGGTGACGTTCTCCCGGCAGCGTCGCGAGAACACGATGGTCGAGCGGCTCGCCAACGAGATCCTCGACGCCTCCAACGGCCTGGGTGCCGCGGTCAAGCGCCGCGAGGACACCCACAAGATGGCCGAGGCCAACCGGGCGTTCGCGCACTACCGCTGGTGATCCGGTGGGGCCCTGGTGGGGCGGCGTCGGAGCCGACCCCCCCGGCCAGGGTCCCGCGGTCACCCGCCGGGTGGCATCATTGAACAAGGCCCGTACCGGCCGCACCGAGTGCGGGTACCGGCAGCAAAACCGACCCGGTTCGGACGGTCGACAGCGACCGCACGGGCCACCGACGACTCACAATCGGGAGAATCCGTGGCACAGGACGTGCTGACCGACCTCAACAAGGTCCGAAATATCGGCATCATGGCGCACATCGACGCCGGTAAGACCACCACGACCGAGCGCATCCTGTTCTACACGGGTGTCAACCGCAAGGCCGGCGAGACCCACGACGGCGCGTCGACCACCGACTGGATGGAGCAGGAGAAGGAGCGCGGCATCACGATCACCTCGGCCGCGGTGACCTGCTTCTGGAACGACAACCAGATCAACATCATCGACACGCCGGGCCACGTCGACTTCACCGTGGAGGTGGAGCGTTCGCTCCGCGTGCTCGACGGTGCCGTCGCCGTGTTCGACGGCAAGGAGGGCGTCGAGCCCCAGTCGGAGCAGGTCTGGCGCCAGGCCGAGAAGTACGACGTCCCCCGCATCTGCTTCGTCAACAAGATGGACAAGCTGGGCGCGGACTTCTACTACACGGTCCAGACCATCATCGATCGCCTCGGCGCCAAGCCGCTGGTCCTGCAGCTGCCGATCGGCGCGGAGGACCAGTTCGACGGCATCGTCGACCTGCTCACGATGAAGGCGCACGTCTGGCCGGGCAAGACCGAGATCGGCGCCGACGCGCAGATCCAGGACATCCCGGCCGAGCTCCAGGAGAAGGCCGAGGAGTACCGCGAGAAGCTCCTCGAGACCGTCGCCGAGAGCAGCGAAGAGCTCATGGAGAAGTACTTCGGCGGCGAAGAGCTCACCCTTGACGAGATCAAGGCGGCCATCCGCAAGATGACCGTCAACTCCGAGGTCTACCCCGTCCTGTGCGGTTCCGCGTACAAGAACAAGGGCGTCCAGCCGATGCTCAACGCGGTCATCGACTTCCTCCCGACCCCGCTCGACATCGGCGAGGTCCACGGCCACAAGGTCGGCGACGAGGAGACCGAGATCCTGCGCAAGCCGTCCAAGGACGAGCCGTTCTCGGCGCTGGCGTTCAAGATCGCCGTCCACCCGTTCTTCGGCAAGCTCACCTTCGTGCGCGTCTACTCGGGTCGTGTCGAGCCGGGTGCCCAGGTCGCCAACTCGACCAAGGGCAAGAAGGAGCGCGTCGGCAAGCTTTTCCAGATGCACGCCAACAAGGAGAACCCGGTCGAAGAGGCCGTCGCGGGCAACATCTACGCGTTCATCGGCCTCAAGGACACCACCACGGGCGACACGCTCTGCGACCTGAACAACCAGGTCGTGCTCGAGTCGATGACGTTCCCGGACCCGGTCATCGACGTCTCCATCGAGCCCAAGACCAAGGCCGACCAGGAGAAGCTGTCGACCGCCATCCAGAAGCTCGCCGAGGAGGACCCCACCTTCTCCGTGCGTCTGGACGAGGAGACCGGTCAGACGGTCATCGGTGGTATGGGCGAGCTGCACCTGGACGTCCTCGTGGACCGCATGAAGCGCGAGTTCAAGGTCGAGGCCAACGTCGGTAAGCCGCAGGTCGCGTACCGCGAGACCATCAAGGGCTCGATCGACAAGTACGACTACACCCACAAGAAGCAGACCGGTGGTTCCGGTCAGTTCGCGAAGGTGCAGATCGCGCTGGCGCCGCTCGAGCAGGAGGCCGTCGAGGAGGGCTCGACCTACGAGTTCTCCGACAAGGTGACCGGTGGCCGCGTGCCGAAGGAGTACATCCCCTCCGTCGACGCGGGCATCCAGGACGCGATGCAGTACGGCATCCTCGCCGGGTACCCGATGGTCAACGTCAAGGCGACGCTGGTCGACGGTGCGTACCACGAGGTGGACTCGTCCGAGATGGCGTTCAAGGTCGCGGGCTCCATGGCCTTCAAGGAGGCCGCCCGCAAGTGCCAGCCCGTGATCCTCGAGCCGCTGATGGCCGTCGAGGTCGTCACCCCCGAGGACTACATGGGCGACGTCATCGGCGACCTCAACTCCCGCCGCGGCCAGGTCAACGCGATGGAGGAGCGCTCCGGCGCCCGCGTCGTGAAGGCCAACGTGCCGCTGTCCGAGATGTTCGGCTACGTCGGCGACCTCCGGTCGAAGACGCAGGGCCGAGCCAACTACTCGATGGTCTTCTCCCACTACGCCGAGGTTCCGGCGAGCGTGGCCAAGGAGATCATCGCCAAGGCGACCGGCGAGTGACCGGTACGGTCCCCGTCCGCACCCCGCGGACGGGGGCCGATGCCGGCGGCGCACGGTCGAACCTCCGGGTGGCCGCCGGTTCGTGCCCCACGGCACGATGAGTAAGATCAGATCCCACACAATGCAGTGCTCACCTCGACGGGTGGGGACAGACCAGTCCAGGAGGACAAAAAGTGGCGAAGGCGAAGTTCGAGCGGACGAAGCCGCACGTTAACATCGGCACCATCGGTCACGTCGACCACGGCAAGACCACCACCACCGCGGCCATCACCAAGGTCCTGGCGGACACCTTCCCCGACCTCAACGACGCGTTCGCGTTCGACGAGATCGACAAGGCGCCGGAGGAGAAGGCTCGTGGTATCACGATCAACATCTCCCACGTCGAGTACCAGACGGAGAAGCGTCACTACGCGCACGTCGACGCCCCCGGTCACGCCGACTACATCAAGAACATGATCACCGGTGCCGCCCAGATGGACGGCGCGATCCTGGTCGTGGCGGCCACCGACGGCCCGATGCCGCAGACCCGTGAGCACGTGCTGCTCGCGCGTCAGGTCGGCGTGCCCTACATCCTCGTCGCGCTCAACAAGTGCGACATGGTCGACGACGAGGAGATCCTCGAGCTCGTCGAGATGGAGGTCCGCGAGCTGCTGGCCTCGCAGGACTTCGACGAGGACGCCCCCGTCGTCCACATCTCGGCGCTGAAGGCGCTCGAGGGTGACGAGAAGTGGGTCCAGGCCGTTCGCGACCTCATGCAGGCCTGCGACGACTCGATCCCGGATCCCGAGCGTGAGACCGACAAGCCGTTCCTCATGCCGGTCGAGGACGTCTTCACGATCACCGGTCGTGGCACCGTCGTCACCGGTCGTATCGAGCGTGGCCAGATCAACGTCAACGAGGACGTCGAGCTCATCGGCATCCGCGAGAAGGCCACCAAGACCACCATCACGGGCATCGAGATGTTCCGTAAGCTCCTCGACTACGGCGAGGCCGGCGACAACGTCGGTCTGCTGGTCCGTGGCCTCAAGCGTGAGGACGTCGAGCGCGGCCAGGTCGTCATCAAGCCGGGTGCCTACACCCCGCACACCACGTTCGAGGGCCAGGCGTACATCCTGTCCAAGGACGAGGGCGGCCGCCACACGCCGTTCTTCAACAACTACCGCCCGCAGTTCTACTTCCGCACCACGGACGTGACCGGCGTCGTGACCCTCCCCGAGGGCACCGAGATGGTCATGCCGGGCGACAACACCGAGATGACCGTCGAGCTCATCCAGCCGGTCGCCATGGACGAGGGCCTGCGCTTCGCGATCCGCGAGGGCGGCCGCACCGTCGGCGCCGGCCAGGTCACCAAGATCATCAAGTGATCGGCTGACCTCGAAGCGCGGGTGATCCACCCGCACCTCACACGAAGGGCGTCCCACCTCGCGGTGGGACGCCCTTCGTGCGTCCGGTGGGGGAGCACCACCCGCCGCGGAACGGGGGGCCGGCACGAACGTCAGCGGCGGCGTCCGAGGAAGCTCATCGCCACCGACAGGCCCACCGCGGCGACGCCCGCGAGGGCGGTGACCGCCACGGCCGCGACCTGTTCGGCGCTCGCGCCGTGCTCACCACGTCCGGGGCCGCCGACCCCGTGCCGACGGTCGACCTCCTCGAGAGCGCGCAGCAGCTCGTCCGGATCGCCGCCCTTGTCGGGGTGGTGGCGGAGCACGGCCTGTCGCCGGTCCCGACGGTAGGCGACCGGGTCTCGGGGTTCGCTACGACTGTTCACGGATGTCATCCCTCCGGCTGGCGCGATCGATTCCCCCGACGGTACCGAAGTCGGCGAGGGCAGCAGGGGCACCACGGGGAAGCGGGGCCGTGTACGAGCCGGCCACGCCGGGGCTGAATTTGCCCACGGCGACCGCGTACTGCATACTGGTCAAGTTGCCCGGACAAGGCGGCGTCCGTATGTGGTCCTTCGGGGCCCGCACGGAACGTCGGGTTGGTCGGGCGAGCACGACAGTGGCGGGTGAGAGATCACCCGCTGGAAAAGTGGGAGGGCGACACGCCCGACCACGTGGACGCGTCGTGACACGTCAACAGCGGCAGCGGATCGGTCCGCCGTCATCCTCGCCCCGCGCGAGAATGCGGTACTCCCGTCCTCTGGAGGTCTCGTAGTCGTGTCATGTGCGTGTGCACGGTGGAGCCCTCCACGACGGGCACCGATGCACGAGACCGGGTGTTCGACGGTCTGACGGTGTCACGTATGACAAGCGAACACAGCAGTGTCCCCCGCGAGGCGAGGGCGCTCACGACAGCCGCCTTCACGGGCGGGAGGAGAAGAGGACGAAGTGGCGGGACAAAAGATCCGCATCCGGCTCAAGGCCTATGACCACGAGGCCATCGACGCCTCGGCCCGGAAGATCGTCGAGACGGTAACCCGTACCGGTGCTCGTGTTGTCGGCCCGGTGCCGCTGCCCACCGAGAAGAACGTCTACTGCGTCATCCGCTCGCCGCACAAGTACAAGGATTCGCGTGAGCACTTCGAGATGCGTACCCACAAGCGGCTGATCGACATCCTCGACCCCACGCCGAAGACCGTGGACGCGCTCATGCGCATCGACCTGCCTGCCAGCGTCGACGTCAACATCCAGTGACCTCCGACCGCGTAGCGGTCAGCAAGCAACGTGCAGCGGAGACAGTGAACAGATGAGTAACACCGAGATCAAAGGCATCCTGGGCGCCAAGCTCGGCATGACCCAGGTCTTCGACGAGAACAACCGGGTGGTTCCGGTGACCGTCGTCAAGGCCGGGCCGTGCGTCGTGACCGGGATCCGTACCGAAGAGACCGACGGCTACAACGCCGTCCAGATCGCGTTCGGCGCGATCGACCCCCGCAAGGTCACCAAGCCGGTGGCGGGTCAGTTCGAGAAGGCCGGGGTCACGCCCCGCCGTCATATCGCCGAGATCCGGCTCGACAACGCCGAGCAGGCCGCCGGCTTCGAGGTCGGCCAGGAGATCGGCGCCGACGTGTTCGAGGACGGCGCGTTCGTCGACGTCACCGGCACCTCGAAGGGCAAGGGCTTCGCCGGCACCATGAAGCGTCACGGCTTCGCGGGCCAGGGCGCGTCGCACGGTACCCAGGCCGTGCACCGTAAGCCGGGTTCGATCGGTGGCGCCTCGACGCCGGGCCGCGTCTTCAAGGGCAAGAAGATGGCCGGCCGGATGGGCAACGAGCGGGTCACCACCATGAACCTCAAGGTCCACAAGGTCGACGCCGAGGCCGGCGTCCTCCTCATCAAGGGAGCCATCCCGGGTCGCAACGGCGGTCTCGTGATGGTCCGTTCCGCAGTGAAGGGCGGTGCGCGCGCATGACCACCACGGAGAACACCGTGAACCTCAAGCTCGACGTCCGTACGCCGGCCGGGAAGACCGACGGTGCAGTCGAGCTCCCCGCCGAGATCTTCGGTGTCGAGCCCAACCTGCCCCTGATGCATCAGGTCGTCGTGGCCCAGCTCGCCGCTGCTCGTCAGGGCACCCACTCGACCAAGACGCGCGGCGAGGTCAGCGGCGGCGGTCGCAAGCCGTTCCGCCAGAAGGGGACCGGCCGGGCCCGTCAGGGTTCGACCCGTGCTCCCGCCTACACCGGCGGTGGCACCGTCCACGGCCCCAAGCCGCGGGACTACTCGCAGCGCACCCCTAAGAAGATGAAGGCCGCCGCTCTGCGCGGTGCCCTCTCCGACCGGGCCGCCAGCGACCGCATCCACGTCGTCACCGAGTTCGTCGAGGGCCAGAAGCCGTCGACCTCCGGTGTCCGTGACTTCCTCGGCGCTCTGTCCGACCGGAAGAAGTTCCTGATCGTGGTCGGTCGCGAGGATCTCGCCGCCTGGCGTTCCGTCGCCAACCTCGATCATGTCCACCCGATCGCTCCGGATCAGCTGAACACCTACGACGTCCTGAACGCCGACGACGTCGTGTTCTCGGTCGAGGCTCTGGACGCGTTCGTCACGCAGGCGAGCCGTTCGCTCGCCGGCAAGGCTGCGAAGGAGGCCGACAAGTGAGCACCGTCGCCGATCCCCGGGACGTGATCCTCGCCCCGGTCGTCTCCGAGAAGGCCTACGGCCTGCTCGAGCAGGGCGTGTACACGTTCCTGGTGGCCCCGGACGCCAACAAGACGCAGATCAAGATCGCCATCCAGGAGATCTTCGGCGTCACGGTGGAGTCCGTGAACACCGCTAACCGTCAGGGCAAGCGCAAGCGCACCCGCACCGGGTACGGACAGCGCAAGAGCACCAAGCGCGCCATCGTGACCCTCGCGGCCGACAGCAAGCCCATCGAGATCCCGGGTCTGACCGCCTGACGGCGGGAAGAGTTAAGGACGAGAGAACCTCATGGCTATCCGCAAGTACAAGCCCACGACCCCCGGTCGTCGCGGCTCGAGCGTCTCGGACTTCGCCGAGATCACCCGCTCGACGCCCGAGAAGTCGCTGCTGCGCCCGCTGAGCAAGACCGGCGGTCGTAACGGCCACGGCCGTATCACCACCCGCCACAAGGGCGGTGGGCACAAGCGCCAGTACCGTGTCATCGACTTCCGTCGGAACGACAAGGACGGCGTGTTCGCCACCGTCGCCCACATCGAGTACGACCCGAACCGCACCGCGAACATCGCCCTGCTGCACTACGCGGACGGCGAGAAGCGGTACATCCTCGCGCCCCGCAACCTCAAGCAGGGCATGAAGGTCGAGTCGGGCGTGAACGCCGACATCAAGGTCGGCAACAACCTGCCCCTGCGCAACATCCCCGCCGGCACGGTCGTGCACGCGGTGGAGCTGCGTCCCGGCGGCGGCGCCAAGATGGCCCGCGCGGCCGGTGCCGGCATCCAGCTGCTCGGTAAGGAGGGCGCGTACGCGTCCCTCCGCATGCCGTCCGGTGAGATCCGCCGCGTCGACGTGCGCTGCCGCGCCACGATCGGCGAGGTCGGCAACGCCGAGCAGGCCAACATCAACTGGGGCAAGGCCGGCCGCATGCGGTGGAAGGGCGTCCGCCCGACCGTCCGTGGTGTGGTCATGAACCCCATCGACCACCCGCACGGTGGTGGCGAGGGTAAGACGTCCGGTGGACGTCACCCCGTCAGCCCGTGGGGCCAGCCCGAGGGCCGGACCCGCAAGCCCAACAAGGCGAGCGACAGCCTCATCGTCCGTCGCCGTCGCACCGGTAAGAAGCGCTAAGGAGGGAAACTAGGATGCCTCGTAGTCTCAAGAAGGGTCCGTTCGTCGACGAACACCTCCTCGCGAAGGTGGACGCGCAGAACGACAAGGGCACTCATCAGGTCATCAAGACCTGGTCGCGTCGCTCGACGATCCTGCCCGATTTCATCGGCCACACCTTCGCCGTTCATGACGGCCGGAAGCATGTGCCCGTGTTCGTGTCCGACTCGATGGTGGGTCACAAGCTCGGCGAGTTCGCGCCGACGCGCACGTTCAAGGGGCACATCAAGGACGATCGGAAGAGTAAGCGTCGATGAGCACTGATACGAAGAAGACCGCCGACGGCACGGAGACCGAGCAGAAGCTCGCCGCCCGTGCCACCGCCAAGTTCGTCCGTGTCGCGCCCATGAAGGCGCGCCGCGTGATCGACCTGATCCGGGGCAAGGACGCCTCCGACGCGCTGGACATCCTGCGGTTCGCCCCGCAGGCCGCCAGCGAGCCGGTCGCCAAGGTCCTCGCCTCCGCGATGGCCAACGCCGAGAACAATCTCGACCTGGATCCCCGGACCCTCGTCGTGTCCGCGGCGTACGCCGACGAGGGGCCGACCCTCAAGCGGTTCCGCCCGCGCGCCCAGGGCCGTGCCTTCCGCGTGCGGAAGCGCACCAGCCACATCACCGTCGAGGTGACCAGCGTGCCCGAGAAGGCCGGTTCCGGTCGGGGACGTCGTAACCAGGGAGGTGCCCGCTAAATGGGACAGAAGATCCATCCGCACGGCTTCCGTCTGGGCATCACCTCGGACTGGACGTCCAAGTGGTTCGCGGACAAGCAGTACGCCGACTACGTGTCCGAGGACATCAAGATCCGTCAGCTCCTGTCGAAGGGCATGGAGCGCGCCGGGATCTCGGGTGTGGACATCTCGCGGACCCGTGACCGGGTCCACGTGGACATCCACACCGCCCGTCCGGGCATCGTGATCGGTCGCCGGGGTGCCGAGGCCGACCGCCTGCGTGGCGAGCTCGAGAAGCTCACCGGCAAGCAGGTCCACCTCAACATCCTCGAGATCAAGAACACCGAGGCCGACGCGCAGCTCGTCGCCCAGGGGATCGCCGAGCAGCTCTCCAACCGTGTGGCCTTCCGCCGTGCGATGCGGAAGGGCATCCAGTCGGCGATGCGTCAGCCCCAGGTCAAGGGGATCAAGGTCGTCTGCTCGGGTCGACTCGGCGGTGCCGAGATGTCCCGTTCGGAGCGGTACCACGAGGGACGCGTCCCCCTCCACACCCTGCGTGCCGAGATCGACTACGGCACCTACGAGGCCAAGACGACGTTCGGTCGTATCGGCGTCAAGGTGTGGATCTACAAGGGTGACGTCGTCGGCGGCCGTCGCGAGTCCGACCAGTACGCCCAGTCCAGCAACCGTGGCGGTGCCGACCGCGGTCCCCGCCGCGAGCGCGGCGCCGGCCGTCCGCGTCGTTCGGGCGCCCAGGGCACCACGGCGACCAGCACCGAGACCGGCCGCGCCGGTTCGGCCGCCCCCGCCGAGGCGCCCGCAGAGAACAAGGAGGCCTGACCGTGCTGATCCCCAAGCGCGTCAAGCACCGCAAGCAGCACCACCCGTCCCGGAGCGGTCACTCCAAGGGCGGGAACAAGGTGACCTTCGGTGACTACGGGATCCAGGCTCTCGAGCCGGCCTACGTCACCAACCGACAGATCGAGTCGGCGCGTATCGCGATCAACCGCCACATCAAGCGTGGCGGCAAGGTGTGGATCAACATCTACCCGGATCGTCCGCTGACCAAGAAGCCCGCCGAGGTCCGCATGGGTTCCGGTAAGGGTTCGGTCGAGTGGTGGGTCGCGAACGTCAAGCCGGGTCGGATCCTCTTCGAGATGTCCTACCCGAACGAGGAGACCGCTCGCGAGGCACTTCGCCGCGCGCAGCACAAGCTCCCCTGTAAGACCCGCATCGTGACCCGGGAGGAGCAGTTCTGATGGCTAGTGGAACCACCGCCCCCGAGCTGCGTGAGCTCGACGCCGACGCGCTGACCGCGCGTCTTCGCGAGGCCAAGGAAGAGCTGTTCAACCTGCGCTTCCAGATGGCCACCGGGCAGCTGACCAACAACCGTCGCCTGCGTGTCGTCCGCCACGACATCGCTCGCATCTACACCGTCATGCGCGAGCGCGAGCTCGGGCTGTCGGCGGCGCCGGGTGATGCCAAGTGAGTGACAAGGAAGCAGTTGTGACTGAGTCCAACGAGAACGCCGAGCGCAACAGCCGCAAGGTGCGGATCGGGTACGTCGTGTCCGACAAGATGGAGAAGACCATCGTCGTCGAGCTCGAGGACCGCGTGAAGCACCCGCTGTACGGCAAGATCATGCGTCGTACCGAGCGCGTCAAGGCACACGACGAGACGAACACCGCCGGTGTCGGCGACCGCGTGCGGATCATGGAGACCCGCCCGCTGTCCGCCTCCAAGCGGTACCGCCTCGTGGAGGTGCTGGAGCGGGCGAAGTAAGCCCCCTCCGCCACGATCGCTGAGCCCGTCCCCGCAGTGCGGGGGCGGGCTTCGCTCATTTCAGTCCCGGCCGAGCCGCTTCGGACGCGCCGGTGCCGGGTGTCACGCCCTCACACCGATGAGCCTGTTCTAAAGCTGAGTTCACCTTTCCGGGCCCCGACCGAGTAGCCTGTCAGCCGCCGGTGGCGGTCAGAGAGAACAGGACATGACATGGGAGTCGATCCACATCGCGGCAGTACCGGGGGAGCGGCGTCCCCGCTGAGGCGGGGAGCACGTGCGCTCACCGCTGCGGCCGCCGTCTCCGCGATGCTGGCGGGCACGGTGGCCCCGGCGACGGCCCAGAGCGCGGGCACGGGGTCCGTCGACCCCGGGTCGCTCGTCCCCAGTTTCCCTCCGGGCAGTCTGGTCGGCACGCCTTCCCTGAGCATCGCCGCTCTCACCCAGCTCGGTGCGCCTGTTCCTCTCACCTCGGTGCTCGGCTCGGTCGGAGCGATCGGGTCCGGGGACTTCCCGCGCCCCGGCAGTTCGCAGCCCCCGGGGGGACCCGTGGCGGTGAGGGACGACGCCATCACCGAGACGGCCGTCCGGCGGATAGAGCCGCTGTTCCGCGGGTCCACCGATCCCGTCGACTCACGGGCCGAGGTGTGGACGGTCGCCTCGCGGTCGATGCAGCGTGAGGTGCGCGTCGAGGTCTACCGGGCCCCGGCCGGGGTGGACGCCCCCAACGTCTACTTCCTCGACGGCGTGGGCAGTGAGATCCCGTCGGGTTGGAGCACCGGTATGGGATGGGGCGATCCCGTGCTGCGGGACCGGGCGGTGAACGTGATCGCCCCCACCGGCGGCCCGGCCTCGATGTGGTCGGACTGGCAGCGGGACGACCCCGTCCTCGGCCCCAACAAGTGGGAGACCTTCCTCACCGAGGAGCTCCCGCCGCTTCTCCGCTCCGGCCTCGACGGTGTCGCCGGGCCCCTCGCGCACAACGGGAGCTGGGGGGTCATGGGTCTGTCGATGGGGGCCTCCGCCGCGCTCCATCTCGCCAACTCGTACGACATGTTCGACGCCGTGGCCGGAGTGAGCGGCGCGTATTCGACCCTCGACGAGCTGGGGTACCAGTACGCCCGCCTGACCGTCGACGCCCGCCACGGGGACGTGACGAACATGTGGGGTCCCCGGGGCTCCGCCGACTGGGTAGCCCATGACACGATCGCCGACCCGTCCGGGCTGGCGGGCAAGTCCGTGTACCTGAGCGCCGCGACGGGCCTCGTCGGCTCCAGCGAGCTCGGTCGTTTCGGTAGCAACGAGCTCGTGCTGTTGGACGGGCACGTACTGGAGAAGGGCTCCTACGAGAGCACCCGTCGTCTGGCGTCGGCGCTGGAGGACGTGCCGGGCGTGACGTTGACGACGAACTACATGCCGACGGGTATCCACAACTGGCCGGTGTTCGTCACCCAGATGCTGCCCGGCATGGATGCCGTCCTCGCGGGCCTGCCCGCGGCCGAGCCCAACGCCGATCCCGCGGCCGGGGGACCGGCGGACAGCGCGGGCGGGTCGACCGGTTCGGCCGGGTCGTCCGGATCCGCCGGGCCGGCCGGCTCCTCCGGGTCTGCGCGGTCGGTCGGCGCGGGATCGCCGGCCATCGCGGGGTCGGTCGGGAGCTGAGCGTGATTTGGGGTGCGCGGGCCGAGCACCCTACACTGGAACAGTTGCCCGAGCTGGCGCGCGTGTCCCGTGCGTCCGGGCGACATGACCGCGTGTGTCGGGTCGGTATCCGGCACACATCGAACAGACCTGGTCAGGAGAACCATGATCCAGCAGGAGTCGCGGCTGAAGGTCGCCGACAACACGGGTGCCAAGGAGATTCTCTGCATCCGCGTTCTCGGCGGGTCCAAGCGTCGCTACGCGGGCGTGGGCGACATCATCGTCGCCACCGTCAAGGACGCCATCCCCGGTGGCAACGTCAAGAAGGGTGAGGTCGTCAAGGCCGTCATCGTGCGCACCGCCAAGGAGCGCCGTCGCCCGGACGGCTCGTACATCAAGTTCGACGAGAACGCCGCCGTCATCATCAAGAACGACAACGACCCGCGCGGCACGCGCATCTTCGGGCCCGTCGGCCGCGAGCTGCGCGACAAGAAGTTCATGCGCATCGTCTCGCTGGCTCCGGAGGTGCTCTGACATGAAGGTTCACAAGGGCGACACCGTGCTCGTCATCGCCGGCAAGGACAAGGGCGCCAAGGGCAAGGTCATCCAGGCCTTCCCCGCGCAGGAGAAGGTCCTCGTCGAGGGCGTCAACCGCATCAAGAAGCACACCTCCAACTCGGCTGCCGAGCGTGGCGCCTCCTCGGGCGGCATCGTCACCCAGGAGGCCCCGATCCACGTGTCCAACGTGATGGTCGTGGACGCCGACGGCAACCCGACCCGGGTGGGAATCCGCACCGACGAGAACGGCAAGCGCGTCCGTGTCTCGCGTAAGACCGGGAAGGACCTGTGACCATGACCGAGACCGCACTTCCCGCCGGCTACACCCCGCGACTCAAGGCGAAGTACCGCAGCGAGATCAAGCCGGCCCTGAACGAGACGTTCGAGTACGCGAACGTCATGCAGATCCCCGGCGTCGTCAAGGTCGTCGTCAACATGGGTGTCGGCGACGCCGCCCGTGACGCGAAGCTCATCAACGGCGCGATCAACGACCTCACCCTGATCACCGGCCAGAAGCCGGAGGTCCGCCGGGCCCGTAAGTCCATCGCGCAGTTCAAGCTCCGCGAGGGCATGCCCATCGGCGCGCGTGTCACCCTTCGTGGCGACCGCATGTGGGAGTTCCTGGATCGCCTGACCACCGTCGCGCTGCCGCGTATCCGCGACTTCCGCGGCCTGTCGGGCAAGCAGTTCGACGGCCACGGCAACTACACCTTCGGTCTCAACGAGCAGACGATGTTCTACGAGATCGACGTGGACAAGGTCGATCGCCCGCGTGGTATGGACATCACCGTCGTCACCACCGCGACGAACGACGAAGAGGGCCGGGCGCTTCTCAAGCACCTGGGCTTCCCCTTCAAGGAGAACTGATCTCCGATCCGGCCGGACCGGCCGTCCTCGCCGGGGCACCGCATCGCGGGTCCCCGGCGACGGGCAGACGGCCCAGTCGTCTGGTCGCGAGCGGTGAGAAGAGCACCGTGAGCGGCGGGCACCCGGACCACCCGACGGGGGACCGGACCCACACAAGAGAACATTCGCACTCTTCGTGATAGGCCCACGGCGTTCGTGGCGGCCCACAGGTCGCCGGGCGGACGCGTTGCATGGGAACCGTTACGAGAAAGGAACATGGTCCATCCATGTCGATGACCGATCCCATCGCGGACATGCTGACGCGTGTGCGTAACGCCAACTCGGCGTTCCACGACACCGTGTCCATGCCGCATTCCAAGCTCAAGGGCAACATCGCGGCGATCCTCAAGCAGGAGGGTTACATCGCCGACTACGCCGTCTCCGACGCCGAGGTGGGCAAGAAGCTCACCATCGACCTGAAGTACGGCCCCTCCCGCCAGCGGAGCATCCAGGGCATCAAGCGCATCTCGAAGCCGGGCCTGCGCGTGTACGCCAAGTCCACCGAACTGCCCAAGGTCCTCGGCGGGCTGGGCGTCGCGATCATCTCGACGTCCCAGGGTCTGCTCACCGACCGTCAGGCGAACAACAAGAAGGTGGGCGGGGAAGTCCTCGCCTACGTCTGGTAAGGGGGCGACGCAATGTCACGTATCGGCAAGGCTCCGATCACAGTCCCGTCCGGTGTCGACATCAAGGTCGACGGCCAGACCATCACGGTCAAGGGCCCCAAGGGTGAGCTCACCCAGGAGCTGCCCGCGCCCATCACGGTGACCGTCGAGGAGGGCACCATCACGGTGAACCGTCCCGACGACCACCGCGACAACCGCTCCCTGCACGGCCTCTCCCGCTCGTTGGTCAACAACATGGTCGTGGGCGTCACCGAGGGCTACAAGCAGGACATGGAGATCTTCGGCGTCGGTTACCGCGTCGTGGCCAAGGGCTCGGACCTCGAGTTCGCCCTGGGTTACTCGCACCCGGTGCCGGTCGCGGCCCCGGCCGGCATCACGTTCGCCGTCGACGGCGCGACCAAGTTCTCGATCTCCGGTATCGACAAGCAGCAGGTGGGCCAGATCGCCGCCAACATCAAGCGACTGCGGAAGCACGACCCGTACAAGGGCAAGGGCATCCGCTACGCCGGCGAGCAGGTCCGTCGCAAGGTCGGAAAGACGGGTAAGTGATCATGAGCAGCACCAAGAAGCGTTCCCCGCTGGGAACCGATGCCTCGACCGCACGTCGCGAGGGTCGTGCCCGGCGCCACTACCGCCTCCGCAAGAAGGTCTCCGGCACGCCGGAGCGCCCGCGGTTGGTCGTCAACCGGTCCTCACGCCACATCCACGCCCAGATCGTCGACGACCTGGCGGGCCGCACGCTCGCCGCCGCGTCCACGATCGAGTCGGATGTGCGCGCGCTCGAGGGCGACAAGAAGGCCCGCAGCGCCAAGGTCGGTCAGCTCCTGGCCGAGCGCGCCAAGGCCGCCGGCATCGACGCCGTCGTGTTCGACCGTGGTGGCAACAAGTACCACGGCCGTATCGCGTCGCTCGCCGACGCCGCCCGCGAGGGTGGGCTGGAGTTCTGATGATCAACACCACTGCACTGACCGCTAATGGAAGGACCGTCTGATGCCGGGACGTCAGCGTCGTGACGGCGGAAGCAACGGGCCCGCCGCAGACAACAAGAACACCAACGACAACGCCCAGGGGCGCGGCGGCGACCGCGGCCGCGGGCGGGGCCGCGACGATCGTCGTGGGCGCCACGACGACGAGAAGTCGCAGTACATCGAGCGCGTCGTCACCATCAACCGCGTCTCCAAGGTGGTCAAGGGTGGTCGGCGCTTCAGCTTCACCGCTCTCGTGATCCTCGGCGACGGCAACGGCATGGTCGGCGTGGGCTACGGCAAGGCCAAGGAGGTGCCGGCCGCGATCCAGAAGGGATCGGAGGAGGCCCGGAAGAACTTCTTCCGCGTCCCGCTCATCGGCTCCACCATCCCGCACCCCATCCAGGGTGAGGCCGCCGCCGGTGTCGTCATGCTGCGCCCGGCCTCCCCGGGTACCGGTGTGATCGCCGGTGGCGCCGCGCGCGCCGTGCTCGAGGCCGCCGGCGTGAACGACATCCTGTGCAAGTCGCTCGGGTCGGACAACGCCATCAACGTCGTTCACGCGACCGTGGCCGCCCTCAAGGGTCTGCACCGTCCGGAGGAGGTCGCGGCTCGTCGCGGCCTGCCCATCGAGGACGTCGCCCCCGCGGGGATGCTCCGTGCGCGTGCCGGACAGGGGGCCTGATCATGGCTAACCTCAAGATCACCCAGGTCCGCGGGACCGTCGGGACGAAGCAGAATCAGCGGGACTCCCTGCGTACTCTCGGCCTCAAGGGCATCCGGAAGTCCGTGGTGCGTGAGGACAACGCGCAGACCCGGGGTCTCATCAACGTCGTGAACCACCTCGTCGTGGTCGAAGAGACGGAGTGAGAATGACCATCAAGTTGCACCATCTGCGTCCCGCGCCGGGCGCCCACGCCGACAAGATCCGCGTCGGTCGCGGTGAAGGCGGCAAGCGGGGCAAGACGGCCGGCCGCGGTACCAAGGGCACCAAGGCCCGCAAGAACGTCCCCGCGGCGTTCGAGGGCGGCCAGATGCCGATCCACATGCGGCTCCCGAAGCTCAAGGGCTTCAAGAACCGCAACAAGGTCGTCTTCCAGGTCGTCAACGTGTCCGACATCCAGCGTCTGTTCCCGAACGGTGGCGAGGTCGGCGTGGCCGAGCTCGTCGGCGCGGGTGCGGTCCGCAAGAACGAGCCGGTCAAGGTGCTCGGTGACGGGGAGATCTCCGTCGCCGTCACGCTGACCGTCGACAAGGTGTCCGCGTCGGCCAAGAGCAAGATCGAGGCCGCCGGTGGAACCGTGTCGGAGGCCGGGGCCTGATCCCCGGTAGGCCCCCGAAGGGCCTCTGAGGTGCGCAGGGGTCGGGTCCGAGAGTCTCGGATCCGACCCCTGCGCCCGTCTTGATAGAGTTTTCCCGTTGTGCGCTCCGGGCCCGGCATCCGCCGTGGGGTCGACCCGTCCCGCGCCCGGCGCATCTGCTTACGACGACCGGCGGCCCACAGCCGACCACGACCAGGAGGACATGTGCTCTCCGCACTCGCGTCCGCGATCAAGGACCGGGACCTGAGGAAGAAGATCCTCTTCACCCTCGGGATCATCATCCTCTACCGGATCGGCGCGCAGATCCCGTCGCCCGGCGTCGACTATCCCAAGCTGCGCGGCCTGCTCGACACCGCGATGACCGGTGACAACGCCCAGCTCTACTCGCTGGTCAACCTGTTCTCCGGTGGCGCGCTGCTGCAGCTGTCCGTCTTCGCGATCGGCATCATGCCGTTCATCACCGCGAGCATCATCGTCCAGTTGCTCACGGTGGTCATCCCGTACTTCGAGCAGTTGAAGAAGGAGGGACAGTCCGGCCAGGCCAAGATGACGCAGTACACGCGCTATCTCACGATCGCGCTGGCCGTGCTGCAGTCCGCCGGCATCGTCGCGCTCGCCGACCGCGGCCAGCTCCTCGGCAACGGGCAGTCCGTCCTCATGGACGACGACATCCTGACGCTCGTCGTGATCGTCATCGTGATGACCGCCGGCGCGGCCCTCGTCATGTGGTTCGGTGAGCTCATCACCGACCGTGGGGTCGGGAACGGCATGTCGCTGCTCATCTTCGCCGGCATCGCGTCCCGCATCCCGGCCGAGGGCGTGAACATCTACCAGAACTCGTCGACCATGAAGTTCGCGGCCGTCATGCTGGCGGTCGTGCTCATCGTCGTCGCCGTCGTCTTCGTCGAGCAGGGTCAGCGCCGGATCCCCGTCCAGTACGCCAAGCGGATGGTCGGGCGCCGCCAGTACGGCGGCACCTCCACCTACCTGCCGCTCAAGGTCAACCAGGCCGGCGTCATCCCGGTGATCTTCGCGTCGTCGCTCATGTACGTGCCGATCCTCATCACCCAGCTGGTGCAGGGGCCGGAGCCGTCCGGGGACGGCTTCTGGCAGCGCTACGTCATGCAGTACCTGCAGAACCCGTCGAGCTGGGGCTACATCGTCCTGTACTTCGCCCTCATCATCTTCTTCGCCTACTTCTACGTGGCCATCCAGTTCGACCCGATGGAGCAGGCCGAGAACATGAAGAAGTACGGCGGGTTCATCCCGGGCATCCGTCCCGGGCGGCCCACCGCCGAGTACCTGGGCTACGTCCTCAACAGGATCCTGCTGTTCGGGTCGCTGTACCTCGGCCTCATCGCCGTGCTCCCGAACATCTTCCTCGACATGGGCAGCGGGGGTGGAGACCTCCAGAACATGCCGTTCGGCGGCACCGCCGTGCTCATCATGGTCTCCGTGGGCCTCGATACGGTGAAGCAGATCGAAGCCCAGCTGATGCAGCGGAACTACGAGGGCTTCCTCAAGTAGCCGCGGCACCGTCCGAGCAACCACACTGTAGAAAGGCTGGTCCCCACCATGCGTCTCGTCCTCCTCGGCCCTCCCGGAGCCGGCAAGGGAACCCAGGCGGCTCTGTTGTCGGAGAAGCTCGGCGTGCCCCACATCTCGACCGGTGACCTCTTCCGCGCGAACATCTCGCAGGGGACCGACCTGGGCAAGGAGGCGAAGGGCTACATCGACGCCGGCAACCTCGTCCCCGCCGAGGTGACCAACCGCATGGTCGAGGCCAGGATCGCCGAGCCGGACGCCGCGGAGGGCTTCCTCCTCGACGGTTACCCGCGCAGCGTCGCGCAGGCCGACGCCCTCAAGGAGATGCTCTCCCAGGCGGGCTGCACTCTCGACGCGGTGTTGGAGTTCCGGGTCGATGACGACACGGTCGTCCAGCGCATGCTGGCCCGCGGCCGCGAGGACGACACGGAGGACGTCATCCGTAACCGGATGTCCGTCTACCGGTCCGAGACCGCCCCGCTGCTGGAGTACTACGCCGGCGACGTCAAGACCATCGACGCCGTCGGTGAGGTCGAGGAGATCAACGCACGCGCGCTCGCCGCGCTGGGGCGCTGACGTCCGCCGTGTTCGGTCGGTCGCGCAAGAGCGCCGTCACCGCCCGCACCGCGGGGGAGCTGGACGCGATGGAGGCGGCGGGCCGGATCGTCGGCCGCACCCTCGTCGCCGTGAGAGAGGCGGCGGTGCCGGGCGCGACGACGGGTGACCTCGACGCGGTGGCGGAGCAGATCATCCGCGATGCCGGCGCGGTACCGTCCTTCAAGGGCTACGAGGGCTTCCCCGGTTCCATCTGTTCCTCTGTCAACGAGGTGGTGGTGCACGGGATCCCCGGTCCCGACACGGTCCTGCGCGAGGGGGACCTCGTGTCGGTCGACTGCGGGGCCATCCTCGACGGCTGGCACGGCGACTCGGCGTGGACGTTCGGGGTCGGGACGTTGGCCCCCGACGTCGCCTCCCTCAACGAGGCGACGCGCGAGGTCCTCGAGGAGGGCATGCTCGCGATGCTCCCGGGGAACAAGCTGACCGATGTCTCCCACGCCCTCGAGGTGGCGACGCGGCGGGCCGAGGAGCGGCACGGCGTGACGCTGGGGATCGTCGACGGTTTCGGCGGACACGGCATCGGTCGTGAGATGCACGAGTGGCCCTTCCTCGCCAACGAGGGCAAGCCCGGCCGCGGTCCCCGGCTGCAGGTCGGGTCCGTGCTGGCCATCGAGCCCATGCTCGTCCTGGGCGGGGAGACCGACACCCGCACGCTGGAGGACGACTGGACGGTCGTCACCGTGGACGGTGCGCCGGCCGCGCACTGGGAGCACACGGTGGCCGTCACAGCGGACGGGCCCCGGATCCTCACCCCTCGCCCGCTCGGCTGACGCGGGACGCCCCGCGCCCCGCAGGGCGCAGGCCGGCCCGCGGGCCGGCGTCGCTCCGACCCGGGGGGCCGGCCACGGACGACCGCGGGCGGGTTAGCATGTTCTCTCGGTTCAGATCGACCTGAAAGGTCAGGGCATGCCCACACCCGTCCGCGTTCCCCGGGAACTCTCCTCGTCAGTGCGTCCCGCGGTCGCGGTTCTGGTGATGCTCTCCCTCGTCCTGGTGCAGGCCCTGCTCGTACCGCAGGGAGCCGCCGCACAGTCCGTGGCGGAGGGCGGCGCGGGGTCGATCGCGGAGGACCCGCAGCCCGGGCCCTTCTACAACGCCGACCCGCAGGTGCTCGCGGATGCGGCACCGGGCCGGGTCATCAACTCCAGGACCGTGACGATGCCGGCCTTCCTCGGGTACGGCGTCACCGAGATCGCGTACCGGTCCACGGACACCCGGGACCGGCCGCTGCTGGCCACCGCGACCGTGGTCCGACCCCATCACGCCCGCCCCGACGGTCCGGTCCTGAGCTACCAGCACTACCTCAACGCGTTGGGGCAGCGGTGTGCGCCCACCGAGACCCTCGTGCACCCCACCCTCGAGACCGTGCAGGACAACGCCATGGTCTTCCTCCGGTCCCGACTGGACCAGGGCTGGACCGTCATCATCCCGGACCATCTGGGGCCCAAGGTCGCCTACCCGGGGGGACAGTTGTCCGGGCGCATCGTCCTGGACGGCATGCGGGCGGTGCGGGACGACCCTCGCTTCGATTCCCGGAACAGCCGGTTCGGTGCGCTGGGGTACTCGGGGGGCGGCATCGCCAGTGCCTGGGTCTCGCTGCTGCACGACGACTACGCCCCCGACGTGAACCTGGTGGGCGTGGCGCAGGGCGGCGTCCCGACGGACATGACCACGATGGCGCGGATGATCGGCAACCAGCCGCACCCGGCGTTCGGGTTGGCGTTCGCCGCCGCGGTGGGGATGGCCCGTGAGTACCCGGAAGCGATCCGGCTCGAGGAGAAGCTCACCCCTGACGGCTGGAATCTCTACCACCAGCTGAAGGGCCGGTGTACCGCGACGCTGCTGACCTTCGGCGCGTTCCGGTCGGTCCCGATGGTCCTGCGTGGCGGCGACCTCATGGCGGAGGAGGGGCTCATGCGCGCGTTCGCCGAGAACAGCGTCCGCCTCAGTCCGGACGTGCCTCGGGTGCCGGTGTTCATGTGGCACTCCGGCACCGACCCTCTCGTTCCGTTCTGGGACGCGGAGGAGACGGTGAAGCGGTACTGCCGCGAGGGGGCGCCGGTCACCTGGGAACCCGGCCTGGCGCCCGAGCACCTGTTGGGTGCGGTGGAGAAGCTCCCGGCGGCCATGAACTGGCTGCAGCAGCGGTTCGAGGGCGCGCCCGCCGGTCGCGCCTGCTACGTCTGACGGGTGGCCGGGCGGGCCGGTTCGTCGCGATTGGCGCTGACCAGTGACCTCGCGTAGGCTGATACGTCGGTGTGCCCACCAGTGCACCACAATCCGGTAGACGTCATCCGGGGAATCGTGGAGGACCGTAACCAGCATGGCAAAGAAAGACGGAGCCATCGAGGTCGAGGGCCGTGTCGTTGAGCCGTTGCCGAACGCTATGTTCCGCATCGAGCTGGAGAACGGGCACAAGGTCCTCGCTCACATCAGCGGGAAGATGCGGCAGCACTACATCCGCATCCTCCCGGAGGACCGCGTGGTCGTGGAGCTGTCGCCCTACGACCTGACGCGGGGTCGGATCGTCTACCGCTACAAGTAAAGACGCTCAACTCCCCGTACCAGCCGCCGACCCCGTGAGAACGGGACGGCGGGTTGACACCCCCGGTTGCGGAGGCCGGGGCCTCGAACGGTTGCTCATCGCGAGATGACCATCCGGCTCGGGGGCGGTCGGGGAGCAGACCTACCGCACGACGAAAGAGATACGCCACATGGCACGCCTTGCCGGCGTCGATCTCCCACGCGACAAGCGCATGGAGATCGCGCTCACCTACATTTTCGGCATCGGTCGCACCCGGTCGCTGGAGATCCTGGAGCGTACGGGCATCAGCCCCGACCTGCGCACCAAGGACCTCACCGACGAGCAGCTGACTGTCCTCCGTGACGACATCGAGGGCAACTACAAGGTGGAGGGTGACCTCCGCCGCGAGATCCAGGGCGACATCCGCCGGAAGATCGAGATCGGTAGCTACCAGGGGCTGCGCCACCGCCGTGGCCTGCCCGTCCGCGGACAGCGCACCAAGACCAATGCTCGTACCCGTAAGGGTCCGAAGAAGACCGTCGCCGGAAAGAAGAAGTAATGCCCCCCAAGTCACGCGCTGCGGGCCCCAAGAAGACGGGCCGTCGCAAGGATAAGAAGAATGTGCCCCTGGGCCAGGCCCACATCAAGAGCACGTTCAACAACACGATCGTCTCGATCACCGACCCGTCCGGTGGCGTCCTCGCATGGGCGTCCTCCGGCCACGTCGGCTTCAAGGGCTCGCGCAAGTCGACGCCCTTCGCCGCCCAGCTCGCCGCCGAGAACGCGGCCCGCAAGGCGCAGGAGCACGGCGTCAAGAAGGTCGACGTGTTCGTCAAGGGCCCCGGCTCGGGACGTGAGACCGCGATCCGCTCGCTCCAGGCCGCCGGCCTCGAGGTGGGCACGATCTCCGATGTCACCCCCCAGCCCCACAACGGCTGTCGTCCGCCCAAGCGGCGTCGAGTCTGAGCCGGAAGGAACGCACTAGATCATGGCACGTTACACCGGCCCCGCCACCCGAAAGTCCCGTCGTCTCGGCGTGGACCTCGTGGGTGGAGACACCGCATTCGAGCGTCGGCCCTTCCCGCCCGGTCATCACGGCCGTGCGCGGATCAAGGAGTCCGAGTACCGCACCCAGCTGCAGGAGAAGCAGAAGGCCCGCTTCACCTACGGCGTGATGGAGAAGCAGTTCCGTCGTTACTACGAGGAGGCCAACCGCCGCGCGGGTAAGACCGGCGAGAACCTCCTGCAGATCCTCGAGTCGCGGCTGGACAACGTCGTGTACCGCGCGGGTCTCGCACGGACCCGCCGCCAGGCCCGTCAGCTCGTGGCGCACGGCCACTTCCTGGTCAACGACCAGAAGGTGACCATCCCGAGCTACCGCGTCTCGCAGTACGACATCATCGACGTCCGTCCCAAGTCCACCAAGATGGACTGGTTCGAGATCGCCCAGGAGACGCTCGGCGAGCGTCCCGTCCCGGCGTGGCTGCAGGTCGTCCCCACGACCCTGCGGATCCTCGTCCACCAGCTCCCCGAGCGCGCCCAGATCGAGGTGCCGCTGCAGGAGCAGCTGATCGTCGAGCTCTACTCGAAGTGATCTGTCCTCCCTCGTCGCCGGGCGGGCCGCACACCGCGGCCCGCCCGGCGACGGTGGGTTCCCACGGCGTCAAATAGCGGGCGCCGAGAATCGAAAGAGGTAGCACATGCTCATCTCCCAGCGGCCCACCCTCACCGAGGAGGTCGTGTCCGAGAACCGCTCGCGGTTCGTGCTCGAGCCCCTCGAGCCCGGATTCGGCTACACCATCGGCAACTCGCTGCGGCGCACGCTGCTGTCGTCCATCCCGGGCGCGGCCGTTACCAGCATCCGCATCGAGGGTGTCCTGCACGAGTTCACCACCGTGCCGGGCGTCAAGGAGGATGTCACCGACATCATCCTGAACCTCAAGGGCCTGGTCGTCTCGTCCGTCGAGGACGAGCCGGTCACCATGTACCTCAAGAAGCAGGGCCCGGGCGCCGTCACCGCCGGCGACATCGTGCCCCCCGCCGGCGTCGAGGTGCACAACCCGGACCTGCACATCGCCACTCTCAACGAGAAGGGCCGTCTGGAGATCGAGCTGGTCGTCGAGCGTGGCCGTGGCTACGTGCCCGCCGGGCTCAACAAGGACGCGGGACACGAGATCGGCCGGATCCCGGTCGACTCGATCTACTCGCCCGTCCTCAAGGTCACCTACAAGGTCGAGGCCACCCGTGTGCACCAGCGCACCGACTTCGACCGGCTGGTCCTGGACGTCGAGACCAAGAACTCGATGACCGCCCGGGACGCCCTGGCGTCCGCCGGCAAGACCCTCGTCGAGCTCTTCGGCCTCGCCCGTGAGCTCAACGAGGAGGCGGAGGGCATCGAGATCGGGCCCAGCCCGGCCGAGGCCGACCACATCGCCGCCTACGGCATGCCCATCGACGACCTGGACCTGTCGGTCCGGTCCTACAACTGCCTCAAGCGCGAGGGCGTCCACACGGTGGGCGAGCTCGTGGCGCGCAGCGAGTCGGACCTGCTCGACATCCGCAACTTCGGCCAGAAGTCGATCGACGAGGTCAAGGTCAAGCTCGTCGAGCTGGGCCTGTCGCTCAAGGACGCGCCCCCCGGATTCGATCCCGCCTCGGTCGCCGGCTACGACGCCGAGACCGGTACGTGGACGGACGAGGGCGGCGAGGATTACGCCGAGACCGAGCAGCTCTGACGAGCGCCCGGAACACCATTCCTAGGAGAATCTGATGCCCAAGCCCAAGAAGGGCGCCCGCCTCGGCGGATCCGCCGCCCACCAGCGGCTCATCCTCTCGAACCTGGCCACCCAGCTGTTCGAGCACGACGCCATCCGCACCACGGAGACCAAGGCGAAGCTGCTGCGCCCGTACGCGGAGAAGCTCATCACCAAGGCCCGCCGCGGTACGCTGGCCGACCGTCGTGAGGCCGCCAAGGTCATCCGCGACAAGGACGTCCTGCACAAGCTGTTCGCCGAGATCGGCCCGCGCGCGGCCAACCGCGACGGTGGCTACACCCGGATCGTCAAGCTCGAGAACCGCAAGGGCGACAACGCGCCCATGGCGATGATCGCGCTCGTCACCGAGGAGCTCGCCTCCGCCGAGGCTTCCCGCGCCACCCGCGCCGCCGCCTCCAAGGCCGCGGCCGCCCCCGCCGCCGCGTCGGGCGACGACGTGACCGCCGAGGCCGAGGCCAACAGCCCGGTCGCCGACCAGGTCGAGGCCGCCGACGACACCCAGGTCGAGGCCGCCGAGGAGACGGCCGAGGCCGTGTCCGAGGACACCACCCACGCCGAGGGCGACGCCGACAAGGCCTGACCCCCTCTGCAGGTGCCCCGGGGCCCCGTCACCGCGCACGCGGAGACGGGGCCCCGGTTCGTCTGCACCGGGCGCGCGGCCCGGCCGCCCGGTCGCGGGAGCTCACCCGGGCGGGTCACAGGACGCCGGCCACCGCCTCCGCCATCGCACGGTGGCCGGCCGCCGTGGGATGCATCGGGTGGGAACCGGTCTCGACGCCCGTGAAGTCGGTGTAGCGCTCCGCGGGAGGCGCGCAGGCGTGGCGGTCCGAGGCGTCCTCGGGAAGGACGACGTCGGCGCCCGCGCGCCTCGCGGCCTCCGTGACGACACGGTTGATGTCCGCGGTGACGGACCGCGTCCACCCCACGTCGCCCGGGCTCATCCGCTCCACGAAGGCGCAGCCACCCTCGTCGGGCACCAGCGGGAGGTACGCGGTGGTGACGATGCGGGCGAAGGGGGAGCGCTCCCGGATCCCGGCGTACACGCCGTCGAGCCGCGCCGGGAGGCCCTCGAGCGCCCGGGAGGTCACCGCCCCCAGCCGGTCGGCGCACGGGGCCGCGGTCTCGACCCGGGGGGTGCGGACCACGCAGGCCACGATGTCGCCGAATCCGATGTCGTTGCCGCCGATCGACAGGGTCACCAGGTCGGTCTCGGCCGTCAGCGCGTCGAACTGGGGCGGGGTCTGGGGGATCTGTGGGACGGTCATGTCGATCGTCCTCGCGCCGCCGCACGTGACGTCGCTGAACCCGCCGGGCCCGACGTCGCGGGCGAGCAGCGCGGGGTAGTTGCGGGTGGAGCGCAGGCACGGTCCCGGCCCGCTCGTGGGGGCGTCCGTGGGCCCCAGCGCGGCGAAGGAGTCACCGAGCGCCACGTACCGGGCGACGGCCGCGCGGCCCGGTTCCGCGGTGTCGGTGGACGCGGGTGGGGACGCGGCGGGCGGGACCTCGTCGTCGTCGCCCCCGGCGCAGGCCCCCAGCGCGAGGGCGACGGTCGCCCCGACCGCGAGTGACGCGGCGCCGCGCGCCCGGCTCCGCACCCGGGGTGAGGGTCGCGGCGTCGGCGAGGACCGGCGCGCGGGCGCGGGGCGTGGGGACGGCGGTGGGGTGGGGGACGACGGCGACGGCATGGGCCCATCGTGCCGGAACGGGCGGCGGCGGGCTGGTGTGGCGGACGCGCGCGGGCGTGGTCTAGCGTCTGTAGGCCGTGAGCACCCGCCGGATCCGCCTCGACGTCGCCTACGACGGCACCGACTTCTCCGGCTGGGCGCGCCAGCCCGGCCTGCGCACGGTGTGCGGGGTGCTCGAAGCCGAACTCGGCACCGTGCTGCGCAACCCGGTCACGCTGACCGTCGCGGGCCGCACCGACGCCGGGGTGCACGCCCGCGCCCAGGTCTGCCACGTCGACGTGGACCCGGCGTGGCTCGACCAGCGCTCGCTCTCCGGACGCCCGGAGGCGCTCGTGCGCCGGCTGGCCCGGCTGCTGCCCGCGGACATCGCCGTCATGGACGCCCGCTGGGTGCCGGACGAGTTCGACGCCCGGTTCTCCGCGCTGCGCAGGCATTACGAGTACCGCCTCACCACCGCGCCGTGGGGCGCCGAACCGACCCGCGCCCGCGACACGGCCGCGTGGGCGCGCACCGCGGACCTCGGGGCGGTGCGGGCGGCGTCGCAGCGACTGCTCGGTCTGCACGACTTCGCGGCGTTCTGCCGCCGCCGGGAGGGCGCGACCACCATCCGTGAGCTGCAGCGCTTCGACTGGCGCGCCGAGCCCGACCCGCGCGGCCCGGATGCGCCCGGCGCGGCCGAGGTGTGGACCGCGTCGGTGAGCGCGGACGCGTTCTGCTGGTCGATGGTCCGCAGCCTCGTCGGCGCCGTGATGGCCGTGGGGGAGGGCCGGCGCAGCCAGGAGTGGATCAGCGGCCTGCTCGCGGAGACCGAGCGGTCGTCGGCGGTGCCGGTGGCGCCCGCGTGCGGCCTGTCGTTGATCGGGGTGGACTATCCGGCGGACCACGAGCTCGCCGCGCGCAACCTCGTCACCCGTGAGGTCCGTCCCGGGCCGGGCGCGGGGCCGGGCGGCGCGGCGGGCTGCTGCGGCGGGTAGACACGCGCCGGCGGGCCCGGCGGGCCCGGGCGGGGTGCGGCTCAGGCCCGCGCCGCGTCGAGGATCGGCGCGAGCGCGAACAGCATCACCATCGACCACGCGACGTGGGTGACAGCCGGCCCCAGCACCCCGCCGGTGGCACGCCGCTGCAGGGCGGTGACGAACCCCAGGATGAGGGCCGCGAGCACCAGCAGCGGGATCCCCGTGGTGGCGGTGACGGCCCCGTAGACGACGGTGGACGTGAGGATCGGGCGGATCCGCGCCGCGGCGGAGTACACGGCGCCGCGGTGGAAACACTCCTCGGCGACCCCGTTGACCGCCGTGAGGGTCGCGACCAGCGCGAGGTTGCCGACGGTGGCGTGGGCGAGCAGGGCGTCGACGGGGTCGCGCAGCGGCTCGATCCGCGCCACCACGATCGCGCCGAGGCAGAACACCACCGCGAGGGCGGCGGCGGTGAGCACGGAGGACAGGACCGGTCGGCGCGGTCGGTACGGTTCGCACCCGACCCGGATGGGCCCCGAGGCGAAGGCGCCGGTGAGCCACACCGCGGCGAGCAGTGCCGTGGCGGGGTAGAACAGGGCGTCCCCGGCGGGGATCCGGAGGGCCCACGCGTTCACCGCCGCGCCGACGACGAGGGTGACGACGACGACGAGGACCCGCCGCCGGGACGGGTGCGACGGCGCGGTGTCCATCTCACCGGTGCGCAGCGCCCGCCGGTATCGTCCGGCGGGCGAGTCGCCCGCGTACCGCCCGGCCCTCATGGCCGGGAACGCGCGCGCCCGATGGTGGGCGGGCGGACCCCTGCCCAGTCGGCGTCGGAGGGCAGCAATCGCGCGGGATCACCGAGCGGGTCGGCGCCCTCCCACAGCGGTGGCCGCGCGGGACCGTGCGGCACGCGCAGGGCCTCGCGCAGCGCCTCCCGGTAGCTCGTCCGGCCACCCGGCGGGGGGCCCAGGACCTCGTCGGCGTCGTCGACACCCACCACGGCCTCGCAGCGCAGCGACTCCACGAGCGGTTTGGCCAGGCCGGTCTCGAGCGGCGTCACCAGCCCCAGCCAGTGCGAGGACAGCCGGGGGGTGAGCACCGGGACGGGGACCATGAGCCGTCGGCGCAGACCGGCCTCCTCGGCGAAGACCTGCATCATCTCGCCGTAGGTGAGCACGTCCGGGGAGCCCACGTCGATCGCCCGGCCGTGGGCCGCCTCTCCGGTCAGGGGGACCGTGACGGCCGCGGCGAGGTACTGCACCACGTCCCGCACGGCGATGGGCTGGATCCGGTTGCTCACCCACGTGGGCGTGACCATGGCGGGCAGGCGGGTGGTGAGGTGGCGGATCATCTCGAACGAGGCCGAGCCCGACCCGATGACCACCCCGGCCTGGACGACCAGCGCCGGCACCGACGAGCCCAGCATGATGCGCGCCACCTCGGCCCGGGACCGCAGGTGCGGGGACAGCTCCTCGTCGCCGTCCGGGTGCAGGCCGGAGAGGTGGACGACGCGCTCGACCCCGGCCTCCTCGACGGCGCGGACGAACGCCTCGGTGGTCTCGCGCTCCTCGCGTTCGAAGTCGGCGGAGTCGCCCATCGAGTGGACGAGGTGGCACGCGACGTCGACCCCGCGCAGGGCGGCGAGGAGCGCGTCGGTGTCCCCGAGGCCGCCGGCGTGGACGGTCACCGAGTCCCGCCACGGCACGTCGTCGAGCCGGGCGGGCGTGCGCGCGAGGACCGAGACCTGCGCGCCGTCGGCGATCAGCCGGGGCACGAGCCGCGATCCGACGTACCCCGTCGCGCCGATCACGAGCACCCGGCGACCGGGTCGGTCCCGCGACGCCGGGTCGTGCGCGCCGGCACCCCGGGGGGCCCCGGGAGCCCCGGAGGACAAGCCGGCCAGGTCCTGTGAGGAGGTCATACCCCCGACCCTGCCAGCGCGGGCGCGTCGCCGCACCCGCTGCATGTCCGCCGCGCGCGGGCGCCCGGTCCGCGGCCCGTCTGACCTGTCCGGGTGTGTCGACGCGGGCACGATCGGCGGGTTATCCGGATACTGGGGGAGACAGGCACTCACGGACCGCGGCCACGGGAGGAGAACACATGGCGATCCGCGCGGCTCGACCCCGGCAGCTCTCGCGATCGCTGGACTTCTCCGGCGTGCGCATCGAGACGGCCCGACTGCGTTCGGACCGGGCCATCACCACGTTCTGGCGCTGGTGGTCCGCCGACGGCAGGCGCCGCGCCACCGCGGCGATCGACTCCGGTGACACCGGGCGGGTGGTCCCGGAGATCAGCTCGCTCATCGAGGCCATCGACCCGGGCCTGTCGTGGGAGTTCGTCCCGGGCTGCGAGGACCTGCCCCACAGGCTGACCGTTACCGCGGCGGGGGTACCCGAGCTGCGGGGCGCCGCCCGCCGATGGCTGGCCGCCGCGCCGCGGGCGGACGAGACGTGGTCGTTCGCCGACCTGCGTGAGCCGGTCCGGGGCTGCGCGATGTACTTCCGCGATCACCGGCTGGGGTTCGACGACGCCGAGGTCGTGGTGGACCTGGGGCTGTCCCGGGCCGACGTCACCGTGCACCACCCGGCGTTCACCGCGCTGACCGGGGCCGATTCGTCGATCGCCGCCTACCTGCTGCTCGACGCGCTGTGCGGGGAGGAGCAGGTCGAGACGTGGGTCGGTCTCATCCGGGCCAACGCCACCGCCCCCGGTGTGGACGCCGTCCCGTTGGCCGAACTCCCGGGGATCCTGCGCGAGCTCGCGGCCGACAACACCGACGAGCTGGGGGACCCGGCCTGGCAGATCCTCCACGGGGACACCGACCGCGGCCCGCTCGTGGCCGTCGTCCGGGTCCCGCTGGTCGCGCTGTCGGCGCCGGAGTTCGACCGTCACGTCGCGGTCCACGTGCCGTACACGGACGTCGAGGACGGCGGCCTGCCCGGGTCGCGGTCCCTGCCGGGTCTGCGGGACCTCGAGGACCATCTCGTGGAACGGCTCGAGGGCAACGGTGAGTGCGTGGGGGCGGAGAGCTGTGACGGCCGCCGGCTCCTGCACTTCTACGTCGACTCCACCACCCCCGCGCACGAGCAGCTCCGGGTGGCCGCGTCCGGCTGGGACCAGGGCGAGGTGACCGTCACGGTCACGGATGATCCGGGCTGGCGGAAGGTGCAGCACCTGCGGGTGTGAGGTCGACCGGCCCGCTCAGGGGCCCGACGAACGCCTCCTCGCCGGGCCCGGCGACCACCGCCACGCGATGCGGTTCGCCGACGCGGGGCTCCACCGAGATCCACCCGTCGATCCGGCCGTCCAGGACGAGATCCGGTGGGGCCGCGGTGTCCGCGGCCCGCCCCCGGCGCAGTTCCCAGTCGGCGTCGACCCGGATCACGGTGGGAGGGGTGACATCCGGCCCGCCCGGGCCGGCGAGGGCGTCGATCCGCCCCTCGGTCAGCGGCCCGTCCACATCCCACATGACGGCGTCGACCGGGGCGCCCGCGTCGGAGGCGTCGGGGTCGACGATCCGGTAGCGGGTCTCGTCACCGATCGCGGTCAACGGGAGCCACCGGTCCGGCACGTCGGTGACCACGGCGACCCGGTAGCCGGCCGCGACCGCCCGGAACGCGACCTGTCGACAGACCGCGGGCCGCGCGGCCAGGAGGACCGACCGCAGGTGCGGGCCGGCCAGCTGGACAGCCGAGGCGCCCCCGGTGCGGGTCGCGCCGAGGATCTGACCGCATCCGTGGGCCGGAGGGGCCAGCGCCGCGAGGTCGGCGACACCGCGCCGGACCAACGATCCGGCCACGGTCACGGGCATCACCTCGCCGGGGACGGGCAGGACCGCAGCCGACGGCAGCTGATGGCAGGTGCCCGCGGTGATCGGCAGGACGCGCTCGGCCACCGCCCGCCCGGTGACCCCGGTCAGGCCCACGGTGGTCACCACGTCCACCACGTCGTCGCGACCGGCCACCCGCCGCAGGCGCACCACCTCGGTCACGCGCCCGGCCCGTACGGCGGTGAGCCCGTCGATCACCCGCCGCGGATCGGCGGTCGGCCGCAGGACCAGTCCGACGCCGGGCCCGGGGTCGGACTCGGCGTCCAGGTAGAGCGCCGCGAGCTCCGGGGCGTCGAGGACCCGGCACGGCAGCCCGTGGTGCACCAGGGAGCGGCGGAGCCGCTCGGTGGCCACAGTCACGACCTGCTCCGGCGATCCCCCGGCCCGCCCCGCCGGCCCGAGGGCGAGCCGGGCCAGGTCGAACCGCAGGAGCAGGTGGACGCGACGGTGCGACAGGAGAGGCAGCGGGCCGACGAGGGCGTCGTACACCTCGCCGTCGTCCCCCGGTGCCGCGCGGCGCCCGTCGACCACCACGTCGATCCCCTCGAGCAGCACCCCGCCCTGGTCGAGCTGGCCCGCCACCACCGCCAGCGGGAGCCGCACGCCCCGGTGGTCCGCCGGATCGTCCCGCCCCACCTCGGTGGCCACGAGCGCGCCGGCGGAGACCTCCACCGCGGTCGTCACCACCCGCTCGCCCTCCACACACCCGACGGCCGAGCGGTCGGGGGCGACCAGGCCCACCACGTCGACCGGCCGCCGCCGCGCGGTCCCCGGGCGCGCCCACAGCGGGCGTCCGCTCCGTCGCGCGGCGATCACCGCGGCGACGAGTGCGGCGGCCGCGAACTGGGCCCACGGCTGCGCCCCGGGCGGGCAGAGCAGCGTGAGCGCGACCGTCGCGACGATCGCGGCGACGAGCCCGGCCAGGGTGGGAACCGCCGTCATCCCCACGCCCCCTTCCCGCCCCGTCGCGACCCGCCCGGGGCGCGTCTGACGCCGCGTGCCGCACGCCCCGGATGACCGGCCACGGGGGCCGGATCCTGGCGTACCCTACCCCCGGTGTCCCCGGTCGCGGGGGAGTCACATCCATCGAAAAAGGGGGCCGCGCCGGTGCCGCTCAAGCCGACGACCCGAGCGCAGGTGGACGGCCACCGTTTCCTCGCCCGCCGGGCCCGCCACGCCGTGGTCTCGCGGGACGTCCGGATGCTGCACGACCCGCTCAGACGGCAGTCCACGGGGCTGACCGTGGGCGCGGTCGCGGCCGTCCTCGGCGTGGCCGGCGCCGCGGTGCTGGCGCTGCTCGACCCCGCCCCGGACGTCGGCAGCACCGCGGTCATGGTCGGGCGGGACTCGGGGCAGATGTACGTGCGCGCCGGGGACACGGTGCACCCCGTGCTCAACCTCGCCTCCGCCCGGCTCGTGCTGGGCGAACCGGCCGAGCCGCGGACGGTGCGGGACGCGGACGTCGCCGGTACCCGGCGCGGGGGACTGCTCGGCATCCCGGGCGCGCCCTCGGCGTTGCCCGGCCACCGTGACGCGGAGGCGGCCGCCGCCGTGTCGTGGACGGTGTGCGACGAGGTGGCCGACGCCGACCGGGGCCGCCCGCGCCTGACGCGCACGAGCATCGTCGCGCGCGACGGCGCGGATGCCGGGGACGACGCGGGCCGCGTGACGGGCCCGGACGAGCTCGTGCTGGCCGACCAGGACGGCACCGGGTGGCTGCTGCGCGACGGCACCCGCGCGCGTATCGATCTGGACGACGGGGACCTGCTGGAGATCCTCGGTCTGGGCGGGGTGGACCCGCGCCCGGTCACCGCGGCGTTGGTGGACCCCCTGCCGGAGGTGGACCCGGTACGGCGGCCGGTCATCGAGATGGCGGGCGACCCCGTCGACTACGGGCTCGACGGGGTGCGGATCGGCCAGGTCTTCACCGTGGAGACCGCCACTGGCACGCGCACCCACGTCGCGCTGGCCGACGGCGTGCAGGAGGTCGGGCCGGTGCTCGCCGACGTGATCCGGTCCACCGCCACGGTGGGCGCCGTGGTGTCGGTCGCCCCGGACCGGATGGGTGTGCCGCGGTCGGTCGCGCTGGACACCGAGGCCTTCCCCGGCCAGCGCCCGACCGTCCTCGACACCGCGTCCTCGCCGGTGTTGTGCGTGCGTGACGAGGGCGGCCCGGGATCGGCCGGGCGGCGGGTGTCGGTCGTGGCCGGGGCGTCGGCGCCGGGCTCAGACCGGGCCCGCGCGGTGGCGGGCGCCGACGGCGGTGGCCCGGCCGTCGACGCGGTGGGGGTGCCGGGCGGCGGCCTCCTCGTCACCGCTACCGGACGGGGCACGACGACACGCAACGCGGTCACCACGGTCGTAGCGGACACGGGGGTGCGGTTCGACGTCCCCGACGCGCCGACCGCGGCGGCCCTCGGTCTGGGCGGGGTGCCGGTGCCGGTGGACGGCGGGATCCTCGACCGCCTCCCCGCCGGGCCGCGACTGGACCGGGCGTCGGCGCTGGTCGCCCGCGACGGGGCGGAGCTGGAACCGGCGGGTGCGGCCGGCGCGGGTCGGGACGGTACGGGTCAGGTCGGCGCGGGTCAGGTCGGTGCGGTGGGCTGACGTCGGTCCGGGTGCCCACCCCGGCCGTCGCGGGGCCGGAGGAGGGTGACGACGACGAGGGCGAGCAGCCCCAGGGCCAGCGCGCCCGCCGCCACGCCCGCGCCGGTGCCCGCACCCGGTGGGCCGGGATCGGGCGGGGGAGCCGCGATGGTGGTGGTCGACGCGGCGGGGCGGCCGGCTCTGCGGACCCCGGTCACGGCGGCCACCGGGTCCACCACACCGTGGCCGATCGCGTGGTCGTGCCCGCCGGCGGCGGGGATCGCGGTGTCCTCGATGCGGGCGATCACCTGACGGGCGGTGAGCCCGGGGTGGGCCTGGCGGACGAGCGCGGCGGTCCCGGCGACGAAGGGCGCGGCGAAGCTCGTGCCGCTGATGGGTGTGCGCGAGCCGTCGCCGGCCACGACGTAGTCGGACACGCCCGCGCCGTCGGCGCCCACCGAGCGCAGGCCCACGGCGGGGGCGGCGACGTCCACCCAGGGGCCGCGCAGGGAAAACTCCGCCGGGGCTCCGTCCGCGTCGACTCCGCCCACGGTGAGCACGTGGTCGTCATACCAGGCGGGGGAGGCGATCGTGGTCACGCCGTCCCAGCCGTCGTCCCCGGGCACCGCGGGGTCCGGCGCGGGCGGGTTCTGGTCGGCGCACGCGTCGCCGACGTTGCCGGCCGCCGCGACCACCACGACGTCGTGGTCGACGGCGGCGTAGCGGATCGCCCCGCCGAGGGTGTCGTCGGCGAGCACGGTGGTCGCGGGGACGCAGGCGGCCTCGGAGATGTTGATGATCCCCGCACCGGCGTCGACGGCGGCGCGGATGGCCCGGGCGAGCGTCGACAGGGTCCCGACCCCGGTGCCGACCGTCGGCCCGTCGGGCTCGCGGTTCCCGGGCCGCAGGACGCTGCTGGACTGGCGGATCGAGACGATCTCGACGCCGGGGGCGATACCCGAATGACCGCTGGCGTCCGCGGTGGCGGCGAGCACCCCGGCCACGAGCGTGCCGTGCGCGTCGCAGTCCTCGGTGCCGTCACGGCCGGGCACGACGTCGCCCGCCCCACGGACCCGCGGCAGCCTGGGGCCGGGGTTCACGCCGGTGTCGATCACCGCGACGACCTGGCCCTCCCCGTGGCCGTGGATCCACGCGTCGGCGAGTTCGGCGGCCGTGGCCGAGGCGGGAGGGGCGGTCGGGTCGAGCACGGCCGCCGTCGTGCGGCACGGCCCGTCGAGTCGCAGTGGGCCGGAGTCCAGCGGGGAGCCCTCCGGGACCGGGCCGTCGATCGACGGGCGCTCTACCGCGGCCGCCACGGGGGCGACGGCCGGCAGTACGAGCAGCTGCCCGGCCGCGATCACGGCGACGGCACCGGCGGCGACGGCGCGGGCGGCGGTCGGTCGCAGACTCATCATCGTTGGCGGACGAGGGAGTAGATCTCCATGGCCCCCACCGCGAGCGGGACGATCGCGCAGAGGGCGACGGCCTCGACCACCCCCACGGCCCGCAGCGCGCCGGGCGAGAGGTCGACGTGCGGCAGCACCGACACGGCGACGACGACGGCCGCGGCGACGGCGACCGCGGCCGGGACGACCACCCCCACCGGCGAGGCGACGGTCACGCCCGCCCCGACCAGCACGCCGGCGGTCAGTGCGAGCGCGGAGCCGAGCAGGACCGCGGTGTGGACCCGGTCGGCGTACCCGAGGCCGCGCAGGACCAGCACGACGATGAGCACCAGGGCCAACGGCGCCGACCAGCGGGTGGCGTCGCCGTCCCCGGCCAGCGACGTCAGCGACCCCGCGGTGCAGATGGCCCCGGCCGCCGCGAGCAGGCCCGTCAGCCAGGAGCGCGAGGTGAGGAAACGGTGCCGCAGCACGTCCGGCGTGGGCAAGGGACCGCTGGCGCGGCCGCTGACGTCGTGGTCGATGTCCTCCAGGTCGCCGGCCTCGACGTCCTCGCCGGGGGCGGGGACGGGCGGGACGGGGATGCGGGCCGCCCAGACCGCGATCCGCGGCGCCGCCGTGAGCAGCAGGAGCCCGACGAGGACCGCGCCCGCCCCCACGGCGTGGGCCGGGGTGCGGGAGGTCGCGGCGACCAGCGCCCCGGCGGCTCCCACCGCCAGCGTCAGGCCGACCGCGAGATACCCGGCGGCGGTGGCGTACCCGTGGCCCGCTCCCGGCCGGAAGACGGTGGACCGCAGCACCCCGGCGAGGACCGCCCCCGCGGTGAGGCCGCCCACGAGGTGCCCGGCAGCCGCGGGCGGCCCGCCGACCGTGGCCCCGGCCAGCACCGTGAACCCCACCGCGCAGGCGCCCGCGACGGCGTGGGCGGACCCGGGCGCGGCCGTGCGACGCAGACCGAGGACCGCAGCCAGGGCGAGCAGGGCCAGCAGGGACGCCACCAGCGGGGCCGTGAGCCCGCCGCCGACCCACCACTGCCGGGTCACCGCCACCGCCGCGGAGGCCGCGACCACCGCCGCCGTCGCCGTGGCCGCCGTGACGGCATCACCCCGGTCCCACGAGGGGGAGCGCACCACGTCCGGCTCGGTCAGCCCCTGCAGGACGTCGTCGAACAGCGGCGCCGGCGTCGGCACGGGCCGGTGGTCGAGCACGAGGATCTCGCCGTCGTGCACGCGCTGCTGGGCGAGGGTCTCCGACACCGCCAGCGGGCCCCCGGCGAGCCGGGACAGCTGCCACGATCCTCCGGCCCCGCCGCCCATCCGCGCGTCGACGTCCACCCCGGACGCCGGGCCCGCCACCGCCCGGATGTGCTCGCGGACCAGGTCCACGACCTCCGGGATCACCGCGACCAGCTCGAGGTGGGCCGGCAGGGTCAGGTCCACGCGGGTGGACCGGCACACGACCGACACCCTGCGTTGGTCGAGGGGCTCCACGCCCGCGGCGACGCCCCTGATCTCACTGTCCGCCGACACCCGCCGACCTCCCGCCCGCTCCCGGATGGGGCCCCCGCCAGGACGTGCACTGTCCTAACATCGCCACCCGATACGCCGATCATTGTCGGGTCGGACCGGCGCCCGTGGGGGCGTCATCTCCCGGCGGCGCGCCCCGCGCCCGGTGGCAGTGGAGGGAGCGATCGCTGGTGACGCACACGGGTGCCGGTGATGGGTGACGTCGTCTTCACGCGGGGTGAGAAGCTCGACGCCCCGCCCACGCCCGGTGGCGCGATCGCCCTGCAGCCGCCGCCCGCGCTGCCGCGTCCCACCCCGCGTCCGCTCGTCCAGATCGTGCTCCCGATCGTCCTGGTCGTGGCCGTCCTCGGGATGGTCGTGGTGATGATGCGCACGGGGATGATGCGCAACCCCATGTTCATGCTCTTCCCGGTGATGATGGCCGTCTCCGCGGTCGGCATGCTCGCCGGCACGCTCACCGGCGGCACCACGACCGCCGAGACCGACGAACTGCGCAAGGACTACCTGCGCTACCTCGGTCAGACCCGCGACGCCGTCCGCGAGACCGCCGCCGCGCAGCGCGTGGCGGCCCTGTGGCGTCACCCGGACCCCGTCGAGCTGCCCGCGCTCGTCGGCACGCCCCGCATGTGGGAACGTGACGCCTCCGACCCCGACGACCTGACCATCCGGGTGGGCCCCGGCCGGCAGTCGCTCGCCACCCGGCTCGAGGCCCCGGACACCGGCCCGGTCGACGACCTCGAGCCGGTGTCGGTGGTGAGCATGCGCCGCTTCGTCCGCGTGCACTCCGTGGTCGACGAGCTGCCCGTCGCGCTGGAACTGCGCGCGTTCGCCGCCCTCTCCCTCGACGGCGACGTCGACGTGGTGCGGGCCACCGTGCGCGCCATGATCGGCGGCCTCGTGGTGGCCCACGGCCCGGACCGGGTCCGCGTCGCGGTGGCCGCGAGCGAGGGCGACGCCCGCCGGGCCTGGGAGTGGCTCAAGTGGCTCCCGCACCACGAACACCCCGTCTACACCGACGGCGGCGGGCGGGTCCGGCTCACCGAGTTCTCGCTCGCCGGGGTCGAGTCCATGCTCGGATCCGACATCTCGGACCGATCCGCCTTCTCCCCGAGCGCGGCCGCCGTCCCGGGGCGGGCCCACCTCGTCGTCGTCGTCGACGGGGTCGGTGTCACCGGCGCCGAACGCCTCCTCGCGGAGGACGGCCTCGACGGGGTCACCGTCCTGGAGGTCTCCGGCAGCCGCGCGGGGCAGCTGCGCGACCTCGCGCTGCGCCGCGGACTGTGTATCCGCGTGGGTGACGACCGTGTGGCCCGCGTCCGCACCGAGGCCGGGGAGGAGGACGTCGCGCGCGTCGACGCGATGAGCCCGCCCGAGGCCGAACGCCTGGCCATGGCCCTGGCGCGCTACCGACCCGCCGACACGGTCACCCACGCCGACGGCTCCACCACCACCCGACGCGCGCCCGGGCTGCCCGACCTGCTCGGCATCGGCGCGGCGACCCAGGTCGACCCCGCCGTCGCGTGGCGACGCCGCGGGGCGCGCGACCGGCTTCGGGTGCCCGTGGGGGTCAGCCCGGACGGCGCGCCCGTCGAGCTCGACCTCAAGGAGGCCGCGCACGGCGGGATGGGCCCACACGGGCTCTGCATCGGCGCGACCGGATCGGGCAAGTCCGAGTTCCTCCGCACCCTCGTGCTGGGCCTCGTGGCCACCCACGATCCCGACTCGCTCAACCTCGTGCTCGTGGACTTCAAGGGCGGCGCCACGTTCCTCGGGCTCGAACCGCTCGCGCACGTCGCCGCGGTCATCACCAACCTGCAGGCCGAGATCACCATGGTCGACCGCATGCGCGACGCCCTCGAGGGCGAGCTCAACCGGCGCCAGGAGGTGCTGCGCGCCGCCGGGAACTACGCGAACGTCGGCGAGTACGAGGCCGCCCGGGCCAGGGGCGCGCCGCTGGACCCGCTGCCCGCGCTGGTGATCGTGGTCGACGAGTTCTCCGAGCTGCTGTCCTCCAAACCCGAGTTCGCCGAGCTCTTCCTCACGATCGGTCGCCTGGGTCGCAGCCTGCACATCCACCTGCTGCTCGCCTCGCAGCGCCTCGAGGAGGGACGCCTGCGCGGTCTCGACAGCCACCTGTCCTACCGGATCGCGCTCAAGACGTTCTCCGCCACCGAGTCCCGCACCGTCCTGGGCGTGACCGACGCGTACCACCTGCCCGCCACCCCGGGCGCGGGCTATCTCAAGGTGGACGCCGGCGACCCGGTGCGCTTCGACGCCGCCTACGTCTCCGGGCCCTACCGGCAGGACCGACGCCTCGACGGCTCGACCGTCACCACCCCCGCCGCGCGGGCGGTCGTGCGCCCCTTCACCTCCTGGTACATGCCGGTGCCGACGCCACCGGTGGTGACCGGGGTCGACGACGACGAGTTCGCCCCGCCCACCGACCCCGCGGAGACCGACGACGCGGACGAGTCGGTGAGCCTGCTCGACGTCCTCGTCGGCCGCCTGGCCGGGCACGGCCGCCCCGCCCACGAGGTGTGGCTGCCCCCGCTGGGGGAGGGCGCCCCGCTCGACGCCGCGGTGGGCACCGAGCCGGCCGGGGGCGACGCGCCGGGCCCACGGTTCCCGCTCGCCGAGGTGGACCTGCCGTTCGAGCAGCGCCGCGACACCTGGTGCGTCGACCTGTCCGGCGCCGACGGGAACGTCGCCGTGGTCGGCGGCACCCGCTCCGGCAAGTCGACGACGCTGTGCACCCTCGTGCTGTCGGCGGCCGCCACCACCGAACCCGACCGGCTGTGGGTGTACGTCGTGGACCTCGGGGGCGGGCTGCTGCAGTCGGTCGCCGACCTCCCGCACGTGGGCGGTGTCGCCCGCCGCGGGGAGGACGAGAGGATCCGGCGGACGATCGCCGAGGTGGACACCGAGCGCCGCCGTCGCGAGACCGCGTTCCGCGAGGCCGGCATCACCTCGGTCGACGGGGCGCGCCGCCGCGTGGCCGACCGGGACGGGCGGCCCGTGACGGAGTACCCCGACGTGCTGCTCGTGGTCGACGGTTGGCAGGCGTTGCGGACGGAGTTCGAGGACCTCGAGGCGGTGGTGCTGGGCCTGGCGGCGGACGGGCTGTCCTACGGCATCCACGTGGTGCTGTCCGCCTCGCGCTGGGCGGACCTGCGGCCCGCGCTGCGTGACGCCCTCGGCACCCGCGTCGAACTGCGGCTCGGCGACCCGACCGACTCGATGATCGATCGACGGGCGGCGATGACGGTCCCCACCGCGCCGGGGCGGGGGCTCACCCGCGAGCGCGACCACATGCTCGTCCTCCAGCCCCGACTCGACGGCCGGGTCGACCCGGAGGGGATGGCGGACGCGACGGCGGAGGCGGCGCGACATCTCGCGCGGCGGTGGCGCGCCCGCGTGGGCGACGTCGGCGCGGCCCCCGTCCGGATGCTGCCCGAGGTGCTGCCCTACGGGCAGATCGCCAGCCTGGCCCGCCCGGACGCCGACGGTCGGCGCACCCGCGTCCCGCTCGGCGTGGACGAGGCGGACCTCACGGTGGTCTACGCCGACCTCGAGGCCGATCCCCTCATGCTGGTGCTGGGCGACTCCGAGTGCGGCAAGACCTCGCTCCTGCGATCCGTGTCCCGCGGGCTGGTGGCCGGGAACACCCCGGAGCACGCCAAGCTCATCGTGGTCGACTACCGGCGCACGATGCTCGGCGAGATCACCGGCGACCACCTGGCGGGCTACGCGCCCACCGAGACCGCCCTCGCGCCCATGGTCGACCACCTGGCGCGGGTCCTGGACGAGCGCATGCCCGCCGCGGACGTCACGGCCGAGGAACTGCGCGCGCGCTCGTGGTGGAGCGGCCCGCGGATCCACCTCCTGGTCGACGATCTCGACCTCGTCGTCACCGGCGGGGGCAACCCGCTGCAGCCCCTGACCCGCTTTCTGCCCCACGCCCGGGACATCGGCCTGTCGGTGGTCCTGGCGCGGCGCAGCGCCGGCGCCTCGCGGGCGTTGTTCGACCCGTTCGTCGCCCGCATCCGCGACCTGGGCGGCGCGGGTCTCGTCATGTCCGGCAGCCGCGAGGAGGGGCCGCTGCTCGGCGGCGTGCGGCCCGGCCCGCTGCCGGCGGGGCGGGGCAGGCTCGTCACCCGCGACGGTGGCGTGCGACTCGTCCAGACCGCCCTGGCCGAGCCGTGACCGGTGAGCGGGTGGCGGCGCTGGCCGTGGACCTGTCGTGCTCGGGGCTGACCGTCGCGGCGGAATCCGCCTCGGCCGTGCTGTCACCGGTCGTCACGCCCGTCTCGGTCCTGGCCGCCCTCGACGGCTCCGCGCTGCCACCGGGGGGCGACCGCCTCGAGTGCTCGGAGCGCACCGACGCGGCCGCGGCCGGGCACCCGGACCGCTGCCTCCCGGACCCCGTCGCCCACGCACACCGTGACCGCGTCGAGGTGGCCGGGCTGTCCGTGCCCGTCACCGAGCTGCTCGGGGCCCCCGTCGCCCGCGCCCTGCGCTGGGCCGGTGCCCGCGACGGGGACGCCGTGGTCCTGGTGGTGCCCAGCGACTGGGGGACGATCCGGACGACCCGGCTGGTGGCGGCCGCCCACGGAGTGGGGGTCACCGCGCGCGTGGTCCGGTCGGCCCTGGTCACCGCGGAGGCGCTGCCGTCCTCGTCGGCGCGGTGGGCGGTGAGCGTGGAGTCGTCCCTCACCCGGTCGGTCGTCTCGCTCGTCGAACGGGCCCGGGGTGGGCTGACCCTGGTCGACCGCGTCGTCGTGCAGCGCCGCGACCCGCACCGCGACACCGCCGTCGACGACGAGGTCCCGCGCATCCTGGCCGCGATCACCGGGCTGCGGCGCGGTCGGCGTGAGGCGTCCACCGGGTCCACGGAGATCCTCGCCCGGGGACGCGTCGCCGAGCAGGTCGTGGACGCGTGCGACCGGGCCCGCCTGCTGTCCTTCGTCGTCCCGGCCGTCGCGCCGGTCGAGGCGGCGGCCCGCCTGTACGCGACCGGCTGAGGGGCCGTCGGCACCTCCCGCGCCGCCCGCTGCGCCCCCGCGCCGAGCAATTTCCCGACCCGGTGGAACCGAACGCCCTCCCGGGTGCGTCGAACACTGTGACGGACCCAGAAGGGGAGTCCGCAGCGACGCACAGGGGAGGACGAGATGAGCGGGTTCAACACCCACATCGGGACCATGGACACGGCGGCCAGGAGGGTCGACGACGTGAACCTCGAGATCGACCGGCTACTCGGCACCGTCCGGGACTCGGTGTCCCAGCTCGGCGGTTCGGTGTGGCGCGGCGCCGCGCAGGCCCGCTTCACCCAGATCATGACCGAGTGGCAGCAGCAGAGCACCAAGCTCAACAACGCGCTCGCCGGGATCTCGGAGACCATGCGGACCAACAGCTCGTCCTTCGACGCCGCGGACCAGGACTCGGCCGCCCTCATCACCCGGGCCGGCGGCACCGGCCCGCTCAACCTCTGATCGCCTCACACCACCACCGGAAGGGACCGTCATGACCTCTGGACAGATCACCTACAACCACGGCCCGATCGAGGCCCTCGTCGGGCAGGTCGCGCAGGCCTCCACCGGGCTGCGCACCACGCTCGACGACCTCAAGGCGTACCTCGCCCCGCTGGTCGCCGAGTGGGAGGGCGACGCCGCGATCGCCTACCAGGCGCACCAGAACGACTGGGACCAGGCGGCGGCCGCGCTCCAGGCGATGCTCGCCGAGATCTCCCGCGCCGCCGCCCAGGGCAATCAGGGCATGGCCGACGCGGACCGCCGCGCCGCCCAGGGCTGGGGCTGATCACCCCGGCCCGATCACCCCGGCCCGGTCACACCGGTCCACCGCCCGTGACCCGGCCGTGCCCACCGCCCCGCGCGACCCCGCCCCGCGACCGACGTGGCGGGGTCGCGGACCGCGGACCGGATGCACCGGTGCCACCCGCCGCCTACCGTCGCGGCACGACCGAACCCCATCCGGTCACCGCGAGGAGAGGGAGGACCGCATGTACGTCACGCACGACCCGTCCACCGGCCGCACCGACCGGGAGTACGAGCAGATCGAGGACGTCGACGGCGTCCTCGACACCGTCACCGCGGGGTTCGACTCCTGGCGCGCCACCGACGTGGCCGAGCGGGCGCGCATCCTCGTGGCGATCGCCGACGCCTTCGACGAGCACCGGGACGAGCTCGGCAAGGCCATCACCACCGAGATGGGAAAGCTACCCGACCAGGCTCAGGGTGAGGTGGAGCTCGCGGCGTCGATCTACCGCTGGTACGGCGAGCACGGGCCCGACCTGCTGGAGCCCGAGACACTGGACGTGCCCGGGGCCCGCCTCAACCGGGTCACCCGCGAACCCGTCGGTCCCCTCGTGGGCATCATGCCGTGGAACTACCCCTACTACCAGGTCGCGCGGTTCGCCGCGCCCAACCTGTTGCTCGGCAACACCATCGTGCTCAAGCACGCGAGCATCTGCGCGCGCTCGTCCGCGGCCATCGAGAAGGTCCAGCGCGCCGCCGGGCTGCCCGAGGACGCCTTCGTCAACGTCTACGCCTCCAGCGACACCGTCGCGGAGATGATCGCCGACCCCCGCATCAAGGGCGTCTCCCTCACCGGCAGCGAGGGGGCCGGCGCGGCCGTGGCCACCGTCGCGGCGCAGCACCTCAAGCCCAGCGTGCTCGAACTCGGCGGGTCCGACCCGCTCATCATCCTGGTCACCGCGGACCTCGACGAGCTCACCGACACCGTGGGCCGGGCGCGGCTGTCGAACTGCGGGCAGGCGTGCAACTCGCCCAAGCGCATCCTCGTCCCCGCCCACCTCGCCGACGACTTCCTCGGGCGGTTGACGAACCTCTACGAGCAGATCCGGGTCGGGCCCGCGGGCGACGAGGGAACCGAGCTCGGGCCGCTGTCGTCCGAGGACGCCCGCGACGGCGTCGTCGAGCAGGTCGAGACCGCCGTTCGGCAGGGGGCGACTCTCGTCACGGGCGGGGCCGCCCTCGACCGACCCGGTGCCTTCATGCAGCCCACCGTGCTGACCGACATCACCGAGGAGATGGACGCCTACCACGAGGAGATCTTCGGCCCCGTCGCCATGGTGTACGCCTACGACTCGGTGGACGAGGCCGTCCGGATCGCCAACGACACCCACTTCGGCCTGTCTGGCTCGGTGTGGGGCACGGACACCGAGAGCGCCGCGCGGGTCGCCGAGCGGCTCGAGGTGGGGATGGCCTACGTCAACGAGCACGGCACCACCCTCCCGGGGCTGCCCTTCGGCGGCGTCAAGCGCTCCGGATACGGCCGCGAACTGGGCCGATGGGGACTGACGGAGTTCGCCAACGTCCGCCTCCAGCGCGTCAACTGAACAGATCTGTCTATCCTCGGCAGGTGTACCCGTCGAAAGGAGAGTCCGATGACTCAGACTCCGCCCACCGTGGTCACCCCGCAGTGGCTTCACGACCGCCTCGGGGAACCCGACCTCGTCGTCGTCGACGCCACCAACCACCTACCCTCGCCGGCGGACGGTCGCTCCGGCCCGGAGTCGGGGCTGGAGACCTACCGTCCCGAACACATCCCGGGCGCCCTGTTCGCCGACCTGCTGGGTGACTTCGCGGACCCCGACTCCGACGAGCCCTGGACCGCGCCGGATCACGAGCGCTTCGCCGCCGCCGCGGGCGCCCTGGGGATCGGGGAGGGCGCCACCGTCGTGGTCTACGACCAGGGCGGCGCCTACTGGGCCACCCGCTTCTGGTGGCACCTGCGCTACGAGGGGTTCGACGACGTGACGGTCCTCGACGGCGGGCTCCCGGCGTGGAAGGCCGCGGGGTACGAGGTGACCGACGTGGTGCCCGAGCCGACCCCGCGGACGTTCACCGGCACCCGCCGACCCGGGCTGATCCGGTCCACCGAGGAGGTGGCGGCGGCTGTCGACGACGAGAAGACCGTGCTGGTCAACGTCCTCGACGAGGCGAACTACCGCGGGGACGTCGACACGTACGGCCGCCCCGGCCACATCCCGGGCAGCATCAACTTCCCCGTGGCCCGTCTGCGTGACCCCGCCACGGGCACCCTCCGGCCGATCGAGGAGCTGCGCCGCGAGTTCCGGGACGCGGGGTTGCTGGACGAGGACACCACCGTGGTCACCTACTGCGGGGGCGGCATCGCCGCGACGGGCGTCGCGCAGGCGCTCGCCCTGGCCGGTCGCGAGGACGTCGCGGTGTACGACGGGTCGATGACCGCGTGGTCCCGGGACCCCGACCTGCCACTGGTCACCGGCGACGCGCCGCGCTGAGCGCCGCAGGAGACGAGGGCCCCGACCGCGTGGGTCGGGGCCCTCGTCGTGGACGTGGCCTCAGCGTGTGACGGAGTACGCCTTCGCCAACTGGAAGATCTTCTGGGCGCGGGCCAGGCGGGGCAGGTCCGAACCGTCGCTGCACCGCTCGCCGTCCATGCCCAGCTCCTCGATCACCGACTCGGCCCAGGACACGTCCGAGGCCGAGGGGGACAGGACCTCGTTGATGTAGGGCGCCTGATCGACCCGGAGGCAGAGTTTGCCCGTCATGCCCATCTCGACCGCGTGCTCCGCGGCCCGCATCAGGGCCTGGGTGTCGTTGGAGATCGTCGGCCCGTCGATCGGCGGCGCCACGCGCGCGATGCGACTGGCCACGACGAACTGCGAGCGCGCGTACGCGAGCGCGATCTGCGAGGCGCCGATGCCGGTGTCGCGCCGGAAGTCGCCGACGCCGAACGCCAGGCGCACGACCTGATCGGTCTTGGCGATCTCGGCGGCCTGCGCCAACCCGTCCGCGGACTCCACCAGGGCGACGATCGGGGTGTTCTCGGCGAGGCGGGCCGCGGTGAGGGCCACGTGCTCGGCGTTCTCGGTCTTGGCCAGCATCACCCCGTCCAGACCGGGGCAGTGGCCCAGCGCCATGAGGTCCTTCTCCCACTCGGTGGAGCGGACGTCGTTGATCCGGATCCATGCGTGGTTGCCGGCCTCGAGCCACTGCCGTACCTCGCGGCGCGCCCGCTCCTTCTCCGTCCGGCGCACCCCGTCCTCGACATCGAGTACCACCACGTCCATCTCGGAGTTCACGGCGTCGTCGAAACGCTCGGACCTGTCCGCGGGCAGGAGGAGCCACGAACGGGCGATCGTCGGAGGGATGGTCGACTGGGGGCTCACGGGAACCGGTCATCCTTTGGTCGCGGGGGCGGGAACGGCGTCGGGGACCCCACCACGATACGTCCGGTCGCGGGGCGGCGCCCCGGGAGAGCCGTGCCTAGAGGTCCGCGGCCGTGGCGAGCTGGATGAGGTTGCCGCAGGTGTCGTCGATGATCATCGTCCACACCGGCCCCATCTCGGTGGGCGGCTGCACGATCCGCGCGCCCCTCTCCGTCAGTTCGTCGTGCGCCCGGTGGATGTCCTCCACCTCGAACTGGGCGGCCGGGATGCCGTCGGCGTGGAGAGCGGTGGCGTACGCGCGGGCGGCGGGGTGGGCGTCGGGTTCCAGAAGGAGCTGGGGACCGTGGGGATCGCCGGGGTCGACGACCGTGAGCCAGCGGAAGTCCCCGGCGGGGAGGTCGAGTTTGAGGACGAACCCCAGAACCTCGGTGTAGAAGGTCAGCGCACGCGACTGGTCGTCGACGTGCACGGAGGTGACGGCGATACGGGGCATGCGTCGACGGTAGGCGCGTGGCGGGCCGTCGGCATCCGTTCCGCGGTGTGGGCACGACGATGGTGACAGATCCTGTCCGCATACCGGCGCCGGGCTGTTGACTACACCACGGGCGGGGGCCACCCTTTGATGGTGAGCACCCGTTCCGCGTCCGCGCCGGCGATCGAGGCCGAGCACCTCGTCAAGCGTTTCGGCGACTTCACCGCCGTCGACGACATCTCGTTCACCGTGCCGAGGGGGTCGGTGCTCGGGTTGCTCGGGCCCAACGGCTCCGGCAAGACCACCACCATCCGGATGATGACCACCCTGAGTCCGCCGACCTCCGGCACCGCGCGGGTGGCCGGTCACGACGTGGTCGCCGAGCCCGCGCTGGTCCGCAAGAAGATGGGTCTCACCGCCCAGTCGGCCACGGTCGACGAGCTCCTCACCGGGCGGGAGAACCTCCGCCTGATCGGTGACCTCTACGGGTTGCCGAAGAGGGCGGTCAGAGCCCGGGCGGACGAGCTGTTGGAGAAGTTCTCCCTCACCGAGGCGGCCACCCGCGTGACCAAGAGCTACTCCGGCGGCATGCGGCGCCGCCTCGACCTGGCGGCCAGCCTCGTCGCGGCCCCGCCCGTGTTGTTCCTCGACGAGCCGACGACCGGGCTGGATCCGCGGTCGCGCAACGAGCTGTGGGACGTCCTGCGCGGCCTGGTCCGCGACGGCACCACACTGCTGCTGACCACCCAGTACCTCGACGAGGCGGACCAGCTCGCCGACCGGGTGATCGTGATCGACCACGGACGTGTGATCGCCGAGGGCACCCCGCTGCAGCTCAAGGACCGCTCGGGCGCCGCCAGTCTCGTGATCACCGTCTCTCGCCCCGAGGACGTCGAGGAGGCCGCGCGGGTCCTGACGACCCGTCTGACCGACTTCCACGTGGACCGTGACGCGCGCCGGCTCACGGCGCCGTCGGAGGGGGTCTCCGCCCTCGCGGGCATCGCCGCGGCGTTCACCGAGGCCGGCATCGAACTCGACGACATCGGCCTGCAACGCCCGAGCCTGGACGACGTCTTCCTCTCCCTGACCGGGCGCAAGGCGGAGGACCCCCGCCCCGAGGACACCGCGACAGAGACCATGGATGAGGAGTACCGGGTATGAGCACCGTCGCCGACCCCACCGCGGAACGCTCGGTCCCCGAGCAGTTCTCCGTCCCCGCCCGCCCGGACGGCCCGTCGTTCGGGCGCCAGGTCTCCGCTCTGGTGCGCCGCAACCTGTTCCACATCCGGCGCCAACCGGAGAACCTCGCGGACGTGACCATCCAGCCGGTGATGTTCGTGCTGCTGTTCGCGTACGTCTTCGGCGGCGCGATCGCCGTGGCGGGCGGGGTGAACTACCGGGAGTGGCTGCTGCCGGGGATCATGGCGCAGACCATGGCGTTCTCGTCGTTCGTCGTGGCCTCGGGCCTGTGCAACGACCTCAACAAGGGCATCATCGACCGGTTCCGCAGCCTGCCCATCCAGCGGGCCTCGATCCTCATCGCCCGCAGCGCGTCGAGCCTCATCCACTCGTCGATCGGGGTGGTGGTGATGTCGCTGACCGGGCTGGTCGTGGGATGGCGGATCCGCTCGAACCTGCTCGACGCCCTGCTGGGTTATGTCGTGTTGGTGGGGTTCGGGTTCGTCATGATCTGGATCGGCATCGTCGTGGGGTCGCGGCTCAAGACGATCGAGGCGGTCAACGGCGTCATGTTCACCACGACGTTCCCCATCACGTTCCTGGCCAACACGTTCGCCCCGCCGGAGTCGATGCCGGACTGGCTTCGGGTGTTCGCGGAGTGGAACCCGCTGTCCTCGGTGGTGCAGGCGATGCGCGAGCTGTGGGGTAACGCCCCGGCGGTCGGTCCTGAGGCGGCGCTCCCGCTCCAGCACCCGCTGCTGTCGTCCCTGCTGTGGATCGTCGGCCTGACCGTGCTCATCGCGCCCGTCGCGATCAAGGCGTTCGACGCCCGCACCCGCGACTGAGCCGGTTCAGGCGGGGGGTCGGCCCTCCGCGGCGGCGGCGAGTTCGCGCAGCGCCTCGAGGTGGCCGGCGAAGGCCCTGCGGCCGTCGCGGGTCAGTGCCAGCCAGGTCCGCGCGCGGCCGGTGGCGGCGGCGGCCTTGGAGGTGGTGGCGTACCCGGCGTCGGCGAGGACCTTGAACTGCTTGGACAGGACCGAGTCGGCCACGCCGAGTTCGTCGCGGACGGTGCCGAACTCCATCGACTCGACGGGGGCGAGCAGGGCGCAGATGCGCAGCCGGTGCGGGGCGTGGATGATCTCGTCGAACCGGGCGGTGGCGCGTCGGGCCGTCATCGGCGCGCCCGCGGGAGGGCGGCGGCGCCCGTGCGGATCTCGTCGCGCAGGGCGCTGTCCACGCGGCGACCCAACACGACGGTCGCCGCGACGGCGGTCACGGCGAGCAGGAGAGCGAGCCACGTGGGGAGGGCCCGGTCCGCAGCGGTGGGGATGAGCGAGGTGGCGGTCACGACGAGCACGATCGCGGCGTAGGCCAGCCACCACCGGCGGGAGACGGGGCCGAGGTTGCGCATGTCGACCCACAGGCCGGTGAGGCGCTGGTACGCGCCCACGAGCGCGCCGATCCCGACGGCCCCGGCGAGGGAGACCGTCAGGCGGACGGCGTCGTGCAGGTCGAGGGCGGCGACGAGCATGATGGCGGCGAGGATCGTGCCGAGCGCGGGGTGGTACCACCAGGGGGTGATGAGCCTGTCGGCCACGGAGCGTCGGGCCGAGTCGACGTCGGCGAGGGCGGCGACGGGGTCGTACGGCGCCGCGGGATCGGGGGAGGAGGCGCCGGTGGGCTCGGGACGCGGGGGCGAGGCGTTGTTTTCCATAGCGGAAACGGTAGGCCTCTCTTTCCGTTTCTGCAAGGGAAAATCAGCGCCTCGTCCGGCGTTCCCGTCCGGGTGTCCGCCGGGTGCCGCCCGGGGGTCAGTGCGTGGTCGTCACGCGCGCTTCTTCGGCGACACCCGGATGGTGATGCTGCCGACCACGGGCTCGACCCCCGCGTCGTCGACGAACCGCAGCGGGACCTCGACGTCCTGCCCCGTGGTCATCGACGCGAAGTCGGGCAGCTCGGACCATTCGGCGGTGACGGTGATCCCGCCGGTCGACTTGGCGGGGTAGCGCACGTTCATGCCGACGGGGATCCAGCGGTGGGTGGCGGGCACCGTGGCCTCGGCGAGCATGCCCATCGCCATCTCGGCGAGGTTGCACGCGGCGATCACGTGGAAGGTGCCGATGTGGTTGCGGTTGCCCCACCAGCCCGGCCCGCGCACGACGCAGCGCCCCGGGCGCAGTTCGGTGACGTGCGGGTACGCGGTGCGGAAGTAGGGGGCCTTGAGGCTCACCGCCGCGCTGAACAGGCGGGATCCGAACGGGAGGCGGGTGGCGGTCTTCCACAGGCGGTAGGTGGAGGTGTCGGCGGCGGGTGGGGGCGTGGTGTCGGTCACGACGACGAGGTTACCCGTCGGTAAGTTGTATGCACAGGCCCGGATGTGCGCGCGGGCGCCCTCCGGTCACCGTGCATCCGGACGGGCCGGGCGTCCGTGCCGACCGGGCCGCCTCAGGCGAGGATGCGGGTCCCGTCGCGCAGCAGACCGTGGAGGCGGGTCTGGTCGGCATCCGGCTCGTGGACCCAGATGCGATAGGCCGACAGGGCGATCCCGAGCGCGGCGTGCGCCGTGGACGCGGGGATGAGGTCGTCCACGGATTCGCCGCGTCGATGGGCCACGAAGCCGGCGACCGCCCGGCGCCAGTCCGCGTACACCAACGTCGAATGGGCCCGCAGTTCGTCCACGCCCAGCAGGAGCCTCATGCGGGTGCGGTGCACCCCGGTCTGCGAGTCGGGGAAGGTGTTGAACTCCACGAGCGCGTCCGCGAGGGCCTCGCGCAGCGGGACCTCGTCGGGCACCGAGTCCAGGTAGTCGAGCATCAGGTGGATCTGTTCGTCGAACTCGCCCCAGGCGATCGCGGCCTTGCCGGGGAAGTAGCGGAACAGGGTCCGCCGTGAGATGTGCGCGGCCTCGGCGATCTGGTCGACGCTCGTGGCCTCGTAGCCCTGCCGGTCGAACAGCTCGAGCGCGACGGACACGATCGAGCCGCGGGTCGTCGACGGTCGACGGCCCGGGGCGCGGCCCGGGGTGCGGCCCGGTGAGTTGCCCGGGGGCTGGTCCTGCGGCTCCATGCGAAATGACCTTATAGGGCGAAACCATTGCGGGTGGCACCTAGTGCCAATATGATTCAGGTCTCACCGGATGTGGTGGGGTCGCCATGCGCAGACGAGAGGACACGCAATGGAGAACACGCAGAACACCGAGGTCGTGCTGGAGGAGGCCCTCATCGAGGAGGTCTCCATCGACGGCATGTGTGGGGTCTACTGACCATGACTCCCGCAGCAGCGCCGGCCGGCGCCGAGCAGGAAGCCGCCCCGGCGGAGTTCGACCTCGACGCCGGCTGGCGCCTGCACCCCGGCGTGGCGCTCCGGCCCGAGCCGTTCGGGGCACTGCTCTACCACTTCCACACCCGCAAGCTCAGCTTCCTCAAGTCGCCGACCATCGTCGAGGTGGTCCGCACCCTCGCCGACCACCCCACCGCGCGCGCCGCCTGTGCCGCCGCCGGTGTGTCGATCGATGATCCGGCGACAGCGCGGCTGTACCTGCACGCGCTCGGCCAGCTCGCCGCCTCGCGCATGATCGAGGAGACCTCATGACCAGCATGCTCGACCGTCCCGCAACGGCGTCCACCGCGACCACCACCACGGCCCCGGCGCCCGTCGGCCGCCTCGTCGACCAGTTCGAGCGGGGGCTCGACGCGCCGATCTGCCTGACCTGGGAACTCACCTACGCCTGCAACCTCGCCTGCGTGCACTGCCTGAGCTCCTCCGGTCGCCGTGACCCGCGCGAGCTCAGCACCGAGCAGTGCAAGGCGATCATCGACGAGCTGCAGAAGATGCAGGTCTTCTACGTCAACATCGGCGGCGGCGAGCCGACGGTCCGCTCCGATTTCTGGGAGCTGGTCGACTACGCCACGAGCCATCAGGTGGGGGTCAAGTTCTCCACCAACGGCGTCCGCATCGACGAGGAGGTCGCCCGACGACTCGCCGCGAGCGACTACGTGGACGTGCAGATCTCGATCGACGGCGCCACCGCCGAGGTCAATGACGCCGTCCGCGGTCCGGGCTCGTTCGACATGGCCTGCCGCGCGCTGCAGAACCTCAAGGACGCGGGCTTCCGCGACTCCAAGATCTCGGTCGTGGTCACGCGCGAGAACGTCAGCCAGTTGGACGCGTTCAAGGCGCTGGCGGACAAGTACGACGCGACCCTGCGGATCACCCGGCTCCGTCCGTCCGGTCGGGGTGCCGACGTGTGGGACGACCTTCATCCGCTGCCCGAGCAGCAGCGCGACCTCTACGATTGGCTGGTCGCGCACGGCGAGAACGTCCTCACCGGGGACAGCTTCTTCCACCTCTCGGCGTTCGGCGACGGCCAGGGGTCGCTCCCGGGGCTCAACCTCTGCGGGGCGGGCCGGGTGGTGTGCCTGATCGACCCGATCGGCGACGTGTACGCGTGCCCGTTCGCGATCCACGAGGAGTTCCTCGCGGGCAACGTCGTGGCCGACGGTGGCTTCGAGTCCGTCTGGCAGACCTCCGAGCTGTTCCGCGAACTGCGCGAGCCCCAGTCGGCCGGGGCCTGCGCCTCGTGCAACTTCTACGACAGCTGCCGCGGCGGCTGTATGGCCGCCAAGTTCTTCACCGGCCTGCCCATGGACGGCCCGGACCCGGAGTGCGTCCAGGGATTCGGAGAGGGGCTCCTCGCCGCCGAGCGCAACATCCCGGCACCCTCGCAGGACCACACCAGGCCCATGGGCCTGGCGGCCCGGAAGCAGCCGACGGGCCCGGTGCCCCTGACCCTGGTCACGACGCCGCCGCGGCGGCCCACCAGCCTCTGCGACGAGTCGCCGATCTAGGCGGTCCCCCGCGAGGCCGCTCGCCGATCAGAGCGCGAGCCGCCCGTCCACACACACCACCCCGGCCCGGTCGACCGTCGACGTGTCCGCCGTGCCGCCACCGAGACCTTTCGTAGCGCAAGACCCCTGAAGAAGGAGGCACGCCCGTGTCGCGCCTGTCCAAGATCGCCGAGGCCAATCCCTGGCGGCAGAACCCGTGGTTCGAGTCCGTCGCCGAGGCCCAGCGTCGCGCGAAGAAGAAGCTGCCCAAGAGCGTGTACATGGCGCTCGTCGGCGGCAGCGAGGCGGGGGTGACGCTCCGCGACAACATGGACGCGTTCTCCGAGCTCGAGCCCAAGCCGCACGTGATCGGCGCCAAGCAGGACCGCGAGATGGCGACCACGGTCATGGGGCAGCCCATCAGCATGCCGGTGATGATCTCGCCGACCGGGGTCCAGGCCGTCACCCCGGACGGGGAGGTCGACGTCGCTCGCGCCGCCGCCGCCCGCGGCACGGCCATGGGCCTGAGCTCGTTCGCCTCCAAGCCCATCGAGGAGGTCATCGCGGCCAACCCGCAGACCTTCTTCCAGGTGTACTGGCTCGGCGGCAAGGAGCAGGTCCTCGCCCGTCTCGAGCGGGCCAAGGCCGCCGGCGCGGCCGGGGTCATCCTCACCACCGACTGGTCGTTCTCCATGGGGCGCGACTGGGGCAGCCCCGCCATCCCGGAGGCCCTCAACGCCAAGGCCATGGTCACGCTCGCGCCGCAGATCGCGGTGCGTCCGCGGTGGGCGGCCGAGTGGGCCCGTGACGTGGTGGTCAACAAGCGCTTCCCGGATCTGACGACCCCCAACCTGGTGAACCAGGGCGAGATGGGGCCGACCTTCTTCGGTGCCTACGGCGACTGGATGAACACCCCGCCGGCCACGTGGGAGGACATCGCGTGGGTCGTGGAGAACTACGACGGGCCGGTGATGCTCAAGGGCATCACCCGTATCGATGACGCCAAGCGGGCCGTCGACGCGGGCGTCACCGCGATCTCGGTGTCCAACCACGGCGGCAACAACCTCGACGCGACCCCGGCCTCGATCCGGTGCCTCGCGCCGATCGTCGACGAGGTCGGCGACCAGGTGGAGGTGCTGCTCGACGGTGGCATCCGCCGCGGCTCGGATGTCGCCAAGGCGCTCGCGCTCGGCGCCCGCGCGGTGATGATCGGCCGCGCCTACCTGTGGGGTCTGGGGGCCAACGGCCAGGCCGGCGTCGAGAACGTCCTGGACATCCTGCGCTCCGGCCTCGACTCCAGCCTCATCGGCCTGAGCAAGTCCTCGATCTCCGAGCTCGGCCGCGACGACTACGTCATCCCCGACGACTTCGTGCGCCGCCTCGGCGCCTGACCCCGCAGCACCTCACGAGAACCCAGAGAAAAGGACACCTCCTCCATGGGAGATTTCGACGGCAAGGTCGTCTACATCACCGGCGTGGCCCGCGGTCAGGGTCGCAAGCACGCCATCCGGTTCGCCCGCGAGGGCGCCAAGATCATCGGGCTGGACCTGTGTGCCGCCCCGTCCGAGTACGTGAAGTACCGGACCGCCACCGAGGAGGACCTGGCCGCCACGGTCGAGCGGGTCGAGGCCGAGGGCGGCGAGATCCTCGCCGAGGTCGGAGACGTGCGTGACCTGGCGTTCCAGCAGGACCTCGTCACGCGGGGCGTGGAGCGTTTCGGTGGCCGCCTGGACGTGGTGATCGCCAATGCCGGAATCTGCAACTGGGGCCGGGTCTGGGAGCTCGACGAGCAGCAGTGGCAGGACACCATCGACATCAACCTGACCGGGTACTGGAAGACGCTGCGCGCGTCGATCCCGCACATGCTCGCCGCGGGCAACGGTGGCTCGATCATCCTGGTCAGCTCGGTGGCCGGTCTCAAGGCGATGCCGGTGCAGTCCCCGTACTCGGCGTCCAAGTACGGCGTGGTGGGGCTCGCGCAGACCGCCGCCAAGGAGCTCGGTGAGCACGGCATCCGGGTCAACACGATCCATCCGTACGGTGTGCAGACGCCGATGGGCGCCGAGGACCCCGATGCGCTCGACGTCTTCAACAACATGCCGCAGTTCCTCCCGCACTTCACGCCGATCCTGGGCATGGGCATGGCCAGCACCGACGACATCTCGGACTCGGTGATGTTCCTGGCCTCGGACGCCTCGCGCACGATCACGGCCTCGACCTTCACCGTCGACATGGGCGCGATCAAGGTCTGACCGGGGATGACGGGCGCGGACGGCGGGCCGGGTGTCGGCGTGCTCGCCGTGCTGCCGCTCGGGGCGACGGAGCAACACGGCCCGCACCTGCCGCCGGAGACGGACACCCTCCTCGCCGAGGCCGCGGCACACGCCGTCGTCGTCGCCCCGCCGGCCGGCGTGCCCGCCCGCGTGCTCCCCGCCCTGGCCTACGGCTCGAGCGGGGAGCACCAGTCGTTCCCCGGGACCGTCTCCATCGGGACGGCGGCGCTCGCCGAGACGCTCCTCGAGTTGGGCAGGTCCGTTTCGTCGTGGGCGGGGCGCCTTCTCGTGGTGAACGGGCACGGAGGCAACGTCGACGCCCTGCGCCGCGCCGTCCCGCGACTGCGCCACGAGGGGCGTGACGCCGCCTGGCTGTCGTGCCGGACGGCCGAGGACGACCGCGACACCCACGCCGGCCACGCCGAGACCTCGCTGATGCTGCACCTGCACCCGGGCCGCGTGCGCCCCGAGCTCGCCGCCCGCGGCTGTGTCCTGCCGCTGCCGCGGATCCTGCCCGCCATGCGGGAGGGCGGCGTGGCCGCCGTGAGCCCCTCCGGCGTGCTCGGCGACCCCACCACCGCCTCGGCCGCGGAGGGGGAACGGCTGTGGGACCTGCTCACCGCCGACGCCCGCTCGCGCGTCGACCGGTGGCGGCCGGGAGACGACGGGATGCTGCGGTGACGTCCACCCGTCCCCACGTGGTGCTCGACCCCCGCACGCGGATCCTGCGCCGCGGCGGGGTCGTGAAGGTCCTGGGCGGTGACCCGGTCACCCTCATCACGCCCGCGCCGTCCGTGGCGGGCCTGCTCGACGGCGGCCGGGTGATCCCCACGGACACGGCCGCCGGCGCCGCGCTGGCCCGCGCCCTCACCGACCGGGGGATGGCGCATCCCGCCGGCCCGGTGACCGCGGACCGCCCGCTGCACGGGGTCGCCGTGGTGGTCCCCGTCCGGGACGACGCCGACGGGGTCGCGGCCCTCGCGCACGCCCTAGCGCCCGAACTCGCCCGGGGTGCCCACCTCGTCGTCGTCGACGACGGCTCGACCGTGCCCCTGGACACGCCGACGGTCCCCACCGCACCGGATCCCACCGCGCCGCACCCCACCGCGCCGGATCCCACCGCGGCCCCCGGGGGCGCGGACGCGCCCGTCACCGTCCTGCGCAACGAGACCTCCCGTGGGCCCGCGGCCGCGCGCAACACCGGCACGGCGGCGGCGGTCGCGGCCGGGGCGGAGGTGGTGGTGTACCTCGACGCGGACGTCGTCCCGCTGCCGGGGTGGCTCGACGTCCTCCTCGCGCGCCTCGACGACCCACAGGTCGCGGCGGTGGCGCCCCGCGTGGTCGCCGCCGAGCCCGGCCGGTTCTGGGTGCGCGGTCACGAGACCGCACGCTCCGCCCTTGACATGGGCCCCGAACCGGCCCGGGTGAGGCCGCGCACCCGCGTGGCGTACGTGCCCAGCGCCGCGCTCGCGGTCCGCCCCGACCGCCTGCCGCCCGTCCCCGACGGCGGGGGACGGGGCCCGTTCGACGAGCGCATGCACGTCGCCGAGGACGTGGACCTGTGCTGGCGGCTCGACGAGGCGGGCGGGCGGATCCGGTACGAGCCCGCCGCGCGCGTCGCGCACCGTCACCGCACCGGCCTACGCGACGTGCTGGTGCGCCGGGCCTTCTACGGGCGTGGAGCCGCCCCTCTGGCGGAGCGGCACGGCGCCGACGTGGCGCCCGCCGTCGCCGCCCCGTGGTCCCTCGCCGTGGCGGTGGGTGCGTGGTCCGGCGGGCCGGTCGGCGCGGTGATCACCGCGGCGGCGGTGACCAGGGCGTGGTGGCGCACGCGTGCGCTGACCGGGGACGGACGGGCGGCGGCCGTGCTCGTGGGACGTGGCGCGGGCGCCTCGATCCGGCAGCTCCCTCAGGCGTTACTACGTCCGTATTGGCCGCTCACCGCAATGGCGCTGCTCCTCACCGCCCGCTCGCGGTCGGCCGTCGCGAGGGGAGTGCGGCGCCGCGTGGCGCTCGCGGCCGTGGCGGAGGGACTGTGGCACTGGTGGGACGCGCGCGAGCCGGGGCGATGGCCGGTGGACGAGCCGATCGGGCACGTCGTGGTCCACCGCCTGGACGACCTGGCATACGGCGTCGGGGTGTGGCGCTCGGCGTGGCGGGCCCGCTCGACGGCCGCACTGCGTCCGGACGTCACGCGATGAGAACCGGCCCCGCCCGCGTGGACGCCGACGTCGTGGTGGTCGGCGCGGGGACCGCCGGCTCCGTGGTGGCGCGGCGCCTGGCCGAGGCCGGCGCCGATGTCCTGCTGCTCGAGGCGGGGGCGGTGGGTGCGTCCCCGCGCGCTGGGGTGCTCGACGTGGGGCCGGGCTCGCGCGTCGTGTCCCGGCACCGCGCGACCCTCGGCGAGGCGAGGTTGGAGCTGCCGCGGGGGCGGACGGTGGGCGGCTCGGGCGCGGTCAACGGCGGGTACTGCGTGCCGGCCCGGCCCTCGGACCTCGAGGCGTGGGGCCCGGGCTGGCCGCGACGCTACGCGGTGGGGTTGGCGCGGGCGGCCGAGCGCCTGCGACCCGTGACGGTCGCGATGGGCCCGGTCGCCGCGCGGGTCGCCGCCGCGTTCCCCGGTCGCGTGTCGGCGGTCGCCCAGGCACGTCGCGGCGCGCGGAGGGTGACGGCCTTCGACGCGTGGGACCCGGTCGGCGCCGGCGTGCGCGTGCGTACCGGCGCGACGGTGCGGGAACTGGCGTGGGCGGGTGGCCCGCGCCCCGGGGGAGCCGGCGGGGTCCGGCGGTGTGTGGGCGTGGTGCTCGACGACGACGAGGAGATCACCGCGCGCCAGGTGGTGCTGTGCGCGGGGACCATCGGGACGGCCACCCTCCTCATGGGCTCCGGGCTCGGGCCGGGGAGCGGACTCCCGGTCGGCCACGGGGTGCAGGAGCACCCGGAACTGCTGCTGGACGTGCCCGCACGCGGCGGGGCGCAGGACGTCGTCGCCGAGACCTCTTCCTCCGCGGCGCAGGACGCGGCCCGGGCGGGAGCACCTCCGCTGCTGTCCCACGTCGTCCGGCTCGACCTGCCGGCGTACGCGGCGGCGGGGTGGGTGCCGGAGATCGAGGTCCGCCCGTACGCGGTCCCGCTGCACCGCGTGATCCCGGGGCTCGGGCAGGTGCCGCAGCGGCTCGGCGTGGCGCTGATGAACCCCCTCGGCCGCGGCCGTGTCCACGCGGACGGCAGCGTGCGGCTACCCCATGACCCCCGGGACTCGGCCGCCCTGGCCGGGGCGGCGGCGCTCGTGGCGGAGCGGCTGGGCCTGCCCGGGGCCGTCACGCCCTCGACCTCGCAGCACCTGTCGGGTTCGGCGCGGATCGGGGAGGTCGTCGACGACTCGGGGCGCGTGCACGGGGTGCGGGGCCTGCGCGTGGCGGACGCCTCGGTCCTGCCGGTACTGCCGCGGTGCGGCCCCTACTACACGGTCCTGGCGGTGGCCGAGTACCTCGCCGGGCGGATGGCCGCCGAGCGGGCGTGGTAGAACGAGACGAGAACACGTTCCACCCAGGCGGTGGGCGACGGCCCCGGAGGCGCGCATATGCCCGAGACTCAGACCACCCTCGAACCGCAGCAGTTCACGGTGCGCCGCGAGGACGGTGTCCGGCTGGTCGGGGAGGTGTGGGAACCGCACGGACTCGACGGGCGACCCACCGACCCGGTGGAGGAGATCCTCATGCTCCACGGGGGTGCGCAGACCCGTCACGCCTGGTCCCGGGCCTGCCGTCGCCTCGCCGCCGAGGGCTACCGCGTCACCGCGATGGACGCCCGCGGCCACGGCGACAGCGACTGGGACCCGGAGGGTGACTACGACATCCACCGCCTCGCCGCGGACCTCGAGGCGATCGTCGCGGAGCGGTTCCCCGAGCGGCGCCCGGTCGTCGTGGGCGCCTCCCTCGGCGGGATGACCGCGATGCTCTCGCTGGGGAGCGGCAAGGACGTCGCCCGTGCGCTCGTCCTGGTCGACGTCACCCCGAAGCTCGAGGCGAAGGGCGTCGAGCGGGTGGGCGAGTTCATGCGCTCGGGGTTCGACGGGTTCGCGAGCCTCGAGGAGGCGGCCGACGCGATCGCGGCCTACCAGCCCCAGCGCAAGCGCCCCCCGAACCCCGAGGGGTTGCGCAAGAACCTGCGACTGCGCGAGGACGGCCGGTGGCACTGGCACTGGGACCCCCGATTCGCGGGTAACGCCTCGGCCGACAACACCGAGATCGGCAACGCCTTCTTCGCCGAACTCGTCCCCAGGATCACCCAGCCCACCCTGCTCATCCGCGGATCGGCCTCGGACATCGTCTCCGACGAGTCCGTCCAGCACCTGCTGGAGCTGCTCCCGCACGCACACACCACCGAGGTCGCCGACGCCGGGCACATGGTCGCCGGCGACGACAACGCGGTCTTCCTGGACCAGCTCGAGTGGTTCCTCGACGAGGTGCTGGGTTCTCCGCCTCTGCGCTGAGGCCCGTCGCGGGGGTGGCGGGGGAATAACCCCGCCGCGTCGACGTTGCCCTGGATGAGCGGCCACCCGTACCCACCCGGGTCGGGCGGCCGGGACTCTCGTCGTCGGACCACGTGATCCGTAGGCTGTCGGCGAGAAGACGGGTCGAGAGTCGCCCCGTACCCGCAAGGAGGGCATTCGTATGAGCACCGTCGACATCACGACCGCCGAGTTCGAGAAGACCGTCACGGAGAACGACATCGTCCTGGTGGACTTCTGGGCCGAGTGGTGTGGCCCGTGCAAGGCCTTCGGCCCGGTCTTCGAGAAGGTCTCGGGCAAGAACCCCGAGGTGACCTTCGCCAAGGTCGACACCGACGCCGAGCAGCAGCTCGGCGCGATGCTGCAGATCCAGTCCATCCCCACCCTCATGGCCTTCCGTGAGGGCATCGCCGTGTTCCGCCACTCGGGCGCGATCCCGGAGCAGGCCCTGGACGACCTGGTCGAGCAGATCAAGGGCCTGGACATGGACGAGGTCCGCAAGGCCGTCGAGGAGGCGCAGGCCCAGCAGGGCGACGCGCAGCCCTGACGGTCGCGCGGCGCTCGCGCCGCGCACCCATGGCGGCGTTCCCTCCGGGAGTGAGAACACGTTCTTGTAGGCACCCCACAGACTTCGTCCGCGGGGCTAGTGTGACGAGAACACGTTCCAGTGACGGGGCTCACCCCGTCGCGCCCGGAGGGAGTCGCAGTTGAAGACCAAAGCCGCAATCGCCCGTGAGCTCGGCAAGCCGTTCGAGATCGTCGAGGCCGAGCTCGACGGACCCCACTTCGGTGAGGTGCTGGTCAAGTGGAAGGTCGCCGGCCTGTGCCACTCGGACCTGCACATGCGGACCGGGGACCTGCCCGGTCGCCTGCCGATCGTGGTGGGGCACGAGGGCGCGGGCGTGGTCGAGGCCGTCGGTGAGGGCGTGACGCATGTCCAGCCCGGCGACCACGTGGTGGGCTCGTTCATCCCCGCGTGCGGCAAGTGCCCCGCGTGCGCGCGCGGCATGTCGAATCTCTGCGACGGCGGCCTGAACGGCACGTTCGGCGTCATGGCCGACGGTCGTTACCCGTTCGCGCTGGAGAACGGCGAGACCGCCGGGGCCATGTGCACGCTCGGGACGTTCTCGCAGTACACCGTCGCCAACATGAACTCGGTGGTCAAGGTCCAGGACTGGATCCCGTTCGAGGTGGCCGCTCTCGTCGGCTGCGGCGTCACCACCGGCTGGGGCTCGGCCGTCTACTCGGCCGACGTCAAGGCCGGTGACACCGTCGTGGTCTTCGGCATCGGCGGCATCGGCATCAACGCCATCCAGGGCGCCAAGCACGCCGGCGCGCGGTTCATCCTCGCGATCGACACCGACGAGACCAAGCTCGACAAGGCCAGGGAGTTCGGCGCCACCCACGTCTACACGGACGTCGAGCAGGCCAAGGCCGAACTGCCGGGTATGACCTGGGGCCTCATGGCCGAGAAGGCCATCATCACGATCGGGGTGGCCGACGCCAAGGTCACCGCCGACGCGGTCGACATGGTCGGCAAACGCGGTGTCGTCGTCCTCACCTCGATGGGCGGTCTCGACAACCAGTCCATCAACCTCACCGGCCTGTTCGTCTCCCAGTACGAGAAGGTCATCAAGGGATCGCTGTTCGGTTCCGCCAACGCGTTCCACGACATCCCCAACATCCTGCGCCTGTGGGACGAGAAGCAGCTCAAGCTCGACGAGCTCGTCACGCACCGCTTCACCCTCGACCAGGTCAACGAGGGCTACGAGATGATGGAGTCCGGCGGCGAGGGCATGGTGCGCGGCATCATCGTCCACGACGACTGAGACCCCGCGGACCCGCACCCGCCCGGGCCCACCCGGGCGGGCCGCACCGCGGGATCCCGCCGGGTGCGAGCGGGAGGCGGCGATGGACGTCGGGAGCGGGACGTTCACCGAGAGGGACTTCGACGAGGCCCTCGCGGCGACCCGTGCCGCGCTGACCGGGCGCGGGTTCGACATCCCGCACGCGGTCGACCTCACGGCCCTCGTGCGCGACCGCGCCGGCGGGGACGTCGAGCGGGTCCGCATCCTCGGCGCCTGCGCCCCCGGTTTCGCCGCCGCGGCCTACGCCGTCAACGAGGACGTCGCGTTGCTGCTCCCCGGCAACGTCGTGGTCCGCGAATCCGGCGGCGGCTGCGTGATCGAGGCGCAGAACCGGCACTGCTGTCCCAGGTGGTCTCCGGAGGGTTGCAGGACCTCGCGGACGACCTGTCCGCCGACCTGCGCGCGGTGATGAGGCGGCTCGGTAGTCGACCGTCCGGCTAGGTGGGTGACCGCCCGGCGCGGTGGTGACCTGAGCCTCTGGGGCGCTCGGTACCCTGAGCCCATGGACGCGGAGCACGACAACGACCCCAGAACACTGGCGCAACGACGCCTCGAGGCGATGGTCGGGCGCGGTGAGCTCTCGCTCTCCGAGTTCTCCGACCGCGCCGCCAAGATCTGGGCGGCCACCTGCCCCGCCGAGCTCGAGGTCGCGCTCAGCGGCCTGCCCGCCGACACCGGCGCGTCCCCCGCGACCCCGCCCGCCACCCGCCACGCCGCTCCGCCGGCCGCGCGGCCCGGCACCGCGATCGTCGTGGACGAGAGCCAGAAGAAGACCTCCGTCTTCGACACCCTCAAGCGCGAGGGCCGGTGGATGCTGCCGGACGACTACCGCCTCACCTCGTGGATGGGCGACATCTTCCTCGACGCGCGCGAGGCCGTCGTCGACCGCCCCCGCACCCGCCTCCAGCTGGACCTGTGGGCCGCCAACGCCCGCGTCCTGCTCCCGCCGGGCGTCTCCGTGACGATCACCGGCAACCGCACCATGACCGACCTCAAGATCGACGAGGGCCGCTACGAGGTCCGCGGCGGGCCGCACCTGGACATCGAGATCAACGGCTTCATGGGCACCGCGAAGATCAAGATCCTCGCCGCAGGGGAGAAGGTCCCCTCGACCTGGAAGTGGTTCTAGCCGGCACGGTCCACCGGTTCAGCGCCCCCGGCGGCGCCACACGGTGTGCCGGTGCCGCACCTCGTCGTCGTACCCGTCGACGCGGCTCCGCGGGTCGGTGAGCCACTCGCCGACCTCCACCCGCTCCCACTCGGGGCCCAACTCCGGCGCCAGCACCGTGCCGGGGGCGTCGGCGTCGATCTCGGTGACCAGGCACTCCTCGGCCGCCTCCAGGGCCGCGGCGTAGATCTGACCGCCCCCCATCACCACGGCGTCCGGACCCGCGGACGCCACCGCCTCGGGCACAGACCCGGCGCGCTCGGCACCCTCGGCCGACCACCCGTCGTCCCGGGTGCACACGATGTTGCGGCGGCCCGGCAGGGGACGGAACCGCTCCGGCAGCGACTCCCACGTCGCCCGGCCCATCACCACGGGACGACCGAGCGTCGCCCGCTTGAAGAACGCCAGGTCCTCCGGGATGTGCCACGGCATGTCCCGGCCGTCACCGATCACCCCGCCACGGGCCTGCGCCCACACCATCCGTACCGCCACCGCGCGTCCGCTCGCCGCTCTCGTCGCCGCGCCGGCTCAGACCGCGACCGGGGCCGGGATGCCCGGGTGGTGCTCGTAGCCGACCACCTCGAAGTCCTCGAAACGGTAGTCGAAGATCGACTCCGCCCGACGCAGCCGCAGCTCCGGGTAGGGGTACGGGTCCCGGCTCAGCTGGGTGCGGACCTGCTCCACGTGATTGTCGTAGATGTGACAGTCCCCGCCCGTCCAGATGAACTCGCCCACCTCGAGGCCCACCTGCTGGGCGACCATGTGGGTGAGCAGGGAGTACGACGCGATGTTGAACGGCACGCCCAGGAACAGGTCCGCGCTGCGCTGGTAGAGCTGGCAGCTCAGCCTGCCGTCCGCCACGTAGAACTGGAACAGCAGGTGGCACGGCGGCAGCGCCATGTCCGAGAGCTCGCCGACGTTCCACGCGCTGACGATGTTGCGTCGCGAGTCGGGGTCCGTGCGCAGCAGGTCCACCGCCGCCGCGATCTGGTCGACGTGCCGGCCGTCCGGGGTCGGCCACGACCGCCACTGCACCCCGTAGACCGGGCCGAGCTCGCCCGCCTCGTCGGCCCACTCGTTCCAGATCGACACGCCGTGCTCCTGGAGCCACCGCACGTTGGAGTCCCCGCGCAGGAACCACAGCAGTTCGTAGGCGACGGACTTGAAGTGGACCCGCTTGGTCGTGATGAGGGGGAACCCGCGGGACAGGTCATAGCGCAGCTGGTGGCCGAACACGCTCCGGGTGCCCGTACCCGTCCGGTCCGCCTTGGGCGTGCCCTCGTCCAGGACGAGACGGAGCAGATCCTCGTACGGGGTGGGGACGGTCATGAGGCGGAGTCTACTGACTTTCCGGCGGTCGTCCTCAATCCCCGGCCGCCGCCGCCCTCACCCGGCCGCCGCCGCCCTCACCCGGCCGCTGCGGCCCACCCCGCCGTGGCGGCCAGCACCCGCTCGGCGAGATCGGGGCGGCAGACCAGGATGTCGGGGGAGTGCGGGTCGGCCTTGTTGAAGCGGATCGGCGAGCCGTCCGGCCGGGAGGCGTGCAGCCCCGAGGCCATCGCGACCGCGACGGGCGCCGCCTGGTCCCACTCGTACTGCCCGCCCGCGTGGAGGTAGACGTCGGCGTCCCCGAGCAGGACCGACAGCATCTTGGCCCCCGCGGAGCCCATCGGCCGCACGTGCAGCCCCAGCTCCTCGGCGATCCGGTGCACCCCGGCCGGGGGGTTGTTGCGACTGATGACCATCGTGCCCGAGCACGGCCCGTCGACGTGGTCCACCTGGTCCGAGCGGAACACCCGCCCCGAGTCGGGCAGTCCCACGGACGCCACGGTGGGTCGGCCGTCCTCCACGAGCGCCACGTGGACCGACCAGTCCGAGCGGCCCGTCGAGAACTCCTTGGTGCCGTCGATGACGTCGATGATCCACACGCGGGACCTGTCGAGGCGGCTCAGGTCGTCGGCGACGCCCTCGGACAGGGTGCCGTCCTCCGGCCGGTGCACGGCGAGCACCTCGTCGGTCCAGCTCTGGGCGACCTCGTTGGCCACCCGCGCGAGCGAGCGGCCGTGGAGCAGTCCGCCCGCCCGGGTGCCCCGCACGATGTCCCCGATGCCCGTGGCGAGGTGATAGGCCAGGTCGTGGTCGTCGAGTTCGCGCATGCCCTCACTCTACGGAGCGGCCGGCCCGGGGAGGTCGTCGTCCGGCGCGCGGCGGCGTGTGACGGAGTCGTCGCGGGGACGGTGTCGTAGGCGTAGGCCATCATGAGTGCATGCCCGCCGCCTTGGACAGGTTCCACCCGGCCACCGCCTCCTGGTTCCGAGGCGCGTTCGACGCGCCGACCGCCGCCCAGGAGGGGGCGTGGACCGCCCTCGCCGGCGGCGCGCACACCCTCGTCGTGGCCCCGACCGGCTCGGGCAAGACGCTCTCCGCCTTCCTCGCCGCGCTCGACCGGCTGCTGCTCGGTCCCGCCCCGGCCGACGCGGGTCCCGCCGACGAACTCGGCCCCGGCACACGCGTGCTCTACATCTCCCCGCTCAAGGCCCTCGCCGTGGACGTCGAGCGCAACCTGCGCGCACCGCTGGCGGGGATCGCCCGGGCGGCCGCGGAGAAGGGCGTGCCGACCCGCGACGTCACCGTGGGGATCCGGACAGGCGACACCCCGCCGGACGAGCGGCGCCGCCAGCGCGCCAGGCCACCACATGTCCTGGTGACCACCCCGGAGTCGCTGTTCCTGCTGCTCACCTCGGCGGCGCGGGAGACGCTCACCGCCGTGGACACGGTCATCATCGACGAGATCCACGCGGTCGCCGGCAGTAAGCGCGGCGCGCATCTCGCGCTGAGTCTGGAGCGCCTCGACGAGCTGCTCGACGCGCCCGCGCAGCGGGTGGGGTTGTCGGCGACGGTGCGGCCGCACGCCGAGGTCGCCCGGTTCCTCGCCGGCGAGCGACCGGTGACGATCGTCGCGCCGCGATCGGACAAGAGCTTCGAGCTGTCGGTGCGCGTGCCGGTGGAGGACATGGCCGACCTGTCCTCCTCCGCTCCCGAGGTCACCGCGCCGCCCGGCACCCCGGGCCAGGGGTCCATCTGGCCGCACGTCGAGCGGCAGGTGGTGGATCTGGTCACCGCGCACCGCTCGACCATCGTGTTCGTCAACTCCCGGCGCCTGGCGGAACGGCTCACCGCCCGGCTCAACGAGATCTACGCCGAGGACACCGAGCCCGGCTCGCTGCCCGAGCCCCCGGCCCGGCCGCCCGCGCAGGTCATGGTGCCGTCGGAGGTGACGCGGGGTGCGCCGGCGGAGCTGGCCATGGCCCATCACGGGTCGGTGTCCAAGGAACGGCGGGCGCTGATCGAGGACGCGCTCAAGTCGGGTCGGCTGCGCGCGGTCGTGGCCACGTCCTCGCTCGAGCTGGGCATCGACATGGGAGCGGTGGACCTGGTCGTACAGGTCGAATCGCCGCCGTCGGTCGCCTCCGGCCTGCAGCGTGTCGGCCGCGCCGGTCACCAGGTCGGCGAGGTGTCGCGCGCCGTGGTGTACCCCAAGCACCGCGCGGACCTCGTGCACAGCGCGGTCACGGTCGAGCGGATGCTTGAGGGCGCGATCGAGGAACTCAGGGTGATCGCCAACCCGCTCGACGTCCTCGCCCAGCAGACGGTGGCCGCGTGCGCGCTCGAGCCGATCGACGTGGAGGAGTGGTTCTCGGCCGTCCGACGCACCGCCCCCTACGCCGGGCTGCCGCGCCCGGCGTTCGAGGCCACCCTCGACATGCTGGCCGGGAAGTACCCGTCCGCGGACTTCGCCGAACTCAAGCCGAGGCTGGTGTGGGATCGCGACGCCGGCACCCTGACCGGCCGCCCGGGCGCGCAACGACTGGCCGTCACCTCCGGCGGCACCATCCCCGACCGTGGCCTGTTCGGCGTGTTCATGGTGGGCGAGAAGGCCACCCGCGTCGGCGAGCTGGACGAGGAGATGGTCTACGAGTCCCGGGTCGGGGACGTCTTCGCCCTGGGGGCGTCGAGCTGGCGCGTCGAGGAGATCACCCACGACCGCGTGCTCGTCTCGCCCGCGCCCGGCGGGACCGGCCGGCTGCCGTTCTGGCTGGGTGACGACCAGGGCAGGCCGGCCGAACTCGGCCGCGCCCTGGGAGGGTTCCTGCGTGAGGTCTCGGCCGGTTCGGACCGGGAGGTCGCCGCGCGCCTGGACGCCGCCGGTCTGGACACCTACGCCGCCGAGAACCTGCGCCGCTACCTGGCGGACCAGCGGGAGGCGACCGGCCACGTCCCCAGCGACACGACCCTCGTCGTGGAGCGGTTCCGCGACGAGGTCGGGGACTGGCGGATCGTGCTGCACTCGCCGTTCGGCGCGCGCGTGCACTGGCCGTGGGCGGAGGCGGTGCGCGCGCGGCTGGCCGCCGCGCACGGGTTCGACGCCGTACCGGTGGTGTCCGACGACGGCATCATCCTGCGGGTCCCCGACACCGGTGACGACGGCGAGACGGGCACCCGCCCGGGAGCGGAGACGTTCGCGATCGGGGCGGAGGAGGCGGTCGACCTCGTGACCCGGCACGTGGGCGGCTCCGCGCTGTTCGCCTCCCGCTTCCGCGAGTGTTCCGCCCGCGCCCTCCTGTTCCCCAGGCTGGACCCGGGCCGGCGGGCCCCGCTGTGGCAGCAGCGGCAGAAGTCGGCGCAGCTGCTCGACGTGGCCCGCCGCTACCCGGACTTCCCGATGATCCTCGAGGCGGTGCGCGAGTGCCTGCAGGACGTCTACGACGTGCCCGCGCTCGAGCGGCTGCTCGGTGAGATCGAGTCGCGGAGTGTCCGGATCGTCGAGGTCGACACGCCCGGTGCCTCCCCGTTCGCCCAGTCACTGCTGTTCGACTACGTCGGCGCCTTCCTCTACGAGGGCGACTCGCCCCTGGCGGAGAAGCGGGCCGCCGCACTGAGCATCGATCCCGGCCTGCTCGGCCAGCTCCTCGGCCGCGTCGAGCTCCGCGAACTCCTCGACGTGGATGTGCTCGACGCGGTCGAGCGGCGCCTGCAGCACCTCGAACCGGAGCGCGCGGCCCGCGACGCCGAGGCGGTGATCGACCTGCTCAGGCTCCTCGGCCCGCTGACCGTCGAGGAGATCACCGCGCGCTCGGCCCAACCCGACGCCGTACCGGGCTGGGTGGACGGCCTGGTACAGGCGGGGCGGATCGTCCCGGTGGAGCACTCCGGCCGCAGCTGGTGGGCGGGGGTCGAGGACGTGGCGCGGCTGCGTGACGGCCTCGGTGTGCCGCCTCCCCCCGGCGTGCCGTCGGCCTTCCTCGGCGACGTCGAGGACCCGCTGGGTGAACTCCTCCGCCGCTACGCCCGCACGCACGGCCCGTTCACCGTCGAGGCCGTGGCCGAGCGGTTCGGACTCGGCGTGGCGGTGGCGCGCGGCGTGCTCGACCGGCTCACCTCGTCCGGCACGCTCCTGGCCGGCGAGTTCCGCCCCGGGGCGACCGGACCCGAGTGGTGCGACGCCGAGGTGCTACGCCACATCCGCCGCCGCTCGCTGGCGGCACTGCGCTCCCAGATCGAACCGGTGTCGCACTCGGCGCTCGGGCGCTTCCTGCCCGGGTGGCAGAGTCTCGGCTCGGGTGGTGACCCCGGCTCCGGCGCGGCGCGCGGCGCCGAGTCCGGGGTGGACGGTCTCCTGGCGGTGATCGAGCAGCTCGACGGCCTGGCGCTGCCCGCCTCCGCACTCGAGCCGCTCGTGCTGGCGCCGCGGGTGCGGGACTACTCCCCGGCGATGCTGGACGAACTGCTCGCCGGGGGCGAGGTCATCTGGAGCGGGCGTGGACGTGCCGGATCCCGCGACGGGTGGGTCTCACTGCACCCGGCCGACTCCGCCGGCGCCACCCTGCCGCTGGAGCGACCGCAGCCGGACGGGCCGGTGCACCTCGCCGTCGTCGACTCCCTGCGCGGCGGCGCCCTGTTCTTCCGCGACATCGTGACCAGGGTCAAGGACGCCACCGGCGCCGTGTCCGCTACCGCCGCCCCCGCTGGCGCGGCCTCCGGCGGTGCGCCGGGGGAGTCCGCCACCGGCGACACCCCGGCGGTGACCGAGGCCGCGGTGCGCGACGCGCTGTGGGACCTAGTGTGGGACGGCGTCGTCACCAACGACACGCTCGCTCCGCTGCGCGCGGTGCTCGCCGGCGGCGGCTCGTCGGGGTCGGGCACCGCGCACCGCTCGCCCCGCGCCTCCGCCCGACCGCGCCGCGCCCGTTTCGGTCGGACCGCCATGGCGCAACTGAACGGCGCGGTCGCCGCGGGCACGAGGACGCCCCCCGTGCTGGCCGGGCGGTGGTCCCTCGTCCCGGAGCCGGTCACCGACGCCACTCTGCGGGCGCACGCGTGGGCCGAGACGCTGCTGCTCCGTCACGGCGTCGTCACCCGGGGCGCCGTGGAGGCCGAGGAGATCCCCGGCGGGTTCGCCGCCGTCTACAAGGTGCTGGCGCAGATGGAGGACTCCGGGCGGTGCCGTCGCGGGTACTTCGTCGACGGTCTCGGCGCGGCGCAGTTCGCGGCGGGCAACACCATCGACCGGCTCCGCACGTTCGACGACACGGCCGACGAGGCCCACTGGCCCTCCGGCACCGACGAGCCCTCCGTGCGGGTGCTCGCCGCGACCGATCCCGCCAACCCCTACGGCGCCGCCCTGCCGTGGCCCGCCGTCGCGTCCGTCGGAGACGCCGCTGACGGGTCGGGGATCGCGACGGGCGGCGGGTCGGGTCACCGGCCGGGCCGTAAGGCGGGCGCCCTCGTCGTGCTGGTCGACGGCGTCTGCGTGCTGTTCGTCGAACGCGGGGGGCGGACGATCCTCGTGTTCGACGATCGCGCCGGCGCCGTGCCCCTCGCGGCGGGCGCGCTGGTCGGTGCCGTGCGGTCCGGCGCCGTCGGGCCGCTGACGGTCACCACGCTCGGTGGGGAGCCCGTCCACGGCTCGCGCCACGCCGCCGCCTTCGAGGAGGCCGGGTTCGGCATCACGCCCAAGGGGCTGCGGATCCGGCGCTGACACCTTGAGGCCCGGTGGTTCATTAGTTAGAATATGCGCATTGGTGCATATGTTGTGAAGGGGGGCGCGGGATGGGGGTCGGTCACGCCCACGGGGCGCACGGCGGTCACGGTCCGGGGCACACCCACGCCCGCCCCGCGGGACATGCCGGAGGACGGCATCGGGCACGGCTCGCGATCGCTTTCGTCCTGACGGCGGCGTTCTTCGTCGTCGAACTGGTCGCCGGCCTGGTCTCCGGCTCCCTCGCGCTGCTCTCCGACGCCGGCCACATGGGGGCGGACGTCGTGGCGCTCGGCGCCGCCCTGCTCGCCACGGTCATCGCCACCCGCCCCGACTCCACCGGCCGCCGGACCTTCGGCCGCTACCGCGTGGAGATCTTCGCCTCCGGCCTGGCCGTCCTCATCATGCTCGGGATGGGCGTCTACGTGCTGGTCGAGGCGTTCGGCCGGCTCGGCTCGCAGGCGTCGGTCGCCACCGGCACCATGCTCTTCGTGGGCGTGCTCGGCCTGGTGGTGAACCTGATCTGCCTGGTGCTCCTGCGGGACGGGTCCGACGAGAGTCTGGCGGTGCGCGGCGCCTACCTCGAGGTCCTCGCCGACGCCGCCGGCTCGGTCGGCGTGATCGTGGCGGCGCTGATGATGCGGGCCACCGGCTCGACGATCTGGGACCTCCTGGTGGCCGTGGGCATCGCGGTGTTCATCGTGGTGCGTGCGATCGCGCTCGGCCGCCAGGTGCTGACCGTCCTCGCCCAGCACGCCCCCGCAGGCGTGGAACCCGCGGAGGTCGAGGCGCAACTCGGCGGACTCCGCGACGTGAAGGAGGTGCACGACCTGCACCTGTGGACCCTCACCTCCGGGATGGACGTCGGGACCGTCCACCTGGTCGTCGAGCCGGATGCCGACCACGCCGAGGTGCTCGACGACGCCCGGCGTGTCCTGCTCGACGCCCACGGGATCGAGCACGTGACCGTGCAGATCGAGACCGCAGGCGTCGGCGGATGCCGCGAACTGGGGTGGTGACCCGTGCCCGAGGGTGACACCGTGCACCGGGCGGCCGCGCGCGTCCACGCTGCGCTCGCCGGGCGGACCCTCGACCGCGTCGAGCTGCGCGTTCCGAGATTCGCCGCGGTCGACCTGCGCGGCCGGACCGTGGAGGCGGCCCGGGCGCGGGGCAAGCACCTCCTGATCGAGATCGGCCCCGATGACCGAGGGCGTGACCCCGTCACCCTCCACCTCCACCTCAAGATGGAAGGCCGAATCCACGTGCTCCGCGCGGGGGAGCGGTGGCGGTTCCCCGCACACACCGCCCGACTCGTCCTGCGGGGCGACGATGTCGAGGTGGTCGGGACCGAACTCGGATTCCTCCGCGCACTGTCCCCCGCGGAGGCCGACGAGGCGATAGCCCACCTCGGCCCCGACCTCCTCGGCGACGACTGGGATCCGTCCTCCAGCACCGCGGACATCGTGCGTCGCATCGGGGAGCGGCCCACTCGCACGATCGGCGAGGCGCTACTCGACCAACGGAACCTCGCCGGCATCGGCACCGTCTACCGGGCCGAATTGTGCTTCGTGCGAGGAGTGGACCCACGCGATCCGGTGGAAGCCGTGCCCGACCTGCGCGCGATGGTGACGCTCGCCCGGCGCATGCTGGTGGCCAACGCCGACCGGGCAGTGCGCGTGACTACCGGAGACACCCGGCGCGGCCGCGAACTGTGGGTCTACGGCCGGGACGGCAAACCCTGTCGCCGCTGCGGGACCGAGGTGGAGACGTTCCGTCTGGGCGGACGAGCGGACCCCGACGACCCGCAGGATTCGCTGGACCGCATCGCCTATCGTTGCCCCTCCTGCCAGCCGCGCCGTGCCACACTGGGCGCACCGCAGACGGAGGAGAAGTCGTGACCGAACGCAAGACGATCCTGATCACCGGAGCCAGCTCCGGCCTCGGCGAGGGCATGGCCCGCCGCTGGGCCACGCAGGGCAGGGACCTGGCACTGTGCGCGCGTCGTCTCGATCGACTCGAGGAGCTGCGCGCGGAGCTCACCGCCGCCCATCCGTCGATCACGGTCGCGGTCCGCGAGCTCGACGTCGCCGACGGTGACGCGGTGGAGCGCGTCTTCGGCGAGCTCGACGCCGAACTCGGGGGAATCGACCGCTTCGTGCTCAACGCCGGGCTCGGGAAGGGCGCCTCGATCGGTACCGGCAAGGCGCACGCCAACCGCGAGACGGCGATGGTCAACGTCATCGGCACGCTCAACCAGGCCGAGTCGGCCACGGCCCTGCTACGAGCCCGCGGCCACGGGCATCTGGTGTTCATCTCGTCAGTGAGTTCGCTGCGGGGGATGCCCAAGGCCCAGAACACCTACGGGGCCACGAAGGCATTCGTCTCCTCGTTGGCGCAGGGGCTCTACGCCGAGCTCGACAGCGCGGGCAGCGGCATCACGGTGACCGACATTCTCCCCGGTTACATCCGCACGGACATCAACCGCTCCGTGAAGACCTCGCTGATGACCGAGTTCGATGAGGGCGTCGACGCGCTGGTCAAGACCATTGATGCCGAGCCCGTTCGAGCTCTGGTCCCCGCGAAGCCGTGGAAGGCGATCGGGCCGCTGTTGACCCTGCTGCCCGAGAAGGTCAGCCGCCGCTTCGTCTGACCGCACAGACCCCGCACGACCCAGCCTTCCGGGACTCCCACCTCAGAAGGGTGGTGGTGGTTGGAGTTGTTGGTCGAGTTGCTTGTCGAGGTGGTCGAGCAGGGCTTGGCGGATGGCGTGTTCGAGGGTGCTGTGGTGGGGTTTGTTGCGTTGCCACCAGCGGCTGTCGTCGGCCGGGCTGAACCCCCGCGGCGCGGCCGGGGTCGGGGCCGGGCTGGTGGTGGGCGATCCGGGCGCGGTGGCTGCTTGGGTGCGTTCGCGGGTCAGGCGTTGGGCGCGGCGGGTGAAGTAGGTGGCCTGCTCGGTGGCCGCGGCCGCGTCGGTGTGTGGGTGGGGGTTGCGGCGTTGTTGGCGGGCCCAGGCATCGGCCTCGGCGCGCTGTTGTTCGCGTCGGTATTGGGCCAGGGGTCCTTCGGGGCGGGTGATCATGGTCGCCCCGTCGGGGGTGGTGATGACCAGGGTGCCGTCGGGCTCCAGGCGGTAGTGCCAGTCGGAGAAGGTTTTGAACCGGTGGTGGCGTCGGCATTCGGCCATCAGGTTCGTCTCCACGGTCAGCCCGCCCCGGGCGGGGTCGGCGTGATCGAACGGCACGACATGGTCCAGGTCGCAGTCCTCGGCCGGGACCGTGCATCCGGGATGGCGGCAGGTGCCATCGCGTAGCCGGACACGGCGCGCCAACTCCGCCCCGGGCCGATACTTCAGTTCGGCGCCGGGCTGGTCGGCGGCGCCGATCGTGGGGTCCACCTGCTCGAAGCTGGCGCCGTCGCAGGTGGCCAGCATCTCCAGCAGGGTGGCCAGGGCGGCCTCGCCGGTGCGGGTGAACTCTACCCGCGCCCCGTCCTGATCCCGGCCGGTCTGGCCGGTGGCGATGACGGTGACCTTCGGCCGCAACACCGGCGCCCGGCCACCGGCAGCACCCGCAGCGGCGTCGGCGGAGCCGCCCTCGGAGTCGGCGGCGTCGCGGGATCCGGTGTGGCCGGGTGCGTCGCCGCACACCAGGGACATCAACGCATCGGCGCGGCGTTCGGGTTTGGTGTACGTCACCTCGGGCCCGGCGCCCGCGGTCTCGTCCGCACCGGCGGCCCCCCCGGCCGCCGCGGCGGCGGCGGCGGCGGCCTCGGGTTCGGCGACGGGGGGATCCAGGGCCGCGGCCCGTTCGGCGGCGTCCTCGGGGGCCAGGATGGCCGAGACATTGGACATGCCGTCGGCGCCTTTGGTGAACCGGACTCCGCGGGCCCGGCGGGCGTCGGCTCTGCGCAGCCGGATGCCGTCGGGGTCGTGGCGGCCGATGATGGCATCGATATTGTCGCGCAGGCCCTTCTCACCGAGCCGGATGCCGGCAGCGACCCCGGCCAGGTAATCATCGACGACCTGGCGTTGCACCTTCTCGAGCACGTCGACGTGGACGGTGGCCATCTGCCGCGCCAGAAGCTCACCGACGCGTTGTTCCATCAGCCCGGCGGCCATCGCTTCCAGGATGGCGGGGTAGCGGGTGTGTAGGTCCCAGGCGAAGGTCAGCATCGTCTCCGCGCGCCGGGCCGAGATGTTCATCTCCGCCACCACATACCCGGCCGCCGCGACATGCCCGTCCACCACCGCGTACCCGGGCCGGGCCTCGTCCAGGCCGTACCCGTACTCGGCCAGGCACGCCTGCAGCAGCTGATAGCACGCCACCAGACGCCCGGCGGCGGCACGATTCTCCGCCGCCCACCCCTGGTGCGCCGCCGCCCGCAACGCCACCAACACCGAGGTGGAGCCACTTGCAGCGGAACCACCGGAGGCGGGGCCACCGGAGGGGGAGTCGGCAGCGCCACCGGCCGCCTCGCCAGCCTGACCTGCCATGCCCCCACCCCCTTCGGTGCGCCTCGCCCGCGCGGCCCCGGCCGCACATCGTGTCGAATACGTGTTCTATTCTACGCACGTGTGTTCGCCACCACAAGGGCTACGTGAGTGGACCCCTGGAGGAGGCAGGGGAGGCCACGGGTAGGGCTACGCGCGCACTATTCGGAATGCGACGACCAGTGCGCGGTGAGGACTGCGAGGCGGGCGCGCCGGGGCTGCGAGGGGGGCTGGGATGCGCGAGAGGCAGCCCCGTCGGCAGAGGGTCAGCGCCGCCCGCGGGCCTCGCGGTAGATCTCGACGAGCGAGTCCGTCGACGAGTCGAAGGCCGGCTCCGGGTGCGTCTCGGCGGTGAGGGCCGCGAGCAGCTCCCCGGCCTGGGCCTTGCCCAGTTCGACGCCCCACTGGTCGAACGCGTTGATGCCGAGGATCGCGGCCTGGGTGAAGACCACGTGCTCGTACAGCGCGATGAGCTGGCCCACCACGCCGGGGGAGAGGGACGGCGCGAGGATGGTGGTGGACGGCCGGTTGCCGGGCATGACCTTGTGCGGGGCGAGCTCCGGCTCCACGCCCTCGGCGAGGACCTCCTCCTCGGTCCTGCCGAACGCCAGGACCCGCGACTGCGCGAAGAGGTTGGCCATGAGCATGTCGTGCATGGAGACGGGGCCGGCGCCGGGGACGTCGGCGTCCAGGTCGACGGCGGGTCGGGCCACGCCGATGAAGTCCACCGGCACGAGCTGGGTGCCCTGGTGCAGCAGCTGGAAGAAGGCGTGCTGCCCGTTTGTCCCGGGCTCGCCCCAGTAGACCTCCCCGGTGGGGTACGTGACGTCCGAGCCGTCGAGGCGCACGGACTTGCCGAGGGACTCCATGGTGAGCTGCTGGAGGTAGGCGGGGAACCGGTGCAGATCCTGGGCGTACGGGATGACCGCCTTGGACTGCGCGCCGAGGAAGCACGTGTACCAGATCCCCAGCAGGGCCATGAGGACCGGCGCGTTGTGCTCGGGCGCTTCAGTGGCGAAGTGCAGGTCCATGGTGTGGAAACCCTCGAGCATCTCGACGAACGCCGCCGGGCCCGCCGTGATCATCACGGACAGCCCGATCGCGGACGACACCGAGTAGCGGCCGCCGACCCAGTCCCAGAAGCCGAACATGTTGTCCGCGGCGATGCCGAACGCGGCGACCTCGTCCGCGGCCGTGGAGACGGCGACGAAGTGGGAGGCGATCGCCTCCTCGGACCCCAGGGCCTCGATGAAGTGGCGCCGCGCCGCGTGGGCGTTGGCCATGGTCTCCTGCGTGGTGAACGTCTTGGAGGCGACGATCACCAGGGTGGTGGCCGGGTCGATCCCGGCGAGGGTCGCCGAGAGGTCCGCGGGGTCGACGTTGGAGACGTAGTGGGCGCGGATCCCGGCCGTCTGGAGCGGACGCAGCGCCGCGTCGACCATGACCGGGCCCAGGTCGGAGCCGCCGATCCCGATGTTGACCACCGTGTCGATCCGCTCGCCCGTGTGCCCGGTCCACTCGCCCGAGCGGACGCGGTCGGCGAGATCGGTCATGCGCGCCAGGACCGCGTGGACGTCGGTCACCACATCCACGCCGTCGACGACGAGCTCGGCATCCGCCGGGAGCCTGAGCGCGGTGTGGAGGACAGACCGGTCCTCCGTCGTGTTGATGCGGTCTCCCCGGAACATGGCCGCCCGCTGCGCCGGCAGCCTGACCGCGTGGGCGAGCTCCGTCAGCGCGGCCAGGATCTCGTCGGTGACAAGGTGCTTGGACAGGTCCACGTGCAGGTCACCCGCCGTGATCGACATCCTGTGTCCGCGTTCCGGATCCGCGGCGAACAACTCGCGCAACGTCACCTCGCCGATCGAGGGGACCAGGCCCTCGACCGCTGCCCACTGCTCGGTCGTGCTGATGTCGGTCATGGCTGCGAGATTAGCCGGGAATACGAACGCGCCGCCGACGGTTGAGGGGATGTGACCCGCGCAACTCCACCCACGTCATCACTCCCGGCGCAGGCCGAGCGGCTCGTCGCGCTCGGGGTGCCGTCGCTCGCCGGGATCAGCGCCGACCGGTTGCGGGACCACGCCCGCGCGCTGGCCGCCGAATCCGGCGACGGGCGCGGCGACGGCGGAGCCGTGCTGGCCGTCCACCCCTCACTCCTGTCGGCCGCGCAGCTGACCACCCTCATGCGCCGCGACGGGAAGGCCGGCTTCGTCGTCGTCGACATGACCGACCTCGCCGACTTCACCCCCACCGACGACATCACCCTGCCCGACGCGCCGCTCTACCTCCTCGACGACGTCACCCGCGGCGACGACATGCTCGACTGGACGCCGACCGAGGCCCACGCCGAGCTGACCACCCGGGGCCGGACACCGCTCACCGTCTCCGAGGGCGTCAGCTGGGTCCTCCAGCAGCCCGAGGTGCTCGAACCGGGCAGGTGCTTCATGTGCATCGGCTCGCGCCGGACCAAGCCGACCGGCGGGCTCGACTCACGGACCCCCGCCGTGTGGATCAGCGGCGGCACCGGGCGCGACGGCGCGGGGAACAAGGGCGCGCCCAAGGTCGGCTGGTGCTGGGCGAACAACCACCACACCTGGCTGGGTTTCGCGTCGACCTCGGGCAGGCGCGGACCGGTCGGGTAGCAGTCAGGTTCAGTAGCCCAGGCGACCGCGACCCAGCCGCAGGAGCATCCCCGCCAGCGTCTGCCCCTCCTCGCCGAGAACGGCGAAACGCTCGTAGACCTTGAGCTCACGCGTGTGCACGAGCTTGGTCCCGCCCGACTGCATGCGCGTGCGACCGATACGGCGCGAGATCTCGCTACGGCGCTGGATGGCGTCCAGGATCTCGGCGTCCAGACGGTCGATCTCCAGTCGCAGTTCCTGGATCTCGGCCTCGGACAACGGATCGTCGGTGCCGGCGGGGTCGGTGCTCATGGAACGAATTATCCCACTGCCCCACTCGGCGGCGGGAAGACCGTCTAATGTTTCCGCCCGTGGAAGCCTTCAACACGATGCTCGCCGACATCGGATCGGTGATCTGGGGACCGTTCGTCCTCATCCCGCTGCTGCTCGGCACCGGCCTGTTCCTCACCATCCGTCTCCGGGCGCTGCAGTTCCGCAAGCTCGGCCCCGCCCTGCGGCTCGGACTGCTCAAACGGCACGACGACGGCGGCGCGGGCGACATCTCCCAGTACCAGGCGCTCACCACGGCCCTCGCGGCCACGGTCGGGGTCGGCAACATCGTCGGCGTCGCCACCGCCATCGCGCTCGGCGGACCGGGCGCGCTGTTCTGGATGTGGGTCACCGCGCTCGTCGGCATGGCGTCCAAGTACTCCGAGGCGTTCCTCGGCGTGCGGTACCGCGTCACCGACGCCCGCGGTGAGCAGTCCGGCGGGCCCCAGTACTACCTGCACCGCGGGTTCGCGGAGGTCTTCGGACGCACCGGCGGCCGGATCGGCCTGGTCCTGTCGATCGTGTTCGCGGTGTTCGCCGTCCTGGCGAGCTTCGGCATCGGCAACATGACCCAGGGCAACGCCGTGGCCACCCAGCTGGAGAACTCGTTCGACATCTCTCCCGTCGCCACCGGCATCGTCATGTTCATCCTCACCGGCGCGGTCCTGCTCGGCGGCATCAAGTCGATCGGCCGGGTCACCGCCGGATTCGTCCCGCTCATGATCCTGCTGTACATCCTCGGCGGCCTCGTGGTGCTGGTCGTCAACGCCGATCAGATCCCGTCGGCGTTCGCCCTGGTCTTCACCGACGCCTTCACCGGCACCGCGGCGGTCGGTGGCTTCGCCGGCTCGGCGATCCTCTACGCCATCCAGATGGGTGTCGCCCGCGGCATCTTCTCCAACGAGTCCGGCATGGGCTCGGCGGCGATCGCGGCCGCGGCCGCCAGGACCACCCACCCCACCCGGCAGGGGCTGGTGTCGATGACCCAGACGTTCATCGACACCATCATCGTCGTCACCTTCACCGGCCTCGTGCTGGTGACCTCCGGCGTGTGGCAGCAGGGTGGCGACTCCGCCGGCACGATGACCGCCGACGCCTTCGCCGCCGCGATGCCGGAGGGCGACAAGCTGGTCGCGGTGTCGATCGCGTTCTTCGCCTTCTCCACGATCCTCGGTTGGTCGTACTACGGCGAGCGGTGCATGGAGCGGCTCGTGGGCGCGCGCGGCGTCATCCCGTACCGCATGGTGTTCACGTGCGTGGTGTTCATCGGCGCCGTCACCGAGCTCGAGGTGGTGTGGAACTTCGCCGACGTGATGAACGGGCTCATGGCCATCCCGAACCTCATCGGTCTGCTGGTCCTGTCGGGCCTGATCGTCCGCGAGACCCGGCACTACCTCGACAACGACCCCGGCCTCGACGCCACCGCCGCGCAGGTCGACGAGTTCATGGGGGCCCGCGCGCGCTGAGGCACCGGGCGGTGTCGGACCGGGTGGGTAGATTGGACCCCACGATGACCGACACCGCCTCCGCTCCCGCCCGCCAGCACCCGCCCCGCTCGGCCCACTCGCCGCTGCTCGACGGGCTCAACCCACAGCAGGCCGCCGCGGTCACCCACCGCGGCGGCCCGCTGCTGATCGTGGCGGGCGCCGGATCGGGCAAGACCAGTGTCCTCACCCGGCGGATCGCCTACCTGTTGGCGGAGGGCGGCGCCCATCCGGGCCAGATCCTGGCCATCACGTTCACCAACAAGGCCGCGGCCGAGATGCGTGAGCGGGTCGCGGCGCTGGTCGGCCCGCACGCCGAGCGGATGTGGGTGGCCACGTTCCACTCCATCTGCGTGCGCATCCTGCGGGCCCAGTCGGCGTTGCTGGGGACGCGCAACTCGAACTTCACGATCTACGACTCGGACGACTCGCGGCGCCTGCTGGGGATGATCGCCAAGGAACAGCAGCTCGAGGTCAAGAAGTTCACCCCGCGGATGCTCGCCACGGCCATCTCCAATCACAAGAACGAGCTGCGGGACCCGTCCGAGGCGATGGACCGGGCGCTCGAGGACTCCGACCGCACCGCCCAGACGGTCGCCGCCGTCTTCACGGAGTACCAGGCGCGGTTGCAGGCGGCCAACGCGTTCGACTTCGACGATCTCATCGGTGAGACCGTCGCCCTGCTGCGCGCGCACCCCGAGGTGGCCGCGTACTACCGGCGGCGGTTCCGCCACGTCATGGTGGACGAGTACCAGGACACCAACCACGCCCAGTACGTCCTCGTCCGCACCCTCGTGGGTGGCGCGGAGGGGGACGACGACGAGGTGGGCGTCCCCCCGGCCGAACTCTGCGTGGTGGGTGACGCGGATCAGTCGATCTACGCGTTCCGCGGGGCGACGATCCGGAACATCGAGGACTTCGAGCACGACTACCCGGATGCCCGTTCCATCCTGTTGGAGCAGAACTACCGGTCCACGCAGACCATCCTGACGGCCGCCAACGCGGTGATCTCGCGGAACGCCGGACGGCGCGAGAAGAACCTGTGGACCGCCGAGGGCGCCGGCGAACTGCTCGTGGGGTACGTCGCGGACAACGAGCACGACGAGGCGCGGTTCATCGCCGGGGAGATCGACCGCCTGGTGGACTCGGGCGAGGCGTCCTACTCCGACGTCGCGGTGTTCTACCGGACCAACAACTCCTCCCGCGTGATCGAGGACGTGTTCGTCCGCCTGGGCCTGCCCTACAAGGTCGTCGGCGGGACCCGGTTCTACGAGCGCAAGGAGGTGCGCGACGTGGTCGCCTACCTCAAGGTGCTGAACAACCCCGACGACGCGGTGGCGATCCGGCGCATCCTCAACACCCCGCGTCGCGGCATCGGCGACCGGGCCGAGGCGTGCGTGGTGGTCCACGCCGAGCAACGGGGGATCGGGTTCGCGCAGGCCCTCCGCGACGCGGCCGAGGGGAAGGTCTCGCTGCTGCCGACGCGGTCGGTCAAGGCGATCGCCGGGTTCGTCGAGATGCTCGACGACCTGCGCGGGCGCCTCGACGGTGCCGACCACGCGGGGGGTCACGACTCCGCCCCGGATGTGGGCGCGCTCGTGGAAGCGGTGCTCGACCGCACGGGCTACCGCGCGGAACTGGAGGCGTCCAACGATCCGCAGGACGCCGCGCGCCTGGACAACCTCAACGAGCTGGTCGGCGTGGGCCGGGAGTTCTCCTCGGAGGCCGCGCTGCAGCGCTCCGCGCGGGAGCAGGGGTTCATCGAGGAGGCCGACGCGGATACCGATACCGACCTCGACGAGGGGCTGGCCGAGCCGGGCTCCCTCGCGGCGTTCCTCGAGCGGGTCTCGCTCGTCGCCGATGCGGACGAGATCCCCGACGACGACCAGGGGCAGGTCACGCTCATGACCCTGCACACCGCGAAGGGGCTCGAGTTCCCGGTGGTGTTCCTCATCGGCATGGAGGACGGTCTCTTCCCGCACATGCGGGCCCTGGGGGATCCGGCGGAGTTGTCCGAGGAGCGGCGACTCGCCTACGTGGGGATCACCCGGGCCCGTCGGCGGCTCTACCTCACGCGCGCGATGATGCGGTCGTCGTGGGGGCAGCCCATGACCAATCCGGGCTCGCGGTTCCTCGAGGAGATCCCCTCGGAGGCGATCGAGTGGCAGCGCGAGGAACCGGCCGGCGGTGGCTTCGGGGAGGACGACTCGTACGCGCCGCGGCGCCGTTTCGGCGGTGGTGCCGGCGGCCACGGCTCCGGCGGGTACAGCTCGGGCGGGTTCGGTTCCGGCGGAGGCTCGGGTGGACGGTCGTCCGGTATCCCGCGCGCGAAGAGCTCGGCCCCCGCGTTGCAGCTGGCCCCGGGTGACAGGGTCACGCACGACAAGTACGGACTGGGCAAGGTCCTGTCCTGTGACGGCAGCGGACCGCGGGCCACGGCGACCATCGACTTCGGCGCCTCCGGGAAGGTCCGGCTCATGCTCATCGGGGGAGTCCCCATGCAGAAGCTCTGACCCGGGCCGGCCGGCCGCGCCCCCGGCGGGCTAGACCGGTTCGGCCCACTCCGCCTGGAACACCTCGTGGGGGATGGTGTCGGTCCACGGGCCGCGGGCGAGCATCGCGGCGAGCCTGCCGATCTCGTCCGCCGACATCGCTCCCCGCTCCGCCTCGACCGCGAGGACGGTGTGCTCGTCGACGCGGTCGATGTAGGGACGGTCTCCCGGTGTCGACGCGACGAGACAGGGCCTGGTCCGGAACGTCGTGAACTCGTGGTGGGGGAGCAGGTCGCGCAGGACGGCCGCGGCCTCGGGGATGTCGGCGCGGTTCCCGCCGGAACGCACCCACGCCGCCGTCTGCTCGGCGGTCTCGAGCGGGGTGTCCAGGAGGCTCGTCCCCGCGAGTTTGAGGTACCACCGGCCGTCCGGGTACGGACGTGGTGCCATGACGATCCCGCCGTAGAGGCGAGCGCCGTCGCGATACTTCAGCATCATCATCGTCGGCATGTCCAGGCTCCCGGGGTCCTCCACCTCCGCGAGGACGACCGTGGCCCCGAAGGCGGACAGGGCGAGGGGGCGCGCGAGGAGGCCGGTCATGTTGGTGGCCGCACCCGTGGCCAGCACAACCTGATCCGCTGTCCACGTCGCGCCGGTGCGCCCGGTGAGTCGCACCCGGCCGCCGCGGGTCTCGGTGGTGTTGACCTCGTCACGCACGACGTGCGCGCCGTCCTGTCGGGCGGCGGCGAGTTGCGCGCGGACGAGAGCGCGCGGGTTGAGGATGTACGCGTCCGGCTGCACGAGCGCGACGTGGCCGGGTTCGACCCGCAGATCGGGATAGGCGGCCCTCAGGCCCTCCTCGTCGAGTTCGTGGACGACCACGCCGAGGTCGCGTGCGTTGGCGGCGAGAACGCGACGGTCGAACCACGTGGCCGCCGAGCCGGGGCCGAGGTTCTCGGGCAGCACCGTCACGGAGTGGGTGGGGGTGGTGAAGCCGATCCCGGTCCTCGTCCGGAGGGCGTCGAAGCGGCGGAGGGAGCGCATGGTGAGCATCGAGGTCATGAGCGGGACCTCGAGAACGTGGCAGAGCCGGCCCTCGTCGTAGTACCCCGCCCAGGTCCCCGCGTGGCCCTCCGGCGAGGCAGGCTCCTCCGGGCCGATGACCGCCACGTCGACCCCCTGTTCGGCGAGATGGCGCGCGGTCGCGGAGCCGATCGGGCCGGCGCCGACAACGACGACCTCGTGGTGGTTGGTCTGCACGGGGCCCTCCTCGATCGGTGCCTTGGACGCCCCGCCGATCGTGCCAGGGCGGGAACTCTAAGAACTCACTTTGCGCCGTTTGCAAAGTGTAGACTCTCTTACATTCCCGTGGGGCGGCAGGCCCGCGCGGTGCCGGAGGGGCCGATGTACGTGGACGACGGAGGTGTGGCCGGTGGAGAACACGACGGGGCGGGTGCGGGTGCGTGCGGGGGGACGCAGTGAGAAGGTCCGCGTGGCGGTCGGGGAGGCGACGCTCGCGTTCCTCGCGGAGGGTCAACCGGATTTCACGGTCGTGGAGGTGGCGGCGCGGGCGGGGGTGGGGCGCCGGACCGTGTACCGGTGGTGGCCGACCCGCGACGACCTGCTCGTCGAGGCGCTCGAGGTCCACGTGCGGCGGGTGCCGACGGTCGAGGTCGACGGTTCGTGGGAGGACGGGCTGCGGGGGCTCGCGCACCGGCTGGCGGAGTTCGCGGCGGATCCGGTCGAGGTGGCGATCGCCGCGATCATGGCGGGCGGCCAGTACCCGGAGTTCAACCGGTTGGTGTTGAGGCAGTGGGAGCCCGCGATGGAGTCGTGGTGCGGGCTGGTGCGGGCGGCCGCGGACCGGGGGGAGGCCGCCGAGGGGGTCGAGCCCCGGACCGTCGTCGAGGCGCTTCTCGCGCCGATTTTTTATGCCCCGGTGTCGGTGCGGCGGCAGATGACCGCTGCCGAGGTGGACGCGTTGGTCGACCTGTTGCTCTGCGGGGTGCGCAAGCGGTAGGGCGTCAGCTGCCCAGTGAGCCGTGCGCGTGGTCGTGCGAGGAGGAGAGGCTGCCCGCGGCGAGTTCGAGACCGTGCTGGGCCAGCCACACGAGCGGGTCGACGTAGTCCTTGCCGCCGTTGACCAGGACCTCGAAGTGCAGGTGGGTGCCGGTGGAGAAGCCGAGATTGCCCATCCCGGCGATCTTCTGGCCTGCGTGGACCCGCTGGCCGACCTGGACGTCGAGGGTCTCCATGTGGCCGTAGACCGTCATTGTGCCGTCGTCGGACATGATGCGGATCCAGTTGCCGAAGCCCTGTGCGGGTCCGGCGTCGATGACCACGCCGTCGGTCGCCGCGAGGATCGGGGTGCCGTTGACGTTGGCGATGTCGATGCCGTTGTGCATCGTCCCCCAGCGCATGGCGTAGGGGGAGGTGAAGGAGCCGAACGCGGGGAGGGAGATCTTCGGCCGGCGGGCCTGCTCCTCCGCGATCTCGCGCTGGGCGTTGATCTCGGTGCCGGCGGAGAGCATCGCGGAGTGGATGTCCCCGGTGGCGTCATCCCCGACGGAGGCGGGCACGACGACCGGCTCGGGCGCCGACGGCGTCGCGGGCGCGGAGCTGCCGGGTGCGGCGGGGCTCGTGGTGGCGGGGGCGGGCTCGCCGTTGGCGAGGAGGGCGATCTCGCCCGCCTCGGCGGAGTGCGTGCCGGTAGCGTCGAGGGCGGATCCGGCCGAGGCCGCGGAGACCGCGGCCCCCGCGGCAACCGCCAGGACGGCGGCGCGACCGCGCAGGGCGGTCGGCGGGGCGGGCATACGGTGGCGTCCGACCCGATGCGCTCCGGCGGACGGGATGACGACTGGAGTCGCTGGTCCTTCGTGCTGCGACTCTCTCACCGTTGTCGTTTCCCCTCTGTCGTCGCGCCGTGATCTTTTCGTGATGAACGTCGTCCAAGGTAACGGACCGGCAACGGCCCCGCAAGACTGCCGCCACCCCGCGGGGGAGGGGGGCATCACATCGGTGTGACTCGTGAGGTCACGGTGGCCGGAGTGGCGGAAAGGTGGCAAGGGGGCGTCACCAGGGGAATCCGCGGTGGTCCACACTGTGATTCAGTGCACATGCACACCCCCGGGGTGCGACGGGCGACACACCGCGCGCCTAGGATGAGGCAGGACTCGGCTTTACAACAGGGCCGGGCGAATCTACCCACGTCAAGATGGTGAGCTGATGGATCTCTTTGAATACCAGGCAAAGGCTCTTTTCGCGAAGCATGACGTGCCCACCACCCCGGGGCGCGTCGCGGACACCGCGGAAGAGGCCGAGAAGGTCGCGGCCGAGATCGGCAAGCCTGTCGTCGTCAAGGCACAGGTGAAGGTCGGCGGCCGCGGCAAGGCCGGCGGCGTCAAGCTGGCGGAGGATGCCACGGAGGCTCGTGCCCGGGCCGAGGACATCCTGGGCCTGGACATCAAGGGCCACATCGTCAAGAAGCTGCTGGTCGCCGAGGCCAGCGACATCGCGGAGGAGTACTACATCTCCTTCCTCGTCGATCGCGCGAACCGCAACTACCTGGCCATGTGCTCGGTCGAGGGCGGCGTCGAGATCGAGCAGGTCGCAGAGGAGTCCCCGGACCGCCTCGCCAAGATCAACATCGACCCCACCGAGGGCGTCGACGTGGCCAAGGCCCGCGAGATCGCCAAGGCCGGCCACCTGCCGGAGGAGGTGCTGGACGCCGCTGCGGTGACCATCGCCAAGCTCTACGAGGTCTTCGTCAAGGAGGACGCCTCGCTGGTCGAGGTCAACCCGCTCGTGCGTACGCCGAACGACGAGATCCTCGCCCTCGACGGCAAGGTCACGCTGGACGAGAACGCCGAGTTCCGTCACAAGGACACCTTCGAGGACTTCGCCGACGCGGGCACCACCGACCCGCTCGAGCAGAAGGCCAAGGAGAACGACCTCAACTACGTCAAGCTGGACGGTGAGGTCGGCATCATCGGTAACGGTGCCGGTCTGGTCATGTCGACCCTCGACGTCGTCGCCTACGCGGGCGAGAACCACGGTGGCGTCAAGCCCGCCAACTTCCTCGACATCGGTGGCGGCGCGTCCGCCGAGGTCATGGCCGCGGGCCTGGACGTCATCCTCGGTGACGAGCAGGTCAAGAGCGTGTTCGTCAACGTCTTCGGTGGCATCACCGCCTGTGACGCGGTCGCGAACGGCATCGTGAAGGCGCTCGAGATCCTGGGCGACGAGGCCAACAAGCCGCTCGTCGTGCGTCTGGACGGCAACAACGTCGAGGAGGGTCGCAAGATCCTCGCCGAGGCGAACCACCCGCTCGTCACCCTGGCCGACAACATGGACTCCGGCGCCGACAAGGCCGCCGAGCTGGCCGCCAAGTAAGAAACAGAGGACCTTACACACATGTCGATCTTCCTCAACAAGGACAGCAAGGTCATCGTCCAGGGCATCACCGGCGGCGAGGGCACCAAGCACACGGCCCGCATGCTCGCGGCCGGCACCCAGATCGTCGGCGGCGTCAACGCCCGCAAGGCCGGCACCACCGTGTCCCACAAGGACGCCGCCGGCAACGACATCGAGCTGCCCGTCTTCGGTTCGGTGAAGGAGGCCATGGACGCCACCGGGGCCGACGTGACGATCCTCTTCGTGCCGCCGCCGTTCACCAAGGACGCGATGATCGAGGCCATCGATGCCGAGATCCCGCTCGCCGTGGTCATCACCGAGGGCGCCCCGGTCCTGGACACCGCCACCGCGTGGAACTACAACCTCGCCAAGGGCAACAAGACCCGGATCATCGGCCCCAACTGCCCGGGCATCATCACGCCGGGCGAGTCGCTCGTCGGCATCACCCCGGCCAACATCGCCGGCAAGGGCCCGGTCGGTCTCGTGTCCAAGTCGGGCACCCTGACCTACCAGATGATGTACGAGCTGGCCGACTACGGCTTCTCGACCGCCATCGGCATCGGCGGCGACCCGATCATCGGCACCACGCACATCGACTGCATCGAGGCCTTCGAGAACGACCCGGAGACCAAGGTCATCGTGATGATCGGCGAGATCGGCGGCGACGCCGAGGAGCGCGCGGCCGACTACATCAAGGCCAACGTGACCAAGCCGGTCGTCGGCTACGTCGCGGGCTTCACGGCTCCCGAGGGCAAGACCATGGGCCACGCCGGCGCCATCGTCTCCGGCTCCGCGGGTACCGCGCAGGCCAAGAAGGAGGCCCTCGAGGCCGCCGGCGTCAAGGTCGGCAAGACGCCGTCCGAGACCGCGCAGCTCGCCAAGGAGATCCTCGACTCGCTGTAATCCACGCCGCGGCCGCCCCGTAGGGGTGGCCGAGTGTGAGCTGCTGTCGCGACCCCCGTCATCCACCAGGATGGCGGGGGTCGCGGCGTGCCGGGGGTGGTCATGTCGGACCGGCTCTCTACGGTGGTCAGCGTGAGTCCCCCACGCGTCATCCGGCCCGCCGTCCGACGGTCTCCCGCGGGCGCCCGTTCGCTGTTGTGGACGGCGGCGGCCGCGGCCCTGCCCGTCATCGTCACCGTGCTCGTGCTGGCGGCGGTGACGCTGGCGGTGCTGGTGTTCACCTCCGACGGGTTCGATGCGTTGTTCGCGGTGGTCGCCGTGGAGTGGCTGGTGCTGAACCGCGTGCCGCTGACGGTGGACGCCGTCGAACTCGGGTTCCTGCCGTTGCTGCCGCCGCTGCTCTACGTGGCTGTGTTGGCGCGGCAGACGCGCGCGGTGCTCGCGGACGTGGAGCAGCCGGGCGCCCGCGAGGCCGGCGCGGCGGTGGCCGGCGTGACGGTCGCGGGCCTGCTGCTCACCGGGTTGGCGACCTTGCTGGTGGGCTCGGGCGCCTCGGACTTCGCGGTCCGCGAGTCGTCGCTGCCCTCGGCCCTGTCGTGGACGGCCACGGTCGCCGTCGTGGGGGCGGGGCTGGGGGTGTGGCTGTACTTCCGTCGCGACCTGCGCGAGGTGGTGCCCCTCTGGGTGCGTGGGGGCCTCCATCTGGGCGCGGCGTTCGTGGCGGCGACCTGGGCGGTCGTCACACTCCTCGTGTTGGTCGGTCTGGTCGCGGCGTGGGAGCCCGTCGCCACGGCGCTGGGGATCGGCAGGGATCTCGTGGGCACGGCCGCCCTCACCGCGATCTCGGCGGCGTATCTGCCCAACGTGGTGATCGGAGGGGCCTCGCTGCTCGTGGGGGGTGAGGCGCACCTCGGCCAGGCCTCGTACAGCGTGTTCGCGGTGTCGCGGGGGCCGATGCCGGAGGTCCCGCTGGCGGCGGTGCTGCCCACGACCAATCCGCACTGGGCGGTCCAGGGGTTGTTGTTGGTGACCGTCCTGGTGGCGGCGGTACTGGCGCGGTCCGTCGCGCACTGGTTCCGCACGACCGGTGACGCGGTGAGGGCGGCGTGGGTGGCCGCCGCGGTCGTGGCGTCGGTGATCGCGGTGAGCCCGGTGGTGGCCGGTGGCGAGCTCGGCGTCCTCGGGACGGTGGGCACGGGGTCGCTCATCGCGGCGGGGATGGCGCTGCTGCTGTTCGGGATCATCTCGTCGGCGACCATCGCCCTGTCGCTGGCGGGGCTGACCCGGCGCCGCGAGCGCGCGGAGAGTGAGCTGGAACGTCGCCGTCGACGTGCGGGGACTGCCGTCGCCGACGTGACCGCCGCGGAGGACCCTGCCACGGAGGAATTCGCCACGGAGGGGCCCGCGACCACGGAGCCCGACGCGGGGGCGCCACGGCGGCGCGCGGGTGTCTCGGGGATCGGGCACGCCGAGGCGGAAGGGGACGGGCACGACGACGACGAGGTCGATCCCCTCGACGACGATGCGGCCGGCGGCGCCGACTCGACGGCTCACGTCGAGCAGCCCGGTGAGTCGGGCGCGGCCATCGACGGGGGCCCGCCATCGGAAGCCGGGGACGTGGACCCGCCCGCCGCGGACGTGCCGACGGGGGAGCCGTTCGAGGCGATGCCGGACGAGACGGATGAGGTGACCCCTCCGGCCGATGCGGCCGGGGCTGACGATGATCGAGCCGAGGTCGAGGCGGGCGCCGCCCACGCGCGTGCCGCCGACGCCGCGGAGCCCGCCGGCGCGGAGGCCGCTCCGGTTGAGCCGGTCCACGAGGATTCCGACGGTCTGCCTGACGACGCCCCGAGACCGGCCGACTAGACTGCCATCCGATGGGCCCGCGCGACCGGCGGGCTGCCGGATCGACGGGCGGGAGCACACCAGGTGGCGGGAACCGAGTCCTCCGGTGTCGCGGCCCCGGCCGGCGCCTCGTGCGGGATCGTCCTGCTGGCCTCCGGCTCCGGCACCCTCGCCCAGAGCGTCCTCGACGCCGCGACGAGGGCCGACTGCCCGTACCGCGTGATCGCCCTGGTCTCCGACCGGGACTGCGAGGCCGTGGCCCGCGCCGAACGCGCCGGCCTCCCCACCGCCGTCGTCCGTCCCGGCGACCACGCCGACCGCACCGACTGGGACCGGGCGCTGGCGGAGACGGTGGGCGGGTTCTCGCCCGACTGGGTCGTCTCGGCCGGCTTCATGCGCATCCTCGGCGCCCAGTTCCTGGGCCGGTTCGCGGACCGCGTCGTCAACACCCATCCGGCGCTCCTGCCGTCGTTCCCCGGCGCCCACGCCGTGCGCGACGCCCTCGCCTACGGGGTGCGGGTCACCGGCTGCACCGTCCACCTCGTCGACGCCGGTGTCGACACCGGTCCGGTGATCGCGCAGCGTGCCGTCGAGATCCTTCCCGGCGACACCGAGCCCTCCCTGCACGAACGCATCAAGGTCGTCGAGCGCGAACTGCTCGTCGACGTTCTCGCGGCCGCCGCCAGCGGCCGACTCCACATCGAAGGTCGAAAGGTGCACCTGAAGTGACCGACTCCCGCAGGCCCGTCCGCCGTGCCCTCATCAGCGTCTACGACAAGTCCGGGCTGGAAGAGCTCGCCCGCGGGCTCGCCGACGCCGGGGTCGAGATCGTCTCCACCGGCTCGACCGCCCAGCGCATCGCCGACGCCGGTGTCGCCGTGACGCCCGTCGACTCGCTGACCGGGTTCCCGGAGTGCCTCGAGGGCCGCGTCAAGACCCTGCACCCGCGGGTCCACGCCGGCATCCTCGCCGACACCCGCAAGCCCGAGCATCTCGAGCAGATCGCCGACCTCGGGGTGGAGCCGTTCGAGCTCGTCGTCGTCAACCTCTATCCCTTCACCGACACGGTCGCCTCCGGCGCCGACTTCGACGCGTGCGTCGAACAGATCGACATCGGCGGACCCTCGATGGTGCGCGCGGCGGCCAAGAACCATCCCTCCGTGGCGGTCCTCGTCGACCCGGCCGGTTACGCCGAGGCCCTCGAGGCCGTCGTCGCGGGCGGGTTCACCCTCGACCAGCGCCGACGCCTCGCCGCCGCCGCGTTCCGCCACACGGGCGCCTACGACGTGGCCGTGGCGACCTGGATGACCGACCAGACGTCCGGCGCGGGCGCCGCAGAGGGCACAGGCGCGGACGAGGGCTACCCGGTCTGGCAGGGCCAGAGCCTCGACCTCGTCGCGACGCTGCGCTACGGCGAGAACCCGCACCAGAGCGCCGCGCTCTACACCGACGCCGCGGCGGCGCCCGGGCTCGCGCAGGCGCGCCAGCTGCACGGCAAGGAGATGAGCTACAACAACTACGTCGACGGCGACGCGGCCTGGCGGTCGGCCCACGACCACGCCGAGCCGTGCGTCGCGATCATCAAGCACGCCAACCCCTGCGGCATCGCGATCGACGCCGACATCGCCGCCGCCCACCGCGCGGCCCACGAGTGTGACCCCGTCAGCGCGTTCGGTGGCGTCATCGCCGCGAACCGCGAGGTCTCCGTCGAGATGGCCGAGCAGGTGGCGGAGATCTTCACCGAGGTGATCATCGCCCCGTCCTACGCGGACGGCGCCGTGGAGATCCTCGCCCGCAAGAAGAACATCCGGATCCTCGAGGCGCAGCCGCCCGTCGGGGACGAGGTGGAGCGCAAGCAGATCTCCGGCGGGGTGCTGGTGCAGCAGCGCGACGCCCTCGACGCGACCGGCGACGTCGTCGCCGGCTGGACCAAGGCCTGCGGCGAGGACGCCGACGAGCAGACCCTGCGGGATCTGCTGTTCGCGTGGCGCGCCTGCCGGGCGGTCAAGTCCAACGCCATCCTGCTCGCGCACTCCGGCGCGACCGTCGGCGTGGGCATGGGCCAGGTCAACCGCGTCGACTCGGCGCGGCTCGCCGTCCAGCGCGCGGGGGACCGCGTCACCGGGTCGGTCGCCGCCTCCGACGCGTTCTTCCCCTTCGCTGACGGGCTCGAGGTGCTGGCCGAGGCCGGCGTCCGCGCCGTCGTGCAGCCCGGCGGGTCCGTGCGCGACGCCGAGGTGATCGAGGCCGCGGAGAAGGCCGGCATCACCATGTACTTCACCGGCGCACGGCACTTCTTCCACTGAGATGGCGGACTCCGGGGCCGCGCGCGGCGGGGTGGACCACGACGCGGAGGGGGCCGGCCCGGCGGCCGGTGTCTCCGCGGCCCCGCTGACCCCGCGGGCCCTGGCCAAGGCGCGGCGGCGCGGCGAGATCCTCGTCGCCGCGGCCCGGCTCATGGCCCGCCGCGGCTTCCACGCCGTGCGGTTGGACGACATCGGTGCCGAGGTCGGGATCTCCGGACCGGGCATGTACCGCTACTTCTCGTCCAAGGAGGACGTCCTCGCCGAGATGCTCCTCGACATCTCCCGGCGGCTCCGTGACGGGGGCCGCGCGGCCGTCGAGCGGGGCGGCGATCCCGCCGGGGTGCTCGACGCGCTACTGGGCGTCCACGTGGACTTCGTGGCCACCGAACCCGATCTCATCAGCGTGCAGTTCCGCGACCTCGGGTCACTGCCCGCGGGGCCGAGGCACGAGGTGCGGACCCTGCAGCGTGAGTACGCCGAGTTCTGGGTCGACGCTCTCGTCCGCCTCCGCCCCGAGCTGAGCTCCACCCAGGCGCGCGCCCACGTCCACGCGGTGTTCGGGCTGCTCAACTCGAGCCCCCGCCTGCCCGCCATGGCCGAGGCCGAGCTGCGCACCGTCCTCACCGCGATGGCCTCGGCGGCCCTGCGGGCGTGACCCCGGAATCCGCTACCCTCCGTCCGGATCCGCTACTCGCATAGGGGTAGCGGATCCGGAGCGGGAGTAGCGGATTTCCGAGGGGGTGGGGCGCCGCGGGTGGGGCGCCGCGGGGTGGGGCGTCAGCCCAGCTCCGCCCGGAGGCGGGCCATCTCTTCCCTGTACCGCGCGACGCCTGCCAGCTTGACCTCCTCGTAGCCGCGCACCATGTCCGGCAGCTCGGCCAGCGCCACGGCGGTGCCATACCAGGCCGCGTCGCGGCCCGCCGGTCCACGGCGTCGGAGGCCGTCGGCGAGCTCGTCGACCAGGACGCGGTACTCGTCCAGCAGCTCCCGCTCGACCCGCCGGACGCCGGCGTAGCCGAAGACGTCGAACGGGGTGCCGCGCAGCCGCTTCATCCGCGCCAGCGCCCGCATCGCCGGCATGGCACCCGGCCCGATCGAGATCTTCTTCTTCATCCCCAGCGCCCTCAGGGCCGGCGGGTGCAGTTGCAGCCTGGCCACCGCGCCCTCGCCCCAGTCCTCGTCGAGTCGGGCCGCGAACTCCGGGTCGACCGCGAGTCGGGCCACCTCGTACTCGTCCTTATAGGCCATGAGCTTGTACAGGTTGCGCGCCACCGCCAGGGCCAGGGACTCCGCCGGGGCGTCCTGCAGCGCCTCGGCGGCGCGGACCGCCTCCACCCGACGGACGTAGTCGGCGGCGTACGCCTCGTCCTGGTAGGCGATGAGCTCGTCGACCCGCCGGGCGACGACCGCACGCAGCTCGTCGGACGCGTCCGCGTCGAGCCCCGCGAGCACCCGCGCGGCGGCGGGGGAGAGCCCGGGCGCCGCGGTGGGGCCGTCCGCCCCGGCGGAGCGATCTGCCGCGGCGGGGCTGCCGGTCGCGTGGCGGTGCAGCCCGTCGAGCAGGGCCGACAGCGCCGCGGGGTCGGCGACCGCCTGACGGCCGCGACGGAACGCCTGGAGATTCGCCTCGACCGCGACTCCGTTGAGCTCGACGGCGCGCTCGATCGACTCGGCGGAGATGGGCAACGCACCGCTCTGGTAGGCCGCGCCCACCATGAGCATGTTGGCCGTCTGCGTGGACCCGAACAGCCCCTCCGTCAACGCGCCCGGGTCCAGGTAGACACCGCGCGCGGTGGCACGGTCGATGACGCCCTGGATGTCCGCGGTCGCGGGGTAGTGCTCGGCGGTGTCGATCACCATCTTGCCGGTGGGGATCCGGGTGGTCGACACCACGGCGGTGGTGCGGTCCGGATGGGCCACCTTGAGGTGGGTGGCGTCGGCGCCGACGAGACCGTCACAGCACAGGTAGAGGTCGCAGTCGCCCGCCCCGATCTTGGGAGGCTGTTCCACCGGGGCGAGGGAGACGCGGACGTCGGAGACGACGGCGCCGCCCTTCTGCGCGAGGCCGGTCATGTCGAGGGTGCGGGCGGACCTGCCGTCGAGGACGGCCGCGGTCGCCAGGACGGCCGAGACCGTGACGATCCCCGTCCCGCCGATGCCCGTCAGGCGTAGCGAGAATCCCCGCCGGGGGTCGACCTCGGCGCGCGCGGGTTCGGGGAGATCCCCGGCGGCCAGGGCGGGGGCGGTGGCGACCCGCTCGGAGCGGGTCCCGGGTACGACCGTCACGAAGGCGGGACAGTCGCCCTGCAGGCACGAGAAGTCGAGGTTGCACGTCGACTGGTCGATCTGCGTCTTGCGTCCGAACTCGGTGTCGACCGGGTGCACGGACAGGCAGTTGGACTTCTTCCCGCAGTCGCCGCAGCCCTCGCAGATGCGCTCGTTGATCACCACCCGCCGGTCCGGGGTGGGGTAGGTGCCGCGCTTGCGGTGACGGCGCTTCTCGGCGGCGCAGTACTGGTCGTGTACGAGGACCGTCACCCCGGGGATGGCGGCGAGCTCGCGCTGGACCTCGAGGGTGTCCACGCGGTCGCGGACCTCCACACCGCGCGGGAGTCCCCGGGCCCTCGTGGCCTTGACGTCGTCGGTGGTGACGACGATCTTGGCGACCTTCTCCGCCTCCAGCAGGCGCACGATCTCCGGCAGGCTCATCTCGCCCACCGGGTCCTGGCCGCCGGTCATGGCGACGGTGCCGTTGTACAGCAGCTTGTAGGTGATGTTGTCCCCGGACGCGACGGCCGCGCGCAGGGCCAGCGAACCGGAGTGCATGAAGGTCCCGTCGCCGACGTTCTGCACCATGTGCTGTTCCTCGAGGAACGGGGCCATCCCGGTCCACTGGATCCCCTCGCCGCCCATCTGGGTGACGCCGGTGACGTGGCCGACCTGCTGCTCGTCCATCATGAGCACCATGGCGTGGCAGCCGATCCCGCCGCCGACCAGCGTGCCGTCGGCGACCTTGGTGGAGCTGTTGTGCGGGCACCCCGAGCAGAAGTAGGGGGTCCGTGAGGCCGCGAGCGGCAGAGCGATGCGGGTGCGCACGCGCCCCGGGCCGTCGAGCCAGGCCGCGGCGGAGGCGATCCCGTGGACCGTGCCGAGCCGCTGCGCGAGCCCGCGGGTCACCGAGTCCACGTCGAGCTCGCCGAACCGGCTGAACAGCGTGGAGCCGTCCTCGTGGGCCTTGCCGACGACGTTCGCGACCCCGGGCCTGCGGAACTGGATGTCGCGGATCATGGTCTCGATGAAGTCGCGCTTCTCCTCCACGACGATCACCTCGTCGAGGCCGGTCATGAACTCGTCGAGGATCGTCCGCTCGAGCGGGTAGATCATCCCGAGCTTGAGGACGCGGATACCGCGACGGCCCAGTTCGTCGTCGTCGATACCGAGTCGGCGCAGCGCCTCACGTACGTCGAGGTAGGTCTTGCCGGCCGCGACGATGCCGATCCGGTCGTCCGCCGTCGACTGCACGATGCGGTTGAGCCGGTTGAGTCGGGCGTACTCGAGTGCCCGGGGCAGGCGGATGGTGAGCTGGTTCTGCTCGAGCTCCATGAGGTTCGAGCCCAGGAGGTGACCCGAGGGCACGTGGGGGCTGGTGCCGAGATCACCGTAGACGGGCAGGATCCGGTCGGGGTCGACGAGCGCGGTCGACGAGGCGTCCGCGACGTGGGCGGAGATCTTCAGCGCCGACCACAGGCCGGACACGCGGGACAGGATCGCCGCGTGGACGCCAAAGTCCAGCACGTCCTGCGAGTCCGCCGGGTACAGGGTCGGCATGTACAGATCGGCGAGCGCGAGTTCCGAGGCGCACGGCACGGTCGACGACTTGGCGCCGGGGTCGTCCCCGACCATCACCACCGCCCCGCCGTTCGGGTCGGTGCCGATGAGGTTGGCGTGCCGCAGGGCGTCGGTGGCGCGGTCGAGTCCCGGCGCCTTGCCGTACCAGTAGCCCACCACGCCCTGGAGCGGGGCGCCGCCGGTGTGGGCGGTGGCCCGCAGCGTGCCGGTGCGGCGTGCCAGCTGCGAGCCCATCACCGCGGTGGCGCCCGCCTCCTCGTTGAGGGCCGGGCGGTGGACGATGTCGAACGGGTCGAGGAACTCCGCCCGACGGGCGAGTTCGAGGTCGTAGCCCGCGAGCGGGGATCCCTCGTAGCCGCTCACCAGGCTCGCGGTGAGCAGGTTCTGGCGCCGGTCCAGCCTGGCGCGGTCGCGCACCGTCCGCACCAGCGCCTGGATGCCGGTGAGGTAGACGGTGCCGCGTTCGCGGGTGTAGCGGTCGGAGAGGGAGAACGATCCGGCGTCCGCCCGACCGAACCGCGGGAGGTCGTCGTGGGTGCCGTTCGAGGGGCCGAGAAGAGAGGTCATGATCAACACCTGGCCTGTGTGAGGTCGTGGGTCTACACACCAGGCTAGGACGGTTTGTGAGGTGCGTCACGCGGTCATCGATCGGCCGAACAGTCTGCACAATCGGAAGTGTCTTATGCGGGACAAAGTGGACCAGATGCGTTGTCGTCGTCGTCTACCCTGGGCACATGGAGCACACGCCCCCGATGGACGACACCGACCGACGCCTCCTCAGGGTGGTCATGGCCGACCCCCGGGTCGGCGTCCGCGAGTTCTCCCGACGGCTCGGGGTGGCCCGCGGCACCGCGCAGGCACGGCTCGACAAGCTCGAGGCCCGCGGCGTCCTCGCCTCCTGGGCGCCCCGACTCGACCCCGCCGCCCTGGGGTACCCGCTCGGCGCGCTGGTCCACGTCCAGCTGGCGCAGGCGGAGCTCGACTCGACCTGCGCGGGCCTGGCCGAGGTGCCCGAGGTGCTCGAGGTGATGAGCGTGGCGGGGGAGTTCGACCTCGTCTGCCGCGTCGTGGCCCGCGACCACGCCCATCTGGAGGAGGTCTTCAGCGCCCTCATCGCGACCCCCGGGGTCCTGCGGACGCGGACCGAGGTGATCCTGCGTCAGCGCGTCGGACCGCGCGTCACGCAGCTCCTCGGCGACTGACGCGGCGTGGCGGGCGCGGGGCGGCGTGCGCCCCGGTCAGCTCGCCGGGGTGTCCCGCCGCAGGACGAGGTAGGCCAACCCGCCGGCGAGGACCGCCGTGAGCGCGAGGTACGCGCTCCCGCTGAGGGCGGTCTGCGAGGCGAACCACCGGGCCACGGCCGCCCCGCCGACGTTCTGCACGACGAGCAGCGTGACGACGGCCAGGCCGGCGACGACCGCGATCACGGGCGGTCAGGACCAGATGGGGGTGAAGGGGTGGGCGGCCTCGTACTCGGAGGCCAGCTCGAGGAGGACGCGGTCCTCGCCGCGCCGCGCCGAGAGGTGGACGCCGATCGGCATGCCGTCCGGTGCGTGCCCGGCCGGCACCGACACGGCCGGCGACCCGGCGATGTTCTGCAGCGGGGTGAACGTCACCCAGTTCGACACCCTCTCCAGGTGGGTCTCGAACGGCAGCTCCGCGTCGAGATAGCCCACCTCGGGGGTCTCGTGTGCGACCACGGGGCTCAGGTACACGTCGAGGTCGCCGAAGCTCGCGTCGAACCGCCGGCGGGCCCGCGCGAGCCGGTACAGGTGCCCCGGGATCGCGGCGAGCCTCTGGCGGGCCATCCGCGCCAGCCCCACGGTGAACGGGTCGAGGCGGGTGGCGTCGAACTCCGGGTCGAAGAGCGAGCGGCCGGAGGTCGAGGTGCTCAGCGCGAGCAGTCCCCAGTAGGCGATGAAGTCCTCGCGGAACCCCGGCGGCACGGGAGCGGGGGTGGGGATGATCTCGTGGCCGAGTTCTTCCAGGCGACCGGCGGTCTCGTGCAGGACGGACAGCGTCGCGGGGTCGGTCCCGTCACCTGCCGGGCTGTGGTCGACCAGCCCGATCCGTAACCGCCGGGAGGGCGTTGCCGCGACCCGACCGATCGGCGGGACCCCGCGGGGGCGGCACCCGGACTCGAAGGCCGTGAGGAACAGGGCGGTGTCGCGGACGGATCGGGAGACGACTCCCTGCGAGATGATGGGGATCGGCATGTGCCGGGAGAACGCCTCGTCCGGGTGGCGTCCCCGGCTCGGCTTGAACCCCACGAGCCCGGTGACCGCGGCGGGGATGCGGATCGAGCCGCCGCCGTCGTTGGCGTGTGCGATAGGGAGGGCGCCGGCGGCGACCAGCGCGGAGGACCCGCCCGACGAGCCGCCGCTGGTCCGGCCGGTGTCCCACGGGTTCCGGGTGACCAGTCCGCCCTGCCTCTCGGTGGCGGCGGTCCAGCCGAACGGGGGCATCGCGGTGATCCCGAGCGGGTTCAGCCCCGTGGCCCGGAACGCCCGTGTGTAGGGGCCGTCGTGCAGGGCGGGCGTGTCCGGCACCGCGGGGGAGCCCACGCGCATCGGTGCGCCCTCGACCCTCACGGCGTCCTTGAACGCCGACGGGACGCCCGCCAGGGGAGCGGACATCTCGGAGCGTCCCACCCGGCGGGCGCGTGCCCGGGCGCGGTCGAGATCGGTGAAGACGAGTGCGCCGAGGGACGGGTCGACCAGTGCGCACCGCTCGGCGGCCGCCTCGAGGAGTTCGGTGGCCGAGACGTCGCCCGCACGGAGTCTCGCGGCGAGTCCGGTGGCGTCGTCGTACCCGAGCGCGTCGTCGCGAAAGGCGTGGAGGCGCCGAGCACGGGCGGGTGGGGCGGCGGTGATGGACCTGCCCGTACCCGCGTCGGCCGTGTCTGTGGCGTCGCTCACGCCCCCACTGTAGGGCGACGCGACCCGGTTTTCGGGGGCCACCTCTTGACAGATCGCCCGTGCACATGGATCTTAGGAGTAGCTAACTAAGGCAAGGGTCACCTAATGCGAGCCCGCATTTGGTGCCGAATCTGGAGGTCTCATCGATGGCAGCGCACCCGATCGTGTCGGATCCGGTCACCACGGGCGCGCGCCGTCTCCTCGACGGATCGGGCATCGCGACGGTTGCCGTTCGCGGTTCCAAGGACCGTTCGGACGTGATGGTCTCCGCAGGGCATCGCTGGATCGGTGACGGGACGATTGTGGTGACGGGGACCCCGGCTCCCTGGTCCGGCCTGATGGTCGCGCCCGGCGACTCGGTCGAGGTCGTGGTGATGATCGACGAGTTCGCCCCGATCGTCGAGGCGAAGGTCCATGTGGCGAGCCTCTACGGCTTCGGTGTCGCGCGCGCGGCCCGCCGGGGCGAGGGCTGGATCGTCGAGATCGAGATCGAGCTCGGCGAGGTCGACGTACGCCGGCTCGGCCACGAGGGCACGGTCGACGCCGCCCATCTGGACGCGGTCCCCTCCGACCCGCTGGCATGCGAGGCGCCCGGTCTCGCGGACGAGATCCGGGCGCGCTTCGGTTCTGATCTGGCGATGCTGGCCGGGTCGGGGGACCCGGCTCAGCCGCCGTATGTGTTGGGCGTCGACGCCGACGGTCTGCACCTGCTGACCGCTCTCGGTACCGATGCCGATGTCATCCACCTGCCGTTCGTGACCCGGGCGGAGTGCGTCAACGACGTCGTCCGCGAGATGGGTCAGTACGTGGCCCGCGCCAGCTGAGAGGCGATTCGCCCGCGCGGGCCCGTGTGGGTCAGGCCGGGGTGTAGGTGAGGCAGTCGGCGGTGTCCGCGCCGGCGCCGATCTTGACCGAGTCCGCCGAGCAGAGCAGGTCCTTGTTGTGGGCGCACTCGACTCGCTGGCAGGCGCCGACATGAGCGCTCGCGGTGGGCAGGCCGCCGCGGACGTCCAGCGAGATGAAGGTGCCGCACTCGGCGTGGTCGGGGGCTCCCGCCACGGTGATTGCGCCGGCGCTGCAGCTCTGATCGCTGTTGAACGAGCACGCGGTGACGGTGCAGGTGCTGATTCCGGTGAGAGTGGCCATGACGATCGCTCCTCGTGTGGCAGTGGCTGGGCGGTGTGGCTCCGAGTCAACACCGAACGGATCCGACTTGCAAGCAAGTTGAGGCTGTGCTAAGTGAGGCGAGCCTAAGCTCTCTGCCTGCACGTATGCGGCCGTTTGCATGGTTCCGCGAGCCGCCGCGGCGCTCCGGACGAGCTGCCCCGCACGGCCCCTGGGGCGGCTGCGGTGGGGGCGACGGCCGGGACCTCGGCGGCGCGTTCACGGGGCCTCGACGGGGCTGCCCCTCGCCGACGCCGAGGCGGTGCGTCCCCGACATCCGCTCCTGTCCATGGCGTCTCGCTCCCGCCGGCGCCGTCTCGCTCCCGCTGGCGCCATCTCGCTCCGGCCGACGCCGTCTCGTGCATCGCAGCCGCTCCTGTCCATGGCGTCTCGCTTCCGCGAATGTACGGCGATCCACGTCGCCGCCCCTCTGCATGGCGTCCGGCGTGCGCAGCGGTGCGCGCGAGACGCCATGGCCGCGCGCGGCTGCGTCCGGGCCGGTCCAGAGCCGCCCGGCTGAGGGAGTCTCCGGCGGCTCTGGACATTTGTGAGCCGCGGCACTATCGTCGAATTCAGTTAATCCGACTTAACTGAAAGGGAGCGGCGCTGATGACTTCCGCGACCACCAATCGCCAGGCCCACGAGGAACTGCTCGCCGACCTGCGGGAGCGCCTCGAGCGGGCCGCGCAGGGCGGCGGGGAGAAGGCCCGTGCACGCCACCTCGAACGCGGCAAGCTTCTCGCCCGGCAGCGGGTGGACGTTCTGCTCGACCCGGGCAGCCCGTTCCTGGAGCTCTCGCCGCTCGCCGCGGAGGAGATGTACGGAGGCAAGGCACCGGCCGCGGGCGTCGTCGCCGGGATCGGTCGGGTCTCCGGCCGCGAATGCCTCATCATCGCCAACGACGCCACCGTCTCGGGCGGTACGTACTACCCGATGACGGTGAAGAAGCACCTGCGCGGCCAGGAGGTGGCGCTGGCCAACAACCTGCCCTGCATCTACCTCGTGGACTCGGGCGGCGCGATGCTCCTGCAGCAGGACGAGGTCTTCCCGGACCGGGACCACTTCGGCCGGATCTTCTACAACCAGGCCACGATGTCGGCCAAGGGCATCCCGCAGATCGCCGCGGTGATGGGCTCGTGCACCGCCGGCGGCGCGTATGTCCCGGCGATGAGCGACGAGGCCGTGATCGTCCGCAACCAGGGCACGATCTTCCTCGCCGGCCCCCCGCTGGTGAAGGCTGCGACGGGGGAGGAGGTCACCGCCGAGGAGCTCGGTGGCGGCGACCTGCACGCCAAGACCTCCGGCGTGGTGGACCACCTGGCCGACGACGACTACGACGCGCTGATGAAGGTCCGCGAGATCGTCGCGACCTGCCCGCCCGCGCCCGCGCCGGACTGGGAGGTGCTCGAGCCCCGCGAGCCGGCACGCCCGCAGACCGACCTCTACGATCTGGTCCCCGTCGACTCCCGCCAGCCCTACGACGTGCGCGACATCATCGGCACGATCGTCGACGGCGGCGAGTACACCGAGTTCAAGGAGAACTACGGCACGTCGATGGTCACCGCCTTCGCCCACATCCACGGGCACCCGGTGGGGATCATCGGCAACAACGGCGTCATCTTCTCCGAATCCGCACTCAAGGGCGCGCACTTCATCGAACTGTGCGACCGGCGCAAGATCCCGCTGGTGTTCCTGCAGAACATCACCGGCTTCATGGTGGGTCGGCAGTACGAGGCCGGCGGCATCGCCAAGAACGGGGCCAAGATGGTCACCGCCGTGGCCTGCGCGCGCGTGCCCAAGTTCACCGTCGTGGTGGGCGGCTCCTTCGGCGCCGGCAACTACTCGATGTGCGGGCGGGCGTACTCGCCGCGCTTCCTGTGGATGTGGCCCAACGCGCGCATCGCCGTGATGGGCGGCCCGCAGGCGGCGGACACGCTGGCCTCCGTGCGCGCGGCGCAGGTGACCAAGTCGGGCGGGGAGTGGACCGACGAGCAGCAGGAGCAGTTCACCGCCCCGATCCGTGAGCAGTTCGAGGAGCAGTCGACGGCCTACTACTCCACGGCCCGCCTCTGGGACGACGGGATCATCGACCCCGCCGACACCCGCACCGTCCTCGGCCTGGCCCTCGCGGCCGCGGCCAACGCCCCTCTCGCGCCGGTCAACAACGGCGTCTTCAGGATGTGAGCAGCGCGATGTCTGAGAACCCGACACAGAAACTCCACACCGTCCTCGTGGCCAACCGGGGAGAGATCGCGTGCCGCGTGATCCGCTCGCTGCGCGCCGCCGGGATCCGGTCGGTCGCCGTCTACTCCGACGCGGACGCCGACGCCCTCCACGTCCGGATGGCCGACGCGGCGGTCCGTCTGGGACCGGCGCAGGCCTCGCAGTCCTACCTGGACGTCGACAAGGTGATCGACGCCTGCCGCCGCACCGGTGCGCAGGCCGTGCACCCGGGCTACGGCTTCCTGTCGGAGAACGCGCGGTTCGCCCGCGCGCTGGACGAGGCGGGCCTGATCTTCATCGGGCCGCCGGCGTCGGCGATCGAGACCATGGGCGACAAGATCACCGCCAAGGCGGCGGTGTCCGAGCGTGACGTGCCCACCGTGCCCGGGATCTCCAGGCCGGGACTGACCGACGACGAGCTCATCGCCGGCGCCGAGGAGGTCGGCTACCCGGTCCTCGTCAAGCCCTCGGCGGGCGGTGGCGGCAAGGGGATGCGTCGCGTCACCGACCCGGCCGATCTGCCGGCCGCGTTGGAGTCCGCGCGCCGGGAGTCGGCGGGGGCGTTCGGGGACGACACCCTGTTCCTCGAGCGGTTCGTCGACACCCCGCGGCACATCGAGGTGCAGGTCCTCGCGGACCGGCACGGCAACGTGATCCACCTCGGGGAGCGCGAGTGCTCGCTGCAGCGCCGCCACCAGAAGGTGATCGAGGAGGCGCCCAGCGCGCTGCTCGACGAGACCACCCGGCAGCGGATCGGTCAGGCCGCGTGCGACGCCGCCCGGTCGGTGGGCTACGTGGGCGCCGGCACGGTCGAGTTCATCGTCTCGGCCCACTCGCCGGACGAGTTCTTCTTCATGGAGATGAACACCCGGCTGCAGGTGGAGCACCCCGTCACGGAGATGGTGACGGGCGTCGACCTGGTCGACTGGCAGGTGCGGATCGCCGCGGGTGAGGAACTCACGCTGCGTCAGGAGGACGTCACGCTGACCGGCCACGCGATCGAGGCGCGCGTGTACGCCGAGGACCCGGCGAAGGGCTTCCTGCCGACCGGCGGCACGGTCCTGGGACTGGAGGAGCCGTCCGGGGACGGGATCCGCGTGGACTCGGGTCTGCGCGTCGGCACGGTCGTCGGGAGCGACTACGACCCGATGCTGGGCAAGGTCATCGCCCACGGCGCCGACCGCGCGGAGGCGCTGGCGCGTCTCGACGCGGCGTTGGCCGGGACCCACGTGCTCGGTCTGCGGACGAACGTCGACTTCTGCCGCTTCCTCCTGGGACGCCCCGAGGTGATCGCGGGCGACCTGGACACGGGCCTGCTCGACCGGTCTGTCGACGACTACGTGGCGACGCCACCGCCCGAGGGCGCGCTGATCGCCGTGGCGATGCACCGCACCGAGGAGCGGTGGGCCCGCGTCCCCGCGCACCGGCGAGGGCCGTGGGACGTGCCGAACGGCTGGCGGGTCGGGGGCCGCGCCGAGGTGTGGACCCGCCTCGATTCCGGCGCCGGGTCCGAGGCCGTGACCGTGGGCCTGAGGGGCACGCCGGACGACGCCGAGGTGACCATCACCGACGCCACCATCGGCTCCACCGAGGAACCGACGGTCTCGGCCCGGCATCATGCGCGGGTCGCCCGGGACGGCGCCTCGCTGAGGCTGACGGTCGACGGCACCCAGCAGCGGTGGACCGTCGTGCGGTCGCGCGATCCCCGGGCGTCGGACACCTTCTGGGTGGCCGGCGACGGCGGGACGTGGGACCTGCGGCTGCTCCCGCTCATCGACTCCCGCATCCACGACGCCGGGGCGGCGGACGGTCAGATCCTCAGCCCCATGCCCGGTTCGGTCATCGCGTGCTTCGTCGCCGACGGGGACGAGGTCACGGCCGGCCAGAACATCGTGGCCGTCGAGGCCATGAAGATGGAGCACTCGCTCGCCGCACCGATCGACGGTGTGGTCCGGGTGCACGTCACCACCGGCGAGCAGGTGCCCGCCGACCACGTGCTCGCGACCGTCGAGCCCCACCCCTCCACCGAAGAACCCGAAGGAGCAGGCGATGCCTGAGTTGGAAGAGCACTACGCGGACCTCAAGTCGACGGTCGCCGAGTTCGCCGACAAGGTGGTGGCCCCGGCCTCCGCCGAGCACGACCGCAACCACACCTTCCCGTACGAGGTCGTGGCGCAGATGGGCGACATGGGACTGTTCGGCCTGCCGTTCCCCGAGGAGTTCGGCGGCATGGGCGGTGACTACTTCGCGCTCGCCCTGGCTCTGGAGGAGCTGGGCCGCGTCGACCAGTCGACCGCCATGACGCTCGAGGCGGGCGTGGGTCTGGGCGCGATGCCGATCTACCACTTCGGCACCGACGCCCAGCGCGAGACGTGGCTGCCGGACCTTGCCGCGGGCCGGAAGCTCGCCGGATTCGGGCTGACCGAGCCGGGCGCGGGGTCGGATGCCGGTGCCACCAAGACCACCGCCAAGCGGGACGGCGACGAGTGGGTGATCAACGGCAACAAGCAGTTCATCACCAACTCCGGCACCGACATCACCTCCCTGGTCACCGTCACCGCGGTCACCGGCGTGCGCGAGAACGGCAAGAAGGAGATCTCGACGATCATCGTCCCGGCCGGCACGCCCGGGTTCACGGCCGAGCCGGCCTACGACAAGGTCGGCTGGAACTCCTCCGACACCCACCCGTTGACGTTCGCGGACGCGCGCGTGCCGGTGGAGAACCTGCTCGGCGAGGAGGGGCGTGGGTACGCGAACTTCCTGTCGATCCTCGACGAGGGCCGCGTCGCGATCGCCGCCGTGGCCACCGGCGCCGCGCAGGGCTGTGTGGACGAGTCGGTGAAGTACGCCCGGGAGCGCGAATCGATGGGCCGCAAGATCGGCGAGTTCCAGGCGATCTCGTTCAAGATCGCTCGCATGGAGGCCCGCGCGCACACCGCCCGGTGCGCCTACTACGAGGCGGCGCGTCTCATGCTCGCCGGCAAGCCGTTCAAGAAGGAGGCCGCGATCGCCAAGATGGTCGCCTCCGAGGCGGCGATGGACAACGCCCGCGACGCCACCCAGATCCACGGCGGCTACGGCTTCATGAACGAGTACCCGGTGGCGCGGCACTACCGTGACTCCAAGATCCTCGAGATCGGTGAGGGCACCACCGAGGTGCAGCTCATGCTCATCGCCCGGGGGTTGGGGCTGTGAGCGATCAGGCCGGGGGTGATCAGGCTGTGAACGGGCAGCGCAAGCAGGTCGTCCAGCGCGGTCTGTGGTTCGAGGAGTACGAGGTCGGCACCGCCTACCTGCACCGCCCCGGCCGCACCATGACCGAGACGGACAACGTCCTGTTCACGACGCTCACCATGAACACCCAGGCGCTGCACCTGGACGCCGCGTGGTCGGCCGAGCAGCCGGGCTTCGGCGGCGAGCGCCTGATGAACTCGATGCACACCCTGTCCACGCTGGTGGGCCTGTCGGTCGCGCAGCTGACCCAGGGCACGATCGTGGCCAACCTCGGGTTCTCCGAGGTGAGCTTCCCCAAGCCGGTGCTGCACGGCGACACGCTGTACGCGGAGACCGTGTGCACGGACAAGCGGGAGTCGAAGTCGCGGCCGGGCGAGGGGATCGTCACCCTCGAGCACATCGGCCGTAACCAGCACGGCGACGTCGTCGCGCGCGCGGTCCGCAAGACCCTCGTGCGCAAGCGGCCGGCGGGGTCGGGCACGGCCACGCCGGACGCGCAGGCGGGGGAGGGGACGGCATGACCCCCGCCCCGACCTGGGTCCCGCCGGGGCCCGCGCTGCTGTTCTGCCCGGCCGACCGGCCCGAGCGGTACGGCAAGGCCGCCGACCGCGCGGACGTGGTGATCCTCGACCTCGAGGACGCCGTCGCGCCCGCGGGCCGCCCGGCGGCGAGGGACGCGCTGCGTGCCTCGGCCCTGGACCCGGAGCGCACGATCGTGCGCGTCAACCCGGTGGGCACCGAGGACCACGACGCGGACCTCGAGGCCGTCGCGGAGACGGGTTACCGCTGCGTCATGCTCGCCAAGACGGAGTCGGCCGCGCAGGTGGCCGACGTCCACGCGGCGACCGGGGCGGCGATCCTCGCCCTGGTGGAGACGCCGCTGGGCGTGGTCCGCGCCGAGGAGATCGCCTCGGCACCGGGCTGCGCGGGGATGATGTGGGGGGCCGAGGACCTGCTCGCCGCGATGGGCGGCTCGACCAGCCGGTTCTCGACCGCCGAGGCGGGCGGCCCCCGCGTGGCGGGCGAGTACCGCGACGTGCCCCGGCACGCCCGCGCCCGGGTGGCGCTCGCCGCCGCGGCGTTCGGCCGGTGGGCGGTGGACTCGGTCCACCTCGACATCGCCGACACCGACGGTCAGCGCGCCGAGGCGCTCGACGCCGTGGCCCTGGGGTTCTCCGGTACCGCCTGCATCCACCCGTCCCAGGTGGCGGTGGTGCGACAGGCATACGCGCCCGACGACGACGAGGTGGCCTGGGCCCGGAAGGTCCTCGCCGCCGCGGAGCACAACCAGGGCGTCTTCCAGCTGGACGGGCGCATGGTCGACGGTCCCGTCTTCCGCCAGGCCGAGGCGACGATGCGTCGCGCCGCGGCCGTGTCCCCGTGACCCCCAGCATCTGACCCTGACGTCCCCGGGCCAGACGGCCCCGCCCTCAAGGAGTACCGAGATGACCACCACCGATCTCGATTCCACCCCCCTCGACCCCGCCCTGTCGCACACGCGCGGGGAGACCGACGTCCCGCTGCTCACCGAGACGATCCCGGACAACCTCGCGGCGACCGTCGAGCGGTTCGGGGACCGGGACGCGCTCGTCGACGTCCAGTCCGGCCGGCGCTGGACCTACGACGAGTTCCACGCCGACGTCCGGCGGCTCGCCTCGGGACTGCACCGGCTCGGCATCCGCGCCGGCGACCGGGTGGGCATCTGGTCGCCCAACCGGTGGGAGTGGGTGATGGTCCAGTACGCCACCGCGGAGATCGGTGCCGTGCTGGTCAACATCAACCCGTCCTACCGCGTCCACGAGCTCGAGTTCGTGCTCACGCAGGCCGGGATCAAGGCCGTGATCGCGGCGCCGCAGTTCAAGGACTCCGACTACACGGGGATGCTCGCGCAGGTCCAGCCGAACTGCCCGGATCTGGAACTCGTGGTGCTCTTCGGTGACGAGGAGTGGGAGGCGATGGTCTCCGGCCCGACCGACGCGGACGTCCTCGCGGGCATCCGCGGGACCCTGACGAACCACGACCCGATCAACATCCAGTACACCTCCGGGACCACCGGCTTCCCCAAGGGTGCGACGCTCTCGCACTCGAACATCCTCAACAACGGCTACTTCGTCGGCGAGCTCATCAACTACTCCGAGCGGGACCGGGTGTGCATCCCGGTGCCCTTCTACCACTGCTTCGGCATGGTCATGGGCAACCTCGCGTGCACCACGCACGGCGCGTGCATGGTCATCCCGGCCCCCGCCTTCGACCCGGTCGCGTCGCTGAAGGCGGTCGAGCAGGAGAAGTGCACGAGCCTGTACGGGGTGCCGACGATGTTCATCGCCGAGCTCGCGCTGGAGGACTTCGACTCCTACGACCTGTCGACCCTGCGGACCGGCATCATGGCGGGGTCGCCGTGCCCGGAGTCCACGATGCGCCAGGTGATCGAGCGGATGAACATGGACGAGGTGTCGATCTGCTACGGCATGACCGAGACCTCGCCCGTGTCCACCCAGACCCGCTCCGACGACTCGCTGGACCGGCGCGTGTCCACCGTGGGCCGCGTCGGGCCGCACCTGGAGATCAAGATCGTCGACCCCTCCACCGGTGAGACGCTCCCGCGCGGGGAGGCCGGTGAGTTCTGCACCCGCGGCTACAGCGTCATGCTCGGCTACTGGGAGCAGCCGGACAAGACCGCCGAGGCGCTCGACGAGGACGGGTGGATGCACACCGGGGACATCGGCGAGATGGACGACGACGGCTACGTGCGGATCACCGGCCGCATCAAGGACATGGTGATCCGCGGCGGGGAGAACATCTACCCGCGTGAGGTGGAGGAGTTCCTCTACACCCACCCCGACATCCTCGACGCGCAGGTGATCGGCGTGCCCGACCCCAAGTACGGGGAGGAACTCATGGCGTGGGTCCGGCTCAAGCCCGGACGCGACGACCTCACCGCCGAGGAGGTCCGCGAGTTCGCGACCGGCAAGCTCGCGCGGCACAAGATCCCGAAGTACGTCCACGTGGTGGACGAGTTCCCCATGACGGTCACCGGCAAGGTGCGCAAGGTCGACATGCGCAAGAGCGCCATCGAGATCCTCGGCATCGCCTGACCGCCCGCCCGTCCAATCCAAGGAGTGGTGAATGTCCAGCAAACTCATGACCGCGGCCGAGGCCGTCGCGGACATCCCCGACGGGGCGTCGATCGCCGCCGGCGGTTTCGGCCTGTGCGGGATCCCGCAGATCGTGATCGAGGCGCTCGCCGCCCGCGACGTGGGGGACTTCGAGGTGTTCTCCAACAACGCCGGCGTCGACGGCAAGGGCCTGGGGATCCTGCTCGAGAGCGGCAAACTGCGCCGCATCGTCGCGTCCTACGTGGGGGAGAACAAGGAGTTCGCCCGGCAGTACCTGTCCGGTGAGCTCGAGGTGGAGCTCACCCCGCAGGGCACGCTGGCCGAGCGGATGCGCGCAGGCGGCTCCGGGATCGGGGCGTTCTACACGCGTACCGGCGTGGGCACGTTCGTCGCCGACGGCGGGATGCCGTGGAAGTACGACTCCGACGGCGGCGTCGCCGTGGCCTCCCCGCCCAAGGAGACCCGCGAGATCCGCGGCGAGACCCACGTCCTCGAGCAGGCCATCGAGGCCGACTACTCGCTGGTGCGGGCCGCGGTGGCCGACCGCAGCGGCAACCTGCGGTTCAACCTCACCGCGCGTAACTTCTCGCCCCTGGCCGCGATGGCCGGACGCGTGTGCATCGTCGAGGCCGAGGAGGTCGTGGAGGTCGGGGAACTCGCGCCCGACGACATCCACCTGCCCGGGATCTTCGTCCACCGCCTGGTCGAGCTGACCCCGGAGCAGGTCGCGCAGACCAAGTGGATCGAGAAGACCACCACCACCCCGCCCACGGAAGGACAGCGCTGATGAGCACCGCCGCCACCCCCGCCCGGCTCGGGCGCGACCGCAAGGCCATGGCCGCCCGCGCGGCCCTCGAACTCGAGGACGGTCAGTACGTCAATCTCGGGATCGGCCTGCCCACCCTCGTGCCGAACTACGTGCCGCAGGGCGTCAACGTCACCCTGCAGTCCGAGAACGGGCTGCTCGGCATCGGCCCCTACCCGCACCCGGACCACGTCGACCCCGACCTCATCAACGCCGGCAAGGAGACCGTGACGACCCTGCCCGGCTCGGCGATCTTCGACTCCGCGATGAGCTTCGGCATGATCCGCTCCGGCAAGATCGACGTCGCGATCCTCGGGGCCATGGAGGTCAACCCCGCCGGCGACATCGCCAACTGGATGGTGCCGGGCGCCATGGTCAAGGGCATGGGCGGCGCCATGGACCTCGTGGTGGGCGCCCGCCGGATCGTGGTGGTGATGGACCAGGTCGCCAAGAACGGCTCCTCCAAGATCGTCTCCGAGATCACCCTGCCGCTCACCGGGCTGGGCTGCGTCGACCGGATCATCACCGAACTCGGCGTGTTCGACCGTGACGCCGACGGGCTCACGCTCATCGAACTGGTCGACGGGGTGAGCCTCGAGCAGATCACCGCCGCCACCGACGCCCCGTTCCGCGTCTCCGACGAGCTCCGGGCGACCGCCGAGCAGAGGTGACGACACCACCGCCGACCGGGCCCCCGCCCGGACGTGCCCCACGCGGCCACAGCGCCCCCGGACTCTGGACCACACCGGTCCGCGGCCGGGTGGCGCTGTCCGCGTTGGCGTGGGTCCTCGGGTACGTGGCGGCCCTCGTCGTCGTCGTCCTCCTGGGGCTCCTCGCCGTGCGCACGGTCGGCGCCGGCCGCCCCGATCCCGCGACCCTCGCGCTGGTCGTCCTCGCCGGCACCGCGGTGGTCGCGCTCGTCGCCGTACGGATCCACCTCCTGCGGCGCCGCGGCCTCGGGTGGGCCGACGTGGGGGTGCGACGGCCGGACCGCTCGCCGTGGCACCTGGCGTGGCAGATCCCCGCGGTGATGGTCGGCGGCGCGGCCGCGTCCGCGATCGTGCTCGTCCCGCTCGGCGCCGGAGCCGTGGAGGACGATCCCGGGGGCGAGGCGATCGGCGACCTCATCGCCGGGGGGCCCGCCGTCGCCGTGCTGGGGCTGCTCACCGTGGCCGTGCTCGTGCCGGCCGTCGAGGAGGTCGTGTTCCGCGGCATCGTCCTGCCCGCCGTGAGAGCGCGGTTCCGCGCGGTCGCCGGGATCACGCTCGCGGGGGCGGTCTTCGCGGCCGTCCACATGGTCCCGCCGGCGCTGCCGTACCTGCTGGTCGTGGGGATCTCGCTGTGCGCGATGGCCGAGTGGTACCGCTCGATCGTGCCCGGGATGGTGCTGCACGGGGTGAACAACGCGGTCGTGTTCGCCGGCGTCCTGGCCGCGGCGGGCGCCGCCTGATCGCGGCGGGGCCCGTCAGGCCAGCAGGGCCGAGACCAGCAAGAGGACCGGCAGCGCACCCAGCGTCGTCAGCACCGCGGAGTCGCGTGCCAGGAGGGTGCCGTGGCCGTAACGGGTGGCCACCACCAGCACGTTCTGCGCCGTGGGCAGCGCGGCCGCGACGACCACGGTGAGGAGTTCGTGGTCGCGCATCCCCAGCAGCCACGCGCCAATCGCGTAGGCCAGCACGGGGTGGGCGATGAGTTTGAGGACGCTCGCGAGGAAGATCTCGCGGCGCGGCGAGGCGCCGGCCTCGAGCACCCTGACCCCGTAGAGCGACATCCCGAACACCAGCAGCGCGCCGGGCACGGAGATCTGGCCCACCAGGTGCACCGGCTCGAGGAGCGGATCCGGCGGGGTCCACGGCAGGGCGGCGACGACGACGCCGGCCAGCGCGGCGAGCACGATGGGCGTGCGCACCGACTGCCACAGGGCAGCCAGGGCGCCACCCCCGCCGCCGGCACCCTCGGCCCGGGCGGCCCGCTCGAGCACCGCGATGGCGACCGGCTGCAGCACCACCACCTGGAACAGCAGCAGCGGCATGACGAACCCCAGATCCCCCAGGACGTACAGGGCGATCGGGATGCCGAGGTTGGCCGAGTTCACGTACCCCGCGGACAGCGCGCCCACCATGAGATCCGCGGCGGGGCGCCGGAGCCACAGACGGGCGATGGCGATGTAGAGGAGGGCGATGATGATCGCCGAGACCGCCGACACCACGAACACGCCGGTGAAGACCTGGTCGAGGGTGGTGCGGGCGAGGGAGTCGAACAACAGCGCCGGGGTCGCCACGAAGAAGACGAGCCGGTTGAGCACCAGGCGTGCGTCGGTACCGAGGACGAGGGTGCGCGCGAGCACCCAGCCCAACGCGACGAGGGCGACGATGACGGCGAAGCCGTTGAGGACGCCGGCCACTGGCGGACTCCTGGGTCAGGGGGAGGGGAGGTAACGCCGATCGGGGTCGTGCACTCCCTCGGTGAGAGGAGACACGACCCCGATCGGGTTGCTGTTGCCTGAGTCGACGTCTAGACGCCGCGGGCGGGACGGGCGGTTCGGTTCGACCGCGCCGAGCGGTGACTCAGCGGCTGGTGAACGGCAGCAGGGCCATCTCGCGGGCGTTCTTCACCGCGACGGCGACCTGACGCTGCTGCTGCGGCGTGAGGCCGGTGACGCGGCGCGAACGGATCTTGCCGCGGTCGGAGATGAACGTGCGGAGGGTGTTGACGTCCTTGTAGTCGACGGTCTCGATGCCGGCGACCTTCAAGGGGTTCTTCTTGGGCCGGCGGCCCTCCTGGGCCCGGACCTTCTTGGACGGGGTGCTACGTGCCTTAGCCATGATTACCTACTCACCAACTCGACTTCGTGACACCGGGCAGCTCGCCACGGTGGGCCATCTCACGCATGCGGACGCGGGAGAGGCCGAACTTGCGGATGTAGCCGCGGGGGCGGCCGTCGGCGACGTCGCGGTTGCGCACCCGCACGGGCGAGGCGTCACGCGGCATCTTGTTGAGAGCGGTCTGGGCCTCGAGACGGGCCTCGTCCGTGGTCTCCGGGTTCTTGATGACAGCCTTGAGCTCGGCGCGGCGCTCGGCGAACCGGGCGACCTTGGCCTTGCGCTGCTCGTTGCGCGCGATCTTGGACTTCTTGGCCACGGGTCAGCGCTCCTCTCGGAATTCGACGTGCTTACGGACGACCGGGTCGAACTTCTTGAGGACGATGCGGTCCGGGTTGTTACGACGGTTCTTCCGGGTCACGTACGTGAACCCGGTGCCGGCCGTGGACTTCAGCTTGATGATGGGGCGGATGTCGTTACGGGCCATCTCAGATCTTCTCCCCACGGGCACGGATGCGGGCCACGACGGCCTCGATGCCATCGCGGTCGATGGTCTTGATGCCCTTGGTCGAGACCGTCAGCGTGACGCGACGACCCTCCGAGGGCAGGAAGTAGCTACGACGCTGGATGTTCGGGTTCCAGCGACGGTTGGTCCTGCGGTGTGAGTGCGAGACGGACTTGCCGAAACCCGGCTTCCGTCCCGTTACCTGGCAATGCGCCGACATGGCGTGGTTCTCCTTCCGCCCCTTCTGTAGTAGGTGGCGCGCGGCGGGGTGCGCTTCCCGGTCCGGCCTGGGCCGTGCGGGGGCGTACCGCCACGTCGCGAACACCGTCAGAGGCGATAGCAAACGTGCAGACAACAGCGATGGTCTAGTTTACGGGCCGACCGCCTGAAACGGTAATCGGCACGTCAGGGCCCGATTCGGCGGCCGCGGACGCCGTCGCGAGACGCTCGAATTGGGTGCCCGGCCATCCTACGGGTACGATCTTTCGATGCGTGTGCTGACACCGGGATCCCCGGTTCGGCCACTGGCACTTGCGCGCCCCTGCCGGGGCGAGCGCCAGACCCACAGACTTCTACCGAGCTAGAGGGATCCAGTATGAAGAACGACATCCACCCCGACTACCACCCGGTGGTCTTCCAGGACTCGGGCACGGGCACCAAGTTCCTCACCCGTTCCACCGCGACCAGCTCCCGCACGGTGGAGTGGGAGGACGGTCAGACCTACCCGCTCATCGTCGTGGACGTGACCAGCGAGTCGCATCCCTTCTGGACCGGTGCGCAGCGCGTCATGGACACCGCCGGCCGCGTCGAGAAGTTCCAGCGCCGGTACGGCAACCGCGCCCGTCGCGCCAAGTGAGACTCGGGGCCTCCGCGCCCCGGTACACCTCCTAGACCCCGAGGACGATAATCATGGCAGTTCCCAAGCGCCGCCTCTCGCGCGCCAACACCCACTCCCGCCGCTCCCAGTGGAAGGCCGACAACGTCGCCCTCCAGGAGACGAAGATCGACGGCCGCCCCGTGGTGCTGCCGCGTCGTCTGGTCAAGGCCGCCAAGCTCGGCCTGATCGACCTCGACCGCTAACGTCGCCCCTGAGCGCCGGCAGTCGAGCACTGCGGCGCCCGTCTGCGCCGCACGCACACGCCCGGTTCCGAGCCCGGCGGGTCTTAACGGACCCGCCGGGCTCGTCGGCGTCGTGTCGACCGGTCACCGAGCCCCCGGGCCGGCCGACCGGATCCTCAGCGTGGGTTCAGCCGGGTAGGTGAGACTTCTCCTCATGAAGATCCTCGTGGTGGACGACGACCAGGCCGTGCGCGAATCTCTCCGACGTTCCCTCACGTTCAACGGGTACGAGGTGGAGTTGGCCGGGGACGGCGTCGAGGCGATCGAGCGGGTCGACGCCAGTCGGCCCGACGCGGTGATCCTCGACGTGATGATGCCGCGCCGCGACGGGCTCGAGGTGTGCCGGATCCTGCGCAGCCGCGGTGACGACCTCCCGGTGCTCATGCTCACCGCGCGGGACGCGGTGTCCGAGCGGGTGGCCGGACTGGACGCGGGTGCCGACGACTACCTGCCGAAGCCGTTCGCGCTCGAGGAACTCCTGGCGCGCCTGCGCGCACTGCTGCGCCGGCGCGGGTCCGACACGGACGAGGTCGACGAGGTGCTGGAGTTCGAGGACCTGCGGATGGACCTGGCCACCCGTGAGGTGAGCCGCGGCGAGCGCCGCATCCAGCTGACCCGCACCGAGTTCTCGCTCCTCGAGCTGCTGATGCATCACCCGCGCCGGGTGCTCACCCGCAGCCACATCCTCGAAGAGGTGTGGGGATACGACTTCCCGACCTCGGGGAACGCGCTCGAGGTCTACATCGGTTACCTGCGCCGTAAGACGGAAGGGGAGGGCGAGAGCCGGTTGATCCACACCGTCCGCGGGGTGGGGTACGTGCTGCGCGAGACGCCGTAGTGCCGGCCCGCGCGATGCGGACGGGAACCGCTCCGATCTCGCTGCACCAGCGGGTCACCCTGCTGGCCGCGAGCTCGGTGGGCGTCGCGGTGGCCCTCATGGCCGTCGCGGCGTACTTCGTCGTGTCGGGCTCGATGTACAGCGACGTGAACAGCCGGCTCAAGCAGCAGGCGGATCAGCTGGTGAACAGCCAGCTGGCCTCCGAGTTCGCACTGCAGTCCCGCAGCACCCTCATCGCGCTGCGCGCGTTCAACCCCAACCTCGACGCCCAGATCGTGGCCCCCTCCGGTGTGCGGACCGCGACCGGCGAGCCGTTCCAGATCGGCGGGCCGGAGATCTCGGTGGTGCGGGGTGAGTCCGAGTCGAGCCTGCGGACCTCCGGCGGCAAGCAGATCTACGCGGTCGGGGTCCGGGACGGCTCGACGCTGATCCTCGCGCAGGATCTCGGCCCCACGCGGGCGGCGCTCAACCGACTGGCGATCGTGCTGACGCTCGTCGGCGCGGCGGGTATCGCCCTGGCCGCCGTCGCCGGCACGGCCGTGGGCCGCACCGGGCTGGCGCCGGTCGCGCGCCTGACCCGGGCCGTGGAACGCATCGCCCGGACGGACGACCTGCGGCCCATCCCCGTGGCCGGCGACGACGAGATCGCCCGCCTCACGAGCAGTTTCAACCAGATGCTCGTGGCGCTGGGGGAGAGTCGTGAGCGCCAGGCGCGCCTCGTGGCGGACGCGGGCCACGAACTCAAGACCCCGCTGACGAGCCTCCGGACGAACGTCGAGCTGCTCATCGCCGCGAGCCGCCCCGGCGCGCCGTCCATCCCGGACGCGGACCGCAGCTCGCTCGAGGTGGACGTGGTCGGCCAGATCTCCGAGCTCAGCCAACTCGTGGGCGACCTCGTGGAGCTGGCCCGCGAGGACTCCGGGGAGGTGGAACTCGAGCCGGTCGCGGTCTCCGAGGCCGTCGAACGGGCTCTGGAACGGGTGCGGCGGCGCCGCCACGACGTCGAGTTCGACGTGGAGCTGACGCCCTGGTACTGCTTCGGCGATTCTGCGGGGATCGAACGGGCGGTGCTCAACGTGTGCGACAACGCGGCCAAGTGGAGCCCCACCGGCGGCACGGTGACGATCCGGATGCGCCCGGTCTCCGACGCGGTCATGGAGCTGACGGTGTCGGACCAGGGCCCCGGCGTCCCCGAGGAGGACCGCGAGCTCGTGTTCGAGAGGTTCCACCGCTCGCGCGAGGCCCGCAGCATGCCCGGTTCCGGCCTGGGACTGGCGATCGTGCGGCAGGTGACGACCCGGCACGGGGGCACCGTCGAGATCGGTGACGCGGAGGGCGGGGGCGCCCAGGTCCGCCTGACGATCCCCGGCAGCGAGCAGCCGGCCAACTGACGGACCCGGCGGATCGGGCACCGGGCACCCCCCGGGGAGCCCGGCGGGCAGGCCGTCTGGTCGCCGCTGATCTCAGCGGGCACACAGCGCGGTGAGGAACCATGGTGGTCATGGAGAACGACAACGGTCGGGGCCCGGGAGACCGGGGCCCCGGAGATGAATGGGCCGCCCGACCCGGTGCCGGCCTCGGTGGGTCCCCGCAGTGGTCCGGGGGGCCGACGCAGTACCCGGGTGATCCCCGTGGCGGTGCGTACCCCGGGGACGGTGCGTACCCGCGGGGCGAGCAGGCACCCGGTCCGGGGTCCGGACCCGCCCCGGGATGGGGCGGCGGCACCCCGACGACCGCGTTCCCTCCTCACCAGGCGCCGTCAGGGATTGCCGGTGCCGGTGGGCCGGGGCCCGGGATGCCCGGGCAGGACCCGGGCGCGGCGGGACAGGACCCGGGCGCGGTGGGACCCGCTCCCGGCGGGGCCGGGTCGCCGAAGGGCTCCGGACGCGGCCTGCTGGCGGCCGGCCTCGTGGCCGCGATGCTCGTCTCGGGCGGCCTGGGCGGATGGATCGGCGCGACCGTCGCCGGCGGGTCCGGGGCGGGCCTGTCCTCGCCCGTCAACACGGCGCAGCCGGTGAGTCAGGCTCCCGACGGCACCGCCGAGGCGGTGGCCGACAAGGTGTTGCCGAGCGTCGTGTCGATCGACGTCCGCGCCCAGGCGGGCCGCGGCGAGGGTTCCGGCGTGGTCCTGACGGCGGACGGGCTCATCATCACCAACAACCACGTGATCGCCATGGCCCGGACCGGCGGCACGATCCAGGTCCGGTTCGACGACGGGTCCAAGGCCCCGGCGAGCATCGTGGGCACCGATCCCGCGACCGATATCGCCGTGATCAAGGCGGAGGTGGACCGTCCGCTCACCCCGATCGCACTGGGGACCTCCTCCACTCTCAAGGAGGGGCAGGCGGTGGCCGCGGTCGGGTCGCCGCTAGGCCTGTCCGGCACGGTCACCACGGGCATCGTCTCGGCGCTGGAGCGCCCGGTCCGTGCCGGGGGCGCGCAGTCGGACCAGAGCACGGTGATCGACGCGATCCAGACCGACGCGGCGGTGAACCCCGGGAACTCCGGTGGCGCCCTGGTGAACATGAACGGCGAGCTGATCGGCATCAACTCCGCGATCGCCTCGCTGGGCTCGGGTAACTCGGGGTCCATCGGGCTCGGCTTCGCGATCCCCGTGGACCAGGCCCGCCGGATCGCCGATCAGCTCATCAAGCAGGGCTACGCCACGCGCGCGGTGCTGGGCGTGACCGTGAGCGACTCGCCGTCCGGGGACGGCGCGTTGGTGAGGTCCGTCGAACCGGGCGGCCCGGCCGATCGCGCCGGGATCGAGGACGGGGCGATCGTCACCGGGGTGGGGGAGCGTGTCATCGAGAGCGGCGACGCCCTCGTCGCCGCGATCCGGTCCCGCGCTCCGGGGGAGACGGTGTCCGTCACCTATGCTTCTCGTGAGGGCGAACCGCCGAACACCGTCGACGTTGTACTGGGAGAGGCCAGATGAGCACCAGATTCGATCCGCGGGCTCTGCCCGGAGGCCGCAAGCTCCCCGCGACCGTGGAGTTCGACCCGACGGACCTCGAGCCGGTCGAGCCGGTGATCGCTGGCCGGGCGATGGTCGTCGTGGTGACCGACCGGATGCCCGAGGAGCGCGCGGACTTCATCGGACCGCTCGTCACCGAACTGCTCGAGGAGGAGGGATTCCTCGTGGGCGGTGTCGTGGGCGTGGCGGCCGACGAGTCCGAGGTCCGCAAGGCGCTCGAGACCGCGGTCGTCGGCGGGTTCGACTTCGTCGTGACCGTGGGCGGCACCGGGGTCGGTCCCCGGGACATCACCCCGGAGGTCACCGAGGAGATCCTCGACCAGCGGCTGCCCGGCATCGCGGAGGCCATCCGCTCGTCCGGCCTCACCGCCGGGGCCGTCGACTCGATCGTCTCCCGCGGACACGTGGGGGTCTCCGGCAGCACCGTGGTGGCGAACCTCGCGCCGAGCCGGGCCGCGATCCGCGACGGGATGGCCACGCTGTGCCCGCTCGTGTCGTACGTCGTCGCGCAGTTGTCGGGCTTCGACGGACTGTGACCGAGCGGCGGGACGCTGACGGCGGTCGCGCGCCGGACCACCGCGCGGCCGCCGACGGTCGGCCCGTTCGCCGCGGGGTGGACCGCAGGCTCATGGACGAGGTGTTCGGCCAGACCCTGCCGGAGACCACCTCGGACGAGGCGCGGGGTGGCGGCGAGCGGCTCGACGACGACTGGTGGCGCGAGCAGCGCCCGCCCCACCACGACTAGCGGCCGCCCCCACCACGACTGGCGGCCGCCCCCGCCGCGACTGGCGGCCGCTCCCGCCGCCCGGCTCTCAGGACTCGTTGGTCGGGTTCTCGGGGTCGGACGGGTGCACCAGCGGGCGGCCGGCGAGCAGGTCGCGGATCTCGACGAGGAGTTCGTTGTCCGTCGCGGGGGCCTCGATGCCCTTCCGGCGGGCGGCGGCCTCCTTCATCTTGTTCATGGGCCCCACCAGCACGAAGTAGATGATGGCGGCGATGAGCAGGAAGTTGATGATCGCCGAGATGAGCGCCCCGAAGTCCATCAGTGTCTCGGGGTTGTTCTCCAGGAGCTGCACGGCGAAGCCGATCTCCTTGTCCCCGCCGAGCAGGGCGATGAGCGGGTTGATGATCGCGCTGGTGAACGCGTCGACGATGGAGGCGAAGGCCGTGCCGATCACGACCGCCACGGCCAGGTCGATCACGTTGCCCTGCATGATGAAGTCCCGGAAACCCTTGAGCATGGCGTACCCCTGTCTGTTCTGACGGTGACTGTCGAATCGCACGGACGATAGCAGGACAGCGGTCCACAGTGGAACGGTACGCGGTCGTTTCGCGGGCGCGGGCGCGGGCGGGGGAACGAGCGCGGGCGTGGTCAGCCGTGCACGACGACGGCCAGCGGAGTCGTGGCGGCGGTGGCGGCGAGGTGCGCGGCCCGGTCCTCGGGGACCTCGACGAGGACGGACCCGGTTCCCGGGCGCCCGGTCGGGATATCCCGGACGCGGGCGGCGCGGGCGACGACGTGTGGTCCCGGGGCTGGCGGTCCGGCGTCCGGCGCGGCGGCCGGGCCGGGGTGACCGGTGCCGGGTGGGTCGATGTCGGCCGGGTCGGTGGCGACGAGATCGACGAGGTCGCCCGGCTGTAGGAGGTCGGCCACCGCGGGATCGGCGAGGGGGATGGGGACCACGCGCACCGGTGCGGCCGCGTCGGCGTGGCCGTCAGCGCCGGATGTGGTGCCGGTGGCGGTGACCGCGGGCCCCGGGGTGTCCGCGGGGTCGGATCGACCGACGAACGGTGCGGCCACCACGAGCGCGGCCGCGAGCGCCATCCGGGCCGTGCGTCGCCGCCGCCACCGCCCGGGCGTGGTCACCGTGGCGATGGTGCGGCGCATGGGGTCCCCCGTCCGTCGGCGCCGGTGGCGCGGTGAGCGATGCCGCCACCCGTCGTGGGGCGGTGTCGGTCAGACCGTAGCGGCGCGCACCCGGCCCGGACCGGTGTCCGGCGCCGGGTGCGTGGAGCCTGTGGAGGGGGACGGGGGTGTGGAGAACCGCCGGGGTGCGACGGTGGGTACCACGCCGCCGGATACCGCGCTGGCGGGTGCCGCGCCGACCGGTGCTAGGACGACGACGAGCTGGACGAGCTAGAGGACGAGCCGGCCGCGGCAGGCGCGCTCGAGCCGGAGCCGGAGCCGGATCCCGAGGAACCGGAGGACGAGGAGCCGTTCGAGGACCCGCCGCCCGACGAGCCGGATCCGGAGGAGCCCGAGCCGGACGAGCCGCCCTCGCCCCGGCTGTCCGTGCGGTAGAAGCCGGAGCCCTTGAAGACGACACCGACCGTGTTGAAGAGCTTGCGCAGGCCGCCCTCGCACTGCGGGCAGACGGTCAGCGAATCCTCGTCGAAGGACTGCTGGATGTCGAAGGCGACGTCACAGTCGCGGCACCGGTAGGAGTAGGTGGGCATCTGGCCTCCCGAGACGTATCGGATTGTCGTTGGCACTCTACTCCGTCGAGTGCCAAGTTCCGAAGTCGAGAAGCCCGTCCGGCGTGATCACCCCGTGCACGGCGCGGTCGTGGGGCTCGGCGGGGACCTCGTCGAGGACGTTCTCGGTGTCCAGCAGGGCCAGCAGCCGGGTGCGCGGGCTCACCAGCGCGAGGGAGCGGTCGTAGTATCCGCCGCCCCGACCGAGGCGCGCCCCCGAGCGGTCCACGGCCACGGCGGGCACCAGCACCAGGTCGGCGTCGGCGATGCGCTCCGGGCCCTCCGGCGGCGCCGACGGCACGAGGATGCCGAACCGGCCCGGCACCAGGTCCGCCGGCCCGGCGTACGCCGCCCACTCCACCGGGCCGACCGGCGGGGAGACGGGCAACAGCACCCGCGCACCGCGGCGCGAGAGTTCCTCAGCGAGACCCCGCCCGCCGGCCTCGTCGTCGTCGGGTACATAGGCGCACACCACCATCCCCGCGGTGACGACCCCGCCCAGGTGGCCGAGGATCGCCCGGTCCCGTCGCGCACGCTCCGCCGCGGGCACGGCGGCGCGGCGGGCGAGCACCGCCCGGCGCAGACGGGTCTTGGCGGCGGCGGGGTGGCCGGTGCTCCCGCCGAGGTCGACCTCCTCCGGGGACATGAGCCCAGTCTGCCGCGCGTGGCGTCACGCGGGTCGGCCGGGTGCGCGGTCTAAGGTGGTCGCCATGACGTCCGACACCTCACCCGTGCCGCAGTTCCGGACCGCCGTCGTCCCGGCCGCCGGTCTCGGGACCCGGTTCCTGCCCGCCACCAAGACGGTGCCCAAGGAACTGCTGCCCGTCGTGGACACCCCCGGCATCGAGCTCATCGCCGAGGAGGCCACCGAGGCCGGCGCAGGTCGGCTCGCGATCATCACCTCCGAGCGCAAGGTCGGCGTGATGGCGCACTTCTCCGAGGACACGGTGCTCGAGGACACGCTCTCCGACCGCGGCAAGGACGTCCTGCTGCACAAGGTCCAGCGCGCGCCCGGTCTCATCGAGGTCGTCGACGTCCGCCAGGACGAGCCGCTCGGTCTCGGTCACGCCGTCGCGCAGGTCGAGTCCGTGCTCGGGGACGAGGAGCAGGCCGTCGCCGTGCTCCTGCCCGACGACCTGGTCCTGCCGTTCGGCATCCTCGGGCAGATGAACGCCGTCCGCGCCGAGCGGGGCGGCAGCGTGCTGTGCGCGTTCGAGGTCGACCCGGAGAACGTGTCCTCCTACGGCGTGTTCGACGTCGAGGACACCGACGATCCCTCGGTGAAGAAGGTCCTCGGCATGGTGGAGAAGCCCGCCGCCGAGGACGCCCCCTCGCACCTCGCCGCGGCCGGACGCTACGTGCTCGACCGCGCGATCTTCGACGCGCTGCGCAGGATCGAGCCGGGCGCCGGCGGCGAGCTGCAGCTCACCGACGCGATCGACCTGCTCATCGACGAGGGACATCCCGTGCACGTGGTGGTGCACGACGGCACCCGCCACGACCTGGGCAACCCCGGCGGGTACATCAAGGCGTGCGTGGACTTCGCGCTGGACAATCCGGCCTACGCGGACGATCTGCGCGACTGGCTCACGGGCCGACTGGGGTCATAGCACCCATTCCACTGGTGAGGCGGGTCCGCTCGCGCGGGCGGTGACGGGTACGGGAAAGGAGCAACCGGTGCGCTCCGTCGAGGAACAGCTGGCTCTGGTGACGGCGGCCGCGGTCGCCCCGCGCCCCGTGCGTGTGGCGATCTCCGAGGCGCAGGGGCTCCTGTGTGCCGAGGAGGTCGTGGCCGAGCGTCCGCTCCCGTCGTTCGACCAGGCCGCGATCGACGGCTACGCCGTGCGCAGCGTCGACGTCCGGCCCGACGGCCCCGCCGACCGCGGCGGCGAGCGGGGCGCCGACGCCCCGGCCGGGCCGGTGCCGCTGCCCGTGGTCGGTCAGATCACCGCCGGCTCGCGCCAGCCCACCCGGCTCCAGCCGGGCCAGACCGTGCGCGTCGACACCGGCGCTCCGCTGCCGACGCTCGCGGACGCGGTCCTACCGGTCGGCTGGGCCACCGCCGACGGGCGGCAGATCCTGCCCACCCGCACCGTCCGCACCGGCGACTACGTCCGCCGGATCGGCGACGACGTCCAGCCCGGCGACGTGGCCGTCCGCGCCGGCAGCATCATCGGACCGGCCCAGGTCGGCCTGCTCGCCTCCGTCGGCCGCGCCAAGGTGCTCGTCCACCCCAAGCCGCGCATGGCGGTCATCTCCGTGGGCGACGAGCTGGTGGATGTCGACGGTCGCCCCGGCACCGGGCAGGTCTACGACGTGAACTCCTACGCCCTCACCGCCGCGGGCCGCGACGCCGGCGCCGACGTCCACCGGGTGGGCATCGCCAGCACCGAGCCCTCCCGACTGCGCGAGGTCCTCGAGGGGCAGCTGGTCCGTAGTGAGCTCGTCGTGGTGTCCGGCGCCGCCGGGGGAGAGGCCACCACCCGCATCCGCCAGGTGATGGCGGAACTCGGGCAGATCGAGGTCAACCGCGTCGCCATGCACCCGGGTTCGGTGCAGGGCTTCGGGCGGCTCGGCCGCGACGAGGTCCCCACCTTCCTGCTGCCGTCGAACCCGGTCAGCGCGCTGGTGGTGTTCGAGATCATGGTGCGGCCGCTCATCCGGATCGCCCTCGGCAAGCGCCAGCCTATGCGCCGCACGGTCCGCGCGCGCACCGTCGCGCCCATCTCCTCGGTCGAGGGGCGACGCGGCTACCTGCGCGGGCAGCTCATGCGCGACACGGACACCGGCGAGTACCTCGTCCGCGCCCTCGGCGGCGCGCAGGGGTCCTCGACCCACCTGCTCGCCTCGCTCGCGGAGGCCAACTGCCTCGTCGTGATCGACCCGGGCGTCACGGCCGTGCGGGCGGGTGACGAGGTCGACGTGATGTTCCTCGCCCAGCGCGGGTGAGCCGGGTCGTGGGCGGCGTGTGGGACGCGCTGACGGCCGACACGGTCGCGCACCCCGGCTGGCCGATCGACGCGGGGCCGCTGCGTGTGGCCGCGGGCGTCGTCACACTGCGGCCGGTCCGCCGGCGGGACGCGCGGGCGTGGTCGGCGCTGCGCCTGGCCGAGCGCGACTACCTCGAGCCGTGGGAGCCGACCGTCGAGGGGCAGTGGGACCAGAACAACTCCCCGCGCGCCTGGCCGCCCGTCCACGCCCAGCTGCGCCGCTACGCCCGCGCGGGCGCCACCCTGCCGGCCGCCATCGAACTCGACGGTCGGTTCTGCGGGCAGCTCACCGTGGGCGGCATCACCCGCGGGGCGCTGCACTCCGGCTGGGTCGGCTACTGGGTCGGCAGGCCGTTCGTCGGCGGCGGGGTCGCGACCGCCGCGCTCGCGCTGGGGGTCGACCACGCCCTCGGGCCGGGCGCCCTGCACCGCGTGGACGCCACCGTCCGGCCCGAGAACGCGGCCAGCCGGGTGGTGCTCGAGCGGTGCGGTTTCCGCGAGGAGGGGTTGCTCCGGCGCTACCTCCACGTGGACGGCGCGTGGCGGGACCACCTCCTCGTCGCGCGCACCCGGGAGGAGCACGGCCGGGGCGTGGTGGAGTCGCTGGTCGAGGCGGGGCTGGCCCGGCGCGTCTGAGTATGTCCTGAGCATCGTGACCTGCGGCGCGCCGCCGCTCGACGGGGCTCGCCCGCCGTTACGGTTGGGGCCTCACCACGACGTCCCGAGTCGGGGTAGACGCTCGAGGAGGCCTGATCGATGTCGAGCTCGCTGCTGATCATCCTGCTGGTGGTGGTCTGGCTGTTCGTCCTCGCGCCCATGCTCATCCGGTCGCGCAATCCCATCCGCCGCACTGGTGACGCACTGGCCCAGACGCGCACGCTGTACTCCGGCGGTTCCGGCCGGCTCGTGCCGAGTCGGGGGCGCGCCGCGGCCGATCCGGTGCAGGCCGAACCCGAGGAGTCGGTGTTCGGCCTGCCCTCCGGGGCGGGGGCCACGGACGCGGAGCTGCTCGACACCGAGACGTGGGAGCACCTGCTCGAGCAGACCCTGCGCCGCGAGGCCGCAGGTCGGCGCGGCGAGGCCGTGCGGCGCGCCATGGAGGAGCGGCGCGCCGCGGCCTCCCGGGGCGAGCGCGTGGCCGGTGGAGACGAGGCCTCCGAGGAGATCACCTCCGAGATCCCGGCGGTCGTCGTGGCGGATGACCGGGACGCCGCCCGCGCGGTGGCCTCGGTGTCCGAGCGCACCGCGTCGGCCGTGGCGGCCGAGGTCGGTGGCGGGCGCGGGGACTCCGATGCGCGCGTGACCGCCGCCCGCGTGGTCACCACCCGCGGGGGATCCGACGTGCGCGGGGACGACGCCGCCGCCGACGCCGGCGAGGACCCGGGGCGGCCCGTCGTGGTCGACGGCGAGCTCGTCGAACGCTCCGCGGGGGAGCGGACGGCCGGGCGCACGGATCATGCCGAGGACGCCGCGGGCATCGACGAGGAGGCCGTGCTCACCCACCGCGGACGCCGGCGGCCGGCCGAGCCCGAGGTGGAGCTCACCGATGCCGATCTGGACTTCGCCGAGCGGCGTCGCGGGCGCGGGGCCTACGACCCGATGGCGGACCGGCAGGCCGCCGAGCAGCGGGCCCACGCCCGGCAGCGCACGGCCCTCATCCTCGTGGGGCTCTCGCTCATCGCCGTGGTCCTGGCACTGCTCACCGTCCCCGCCGTGTGGTGGTTCGCCGGCGGTGCCGTGCTGCTGCTGGCCGCCTACCTCACGTACCTGCGCCGGCAGGTGAAACTGGAGGAGAGCCTGCGCCGCCGCCGCATCGAGCGCATGCGTCGCGCCCGCCTCGGCGTGGAGTCACGCGAGGACGACGAACTGTCGATCGTGCCGCCGCGACTGCGCCGGCCCGGCGCCGTGGTGCTGGAGATCGACGACGAGGACCCCGCGTTCGACGTGCTCGACACGTTCCACGAGGACCTGGACACCGACCCCGGTCGCCACGATCAGCGCCGCCATCACCGCGAGCCGCTGCGCCGGGCGGTGGGCTGATCAGACCCCCGATTTGGTCGGGTGCCCGGCCATGCTGGTAAGGTATTCCACGCTGCTCGAGAGGGCGGCACAGCCTCTCGGAAGAGGGGCATCGCGGCCCGCGAGGGCGGCGAGGGGCTATAGCGCAGTTGGTAGCGCGTCTCGTTCGCATCGAGAAGGTCAGGGGTTCGATTCCCCTTAGCTCCACCCACGATCCGCAAGGACAGAGGCCGTTTCCGCTCAGGCGGGGACGGCCTTTCCGCTATCCGGGGAGGTGCGGGGTGGCACGTCGAGAGGACGGGGCGTCCGGGCGCCCGCCCGGGGTCCGCGTGCGGTTCTCTGCGGAGCCCGCCGATGTCCTCGCCCTCACCTCCGATCCCTCCCGGTGGCGCGAATGGGCCGGTCCACTGCCGATCCGGCACGCCCACCGGCACCTCGGACGCCCCACGGTGCGAGCCCTTCCCGACGGCGGCGGAGAACTCGAGTGGAGGCTGCCGACGCGGCCCGCCGGTGCGCTGGCGGACACCGTCGCGCGGGCGGGCCTCACCCTGCTCGCCCGTCGGCTCGTCACCGAGGCGGACCGGCGGATCGCCGTCACCCGCCGGCCCAGCCTGCCGTCGCGGCTGCAGCGCGTCGGCCTCCAGCTGGTCGTCCGGCCCGCCCTGGCCGTCGCGCCGTTCGACGAGCGCGGGATCCGAGCCCTCCGGACGGTGGCGGCGGCCGCGTCCCGCGCGACCGGGGCGCGCCGGCGGACCCGGCCCGCACACGACGCCCCGGTCCCGGGGCTGTGGATCGACGGTCCGTCGGACGCACCCGGACTGCTCGTCCTCCACGGGGGCGGCTACGTCGCCGGCTCGTCGGACACACACGCCACCATGGCCAAGGCGCTGTCCCGCCTGTCCGGGACGACCGGATACGTCCCCGACTACCGCCTCGCCCCCGAGCACAGGTACCCGGCCGCCCTCGACGACGCGGAGGCCGCGTTCCGGTACCTCGCCGGACGCGTCGGCGGCCCCGGCCGGGTGGCGATCGTCGGGGACTCGGCCGGCGGGGGCCTCGCGCTGGCGCTGCTAGATCGCCTGTTCGGGCGCGGCGACCGGCCCGCCGGTCTCGCGTTGATCAGCCCGTGGGTCGATCTCGCGGCGCTCCCGCGCCGACGCCGTCGCGGCGGCACCTTCGACCCGCTCACGCCCCCGGCCGTGGCCGTCGACTGTCGCGACGCCTACGCGGGGCAGACCCCCGTGGACGACCCGGGGATATCCCCGGGCCGCCGTCCGCTCGGCGCCGATGCGCCCCCGGTGGCGATCGTCTGCGGCGGCGACGACTTCGTGGTCGACGACGTCCGCGCCTTCGTCGACGCGAGCACCGCGCGGGGAGCGACCGTCGACCTGCGCGTCTGGCCCGGGATGGTCCACTGCTTCCCCGTCGTGGCGGGGACCCCCGAGGGCGCGTCCGCGCTCGCGGTGCTGGCCGGGCATATCCAAACGGCGGTGACGGCGTCCGCGGCGGACGTCGATACAGTGGGCCCCCGTGACCCAGGGGAACAGCGCGGCCGGGAGACGACCGACCGGTAGGTGGCTGTACCTGACGGCCGCGATCGGCTGCGAGGTCGCCGGTTCCCTCGCACTCAAGGGCGCGCTCGACCGGCGCGCCCTCTACGCGGTGGTGGTGGTCGGCTACCTCGGCGCCTTCACGTTTCTCGCCCGCACGCTGAAGGCCGGCCTGCCGCTGGGCGTGGCCTACGGCATCTGGGGCGCCACCGGCGTCGCGCTCACCGCGGGCCTGTCCGCGCTGATCTTCGCCGAGCCACTGACCCCGCTGATGGGGGCCGGTATCGCGGTCATCATCGCCGGCGTCCTGTGCGTCGAACTCGGATCGGGGCGCGCTCGCGCCCGCGCGGCAGGGGCCGCGTGATGGCGTGGGGCTACCTCGTCGTCGCCATCTGTTGTGAGCTCGCGGCGACCCTTTCCCTCCGCACGGCCGTCGACGACGCGCGGTGGTACGCCGCCGTCGTGCCCGGTTATCTCGTCGCGTTCGTGTTCCTGTCCCTGACCCTGGCCGCCGGGATGCCGCTCGGCGTGGCCTACGGGATCTGGACCGCCGCCGGCGTCGCCCTGGCCGCGGTGTTCAGCCGGCTCCTGTTCCGCGAGCCGCTCACGCCGATGATGGGTGCCGGGATCGCCCTCATCGCCTGCGGGGTCCTGCTCGTCGAACTGGGTGCGGGCGTGTGACCCGGTTAGGCCACCCTATGCCCCGCAGGTAGGCGGGGTACGGGCCCGGCAGCGGCCGGAAAATCCTGCAGACGCCGTGCATAAGTGCAGGCCAAGGCAGTGACAGGCCCGCTAGAACGAGTTACAGTTCCGGCATGACTCTCGCGCCCGGAACACCCGCACCCGACGTCTTCAGCCCCGGGAAGATCGGCAACGTCACCCTGCGCAACCGCATCGTCAAGGCCGCGACCTTCGAGGGGCGCTGTCCGCACGGGCGGGTCACCGACGAGCTCATCGAGTTCCACACCGAGTACGCGCGCGGCGGGGTCGGCATGACGACCGTCGCCTACCTCGCCACCTCGCCCGAGGGGCGCACCGACAAGCACCAGTACCACTGGGGCATGGACGACGGCGGGATGCTGCGCAAGCTCACCGACTCGGTCCACGCCGAGGGGGCGGCGGTCTCCGCGCAGGTCGGTCACGCCGGCGCCGTCGCCAACGGCGCGTCCAACGGGATGACCCCGCTCGGCCCCTCACGCATCCCCGCGCCCACGGGCCTGGCCATCACCAAGGCGTGCACGATCGCCGACATCGACCGGATCGTCGAGGACCACGTGCGGGCCGCACGAGGTGCCTACGAGGCCGGGTTCGACGCCATCGAGGTCCACTTCGGCCACAACTACCTCGTCAGCGAGTTCCTCAGCCCCAAGCTCAACCGCCGCAAGGACGAGTACGGCGGGTCGCTGGAGAACCGCGCCCGCTTCGCCCGCCGCATCGGCCGCGCCATCCGCGACGCCATGGGCGACAAGATCGCCGTCACGATCAAGCTGAACATGGACGACGGCGTGCCCGGCGGATTCTGGATCGACGAGGCGCGCCAGGTCGCCAGGTGGCTCGAGGAGGACGGCTCCGCCGACGCGTTGGTCATGACCGTCGGCAGCTCCCTGCTCAACCCCATCTACCTGTTCAAGGGCGACGCGCCGCTGGAGGAGTTCGCCGCCACCCAGCCGCCCGTCATCAAGATGGGCATGAAGGTCGTCGGTCCGAGGATGTTCAAGGAGTACCCGTACACCGACGCGTACATGTTCGACGACGCCCGTCAGATCCGCGACGCCGTCGACCTGCCGATGATGCTTCTCGGCGGGATCGTCGACCGGCCCTCCATCGACAAGGCCATGGGCGCCGGATTCGAGTTCGTCGCCATGGGCCGCGCGCTGCTGCGTGAGCCCGACTTCCCCGCGAAGCTGCGCGAGGACGAGCGGCGCCGGTCGCTGTGCGTGCACTGCAACCGCTGCATGGCCACCATCTACAGCGGTAGCCGGTGTGTGCTGCGCGAGTACGTGCCGCCGATCCCGCCCCGTGGCGGCCACGACACCCTGCAGGTGACCAGCCTGACGCCGCAGGTCTGATCCTGACGCCGCAGGTCTGACGCGGCGAGATCCGGACGCGGTGAGATCCGGAGAGGGCGTGCTCCCGGCGCGGCGTCGCTCACGCGGCGGCCGAGCCGGCCGGTCGGTCCGGACCCCACCTCTCCGCGGCGTGGCGGCGGTACGAGCGCCCGAAGCCGTGGACGAGGACGAACAGGAGCGGGGCCGGCACCGCAGCGGTCGCCACGGCGTAGCTCTCGGCGTCCGTTCCTTCCAGGGCCCACAGCGCCTGCATCGCCAGGAGCGCGACCGCCCTCGGGGAAGTCGGCCTCGTCTCGAGATGCTTCAGGAAGCCGTCCCAGTCGCGCGCGGTGAGGCAGGCGGACGCGACCGGCATCGCCTCGGCCACTTCGCGGTCCAGATGGGGGAACAACACCTCCATCAACTCGTCGAGGGCGTCGATGAGCGCCGCCCGCGGGGGGGGGCGGTCGTGGTGGCCACGTACGCCCGCGCGGCCTCGGCGGCCGCCTCCGCTGCCGGGGCTATCCGAGCGTGGTCGGCCTCCATCGAGTCGAGTAGATCCGCCGCGGCAGGGTTCCGTTCCCGCATCAACGGCCAGAGGAAGGTGTCTTCCCCGCTGTGGTGCTCGTGGAGGAAGTCGAGCATCCAGAGCACGTGCTCGCCCAGTGCTCGGCGCTGCCGGCCCCGAGGCGTCGGTGAGGCCGCCAGGACGTCCCGAGCCAGGCGGAGATCGCGCTTCAGGGCGTTGTGTGCGACGCCCATGATCCGGGTGTCGGCCGGGCCGTCGAGATCTTCCATCTCGCATCTCCGGGATAGATGTCGTGGCGCCGGGTTCCTCCCCGCGAGGTCTGTCCGGGGAGACGAGGTGACGGAGAAGGGCGGAGGCACCGAGGGCGTCCGTGACGCCCGCCAGCGCTCACGAGGCGAGCGGGGCGGCCGAGGGGTCCGGGCGCCCCCATTCTCCGCCGGGGCTCAGCGGCCGCCGAAGAACCGCGCGGAAACCTCGGTGGGGCGGACTCGCCCGGTCGACACCGCCGCGTGGGCGCCCACGGGCCGCTACGGTGACAGATCAGGCGGTCCGCTGCCGACGACGCGGGCCCGGAGTGGGGGAGCAGATGGCGAGGCGACGGATCAAGGACTACCGGGGCGCGGTCTGCGTGGTGACCGGCGCCGCCAGCGGGATCGGTCGGTCGACGGCGATACGGCTGGCCCGCGAAGGGGCACGGCTCGTCCTCACCGACCGGGCCGCGGACGGATTGGCCTCGGCCGCGCAGGCCTGCCGGGACGCGGGCGCGACCGTGCTGGCGAGTGAGGCGCTCGACATCACCGATCACGACGCCGTTCTCGACTTCGGAGAGCGCGTCGTCGCCGCGCACGGGGCGCCGGACGTGATCTTCCACGTGGCCGGTAACTCGGCCTGGGGGCGGCCCGACCTCCTCGAACACCGGGTGTGGCGGTCCATGGTCGAGGTCAACCTCATGGGCACGGTCCACGTGGTGGAGGCGTTCGTCCCGGCGATGATGGCCGCCGGGAAGCCCTCGGCCCTCGCGCTGGTCTCCTCGGCTGCCGGCCTGCTCGGTCTCCCGTGGCATGCCGCCTACAGCGCGGCCAAGTTCGGCATCCGCGGGATCGCCGAGGTCCTGCGCTTCGACCTCGAGCCGTATGACATCGGGGTGCACCTCGTCTGCCCCGGAGGCGTCGACACCCCGCTGGTGGAGACGATCGAGATAGCGGGGGTCGACCGCTCACGGCCCGAGGTCGCGAGGACGGTCGATCAGTTCCGGCGCCACGCCGTGACCCCGGACGAGGCCGCCGAGAGGATGCTTACGGGGGTGCGCAAGGGACGCTACCTCGTCTACACCTCGCCCGACGTGCGCGTGGGCTTCGCGGCCCAGAGGCTCGCCCCGCCGCTGTACGCCGCGGCGATGCGCGTGCTCAACCGGCGCATCACCAAGGTCGGACAAGGCATCCTCCCGTGAGGGGGATGGAGACCCTCCGCGACGCCGCGATCCTCCTGGCCCGGGTGGGCCTCGGGGTGGTGTTCGTCGCGCACGGGTGGCAGAAGTTCTTCACCCTCGGTCTGGCCAGGGTGGGAGAGCAGTTCGCCGGCTACGGCATCCCGCAGCCGGAGGTGACCGCGGCGATCGTGGCCGGGGTCGAACTCGTCGCCGGGGCGGCCCTCATCGCCGGCCTGCTCACCCCGCTGGCCGGGATCCTTCTGGGCGTGGACATGGCCGGCGCCCTGTACTTCGTCCACGCCACCCACGGCCCGTTCGTCACGCAGAACGGGTGGGAACTGGTCGTGGCGCTCGGGGTGGGGGCGTTGCTCGTCGCCGCGGTCGGCGCCGGCCGGTTCAGCATCGACAGGGTCCTGGGCGGCTGACGCGGCCGGCCGGCCGGGCAGCAGTGCTACTCGGCCGGCCGGGCGCTCCGACCGGCCGGGACGGCGCCTCAGTCCGTGGCCATCGCGCGCATCGCGGAGACCGGCAGGCCGTCGGGGTAGGGCGCGTCGATCCCGGCCTCGTCGAAGGCGTTGCGGATCCGGCGGCGCAGCTCGCGCTCGGTGGCCCACTGCGCGTTCGCCTGCGTCACGGCGGTCATCCGCAGCGACCAGAAGTCGGCGTCGAGGGCGTTGACGCCCTGGAGTTCCGGTCCCGAGATGAGGTTCGAGGCGATCGGCTCCTCGGCGGCGGCCTGCTTGGCGGTCTCGATGGCCACCGTGCACGCCCGGTCCACGTCGGCGGTGTAGGAGACGGGGATCTCGAGGAACGCCACGCCGAAGTCCTGGCTGTAGTTGCCGACCCGGGCGATGTCGCCGTTACGGCAGTACCAGAGCGTCCCGTGCAGGTCGCGCAGCGACGTGATGCGCAGGCCGACGTGTTCGACCGTGCCCTCGGCCTCGCCGAGGTCCACCCAGTCGCCGACGCCGTACTGGTCCTCGAACAACATGAACAGCCCCGACAGGAAATCACGGACGAGGGTCTGGGCGCCGAAGCCCAGGGCGACGCCCACGATCCCGGCGGAGGCGATGAACGGGGCGACGTTGACGCCGAGGATGGCCAGCGTCTGCAGGACGACCCAGACCAGGACGACGAACGACACGGCCGACTTGAGGACCGATCCGATGGTCGCCATCCGCTGGGCCCGTCGCTGCGCGCGGCGGTGCTCGGCCCGGACGTGCTCGGCGTCGCGGCGGCTGCTCTTCTTCAGCCGCGCGGCGGTCAGGCCACCGCTCTCGTCCGCGCGGACGCCGCCCTCGCGGCCGTCGGCGTCGTGAGCGGGTTCGACCTGCTCGTCACGCCGGTCGGCCTTCTCCTGGCGGCGTCGCCGCCACGCGGAGACCGAACCGTCGGAGGAGGGAGCGGTGACCCGGTCGATGCCGCGGTGCAGCAGCCAGCGCACCACCAGGGCCAGGACGAGATAGACGGCGATCGTGACGGGCTTCTCGATCAGCCACTGCTGGGTCACATCGCTCATCGGGAGATCGGCGAAGGGAATGGGTAGCTCGTTCACTGCCGCGACGGTACTGACGGCGCGGTGGGCCCGTCACCATGAACCGAGGCCCCGGTCGCGATGCACAGCGACAGCTCAGGACGGCGGCCCGGGGCAGCTCGGGCAACTCAGCGCCAGGAGGGCAGCCAGAGCTGCAGGTTCCACTCGGTCGGGGTGATCGGCAGACCCGTGAGGATCGGCAACATATAGATGAAGTTCACGATGACCACCGCGAGGTACAGGCTGACGATCCCTCGCCCGACGATCTGCCGTCGGCGTGAATCGGTGGCTCTCCCGGCGACCTCGCCGAGCACCAGAGCGATCATCATCACGAAGAACGGCACCATGACGGCGGCGTAGAAGAAGTACATCTGCCGGTCGTGCTGGAAGAACCACGGCAGGTAGCCGGCCGCGTAGCCGACCAGGGGGAAGGCGTAGCGCCCGTCCCGGCAGATCACCGCGCGCCAGAACGCCCACGCCAGCACGGGGATCGCCAACCACCAGATGGCGGGGGTGCCGAGCAGCATGATCGCGCGGACGCACGTGGTCTCGCCGCAGCCGGTGATGCCCTCGCCCTGCTCGACGTAGTAGAGCATCGGCCGCAGGCTCATCGGCCACGTCCACGGCTTGGACTCCCAGGGGTGCCGGTTGCCGGCGGACGTGGTCAGCGACGAATGGAAGTCCAGCACCGACGACTGGTAGTACAGCCACGACTGCACGGCGTCGGGAAGCCAGGTGTCGGCGACCTTGTCGGGGACGGCGTGGCGGTACACGGAGTTCTCGTTGGCGAACCACGGGAGCCAGGTGAACAGGTGGAGGACGGCGGGCCAGATCACCAGGGTGAAGAAGGCCGGCACGGCGTCGCGGAGGAGGGCGCCGGCGAGCGGGCGGTGGATCCCGTAGCGGCTGCGCAGGGCCCAGTCCCAGGCCACGGTCAGGAGCCCGAAGAAGGCGATGAAGTACAGGCCGGACCACTTCACGCCGAGCGCCAGGCCGAGCATGACGCCGGCGGTGAAGCGCCACCAGCGGAAGCCCAGGCGTGGACCGAGCTCGGACAGGTGCAGCCTGCCCTCGAGAGCGGCGCGGTGCATGCGGGCGCGCATCTGGTCGCGGTCGACCAGCAACGCCCCGGCGGCGGCCACCACGAAGAGCACCTGATAGATGTCCAGCATCCCGATGCGGGAGGTGACGAAGGTGACCCCGTCGAGGCACAGCAGGAGCCCGGCGACGAACCCGAGCTGGGTGGAGCGGGTCAGTCGCCGGGTGATGCGCATGACCATGAGCACGACCAGCACCCCGGCGAGGGCGGCGGTGAACCGCCAGCCCATCGGGGTGTACTCGAAGAGCATCCCGCCGATCGACTGGACCTGCTTGGCGACCGGTGGGTGGACCACCAGACCGTAGGCCGGGTTCTCCTCGATGCCCAGTTGCGCGATGTTGTACGACTGCGGTGCGTAGTGCTTCTCGTCGAAGACCGGGGTGCCCTTGTCGGTGACCGAGCCCAGTCCCCAGAAGCGCGAGACGAACGCCAAGGCCAGGATCACGCCGGTGACGATCCAGTCGCGGGGTGAGTCGACCGGGCCGGTGTCGGGAGCGGGCAGCGGACGTCCGGGGGACCGCACGCCGAGGGTCGAGGTCACGAGCCGAGCATAGTGTGGCCCCCGCGCCGCCAGGGGACACGCCTCGCCCGGCCGATAGGGTGGGCGGCATGACATCCGGACGTGTCGTGTTGGCGGCCACCCCCATCGGGAACCCGGGTGACGCCTCGGGCCGCCTGCGCGACGTGCTGGCCACGGCCGACGTCGTGGCCGCGGAGGACACCCGTCGCCTGCGTTCCCTCGCCACGGCACTGGAGGTCACCATCCGGGGCCGCGTGATGAGCTTCTTCGAGCACAACGAGGCGGGCCGGGTGCCGCAGCTGATCGAGCGGGTCCGCGCGGGCGACACCGTGGCCGTGGTGACCGACGCGGGCATGCCGGCGGTGTCGGATCCCGGGTATTCGCTGGTGGTGGCGTGTATCGAGGAGGGGCTCCCGGTGACGTGCCTGCCGGGCCCGTCGGCGGTGACGACCGCGCTCGTGCTCAGCGGCCTGCCGGTCGACCGCTTCTGCTTCGACGGGTTCCCCCCGCGGCGGGCCGGGCGACGGCGGACGTGGCTGGCCCGGCTGGCCGCGGAGGAGCGCACCTGCGTGTTCTTCGAGTCACCGCACCGGGTGGCGGACACGCTCGCCGAGGCCGCGGAGGTGCTGGGCGCCGACCGGCGGGCGGCGGTGTGCCGCGAGCTGACCAAGACCTATGAGGAGGTGCTGCGCGGCACCCTCGGGGAGCTGGCGGAGCAGACGGCCTCCGGCGTACTGGGCGAGATCGTCGTGGTGGTCGCGGGAGCCGACGCGTCCGGGTCCGCCGCGACGCTCGAGGACCTCGTGGAGATCGTCGAGGAGCGGGTCGAGGCGGGGGAGCGGCTCAAGGACGCGTGCGCGGCGGTGTCCGAGGGCTCGGCGCTGACCAAGCGGGAGCTGTACCAGGCCGTGCTCGACGCGCGCGACTGACGGGCCTACACGCCCGGGCGACGCTATGTCAGACGGGCAGCGCGAGTCCGCTCGGTCGCGCTGCCTCTGCGTCCTGCGCTGGGAGACGGGACCATGTGCCCAGCGCAACCCCGCCTCACGCGTACATTCCCGCAGCGCGGGTCACTCGGCCAGCGCATCTGAGGGCGGTCGCGCTGGCGGAGTGCGCAGCCCGCGCCGCGAGGCGCGCACGACGCCCCTGCCCCTGCTCACCCGACCCAGGGCGCGGGGCCGCCGCCCCACGTGAACGCGGCCTTGTGGACGCACTCGTCCCATTCGGCGTCGGGGTCGGAATCGATCGTGATGCCGCCGCCGACCCCGAACTCGCAGCGCCCGTCGGGTCCGATCTCCAGCGTCCGGATGGCCACCGACAGATCCAGTCGGTCGCCGCAGACCAGGCCGATCGCGCCGCAGTGCAGCCCCCGCGCCCGCGGCTCCCAGCCGGAGATCAGCTCGCGCGCCCGCAGCTTCGGGGTGCCGGTGACGGAGGCCGGCGGGAACGTCGTCTCGACGAGCTCGGCGTGCGGCACGCCCGTGCGCGCGGCGACCGTCGACACCAGGTGCCACACGCCGGGGGCGGGGTGCACGGCGAGCAGTTCGGGCACGGTGACGGTGCCGAGGTCGGCGGTGCGCCCCAGGTCGTGGCGGACGAGGTCGACGATCATGATGTTCTCCGCGACGTCCTTGGTGGACGCGCGCAGGCGGGCGGGGTCGGCGTCCAGCGGCAGCGTGCCCTTGATGGGCGCGGAGCGGACGTCGCGGCCGCGGCGGGCGAGGTACGTCTCCGGCGAGAGCGACACCACGGCGCCCCACTCGCCCGCGAGGAACGCCGCGCGGCGCGCGCGGGTTCGCCGCCACAGCGCGCTGAACAGGGCGATCGGCTCGCCCCGCACGTGGCCGTCCAGTCGCGTGGACAGGCAGGCCTGGTAGATCTCGCCGGCGCGGATCGCCTCGAGGCACTCCGTGACGGCCGCGTGGTGGGCGGCGCGGTCCGGTGCGGACCAGTCGAGACGGACGTCCTCGTCGTCGTCGCCCCCGTCCTTCGGTCCCGCGGCGAGTTCGCGGGGGTCGGGGACCGTGCCCCGCGCGGTCCACCGGCCGTCGTGTCCGAGGAGGAGGACCCCGTCGGCGCGCCCGGACACGGCCTCGGGCAGGAGGCGCCGGGCGCCGGCGGGGACGTCGGGGAACGAGCGGAACCCCAGCGTGAGGCGGGGGTCGGTGCGGGGGTCGCGCGGGGCGCCCGGGTGGCCGTCGGCGGGCGTGGCGGCGCCGGGGTCGACGACGACGAGGGCATCGGTCCCGAACGCGTCGGCGGGTGCGACGGGCGCCAGGTATGCGGAGGGGACGATCACCGCGGCTGCGCCGAGCCAGTCCCCGAGGAATGCAGCCGGCGGTGCGAGGCCCTCGAGCTCGGCGCGGCGCGCGCAGGCCTGCAGGACCCTGAGCGGATCCGGCGGCATCTCGGCCCACGTGTGCACCCGTCCAACCTGGCAGATCGCCTACGGCGGGGTCCAGCCGGGGCCGGGGTGAAGCGGAGTTTAACCGCCCCCCGGGTGCGATCCGTGCTAGGCCTGTCAGGGTGACCACCAACGACGAGAAGACTCCCTCGCCCTCGCCATCCGAGCCCCCCCGTGGCCGGCGACGCGGCGTTCCCACGGGGCCTGAGCGCAGGGGTGTTCGTGCCCGCCCTCGTCCTGGTGGGCGCGGTGCTCGTCTGGGGGTTGGGGTTCACCGACTCCTTCCAGACGGCGTCCACCGCGGCGTTCGACTGGACCGCCCGCAGCGTGGACTGGTTGTTCGTGCTCGCGGCGACCGTGTTCGTCGCGTTCGTCCTGTGGCTCGCGCTGAGCAAGTACGGCAACGTACGCCTGGGTGGTGACACCGAGCGGCCGCAGTTCCGCACCAGCAGCTGGATCTCCATGATGTTCGCCGCCGGCATGGGCATCGGCCTGATGTTCTACGGCGTCTCCGAGCCGCTGAGCCACTACATCGACTCCCCGCCCGGGGCCCGCCCCGGCGTGACCACCGCCATGGCCACCACCACCTTCCACTGGACCGCCCACGCGTGGGCCGTGTACGCGGTGGTCGGGCTCGCCCTGGCGCTGACGGCGTACCGCTACGGTGGACGGCACCTCATCTCCAGTGCCTTCGTCCCGCTGATCGGCACCAGGCGCGCGCTGGGGTGGCAGGGCAAGGTCCTCGACGTCCTGGCGATCTTCGCCACGGTCTTCGGCACCGCGGCGTCGCTGGGACTGGGCGCCCTGCAGATCCGGGCGGGCCTGGCCGAGACCGGCACCGTCTCCGCCGAGAGCGCGGCCGTCGCCGTGGGCATCATCATCGTGCTGGGCCTGTGCTTCGTGGCCTCGGCCGTGTCCGGCATCGACCGCGGCATCCAGTTCCTGTCCAACGTCAACATGATCCTCGCCGTGGTGCTGGCCCTGTTCGTCCTGGTGGCCTCCGGCTCCGCGGTGTTCATGCTCGATCTCGTGCCCACCTCGCTGGGCGGGTACATCGGCACCTTCTTCGACATGGCCTCCCGGACCGGCGCGAGCGTCGACGGCACCGCCGGCGAGTGGCTGTCCGGCTGGACCGTCTTCTACTGGGCGTGGTGGATCTCGTGGTCGCCCTTCGTCGGCATGTTCCTCGCGCGCATCTCGCGCGGCCGCACGATCCGCGAGTTCGTCATCGGCGTGATGATCGTGCCCAGCGTCCTGAGCATCCTGTGGTTCTCGATCTTCGGCGGCGCGGCTCTGGACCTCGAGCTGAGCGGCCGCAGCATCTACGGGGACGGCGACTCGACCCTGCAGCTGTTCGCGCTGTTCGGCGAGCTGCCGTTCACCACCCTCCTGTCGTTCGTTGCGATCGTCCTCATCGGCATCTTCTTCATCACCGGCGCCGACTCGGCCTCGATCGTCATGGCCGGCATGTCCGAGAACGGGGCGGAGGAGCCCAAGCGGTGGCTCGTCGTGCTGTGGGGCGGCCTTACCGCGGCGGTCGCGATCCTCATGCTGCTGCCCGGCCTGCGGGTGGGCGAGCCGGAGACCGCGCTCAACAGTCTGCAGAACCTCACGATCATCGCGGCGTCGCCGTTCGTCCTGGTCCTGGGTGCGCTGTGCGCCGCGATCATCAAGGCGCTGTCGCGCGACCAGTTCATCACCGAGAAGGTCTATCTGCTGCCCAGGTCCGAACGTCGACGGCGGTACAGGCTGGCGTCGCGCGGGGCCGCGGGCGCGGCGGCCCCCGCCGATGCGGCGACCGCCACGGACGAGCCGGCCGGCGCCACGGGTGACGCCGCTCCCGCGGCCGGGGGGACCTCCACCTCCGGTCACGGGTCCACGACCACCTAGTCTGTAGGCATGGCGAAGACAGTCCTCACCGCGGTCGCATGGCCGTACGCGAACGGCCCCCGGCACATCGGACACGTCTCGGGGTTCGGGGTGCCGTCGGACGTCTTCTCGCGCTACCAGCGCATGGCCGGCAACGACGTCCTCATGGTCTCGGGCACGGACGAGCACGGCACCCCGCTGCTCGTGCAGGCCGAGAAGGAGGGCGTGCCCGTCCAGGAGCTCGCCGACCGCTACAACCGGGTGATCGTCGACGACCTCGCCGGGCTGGGGCTGAGCTACGACCTGTTCACCCGCACGACCACGCGCAACCACTACGCGGTCGTGCAGGAGCTGTTCCGGGGGCTGCACCGCAACGGCTACATGGTCGCCAAGACCACCACCGGCGCGGTGAGCCCGTCGACGGGGCGCACCCTGCCGGACCGCTACATCGAGGGCAGCTGCCCGATCTGCGGCGACGACGGCGCGCGCGGCGACCAGTGCGACAACTGCGGTAACCAGCTCGATCCGGCGGACCTGAAGAACCCGCGTTCGCGGATCAACGGCGAGACGCCGAAGTTCATCGAGACCGAGCACTGGTTCCTCGACCTGCCGGCGCTGGCCGACTCGCTGGGGGACTGGCTCAAGGGGCGTAAGGATTGGCGGCCCAACGTCCTGAAGTTCTCGCTCAACCTGCTCGAGGACCTGCGTCCGCGCGCGATGAGCCGCGACATCGACTGGGGTATCCCCATCCCCGTCGAGGGCTGGGCGGACCGCGGCGACAAGAAGCTCTACGTGTGGTTCGACGCCGTGGTGGGGTACCTGTCCGCGTCCATCGAGTGGGCGTGGCGCACCGGCGAGCCCGAGGCGTGGCGCAGGTGGTGGACCGACCCCGAGGCCGTGTCCCACTACTTCATGGGCAAGGACAACATCACCTTCCACTCCCAGATCTGGCCGGCCGAACTCATCGGCTACGACGGTCGGGGCGCCCGCGGCGGCGAGCCCGGCGCCCTGGGTGCGCTGAACCTGCCCACCGAGGTGGTCTCGAGCGAGTTCCTCACCATGTCCGGGTCCAAGTTCTCGTCCTCCCGCGGTGTCGTGATCTACGTGCGCGACTTCCTGGCCGAGTTCGGCCCCGACGCGCTGCGGTACTTCATCGCCGTGGCCGGGCCGGAGAACCAGGACACCGACTTCACGTGGGACGAGTACGTGCGCCGCACCAACGCGGAGCTCGTGGGCGGCTGGGGCAACCTCGTCAACCGCACCGTGTCCATGGCGCACAAGAACTTCGGTGAGATCCCGCGCCCCGGCACCCTCACCGACGTCGACGCCGACCTGCTGCGCGATGCCGAGTCCGCGTTCGCCACCGTCGGCGCGCACCTCGAGCGCTCGCGGTTCAAGGCCGGCGTCACCGAGGCCATGCGCATCGTGGGCGCCGCCAACCGCTACATCGCCGCCACCGAACCGTGGAAGCTGGCCAAGGAGCCCGAGCAGCGCGAACGCCTCGGCACCGTCCTGCACACCGCCCTGCAGGTGGTCTCCGACGCCAACACCCTGCTCACCCCGTACCTGCCGTCGGCCGCGCAGCAGATCCACGGCGCGATCGGCGGGCAGGGCGTGTGGGCCGCCGCCCCGCAGGTCCACGAGGTCACCGACGACATGCCGGTGGAGCTCGTCGGCGAGGGCCTGCCGGCCGCCGGCCGTACCTACCCGGTGATCATGGGCGACTACGCCGCCGAGCAGGCGCGCTGGGGACGCACCGAGATCACCCCGGGGACGCCGCTGGCCAAGCCCAGCCCGCTGTTCGCCAAGGTGGACCCGGAGCTGGCCGAGACCGGGCCCGAGTGGGCGCCCATCCAGCTCCCGACCGCCGGCGGGGAGGCCTGACGCTCCCCATGGGCAAGCGCAAGTCCCGTCCCACCCCGGTCCTGCCCGAGCCGCTGCCCGGGCTCGTCGACGCCCACACGCACCTGTACTCCTGCGGGCACCGCACCGCCGACGAGGTGCGCGCGGCCGCCGACCGGGCGGCGCTCGCCGGCGTGGCCGCCATCGTGACGGTGGGCGACGACCTCGCCGAATCCGAGGCCGTGGTCGCTGCCGCCGAGGCCGACGAGCGCGTCTACGCCGCGGTCGCCGTGCACCCCACCCGCGCCCGTGAGGTCACCGACCCCGAGCGCGGTGAGCAGGTGCGCGCGCGACTGCGCGAGCTCGCCGCCCACCCCCGCGTCGTCGCGGTGGGGGAGACCGGCCTCGACCACTACTGGGTCGGGAAGATGGACGGGTGTGCCGACCCGGCGGAGCAGGAGGAGTCCCTGCGCTGGCACGCCGGGCTCGCCGCCGAGCTCGGCAAGTGCCTGATGATCCACAATCGTGAGGCCGACGCCGACCTCCTGCGTGTCCTCGGCGAGGTCGCCGGGCCCGACTCGGGGATCCCGCACGTCATGCTGCACTGCTTCTCCTCTCCGCTGGACGTCGCGGAGGAGGCGCTGGCGCGCGGCTACGTGCTCTCGTTCACCGGCAACGTGACGTTCAAGGCCAACGAGCACCTCCGCGAGGCCGCCCGCCTCGCCCCCGCCGGCCAGCTGCTGGTGGAGACCGACGCGCCCTACATGGCGCCCGAGCCGTTCCGCGGGGCCCGCAACGAACCCGGGCTCGTGGGGTACACGGCCCGGGCGATCGCCGAGGTGCGCGGGCAGTCGCCGGAGGAGTTCGTCGCCGAGGTGGCCGACACCGCCGGCGCCGTGTTCGGCCTCACCGTCTGATCCCCGACGCCGCACCCGCCCCCGAATCCGCTACCCTGCGCCGGGATCCGCTAGTCCGACAGGGGTAGCGGATGTGGATTCCGGGTAGCGGATCCCGGAGGGGGCTGGCCGGATGCCGGTGGGGCTGTTCGGCGGGGCCCGTGTGACTCGAGGTACGAACGGGGCTCGCGGGGATTGTGTAACGAAACGTGACCTGAACACCTCGTCGTCGTCGTCACATCAGTGCATGTCAGGGGTGGCGCGTTGCCCCCGCTCCATCGCCTCGTTACGCTACCGTGATGAAACGCGGACGGCCGTACGGGCGTTCACGCGCGATGCGAGGAGAGATCTGACCAGTGGTTGACGACGCACGGACCGACACCCCCACAGGAGACCGGCCCACCGCGACCCGGGGCCTGCTCGAGCCCATCCACCGCCTCCACGGCTCCCGCTCCACCATGCTGCGGCTGTCCGTGGCCGGGATGCTCGGCACCCTCGTCGTGGGCGGCGTCGCCGCGCTCGACCAGCGCACCACCTACACCCTCGAGGTCGACGGCGCGCCCGTCGAGCTCGTCACCTTCAGCTCCGACGTCCACGCCGCCCTCGAGGAGGCCGGCTACAGCGTCGACGAGCGTGACGTCGTGATCGCCCCCGACGACCGCCTCGGCGACGGCGACACCGTCACGCTCCTGCGCGCCCGCCCCGTCACCCTCGAGGTCGACGGCCGCAGCGAACAGGTGTGGACCACCGCCACCACCGTCGCCGACCTCGTCGCCGAGCGCGGCGACATCCCGCCCCGCAGCTACGTCAGCCCCCGCATCGACACGGACGTCCCGCTGGACGGCGCCACCGTCTCCGTCGTCACCCCGCGCGAGCTGCTGCTGTCCGACCACGGCGGCCCCGCCACCCCGTTCGCCTCGCCCGGCGACACCGTCGGCGAGTTCCTCTCCCGCGCCGGCATCACCCTCGGGCCGCAGGACACCGTCACCCCGCCCGTCGACGCCCCCGCCGACCCCGGCGCCACCGTCACCATCACGCGCGTGGCCGTGGCCACCGAGACGGCCGTCGAGCCGTACGACGCCCCCGAGGAGACCGTCGACGACCCCGAGGCCTACGAGGGCGAGCGCACCGTCACCGAGCCCGGCACGCCCGGCGAGCGCGAGGTCCACTACACCGTCACCCGCGTCAACGGCGTCGAGACCCAGCGCGAGCGCAGCGCGGAGACCGTCCTCACCGAGGCCCGCCCCGCCGTCGTCCGCGTCGGCACCAAGCCGCGACCGGCCGTGCCCGAGTCCTCCCGCGGCGGCGTCTGGGACTCCATCGCCGCGTGCGAGTCCGGCGGCAACTGGGCGATCAACACCGGCAACGGCTTCTCCGGCGGCCTGCAGTTCCACCCGCAGACGTGGATCGGCCACGGCGGCGGCCAGTACGCGCCGAGCGCCCACCTCGCCACCCGCGAGCAGCAGATCGCGATCGCCGAGAAGGTCCAGGCCTCGCAGGGCTGGGGCGCCTGGCCCGCCTGCACCGCGAAGCTGGGACTGCGCTGACCGGCCCGGACGCGACCTTCCGCGGGCAGGCCGAGCCACTCGGCCCGCAGGAGGTGCGCGCACTCGCCGCCGAACTGGACGTCACGCCCACCAAGACCCTCGGGCAGAACTTCGTCCACGACGCCAACACGGTCCGCAAGATCGTCACCGCCTCCGGCGTCGGCCGCGACGACACCGTCATCGAGGTGGGCCCCGGGCTCGGGTCGCTGACCCTGCCGCTGCTCGACGCCGCCGGGCGCGTGGTGGCGGTGGAGATCGACCCCGTCCTGGCCGCGCGGCTGCCACGCACCGTGGCCGAGCGCGCGCCGTCTCTGGCCGGCAACCTCGCCGTGGTGGGCGCCGACGCCCTCGCGGTGCGCTCCGCCGAGCTGGGCGACCCACCGCCGACCGCGCTGGTGGCCAACCTGCCGTACAACGTGTCGGTGCCGGTGCTGCTGCACATGCTCGCCGAGGTGCCCACCCTGCGCACCGCCCTGGTGATGGTGCAGCTCGAGGTGGCCGACCGGCTGGCCGCCGCGCCCGGCTCCCGCGTCTACGGCGTGCCGAGCGTCAAGGCCGGGTTCTTCGGCACCGTCCGCCGCACCGGAGTCGTGGGCCGCAACGTCTTCTGGCCCGTGCCCAACGTCGAGTCCGGGCTCGTCCGCATCGACGCGTACCCCGAGGCGCCGTGGGACCTGGGCGCCGATCACCGCCGGCGGGTGTTCGCCGTGGTCGACGCCGCGTTCGCGCAGCGCCGCAAGACCCTGCGCGCCGCCCTGTCCGGGTGGGCCGGGTCCGGCGCGCGGGCGGAGGAGGCGCTCGTCGCCGCCGACGTCGACCCTCGCGCCCGCGGCGAGCAGCTCACCACCGCCGACTTCGTGCGCGTCGCCGGCGCGGCGGAGCGGCTGGGGATCGGGCCGGGACACCGCGAGCCGTAGGCTGGGGGTCATGCCCCGCGACGTGTTCACCCCCGACGGCCCGCGCGCCGTGACCGCCGTCGCCCCCGCCAAGATCAACCTGCACCTGGGCGTCGGTGACGCCCGCGCGGACGGCTACCACGACCTGCTCACCGTTTACCGCGCCGTGGACATGTGGGAGCGGGTCACCGTGGCGTTCGTCGACGGCGGTGACGCGCGCGGCGGCGCGGGGTCCGGCGTGCGCGGCGGCGTGGGGTCCGGCGTGCGCGGTGGCGCGGGGTCCGGCGTGCTCGGCGGCGTGGGGTCCGGGGGCGACGACGACATCATCGTCACCGGGCCGGGGGCCCCGCAGGTGCCGACGGACCGGACCAATCTCGCCGCCCGGGCGGTCGACCTGCTCCGCGAGGAGGCCGGGTCGGACGCCCGGATCGCGATACGGATCCACAAGGGCGTGCCCGTGGCCGGCGGGATGGCCGGCGGCAGCGCGGACGCGGCGGCCGCACTCGTGGCCACGGACCGGTTGCTCGGTCTGGGACTCGGCCGCGCGGCGCTGGAGGAGCGGGCCGCCCGACTGGGCAGCGACGTCCCGTTCTGTGTGCGCGGCGGCACGGCGATGGGCACCGGACGCGGCGAGACACTCGCGACGCTGCTGCACGCCCGCACCGAGCAGCACGTGGTGGTGGCCGTGGCCGACGGCGGGCTGTCGACCCCGACGGTGTTCGCCGAGCTGGACCGTCTGCGCGCGGAGCGGTCGCCGGCGGGCGCGGGCGGTGGCTCCGGCGAGCTCCCGCACGCGGGCGGCGGTTCGCGCGAGCTTCCCCGCGCGGGCGGCGTCGAGCCGCTCGTCGAGGCCCTCGCGGGTTCCGACCCCGCGGCTGTCGCGGACCTGTTGGTCAACGACCTGGAACCCGCCGCCCTGTCGTTGCGCCCGGCCCTGCGCAAGACCCTGCGGGCCGGTCAGGAGGCCGGCGCCCTACACGGCATGGTCTCCGGCTCCGGACCCACCTGCCTGTTCTTCTGCTCCGACCGCGACCACGCGATCGCCGTGGCCGCGGAGATCAGCGAGTCCGGCGTCGCCCGCGAGGTGCTCGCGACCCGCGGCCCGGTCGGCGGAGCCCACATCATCAGCGACACCCGAGCCGGCGACCCCGGCACCGGCGTCGACCTCACAGGAAAGTAGAGATGGCCCCCACCAACCTCATCAACCTCGAACAGGGATCGATCTCCTTCGGCGTCCGCCAGGTCCTCGACAACGTCTCCCTGGGCGTCAACGCCGGCGACCGCATCGGCGTCGTCGGCCTCAACGGCGGCGGCAAGACCACCCTGCTGGAGATCCTCACCGGCGTCGCAGAACCCGACTCCGGCCGGGTCTCGCGGGTGTCCGACCTGCGGATGGCCGTGGTCACCCAGCGCACCGAACTCGCCGCCGACACCGTGGGGGAGGCCGTCGTCGGCGGGCTCGGACTGGCCGTCCACGAGTGGGCCGGGGACGCCCGCGTCCGCGCGGTGCTCGACGGGATCGGCATCCACGACCTCGGCCTCGACACTCCCGTCGCGGACCTCTCCGGCGGTGAACGGCGTCGGGTGTCGCTCGCCGCGGCCCTCGTGCAGGACCTGGACCTGCTGGTCCTCGACGAGCCCACCAACCATCTGGACGTGGAGGGGGTCCAGTGGTTGGCCGATCACCTCGTGCGCAGGTCCAGTGCGCTCGTCGTCGTCACACACGACCGGTGGTTCCTCGACACCGTCGCCACCCGGACCTGGGAGGTCGTCGACGGCCGCGTCGAACAGTACGAGGGCGGGTACAACGACTGGGTCTTCGCGCGCGCCGAACGCGACCGGCAGGCCTCCGCCACCGAGTCACGGCGGCAGAACCTCATGCGCAAGGAGCTCGCCTGGCTCCGTCGGGGCGCGCCCGCCCGCACCTCCAAGCCGCGCTACCGCATCGAGGCCGCCGAGGCCCTCATCAAGGACGTCCCCCCGCCCCGCGACTCGCTACAGCTGTCGAGCTTCGCGGCGCGGCGGCTCGGCAAGGTCGTGGTGGAGCTCGAGGACGCCCGCCTCGACGCGCCCGACGGCCGCACTCTCGTCGACGACCTCACGTGGCGGCTCGCGCCCGGGGAGCGGGTCGGCCTCGTCGGGGTCAACGGCTCCGGTAAGACCACCCTGCTGCGCGCGCTGGCAGGGGAGGCCCCGCTCGCGTCCGGCCGGCGCAAGGAGGGCAAGACCGTCCGCATCGGGTGGCTGAAGCAGGAGCTCGACGACCTGCCGCTCGACCAGCGCGTCCTCGCGGCGATCGAGGACGTCGCCACTCGCGTGGCGTTCGGAAAGGACGAGCTCACCGCGTCCCAGCTCGCCGAGCGGCTCGGCTTCTCGCCCGCCCGCCAGCGCACCCCCGTCGGCGACCTGTCCGGCGGCGAGCGGCGGCGTCTGCAGCTCACGCGCGTGCTCATGGCCGAGCCCAACGTACTGCTGCTCGACGAGCCCACCAACGACCTCGACATCGACACCCTCCGCCAGCTCGAGGACCTGCTCGACGGCTGGCCGGGCACGATGGTCGTCATCTCCCACGACCGCTACCTCGTCGAACGCATCTGTGACTCCGTGTGGGCACTGTTCGGCGACGGCCGGCTCACCAATCTGCCGCGCGGGATCGACGAGTACCTCGAGCGCCGCCGAGCTGCGGGGGCGGCGGGGGACTCGGGCAAGGTCTCGCGCGTCCAGGCGGCGGGCGGCGAGGGCTCGGCCGGCGCTGCGGGCAGCGGCGCCGCCGGTGCCGCGGGTGGCGCGGGCTCGGTCGGCGCTGCGGGCAGCGGCGCCGCGGGTGGCGCGGGTTCGGCCGGCGGCGCGGGTGGCGGCGCAGGCGCCGGTGCCGGGAGCGGCGGCGCAGGCGCCGGCGTGACCTCGGGCGGCGCGGCGGGCTCGGGCCTGAGCTCCGCCGAGGAGCGCGCGCTGACCAAGGAGATGTCCAAGATCGAACGCCAGATGGCCAAGCTCGACTCCCGCGAGGCCGAGCTGCACCGCGAGATGGCGGCGGTGTCCGAGGGCGCGATGGACACCGAGAAGCTGGCCGCGCTCGACCGGGAGCTCAAGAGCGTCTCTGCCGAGAAGGACGCTCTCGAGGAGCGGTGGATGGAGCTGGGCGAGCAGCTCGAGGGCTGAACCCCGGGCCAGCCGGTTTGGCAGCAACTGCGCACGTCTTGGCAGCACTGAGGTAGCGATTTCCGCCGCGGCACCGCCCTCAGTGCTTCCAAAATCGTTGCCCGACGCGTTGGGCGATGCCCGGCGGCCCGTGCTGTGGATACTCGTCCACTTCTTCCCCAGGGACCCCGTCTCCAGCCGGCCGCGGCGGGGCCGGAACCGATGATCGTTCTCGTGGACAAGAAAATCGCAGGCGGGCCGTTCCTCGGCAGCGAAGCTCTCGCCGCGGGCCGGGTGTCACGCCACGACCTGCGTGCCTCCCACCGACGCGTCTTCCCGGACGTTTACGTCAACGCGGCAGCGGCCCCTGACCCTGACGCCCTCGTCGTGGCGGCGGCGTTGTGGGCGCCCTCGGGGGCGTTGGTCTGCGGGTTGGCCGCGGCGCGGCTTCACGGTGAGCGGTGGTTCTCGCCCCGCTCGCTGTTGCGGGAGGTGGAGCTCTACACCCGCTCGCCCACGCACGACCCGCCGGGCATTCGCAGCCGAAGGGTGCGCGCACCGTTACCGCCTGAGCAGGTGGTCGTTCGCTCGGGTATCTCTGTGACCAGCGTTGTACGCACGGCGGTCGACCTGGCGAGATGGGAAGACGACGACGACACGGCGATCGCGAAGATCGATGCCGTCTGCAATCGATCGCGCACCGAGGTGGACGAGGTCCGTGCATTCGCGGCGGGGCTGAGCGGCCTGCACGGGCTCCGGCGCGTCCGTGCTCTGCTCCGCTCGTGCGACCACTTGGCGGATTCACCGCAGGAGACCAGGCTCCGGCTGATCATCGAGAGGTCGCACCTGCCCGCACCCGTATCCCAACTCCCGATCTCGAACGAGTACGGGGCGCACCTGACGATCGCGGACTTCGCGTACCCGGAGGAGCGGGTGGCCATCTTCTACGACGGGCAGCTTCACCGCCGCGGGCCCACCTGGGAGTACGACGCCCGCGTGAACGCCGAGCTGGCGGAACTCGGATGGCAGGTCATTCGTGTGACGGCGCAGATGCTCAAGACCCCCGCAACGGTGCTCCGCCAGATCGGAAGCGCTCTCGCACGGGGTCGATCCGTGGGCTGAGTATGAAGAGGTCCGTATGGGCTGCGGCTCGGATTGGCAGCAGTCAGGGCGGGGATCGGGCCGATCCTCCTGCGTGGCTGCTGCCAAAACCGCCGTGAGTGCTGCCAGATCACTGGCCGCTGGCGGCAGCTCGGAGGCGCGCGGTGCATCGCCCGACGACTGCGCGGACCGGCGCGCGGTGGGTGGGGGAGCGACGGGTTGTCCGGGCGGTTCGGCGCGGGCGGCCGGCGCGCGGCGGTCGGTGGCGGGTCTGAGCAGCGGTCAGCGGTCAGCCGGCGGCGGAGTGGATCGCCGCGCGGAGCGCGTCGGTGTCGGTGAGGTCCGGCAGCACGCAGTGGGCCCCGGCGGCCGCGAGTTCGTCGGCCGTGACCCGGCCCGTCGCGACCGCCACACAGGCCGCGCCCGCGTCGAGCGCCCCGCGTACGTCGTGCACGTGATCGCCCACCACCACCGCGCGGGAGGGCGGCACATCGAGCCCGCGGCGGGCGGCTGCGACGAGGGCCTCGCGCACGAGGTGGGCGCGATCGGCGTGGTGATCCCCGAACGCGCCGAGGTCCGGGTCGGGCAGCCCGTCGAACCCGCAGAGCCGAAGCTTGAGCAGGGCGGTCCGACGCATGTTGCCCGTGACGATCCCCTGGTGCACCCGCGGGTCCGCGGCCAGAGCGGCGACGGCCTCGTGCGCGCCGGGCAGGGGACCGCCACCACCGGCCAGGAGATCGTCCCCGAAGGTTTCGCATCGCCGGGCCACGGCGTCCATGAGGGAGGTGACGAGCTCGTCGTCGTCGGGCCCGGTCGCCCCGTTCAACTCGAGCAGATCGGTGAGGATCGCGCGGTCGGTGCGGCCCGCGAACGACGCGCCCAGGACAGGCTCGCGGCCGAGGAGGTCGGCGAGCGTCGGGGCGATCATGCGGGCGCCGAAGCCGGCCGGGTCGAGGAGGGTGAGGTCGAGGTCCCACAGGACCAACACGTCGGTCACGTCTCGCGCGGCCCCGGGAGATCGGGCGAGGGGGAGCGCTCGGCGCCGGGGGCCGGGACGAGCCCGGGGGCGCCCGGGGCGGGGGCCACCGCGCCACTCGCCGCCCCCACCCCGCCCGGCCCGGACGCCTCGAACGTCGCCATCAGCGGCCCCAGCCAGGTGGTGAGGAAGGCGCGGAGGTCGTCGTCGGAGCGGGTGTCTGGCGAGTCGAGGCACAGGACGGACCATCCGACGTGCATGCCGATGTCGGCGACGAGGTCCAGCCGCCCGGCCAGCTCGGGGAACCGCTCGGCGGCGGGGGCGAGGAGGGCCATGCAGTACTCGTGCGTGCGGGAGGCCGCGCCGGGGTCGAACATCGGGTTGGCGCCGCCGCCCAGGGCGAGCACCCGCAGCAGTGGGTCGCCGAGGATGCGGTTGCGGCCCTCGACCGCGATGCCCACGACCAGCTCGAGGGGCGTGGCGGAGTCCGCGAGCAGGTCGGCGAACGCGCCGGTGAGCATGGTGAGCCGCTCGGTGACGGCCTGGGAGACGAGTTCCTCGCGGGTGCCGAAGATCGAGTAGATGGTCTGGCGGCTGACGTTGGCCTGTTTGGCGACCGCCGCGATCGTGACACCGCCGAACCCGGCCCGCCCGATCACTTCTCGGGTGGCCTCGAGGACGGAGTCGCGGGACCGCATTTCCTTACCTTAGAAGACAACGCCGATGTCGCGTCGCACGATTCGCTCCAGAGCGCGTTCGGCGACGGCGGCGATCGTCAGGGACGGGTTGCACGCGGCGGTCGTGCCGGGGATGAGCGCGCCGTCGAGGACGTAGAGCCCGCGCTGGCCGAGCACGCGCCCGTCGAGATCGCAGGTCTGGCCCATCGCGGCGCCGCCGAGGGGGTGCCAGGTCGAGTTGAGCATGCGGTTGGTGTCGGTGAGGTGGCCGGTGGGGCCGACGATGCGCCGCGCGGTGGGGTCGATGTGACCGTGGAGGATGCCGGTGTCACCGTGCGCGGGCCAGCGGATGACGCCGCGATCCTGCGCGGGGTCGTAGACGACCTGCCCGCGGTCGGCGCTGACGCCGTAGCCGACGAGAACGGTGCTGTGCAGGTGCGGGCCGAACGGCGGGAGCGAGGCCTGGATGAGGGTGTGGGCGGCGGTGGGGTCGTCCCAGTTGAGGCTGCCGTAGACCACGGGCCCGCCCTGGACGGCGCCGAAGCCGGCGGTGGGGTCGGTCCACATGTAGATGCGGTCGGCGTTGGTGCCCCAGCCGGCACCGACGGTCTCGGGAAGGTCGGTGACGGCGTCGGTCGCGGCGGCGCGGGTGAGCAGGGTGGAGGTGCCGACGGAGCCGGCGGCCAGGATGAGGGCGGGCGCGCGCATGGCGAGGGTGCGCAGGAGGCGGCCGGAGGTGTCGAGCTCTTCGACGTCGATCTCCCAGCGGCCGTCGGGCAGGCACCGCATCGCGCGGACGTCGTGCAGGGGGCGGACGTCGACGCGGCCGGTGGCCTCGGCGCGGGCGAGGTAGGTGACGTCGACGGAGTGCTTGCCGCCGTTGTTCACCCCGAGCGAGCTGTCGCCGTTGGTGTAGGCCGGGCGCATCTCGCCGCGCAGTTCGGCGAGCGCGTAGTCCCAGTCGATGGGCATGGGGATCTTGCGCAGGGGCAGACCGGCGTCGCGGACGCGCTGCGCGAAGACGCGGGACGCGGCGTAGGTGTGCGAGGCGACGAGCTCGTCGGGGGCCTCGGCCAGGCGCAGCATGCGGGACACGCGCGGGTAGTACTCGCGGTCCATCTCGGCCCAGTCGACCCCGCCGGGGAACCACGTGTGGAACAGCTCCTCGGTGGGCTGCAGCGCCATGCCCTGGTAGATGAGGGACCCGCCGCCGACGCCGGTGGCGCACACGGACGTCATGTTCTCGCCGACGGAGGCCTCGAGCAGGCCGGTGTAGCGGGGGAGGTCGACGGGGCGGCCGAAGACCTCGGGCGCGGAGCGGAACCACAGGGCGCGCTCGTCGGGGGAGGTGGCGCTGGGGAAGGTGGTGGCGTCGGGTCCGGTGGTCCACCGTCGCCCCCGTTCGACGACGACGACGTCGACGCCCGCCTCCGCGAGCCTGAGCGCCGAGATGGCACCGCCGAATCCGCTGCCGACCACGATGCACCGGTGGTCCTGCACCTCGTGGGGGATCCGCCCGGTGGCGGGGGCCGCTGCGGCGGGGCCTGCGGAGCCGGTGGGCTGCGCGGCCGCGGCGGGGTCGGCGGCGAGGGCGGCGAGACCGGTGGCGGCGAGGCCACCGAGGAATCCTCGGCGGGAGAGGTGCGGCATGAGGCCTCGTTCTCTTGGCGTCGGAGGTGACGGTCGCCACGTCCCTGCGAGAAACTAGACACTCCGTCCGGACAGCGTCAAGGTCTTCGTCGGGCCGGTCGATCCCGGCCGCGGCGGGGCGGGCGTCCGTAGGATCGCGCCATGGGCGGGAAGAAGAGCGGGTCGAAGAGCGGCGCGAAGGCCGGGGCCGAGGGTGGTGCCGGCACCAAGGCCGGGCCCAAGAAGAAGGACCGGCTGCCGAGCGGGCTCGAGAAGCTGCCGGGCAAGGCCTACGAGGCGGAACTCGAGCGGCTGCAGGCCGAGCTGGTCGAGATGCAGGCGTGGCTGCGCGCGACCGGGAACCGGCTGGTGGTGGTGTTCGAGGGGCGTGACGCCGCGGGCAAGGGGTCGGCGATCAAGCGCATCACCCAGTACCTCAACCCCCGGCACGCGCGGGTGGTGGCGTTGCCCGCGCCGACGGAGGTGCAGCGCACGCAGTGGTACTTCCAGCGGTATATCGAGCACCTGCCCGCGGCCGGGGAGATCGTGATCTTCGACCGGTCCTGGTACAACCGGGCGGGCGTCGAGCGGGTGATGGGTTTCTGCACGACCGACGAGTACCGCCGGTTCCTGCACCAGGCGCCGATCTTCGAGCGGCTGCTCGTCGAGGACGGCATCATGTTGCGCAAGTACTGGTTCTCGGTGTCGGACGAGGAGCAGGAGCGCCGGTTCCGCTCGCGGCACGAGGACCCGATGCGCCGCTGGAAGCTCTCGCCGATGGACCTGGAGTCCCTCACGCGCTGGGAGGACTACAGTCGCGCGAAGGACGAGATGTTCATCCACACGGACATCCCCGAGGCGCCGTGGTTCACGGTCGAGTCGGAGGACAAGAAGCGGTCGCGGATCAACGTCATCTCGCATCTGTTGTCGACGGTGCCGTGGGAGCAGCTCGAACCTCCGGAGCTGGAGATCCCCGAGCGCCCGCCGAACACCGGGTACGAGCGCCCGCCGCGTGAGGAGTTCAAGTACGTGCCCGACGTGGCGTCGCGGCTGCTGGGGCGGTGAGGCCGGTGGTGCGGGCGGGGGCATCGAGGTAGGAGTTCCTAGTATCTGTGCTCCGCTCCGCGCGGGGCCTGACACACTGGGGGCATGAGTGAATTCGTCATCACCCGGCGTGAAGGCCGGATGCAGCACATCGTCCTGGACCGCCCCAAGGCCCTGAACTCGCTGGATCTGCCCATGTGCAGGGCACTGCACGCGGCGCTCGACGACGCCGCGAAGGACGAGGGTGTCGAGGCCGTGGTCACCACGAGCTCGTCGGAGAAGGCGTTCTGCGCGGGCGGCGACATCCGCGCCCTGCGCGACGCGGCGGCGTCCGGCGACCACGCGGCCAACCGGGAGTTCTTCTCGGAGGAGTACGCGATGGACCTGGCGTACCACACCCATCGCGTGCCGACGGTCGCCGTCATCCACGGTGTCGCGATGGGCGGCGGCCTCGGTGTCTCGATCAACGGTTCGCACCGCGTGGTGACCAAGAAGGTCATGATGGCCATGCCGGAGACCGCGATCGGGTTCATCCCCGACGTCGGCGCGAGCCACTTCCTGCCCCGCCTGTGCGGCGGCGGGACCCGGGGGCTGGCCGTGGCGATCTACCTGGGTACGACGGGGGTGCGGATGAACTCCGCCGACGCCCTGTACACGGGCCTGGCGACGCACCTGATCGACGACGACGAGCGCAACGCCTTCGTCGACGCGATCGGCGCGAACGGGTTGTCGGAGGCGCTCCGGAGGTTCGGTCTCGAGCGCGAGGCGGCGGGGGAGTCCGCCGTCGAGGCGAGGATCGACCGCATCGAGGACGTCTTCTCCCGCGGGACCGCGCAGGAGATGATCGCGGCCCTGGAGGCCGGGGAGCAGGACGACTGGGCCACCGAGACGCTCGGGATGCTGCGCTCCCACTGCCCGACCTCGATCGTGGCGACCATCGAGCTGCTGCGCGCGGGAGCCGAGGCACAGGACCTGCGCGAGTGCCTCGACAACGAGCTGGCACTGGGTGGGTGGATCACCGCCCGCCCGGATTTCGTCGAGGGCGTGCGCGCCGTGGTGATCGACAAGGACCGCAACCCCAGCTGGGATCCCGCCGACCTCGACGCGGTGGACGTCGACGGCATCCGGGCGGCGCTGACCGGCAACTGACGGGACTACTCTGGGCGGCGTCCGGCGCGCAGGGCGCCGCCCACGAGGAGGACCATGGCCAGCACCGGTGACGGCCCCGCGACGTCAGCACCACACGAGGAGCCCAAGGGGTGGGGCATCGCGGGCGTCACCGTGGTGTCCCTCGCCGCCGCGCTCGTGGTCCTGTGGGGGATCTCGGAGCACGCGCACATCCTCATGCCGGCGTTCCTCGCGTTGAACCTGGTGATCGCGGCGCAGCCCCTGCAGCGTCTCCTCGACCGGTCGGGACTGCCGCGCTGGGCGGGGACGATCGTCGTCCTGCTCGTGCTGTACGTCGTGCTCCTCGCCCTGATCGGGTCGTTGGTGTGGGCGCTGTGGGTGGCCGCCGAGGAGATCCCGCAGTACCAGGACAAGTTCGTGGAGCTCTACGATCAGAGTCTCGAGCTCCTCGGCGGTCTCGGCGTGAGCCAGGACCAGGTCGCCTCGAGTCTGCAGGGCGTCCTGGATCCCGGGACCATCATCGGCACGGTGCAGAACGTCGCCGGTCAGCTCTCCGCGGCCGGCGGGCAGCTCACGGTGCTGATCATCGCGCTGACCTTCCTCGTGTTCGACATCCCCGGCGTCTTCCGCCGCCGTCCGGCGATCGCCCGCCAGCGTCCACGGCTCGCGGATGCGTTGGGATCCTTCACCGACGGGGTGAAGTCGTACTGGATCGTCTCGACCGTCTTCGGTCTCATCGTCGCGGTGATGGACGCGGTGGCCCTGTGGATCCTCGGCGTGCCGCTCGCCCTGGTGTGGGGCGTGCTGGCGTTCGTCACCAACTACATCCCCAACATCGGCTTCGTGTTGGGTCTCGTCCCGCCGGCCCTGTTCGCGCTGCTCACCGGCGGGCCGGGCGACGCGATCTGGGTCGTGGTGATCTACTGCGTCATCAACCTCGTCATGCAGAGCTTCGTCCAGCCCAAGTTCACCGGCGACGCGGTCGGGCTCACGCCCACCGTCACCTTCTTGTCGTTGGTGTTCTGGGCGGCGGTCGCCGGGCCCCTGGGCGCGATCCTCGCGGTCCCGCTCACCCTCATGGCCAAGGCGTTCCTCGTGGACGCCGATCCGCGGATGGCGTGGTTCGCGACCTTCCTCACCACACCGGAGGCGGACTCCCGCCGGGGCCGTCGGCGCGCGGAGAAGCTGGACGCGGCGGGCCGCTGACGGCTCCCCGCCTGGCGGCACGGGCCGCGGACGGCTCCCCGCCTGGCGGCTCGGGCCGCTGACGGCTCCCCGCCTGGCGGCACGGGCCGCTGACGGCTCGCCGCCCGGCGGCACGGGCTGCTGACGGCTCCCCGCCCGGCCGCGCGGGCCGGCCGACGCGGGTCAGTCGTCCCCGTCGCCCGGGTCGACGCGGGTGAACGTGCCGAGTCCGTTGGCGTCGAGCAGCTCGACGGTGACGGCGTCGCCCTCGAAGGTCACGCTCCCGCGCGAGCCGCGCGGCCAGTTCTCACCCACCGGGCTCACGGCGAAGGTGTCCCCGTCCCAGGGCTCGAGCGGCCACACCAGCGGCCCCGGGCCCACGGCCAGCGCGAGGTCGCTGTCCGAGGCGTCGGCGTCCGAGGCGTCGTCGCCCGCGGCGCGCCGCACCTCGATCTCGCCGAAGTAGTCGTTGCGGTACACGCCGAGCAGCTCCTCGGCGGGCCGCGGGGGCGTCGGCGCGGAGGGCTGGCGCGTGGAGACGAGGTCGCCCACCGGGTCGAGCAGCGGGCCGAACGCCTCCGTGTACAACTGACGCCACTCGAGCGCCGGGTCCCCGTACTGGGCGTAGTCCGCGAACCGCGCGTTGATCGTCTCGGCGACTCCCTCGGGCGCGGCGTTGGTGAGGGTGATGATGCCCAGGTCCAGCGACGGCATCATCAACATCGCCGTACCCGCGCCGAGGGCGAACGCTCCCGAGTGGCTCCACTGGACGCGGCCCGAGGAACTCGTGCCGATGTTGAACCCGTAGCCGTAGGACCCGGTGCGGTCGGCGGCGGACTGCGGGGGCGCGGACACGGACTGCGGGGTCAACGCCTGTCGGAGGGCGTCGGAGGGGACCACCTGGGCACCACCGGGCCCCTTGCCGTCGTCGAGCACCATCGACATCCACCGCGCCATGTCGGTCACCGACGAGCTCAGGCCACCCGCGGGGGCCTGGGCGTCCGGGTCGCGCGCGGGGTCGGCGGGGATCCACGCGCCGGACGACTCCCCGGACTCGGCGGCGGGGGCCCGCACGTGGCCGACCGCCCGGTTGCCGCGGTCGAGCAGCTCCTCGTGGCTGAACGAGGTGTCCGACATGCCGAGGGGGTCGAAGACGCGGGCGCGGGCCAGTTCCGCCCACGGGGTGCGGGCCGAGGCGGCCACGGCCTCCGCCCCGGCGGTGAGCCCGAAGTTGGTGTACGCGTACGAGGCGCGGAACGGCTCGAGCGGGAGGTGACGGAGCCCGTGCAGGATCGCGGGCCGCTCGTAGCCCAGGTCCTCGAGGTCGTCGCCGGCGTGCTCGGGCAGCCCCGAGCGGTGGGCGAACATGTCGCCCACCGTCACGACGTCCGAGATGCGGGGGTCGGAGAGCGCGAACCACGGCAGGAACTCGCGGACCGGGGTGTCCCAGCCGACGCGGCCGCCGGCGCTCTCGGCGGCCACGACCGTCGCGCTGACCGGCTTGGAGATCGAGGCCAGCGGGAAGACCGTCCGCGCGTCGACCGATTCACCGGTCTCGGTGCTGCGGACCCCGAAGCCCTCGGCCAGCGCGACCTCGCCGCCCCGGACCACCGCCACCGCCGCGCCCGGCACGCCCGAGGCCTCGAGTTCCTCCTCGACGATGTCGGTGACCTTCCCGATCGCGTACTCGACGCGGTCCTCCGAGACCTCGAGCCCGGAGTACGCGGCGGGGCTCTGCCCGGGCTCCGGATCCGGTAGCGGGACGCCGCACGCGGAGACGGCCACGGCCACCGCCGCTCCGATCGCCGCTGCGGCGGCGAGGCGCGGTCGGGTCTGGCGTCGCGGGGCCGGGTTCGGGGTCATTGCCCCAGGTTAGTCGTCCGGAGGGCGGGATCGCGGGAACAACGCAGCCGGGGTCGCGTGGCGGGTCTCAGGCGCGGTCGCGTGCCCGTTCCCAGTTGGCCGTCCACGCCTCGGCGCCGCCCATGAGCTGGCGTTCGAGCTCGGCGCGGTCGGGGCCGGCGCGGTGCAGGACGTCCGCGGCCCAGTCGGCGTAGAGGCCGTACTGCGCGACGCCGTCGACGTTGAGGTCGTAGACGCGATCGGCGACGCGCCAGCGGTCCATGACCTCGCCGCTGGGCGCGGTGAAGGGGTAGACCAGCGGGTCGTCCGCGGCGCTGGGCCGGGGTTCGGCCAGGGGCGCGAGCCCGTTGACGTCGGAGCCGAACCCGTAGCCGTCGAACGGTCGGGTGGCGCCGGCGGTGTTGGTGCGCCACTGTTCGAGGAATCCCACGTCGAAGTTCTCGGTGGCGTCGGCGGGCCAGGCGAACGCGGCGACGAATCCGCCCTGCTCGTGGACCCGCCGGGTGTTGCCCTGGGTGGCCCAGGCGTGGTCCACGACCAGCCCGGTGTAGCCGGCCTCGGCGGCCATGTCGAGAGCGCGGTGCGCGGTCTTGACGCCCATGTGGTCGATGTTGATGACCATGCCACGTGCCATCATCCCGCGGATGGCGTGCTCGCCGAGGGCGGTCAGGCCGCGCACGTTGCACAGTGGTCGCTCGGGGTAGACGGGCAGGGCCGCGCCGGCCGGGGCCCCGGAGGAGGCGGCCGCGAGACCGTCGGCGACGGGGGTGCTGGCGAGCGGTTGGGCGTGGTCGGCGTCGGGCCCGGCGCAGGGTTCGGCCTCCCAGAAGCGCTGGGTGCCGAGCTTGTTGCCGATGTTCACCGCGAGCCCGGCGAGCTCCTCGTCCATGCGCGCACCGCCGAGGGCGTTGTCGAACTTGTGCACCGGGAACACGGTCGACACGCCCCAGGAGGCGAACTCGTCGAGGCCGCGGTCGATGTCGGCGGTGGTGCACAGGGGCGCGTCGTCGACGATCCGGCACCCGAACGGTTCCGACGCCTCGACGCCGAGGGTGACGGCGAGCTTGCCCTGCGCGGCGATGTTCCGGACCTCCTCGGGGGAGCGGGCGATCCGGAACCAGCCCCGCCCGGGCCCGCCGTGTTCGGCGTCGATGTGCGCCTCCATGCGGCCCAGGTAGTCGACCTGGTGGCGTAGTTGTTCCATCTCGTCGCACGAGGTCCGCGCGGGCACGCCGAGTCCGACGAGCGCCTCGCACAGCACGCGGTTGGCGACGAGGTGGTTGTTGAGCACGCGCAGCCCGCCCCGCCACGCCCGCTCTATACCGGTGTAGTGGGCCTGCTCGTGCAGTTGCGAATCGTGCGACGGCCACTGGGCGAGGGTCGGGAACCCCTGGGGGCCGCCGGGCAGGTCGGTGCCGCCGAGGACGGCCTCGAGGAGCGCGAAGTGTCCGGTGCCGGAGTGCGTGGGGCAGTCGGCCAGGGCCTCGGCGAGGCCGCCGGGGGCGAACGGCTCGCCGCACCGGAGGGCGCCGCCGAAGGCCTGGGAGGCGGTGATGTGCGCGTGCGCGTCGACCATCCCGCTGATCGGCGCGGCGCCGCCCGGGGCGGGCCCGCCGGTCGTGACCGTGGTGGGGGCCTGCGCCCTGCTGGTCCCCGCGCCGTGAGCGGTGGTGACGGCGGCGACGAGGACGACGACGAGGGCGACGACGAGCCCCGCCGGCGCCCACCGTGAGGCGATGCCGGGATGGGCGGAACGTGCGGGACCGAGCGTCTGCGCCGTCATGGCCCGACCCTAGCCCCGCCGCCCGGGCGGGTGGGGGAGTTCCCGGGCGGCGGGGCGGGGCCGCGTCAGAGCTGGCGGGCGACCTCGGAGGCGACGAGCTCGAGGTGGTCGAGGTCGGACATGTCGAGCACCTGCAGGTAGATGCGGCGGGCCCCGATCTCGGAGTACCGGCCGATCTTTTCGACGACCTCGGCCGGGGTGCCGGCCGCGCCGTTGGTCCGCAGCTCGTCGACCTCGCGCCCAATGGCATCCGCGCGGCGGGAGATCTCGGCCTCGTCGCGTCCGCAGCACAGCACGAGGGCGGCCGAGCGGATGATCTCCTGGGGCGCGCGACCGCGGGCGGCACACGCCTCGTCGACGCGGCGGTACTGGGTGGCGACGGTGTCGACGTCGGCGAAGGGGACGTTGAACTCGTCGGCGAACCGGGCGGCGAGGGCGGGGGTGCGCTTCTTGCCGTGGCCGCCGACGATCACGGGCGGCGGCGACTGCACGGGCTTGGGCAGGCCGGGGGAGTCGACGAGATCGACCCGCTTGCCCCGCACGGTCAGCGACTCGCCGGCGGGTGCGGACCACAGCTGCTCGAGCGCGCCGAGGGTGTCCTCGAGCAAATCGAACCGCTCGCCGAGCGGTGGGAACGGGATGCCGTACGCGGTGTGTTCGTCCTCGTACCACCCGGCGCCGAGGCCCACGTCGAGGCGTCCGCCGGACATCACGTCGACCTGCGCGAGGGAGATGGCCAGGGGGCCGAGGTGGCGGAACGTCACCGAGGTCAGCAGGGTGCCGAGCCGGATGGTCGAGGTCTCGCGGGCCAGACCGGCGAGGGTGAGCCAGGCGTCGGTGGGGCCGGGCAGCCCGCTGACGTCGCCCATCTTGAGGTAGTGGTCGGAGCGGAAGAAGGCCTCGTAGCCGAGGTCCTCGGCGGCGCGGGCGACCGCGAGCTGGTCGGCGTACGTCGCGCCCTGCTGGGGTTCGACGAAGACGCGGAGGGAGACACGGGAGTCACTGGTCATGGTGTCCAGCTTGCCCGCGGACCGCCCGTCGCCGCCAACCGCCCGGTCGGCGGGTCAGTCGGTGTCGGCGACCAGCGGCTCGATGGTGAGGTGGTCCATCTCCTTGGTGATGTACTGCAGGCGCCACTTGTCGCCGAAGAGCGCCAGGAGCTCGCCGTCGGTGCGGGTGAACACCTCCACGCCGCGCTGGCGGCCGAGTTCGGCGGCGGACTCGGCGTCGGTGCGACGCGCGATCGAGTACGGGAGGTTGTCGACCATCACCTCGACGTTGAACTCGGCCTTCATGCGGGCTGTGACCACCTCGAACTGCATGGGGCCGACCGCGGCCATGACCGGGTTGGCGTCGCCGCGGGCGTCGTTGCGCAGGATCTGCACGACCCCCTCGGCGGCCAGCTGATCGATGGCCTTGCGGAACTGCTTGTACTTGCCCAGCGACTGCGCGCGCACCACCGCGAAGAACTCGGGGGCGAACTGCGGGATCGGCGGGAACTCGACCTTCTTACCGGTGTAGAGGGTGTCGCCGGGGGCGAGCCCGGTGGCGTTGACCAGGCCCACCACGTCGCCCGGGTAGGCGGTCTCCACGGTCGAGCGGTCACGCCCGAACACGGTGAGTGCGTACTTGGTGGTGAACGGCTTGCCGGTCTGGGCGTGCTGGACCACCATGCCGCGCTCGAACTCGCCCGAGACCACCCGCATGAACGCCAGGCGATCCCGGTGCGCGGCGTCCATTCCGGCCTGGACCTTGAAGATCATCGCCGAGAACGGGTCGGAGGTCTCGCGCGGCTCACCCGAGACGGTCGGCCACGCCGGCGGCGGCGGGGCGAGCTCGACGAGCGCGTCGAGGATCTGGTGCACACCGAAGTTGAGCATGGCGGAGGCGAAGATCACGGGGCTGGTCTCGCCGGCGAGGTACAGCTCCTGGTCGTGGTCCTGACCCATCGCCGAGAGCAGTTCGGACTCCTCGACCGCGGTCTCCCACACGTCCCCCTCGCGGGCGGCGGCGGTCTCGGGGTCGTAGTGCTCCTCGGGCGCGATCGTCGACCCGCCGGCGGTGCGGGTGAAGTGGACGTACTCCTCCGGCGCGCCGCCCTCGCCGCGTCGCAGCAGGCCCCGGTAGTCGCCCGCGATACCGACCGGCATGTACAGCGGGGTGGGGACGAGGCCGATCTGTTCGGTGATCTCGTCCAGCAGCTCGAGCGGAGCCCGGCCGGGCCGGTCCCACTTGTTGATCACCGTGATGATCGGCAGGCCGTTGTGCTTGCACACCCGGAACAGCTTGAGGGTCTGCGGCTCGAGCCCCTTGGCGGCGTCGATGAGCATGACCGCCGCGTCGACGGCCGTGAGGACGCGGTAGGTGTCCTCGGAGAAGTCGGCGTGGCCCGGGGTGTCGACGAGGTTGATGACGTACGGCTCGTCGTCGGGGTCCGAGTCCTCGGGCGCGTACGTGAACTGCAGGGCCGTGGAGCTGACGGAGATACCGCGGGCCTTCTCCATCTCCATCCAGTCCGAGACGGTGGAGCGGCGCCCCGACTTGCCGTGGACCGCCCCGGCCTCGTTGATGACGCGCGCATGGAGGGCGAGGGCCTCGGTCAGTGTGGACTTGCCGGCGTCCGGATGGGCGATCACGGCGAACGTCCTGCGGCGCGCGACCTCGGAGGCGACGTCCAGGGTGCTGTCCGAACCCGGGGCGTGCCCGCCCGTTCCGGTGTCCTCGGCGGTCTCGGTCACGCGCACTCCTCCTGGCAGTCGACGGCCCTCGTCGTCGTCACCCAGGGTACGTCCGCCACTTCCCCGGCACCGAATCCGGCGACATCGCCCCGCACCCGGGGTGGCGCGCGAATGCCGAGGTCAGGCCCTGCGCGGCCGGCGCGGCGTCGGCCGCGGTGACCTGCGGTGTCGGGCACCGCTTCTGCGAGGCGGGGTTGACGGTGCTCACGCGGGGGCCCACTATGGCGATACCCGGTCTATAAGGGGACGTTAATGCGGACCGGGTGCGGCGCCCGCGCCGGTGTCGGAGTCCGTCCCTACGGTGCGCGGGGGCGGCGGGGTCGACGTCGCGGGACGATCAGGGGGGGACGAGATGGATGCAGGGGGAGCGGGGGACGGTCGACAACCGGACACCGCGAGCGGTCGGGGGGCGGCGGAGGAGCGCAGGGGGGCGCTCCGCCAGCTGCTCCCCGCGGTCGAGCGGTTGCGCGGGCTGCGGGAGGACGGACAGGTCCGGGGCGCGTGGGCGAGCCATCGCACGCTGCTGCGCTATCCCGGGGTCGAGGATGACGCCCGCGCGGTGATGGCGGCGTTCGACGGGGGAGTGCTCACGAGGCGCGACCACCTCGAAGAGCTCGCGCGGCGGGGCCTGTCGCACGGGGGCCTGACCGACCTCGCCGGGCTGGCGGAGACCGCGGACGAGGAGCTGACGCGGGCGCTCATCACGTGGGTCGTGCGGTCCGAGAGGTTCGAGGGCGGGGTGGTCGCCGAGGCGCTGCGGGAGGGCACGCTCGTGACGTTGCTCGACCGGCTGCGCGAGCTCTACGACCTCTGAGGGCCCGCGCTCGTGGGGTGGCCGGCGATCCCGGGTGCGTCAGCTCGCCGCGGGTGGCCGGAGTGCGGCCAGGTAGCGGCGCGTGAGTCGGTCCTGCTCGGCGCGGGCGACGGGCGCGCCGAGCCTGGCCAGCAGCGTTGCGTGCGCGGATTCCGCGGCGATGGTGAGCCCCACGGCGTCGGTGCCCGGGTCGCGCCACACGAGGAACCGTTCCCACCCGCGTTCGGGATGGCCCGGCAGTGCGCGGTAGGTGAAGCCCCGCGCGTCGGGGAGGTCGGTGACGTCGGTGACCTCGCACGGTGCGGTGAGCCGCAGCCACGCCGCGGGGCCCGTCCGGGGCCGGAGGGTCACCGTCCGGCCCGGGGTGGCGGGGCCGTCGGCGACGACGACGAGGCCGGCCCGACGGTGCATCTCCCAGTCGAGGAGTCCGCGGCTCGCGCGCTCGAAGAGGTCGGCCCCCGTGCCGAGCAGGGCCCGACGCTCGAACCGCCGGGTCCGGCTCACGCCGAGTGGACCTGGTTCTGGGCCGTCTCCAACCCGTGCTTGAGGAGGAGTTCGACGGCGTCCGCGGCGTCCTGGACGAGGAACGGCACGTCCGGCTGCTCGAGCTTGGAGAAGCGCTTGAGGACGAAGTCGGCGACCGCCATCCGGCCCGGCGGGCGGCCGACCCCGGCACGGACCCGGATGTAATCCCGCGTGCCGAGCGAGCCGGACACCGAGCGCAGGCCGTTGTGGCCGCCCTCGCCGCCCCCGCGCTTGAGGCGGACCTGGCCGAAGTCGATGTCGATCTCGTCGTGGACCACGATCACGTCGGTGGGCTTGACGGAGAAGTACTTGGCCACTGCCGCGACCGGTCCGCCGGACAGGTTCATGTAGCTGCGGGGGCGCGCGAGCACCACGGGCCGGTCGGCCAGGCGGGTCTGGGCGATCTCGCAGTTGGTCTTCTTGTGGGTGGAGAAACTCGCCGGCATGGGCAGAGCCCGCGAGGCGAGTTCCTGCAGGACGTCCCAGCCGATGTTGTGGCGGGTGCCCTCGTAGTCGGGTCCGGGGTTGGCCAGGCCCACCACGAGCGTGGGGCCGGTCGGCTGGTCGGCGGTAGTCACGGGCCCATGATCCCAGACGCCGGGGGTGGGCTCATATCCGCAGCTCGGTGCGGGCGGTGGCGAGCACGGCCCCGGTGAGCGCGTCGAGATCGGGGGACTGGAGCTTCCAGTGCTGCCAGTACAGCGGAACGTCCAGCGGGCGGTCCGGCGAGACCTCCACGATCTCCCCGGAGACCAGCCACGGCGTGGCCAGTTGTTCGGGGATGAGCCCCCAGCCCAGCCCGGCGACGATCGCGCGGACGTGGTCGTGCGAACTGGGGATGAAGTGCCGTGGCCCGGTCGGCTCGCGGCGGGCCAGCCTGCGGTAGTGGTGGTTCTGATGGCCGTCGCTGCGGTCGAAGTCCACGATGGGCGCCCGGCCGAGCGCGGCGGTGGTCGTGCCCTCGCGCAGGTGCCGGGAGACGAACCCCGGGCTGGCGCAGGCCAGGTAACGCATAGAGCCCAGCGCGAGCGCGCGGCATCCCTGCACCGGCCGCGACTGGCTGGTCACCGCCGCCATCACCTCGCCGCGACGCAGCAGCTCACTGGACAGGGACTCGTCCTCGCGGCGGATGTCAAAGACGACCCGGCCGCCGTCGTGGACGTCGGTCATGGCGTCGAGGAACCAGGTCGACAGTGAGTCCGAGTTGCACGCCACCGCCAGCACGACCGGGCCCTGCCCGGACCCGAGGTCGTCGAGCTCCCCGGCGAGCGACTGTTCCAGGTGGAGCATCTGCCGGGCGGTGCGCAGGACGGTCTCGCCGGACTCGGTGGCGGTGATGGGGCGTTCGCGGCGGACGAGGATCCGGCCCGCGGACTCCTCGAGCGCGCGGATCCGCTGGGACACCGCGGACTGCGTGATGTGCAGGTGCGCGGCGGCGGCCTCGAACGAGCCGAGGTCCACCACGGCGACGAGGGTGCGGAGCTGGTCCAGCTGCAGAGCGTTCATAAGTATTACTGATGCTAGAGCAGAATCTGTAGTCGCACTACTGATGGACGTCTGCCTAGATTGGTGGTGTGACCACGACATCCACTCTCTTCGCGGGCGCCGGCATCGGCCTCGGACTCATCGCCGCCATCGGCGCGCAGAACGCGTACGTCCTGCAACGATCAATCCGGGGCGACGTGTCGATGGTGCCGATCGTCGTGTTCTGCGTGCTCTCTGAGGCCGCGCTCATCCTGCTCGGGGTGGCGGGGGTCGGCGCACTCATCGAGACCGCACCGGCCGCGATCACGGTGTTGAAGTGGGTCGGCGTGGCGTTCCTGGTCACCTACGGCACGTTCGCCGCCGCCCGGGCCCTCCGTCCGGGGGAGGGGCTGCAGGCCGCCGGTGGCGGACGGGTCCCGTCGACGATGGGGGCGGTCGCGGCGTGCGCGGCGTTCACCTGGCTCAACCCGCACGCCTACCTGGACTGCGTGGTGTTCCTCGGCACGCTCGCCAACCAGCACGGGGCGGAGCTGCGATGGGTTTTCGCCGCGGGGGCGTTCCTCGCCGGCGCGGTGTGGTTCTCGCTCATCGGCTTCGGCGGTAAGGCTCTGCGCGGGCTGTTCTCCAGGCCCGGGGCGTGGCGGGTGCTCGACGGGGCGATCGCGGTGATGATGTTCGTCCTGGCGGTGGGGCTCCTCCGCGGCTAGTCCGCGAGCCCGCCGGCCCCCCCCGCAGCCGCGCTCAGCCAGCCTCCGCGGCCCCTCGCAGCCGCGCCCGGCCTCTCGCAGCTGCCCCGCGGCCCGCCCCTCGCAGTCGCCCCCGCGGCCCGCCCGCCGGCCATTCGGCCGCTAGCAGAGCCCTCCGCGGCTGGCCCCTTTACAGCCGCGTGCGTCGATGGCGTCTCGCGCGCACCGGCGGGCAGGCGGGACGCCATGCCGGGGAGCGAGGATGGGATGTGGCGTGCGGGCGTGGAAGCGAGACGCCATCGGCGGGAGCGAGACGCCATCGGGGGGGAGCGGCTGCGCGAGCAGGAAATAGGGAACGGGCCCGGGACGACACAGTGGTCGTCCCGGGCCCGTGACCTGTTCGCCGTTACTGCACGGCGGTGGGGGATCAGCCCTCCTCGGCGGCCTTCGCGGCGTCCTCGGCGGCCTCGCCCTGGGGAGCGGACTCCTCGTCGGCCTCGAGGTCGGCGCTCGACGGGGCCTCGATGACATTGACGAGCAGCGTCTCGGGGTCAGAGATCAGGGTCGCGCCGGAGGGCAGCTGCACGTCGGCGGCGGTGATCTGGGTGCCGGCCTCGACGCCCTCGACGGAGACCTCGAGGTCCTCGGGGATGTTGGTGGCCTCGACCTCGACCTCGATGACGTCGGCGTCGGTGGTGACCAGGGTGCCGGGGGCGGCCTCGCCGGTGACGAGCACGGCGATCTCCACGACGACCTTCTCGCCCTTCTTCACGACGAGCAGGTCGGTGTGCTCGATGACGCGGGTCAGCGGGTGGATGTCGATCTGCTTGGGCAGTGCGAGCTGCTCCTCGCCCTCGATGTCGAGGGTCAGCAGGGCGTTGGTGCCGTTGTGGCGCAGGATGGCGGCGAACTCGAGCGCACCCAGCAGCAGGTGGCGGGGCTCGGTGTGGTGGCCGTACAGCACCGCGGGGACCTGGCCCTCGCGGCGGGCGCGACGGGAGGCGCCCTTGCCGAACTCGGTCCGGACGGCGGCGGCGATCTTGTTCTCAGACATGCGATGACCTCTGTGTGGGTATTTCGGGCCCGGCGCGAAGCGCACCCGAGGCCGAGACCAGAGGTGATCGCGTCGATAACGGAGCGACCCCTGGGGATCCTCCCTCGCCGAGATGACGCGACAAGCCTAGCGGCGCCCGGTGCGCGGCCTCAAATCGGGCGCGGGCCACGCCACGCGGGCGCGGGCGTGCGGGCCACGCCACGCCGGCGCGAACCCGCGGGCCCGAACGCACGGGACCCGCCGCCCTCGAGGAAGGGACAGCGGGTCCGGGTGTGCGCGGGTGTCGGCGCGACGCCGACAGACGGTCTCAGAGGATGTCCTCGACCTCCGCGGTGGGACGCGCGAGGCGCGTGCCCTTGCCGGTGACGACGAAGGGGCGCTCGATCAGCCGCGGGTGGGCGACCATCGCGGCGAGCAGTTCGTCATCGGAGGCGTCGATGAGACCGAGCTCGGTGAACTCCGCCTCCTTGACGCGGACGGCCTGCCGCACCGTGATCCCGGCGTCGGAGATGAGCGTGCGCAGCTCCTCCACCGTGGGCGGGGTGTCGAGATACTTGATGATCGTCGGCTCCACACCCCGCTCGCGCAGCAGCTCGAGGGCCTGCCGCGACTTGGAGCAGCGGGGGTTGTGGTAGATCGTCGCGTCCATGGGGAGGACCTACGCCGACCCGTTGAACAGGCTGGTGACCGAGCCGTTCTCGAAGACCTCGTGGATGGTCCGCGCCAGCAGCGGCGCGATGGACAGCACGGTGAGGTTCTCGAACCGCTTCTCCGGCGGGATCGGCAGCGTGTCGGTGGTGATGACCTCCTTGGCCCCGCACGACGCGAGACGCTCGGCGGCGGGATCGGAGAAGATGCCGTGCGTGGTGGCGATGATGACGTCGCCGGCACCGGCGTCCTTGAGCACCTTCACGGCGCCGGCGATGGTGCCGCCGGTGTCGATCATGTCGTCCATGAGGACGCAGGTCTTGCCCTCGACGTCACCGACGACGCGGTTGGACTTCACCTGGTTGGGGACGTTCGGGTCGCGGGTCTTGTGCACGAACGCCAGCGGGGCGCCGTCGAGCGCGTCGGCCCACTTCTCGCCCACCTTGACGCGACCGGCGTCGGGGGAGACCACCACGATGTTGTCGGTGCCGTAGTGCTGGCGCACGTAGTCCGACAGCTGCCCCTGGGCGTGCATGTGGTCCACGGGGCCGTCGAAGAAGCCCTGGATCTGGTCGGTGTGCAGGTCGACCGTGATGATGCGGTCGGCGCCGGCGGCCTTGAGCAGGTCGGCGATGAGGCGGGCCGAGATCGGCTCTCGGCCGCGGTGCTTCTTGTCCTGACGCGCGTACGGGTAGAACGGCAGAACCGCCGTGATCCGCTTGGCGGAACCCCGCTTGAGCGCGTCGATCATGATGAGCTGCTCCATGATCCACTTGTTCAGCGGAGCCGGGGCGCTCTGGAGCACGAACGCGTCGCAGCCGCGGACCGACTGTTCGAAGCGGACGAAGATCTCGCCGTTGGCGAAGTCCCGGGCAGTCTGCGGGGTGACCTCGACCCCCAGCTCCGCGGCGACCTGATCGGAGAGTTCGGGGTGCGCGCGACCCGCGAAAAACATCAGGTTCTTCTGGTTGTCGATCCACTCGCTCACTGCGTGAGTCCGTCCTTCTGGGAGTCGTTCCGGGCACGACGGGCGGCCTCTGCCGAGCCGGAATCCGGCCGGTTCCTGATCACCCAGTCGTCGATGTTCCTCTGCCGCCCTCCCGACACCGCGAGGGCACCGGGCGGGACGTCGTCCTTGATCACCGTACCCGCGCCGGAATAGGCCCCGTCCCCGACGGTCACGGGGGCCACGAACATGGTGTCCGAACCGGTACGGCAGTGATCGCCGATCACTGTACGGTTCTTGTTCACGCCGTCGTAATTGACGAACACGCTCGACGCCCCGATGTTGGTGTGCTCGCCGATCTGAGCGTCGCCGACATAGGTGAGGTGCGGGACCTTGGTGTGAGCACCGATCGTCGACTTCTTGACCTCGACGAACGTGCCGATCTTGGTGTTGGCGCCCAGGTCGGCCTCGGGCCGCAGGTACGCGAACGGGCCCACCTCCGCGCCAGCCCCGACTGTGGCGCTCACCGCATGTGAACGCACGACCGTCGCGCCCTCGCCCACGACCGTGTCCTGCAGCGTGGTGTCCGGGCCGATGGTCGCGCCGTCGGCGACGACCGTCGCGCCCTGCAGGTGCGTGCCGGGCAGGATCGTCACGTCCCGGCCGATCTCCACGCCCACGTCGAGCCAGGTGCTCGAGGGGTCGACGATCGTCGCACCGGCACGCATGGCGGACTCGCACAGGCGGCGGTTCATCTCGCCGGCCAGCGCGGCCAGCTGCACGCGGTCGTTGACGCCCGCCACGAGATCCGTGTCCTCGACGCGGTGCCCGCGGATGAGTCCGTTGGCCCGCCGGGCCAGCTGGATGACATCGGTGAGGTACAGCTCGCCCTGGGAGTTGTCCGTGCTCAGCTGCCCGAGCTTGTCCCGCAGGACCTGCGCGTCGAACGCGTAGATGCCCGAGTTCACCTCGTCGATCGCCCGCTCGTCCTCCGAGGCGTCCTTGTGCTCGACGATCCTGAGCACCTCGCCGTCGTCGTTCCTCACGATGCGGCCGTACCCCGTGGGGTCCGGTGCCGTCGACGTGAGGACGGTGACCGCCGCCCGTGGGCGCATGTCGTGACGGCTCACCACCTCTCGCAGCGTCTCGGCGTCGAGCAGCGGGATGTCGGACGTGGTCACCAGGACGGTGCCGGAGAAATCGGCGGGCAGTCCGGACATCCCCGCCGCGACGGCGTCGCCGGTGCCCTTCTGTTCCTCCTGGACCGCCGTCGACACCGGCACCCCGAGGTCGGCCGAGAGTTCGGACACCGCGGCCGAGACCTGCTCGCGCTGGTGGCCCACCACCACGACGATCGCGTCGGGCTCCAGGCCCGCCGCCGCGTGCAACGCGTGGCCGAGCATGGTCCGCCCGCACACGCGGTGCAGCATCTTGGGGGTGGCGCTCTTCATCCTGGTGCCGGAGCCGGCGGCCAGGATGATGACCGCGGTCTGCGCGCGATCGGTGTGCGGTGTCGTCATCAAGTCTCCTCGGGCGTGGCAGCGCCGTGTGGGGGATAGGTGGCTGCGCAACATCTGCGCAATTGCCGTCGGTGTTGTGGACGTTCGCGTCCGAGGATAGAGGGTGACTCCGACGATCCGGACCGCCTCGGGGCCGAGTACCGTGCCCGGCGTGTCAGTCCTCAGGCGCCAACTGGCGGATACCCGGCCACTGCGCGCGCCGGATTTCCGCCGACTGTGGCTCGCCAACATCGTCACGGTCATCGGCGCGCAGCTGTCCATCGTCGCCGTCCCGCAGCAGGTCTTCGAGATCACCCGCAGCTCAGCGTATGTCGGCCTGACGGGCGTGTTCGCCCTCGTCCCGCTGATCGTGTTCGGCCTGTGGGGCGGGGCGCTGGCCGACGCGCTGGACCGGCGCAGGTTGCTCATGGTGACCACCACCGGGCTCATCGTCACCGCCGTACTGTTCTGGCTCCAGGCCGCGGCCGGCAACCAGAACGTGTGGCTCGTCATGGGGCTGCTGGCCGTGCAGCAGGCGTTCTTCGCGGTCAACCAGCCCACCCGGTCGGCGATCATCCCCAGGCTCGTGCCGTCCGACCAGCTCGCGTCCGCCTCCGCGCTGAACATGACGGTGATGCAGTTCGGCGCGATCGTCGGGCCCGTCTCGGCGGGCATCCTCATCCCGGTGCTCGGGCTGGAGACCCTGTACCTGCTGGACTCGATCGCGCTGCTGGCCACCCTTTGGGCGGTGTACCGGTTGGCACCGCAACCCGTGTCGGGTGAGCGGCGGTCGGTGGGGCTGCGGTCGGTCCTCGACGGGTTCGTCTACCTGGCCACCCGCCGCATCCTGTTGGCCTCGTTCCTGGTGGACATCATCGCCATGGTCTTCGGCATGCCGCGGGCCCTGTTCCCGCAGATCGCCACCGAGACGTTCGGCGACCCGGTCTCCGGCGGAACCGCGCTGGGCCTGTTGTTCGCCGCGATGAGCGTCGGCGCCGTGGTGGGCGGGGTGTTCTCCGGCTGGATCCCGCGCGTGCGCCGCCAGGGGCTGGCGGTGTTGGTGTGCGTGGCGCTGTGGGGTCTGGCGATGGTCGCGTTCGGTCTGGTCGTGGCCGCCGCGTCGCCGGGCGGGTCGGCGATCTGGCTGTGGCTCGCACTGGCCGCGCTGGCGTTCGGCGGGGCGGTGGACATGGTGTCGGCGGCCTTCCGCCAGGCGATCCTCCTCGACTCGGCCACCGACGAGATGCGTGGGCGGCTGCAGGGTGTGTTCATCGTCGTGGTGGCCGGTGGTCCGCGCATCGGCGATGTCGCCCACGGCGTCGCCGCCGCATCGGTTGGCACCGCGGTCGCGGCGGCCGGCGGCGGCGTGCTGGTGGTGATCGGCGTGGTGATCTGCGCGGTCGCGTTCCCGGCGTTCCTGCGCTACACCGTCCGCAGCGCGGTGGAGCGGGGCGCGAAGGGCTGAGTGCGTCGCCCGGACGCGCTCGCTAGCCGACCGGCGGGTACTGCGAGCCGGTGAGGAACCGCGCCAGGTGGACGGCGTTGGCGGAGAGGACCTTGATGGTCGACGCCACGGCCTCGGGGGTGGAGTCGAGGTCCTTGTAGTCCACCGGGTTCATGGCCTCGTTGTTCCAGTAGGTGCAGCCCTGGGCCGGGATCGTGAACCCGATGTCGTTGAGTCCCTGGAACATGTCGGCGACGATCTTGTGCGCGCCGTCCTCGTTGCCCACCACCGCGACCACGGCGACCTTGCCGAACATCGCCGGCCGCCCCTCGTCATCGGTGGCCGACAGTTGCGCGTCGAGACGCTCGAGCACCCGCTGCGCGATGCTGGACGGGTTGCCGAGCCACGTCGGCGTGGAGAGGACGAGGATGTCGACACCTCGGATCTTCTCGAGGATGGCGGGCCATTCATCCCCGCCGCCCATGTCGTCGTCGACCCCCGGACGCACGTCGTAGTCTGCGACGCGCACCGTTTCGCCGGTCACGCCGTGACCGGCCAGCTCGTCGAGGACCTGCCGGGCGATGAGCTCACTGCTCGACTCGGCGGGGGAGGCCTTGAGCGAGCACACCAGGGCGAGGGCGGTGAGGTCGGTGTCCATGGCGCGGACCCTAGGCCCGCCCGACCCGCCGGACAACCGGTCCGCGGGATCGTCGCGACGACCGGTGGAGCGTGTCGGAGGCGGGTCCTACGGTGGGGGCGAATCAGGGATCCGACGAGCGGGGAGGTACGCGTATGACCACGGACAGGACGGTGGCGGACCTCGTCGTCGAACGCCTGGTGGCCTGGGACGTGGAGCGGATCTACGGATACGCCGGGGACGGTAACAACCCCCTGCTCGGCGCGTTGCGCCGCTCCGAGATCGCGCCGGTCTTCGGGCGGGCGCGGCACGAGGAGTCGGCGGCGTTCATGGCCGTGGCCGACGCCAAGTACTCGGGCGCGGTCGGCGTGGTGACGTCCACGCAGGGCCCCGGCGCGATGCACCTCATCAACGGGCTGTACGACGCCAAGCTGGACAGCGTCCCGGTGGTGGCGCTGGTCGCGCAGCAGCACACCAGCGTGCTCGGCTCCGGCTACCAGCAGGAGATCAACCTGGGCGAGGTGTTCTCCGACGTGGCCGGGCCGTACCTGCAGACGGTCGCCGCGGCCGAGCAGGTGCCGTTGGTGCTGGACCGGGCGTTCCGGTCCGCGCTCACGCATCGCACGCCCGTGGTGGTGATCCTTCCCCACGACGTGCAGAACGCGCCCGCCCCGGAGTTGGGTGAGGAGCTGGACCAGGAGCACGGGGTGGTGGTCACCGCGCCCGAGTGGACGCACGGGGTGACCGTCCCGCGTGACGACGACGTGGCGCGGGCCGTGGACGTCCTCGACGCGGGGGAGCGCATCGCGTTCCTCGTGGGGCGCGGCGCGGCCGGGGCGCGGGCCGAGGTCATGGAGCTGGCCGAGCGCCTGGGGGCGGGCGTGACGATGAGCCTGTTGGGCAAGCCGTACGTCGACGAGTCGTCGCCGTTGGTGGGTGGGACCATGGGGCATCTGGGGACGACGGCGAGCGCGCGCATCCTCCAGAACTGCGACACCCTCGTGATCATCGGCTCCAACGATCCGTGGACGGAGTTCTACCCGGAGCCCGGGCAGGCGCGGGCCGTGCAGATCGACCTGGACCCGGTGCACCTGGCGAACCGGTATCCGATCGAGGTGGGCATGGTCGGGGACGCCACCCACGCGCTCCGTGAGCTCATCGCGCGGGTGGCGGAGAAGGACCGGTCCGCATGGCGCGCCAGCGTCGAGGAGTGGGTGCGGCAGTGGCGCGAGATCGCGCGGATGCGTTCCGAGGTGCCCGCCCGGGGGCTGAACCCGGAGCTGGTCGCGCGGCGTCTGGCCGATCACATGCCCCACGACGCGCGCCTCGCCGTTGACGTGGGCAGTTCGGTCTACCACTACGTGCGGCAGATGGACCTGCCCACGTCCGTCCCCGCGCACCTGTCGTCGACCCTGGCGTCGATGGGCTGCGGCATCCCGTACGCGATCGCCGCCAAGGCCACCGCGCCCAACAAGCCCGTCGCCGTGCTCGCCGGTGACGGCGCCATACAGATGCTGGGGATCAACGAGCTGATCACCGTCGCCGAGGCGTGGCCCGCCTGGGAGGACCCGACAATGGTGATCGTGGTGCTCAGCAACCGCGACCTCGCGGAGGTGAGCTGGGAGCAGCGGGAGAGCGAGTCGCAGCCGCGGTTCGCCCGCTCGCAGGAGGTGCCGGAGTTCGACATGGCCGCCTACGCCGAACTGCTCGGCCTGCGCGGGATCCGGGTGGAGGACCCCGACCAGCTGGTGCCCGCGCTGGAGGAGGCGTTCTCGGCGGACCGACCCACGGTGATCGACGCGATCACCGACCCGGACGTCCCGCTGCTGCCGCCGTTCCCGCACGGCCGCGAGATGCTCGAGTCGATGCGCACGGGCCTGCGGGCCGAGGGCGCGGCCGGCGAGCACGCACTGTCACTGCTGGAGACGTACGCGCGGATGGAGGAGGAGCGGTTCACATGACGGGGACGAACGGCCCCGGCCGGCCCGGCGACGACCCGGACTTCCGGCCCGACGCGGAGGTGGAGGGCACTCCCCGCCGCTCCCGGCAGCCCGCACTGACGGTGCTGGCGATCGTGGCGATCCTGCTGCTGGTGCTGGCGGTGGGGATCTTCGGCGGGATCTTCTGACCGGCCGGCGCGGCGATGTGGGCTCCCCCGCCAGGACTCGAACCTGAAATGCCTGAACCAAAATCAGGAGTGTTGCCAATTACACCACGGGGGAACGGCCCCTGAGGGCCGCTACCAGTCTGGCATATGAGCGCGGGCCCGCCGATGCGTACCTGCGCACCGGCGGGCCCGGCCCGTCATCACGTGCGGCGTCTGGAGCCGCTCGCGCTCACTCCGAGGCGGGCTCGGCGGCCGTCCCGCGGGCCAGCGGCGTCGCCGCGGCCTCCCGGCCGGCGAGGTGACCGAAGACCAGGCCGAGCGAGATGGTGCCGCCCGCCCCGGCGTAGAAGCCCTTGGTGGGGGCGCCGCCGGCGTTGCCCGCCGAGTACAGGCCCGGGACGACCTGGCCGGAGGTGGAGATCACGCGGCCCCTGGCGTCGGTGACGGGACCGCCGACCGTGCCCAGCGCGGAGGCGTGGACCTCGACCGCGTAGAACGGCCCCTTCTCGATCGGCCCGAGGGTGGACGAGCGTGGCGACTTCAGCACCGGCCGCATGAACCTGGCAAGCGGTCCGACCAGTGCCTTGCGGACCGCCTCGGCGTCGTTGCGCTGGGCGACCTTCTTCGCGGCGCGGTTGACGATCGGGGCGATCGCCGACGCGAGTGAGAGCTGGGCCTTCATGGTGGCCGCGGGGAAGAGCGAACCGGAGGAGAAACGCCCGAGGAAGGGCTTGTAGTCGCCGAAGTAGCGGTCGAAGAGGGCCACGCCGCGGCCGAACCACGGATCGCGGCCGGCGGCGGCCTCCGGGTTGAACTCGTCGACGGTCTTGAGCAGGCCGACCTCGTCCACGCCGATCTTCCTCGCCAGCGCGGACAGGGAGCCGGCCTGGTGGATGTACTCGGGGACCTCGCCGCCGGGGACCGCGCCGAACAGGCCGTACTTGTCCCAGAAGTTCTGGTCGAACACGAAGTAGGCCGGGTCGTTGGAGCCGCCGGCCTCCTCGTCGGCCGCCCGCATGGCGCGGCCGAACTGGTCGTAGGACAGGGCCTCGTTGGCGAAGCGCCTGCCCGCCTTGTTGACGATGATCGAGTGGGGCAGCGAGCGTTCGCCCAGCAGGAGCCGCGCGAACGGGACGCCGTCTAGGGTTTCGCCGGGGATCTGGACGCCGGGCATCCACCAGGCGGCGTCCATGGTGGTCAGTTCGGCGCCGACCTCCTCGGCCAGCTGGACGGCGATGCCGTGGTGCCCCTTGGGGGAGACGTGCACGCCGAGCGGCCCGTCGAGGTATTCGGTGGCCAGCTCGTCGGAGGTCTCGAAGCCACCGGAGGCGATGATGACGCCGTTGGTGGCGCGCACCGTGTGTTCCGCGGTGACGTCGACGGCGGTGGCGTCGCGGACGACCAGGCCGGTCACGGCGCCGTCCTCGATGACCAGTCGCTCGGCCGGGGCCTGGACGCGGACCTCGACGCCGGCGACGAGGGCGGCCTCGAGCAGCGCGCCGACGAGGGCGGGGCCGGCCATCCACGAGGCGTCGGTCTTGAGTCCGGCCAGCGCCCAGAACGGCATGGGGTTCTTGGCCATGCCCGAGGTCAGGGCCGGGCGGACGTACTGTGCGGCCTCGCCGAGACCGTCGGCGTTGTACGGCCCGGGGAACAGGGCGCGGCCGACGGAGGCGCCGGGGATCTCCGAGTGGTAGTCGGGCCAGATCACGGGGATCCAGCCGAACTTGGTGTGGGCCTCGATGTAGCGGGCGACCTTCGGCCCCTCCTGCAGGAAGGTCTCGATCACGTCGTGGTCGAGCGTCTGGTCACGGCCGTCGCCGTAGATGTAGGTCCGGGCGTCGTCGAGGGAGTCCTCCACGCCGAGTTCCCTGGTCGAGTACCCGTGGGCGGGGAACCAGCCCGCTCCTGCCGAGACGCCCGTGGCGCCGCCGACGATCTCGAGCGACTCGACGACCAGTACCCGCGCGCCGTCCCTGGCGGCGGTGAGCGCGGCGGTGAGTCCGGCCCCGCCCGAGCCGATTACCACCACGTCGGTGGTGGCGGGTAGGCCGTGCTCGGCGATGGTGCCGATCGTCCCCTGGTGTCCGGGCTGTCGTGAAGCCATGGTGTGCCCCTTTCATGTTTGCGTGATGCATCAACAAGTGTACGCGCGTTCGAGCCGGACCGCCCCCGGGAGAGCCACGAACGGGGGTCCTCGACCGGAGCGTTTAGGCTCGTAAGCAAAAGGGAGAGGTGGGCGATGACGGGCGACACCGTGCCGGTGCCGGCACCGCGGACGAGGATGTCGGCCGCCAAGCGGCGGCAGCAGCTGATCGAGGTCGGGCGGAGGATCTTCGCCGAGAACGGGTACGACGCGGCGACGGTCGAGGACATCGCCGCGGCGGCGGGCGTGTCCAAGCCGGTGGTGTACGAGCACTTCGGCGGCAAGGAGGGGTTGTACGCGGTGGTCTGCGACCGCGAGCTGGCCTACCTCGGTGCCGAGATCACGGAGGCCCTGCAGGGGGAGGGCTCGCGTCGCCGGATCGAGCGGGCGGCCATGGCCCTGCTGCGGTACGTCGAGGAGCGCACGGACGGATTCCGCATCCTGGTGCGGGAGTCGTCCCCGGCCGGCGGCAGTTCCTACTCGACGCTGCTCAACGACGCGACGTCCAGCGTGACGTACATCCTCGAGGAGGAGTTCGCGGCCCGCGGGTTCGACCCCGTCACCACGATCGTCTACGCCCAGGCGCTGGTCGGCATGGTCTCCGGCACCGCGCAGTGGTGGCTGGACGTGCGCACCCCGCCCAAGGAGGAGGTGGCGGCCCACATCGTCAACCTGTGCTTCAACGGGCTCTCGCACCTCGACCCCACGCCGACGCTGGAGCCCGAGGTGCTGACCAAGTACTCGGAGGCGAGCCACCCGCGCGGGAACTCGGCCGGCCGTGACATGCGTCCGGGGCCGGGTCAGCCCTAGGGCCGCCCGGGCCTCCTGCCGTCAGGCCCGGCGATACACCTCCAGGAGGAAACCCTCCTCGCGGTGGTGGGCCAACCGGGTGAGGTCGGTACGGCGGGCGAGGGCGGTGTGGACATCCTCGCCGTGGCAGGCGTGGTCGTCGGAGTGCCCCAGCCAGTGGCAGGCGACGACGTCGCCGCCGGGCTCCACCAGCGACAACAGGTCCGAGATGAGACCGTCCAGCCCCTCGACGGGCGTGTAGTAGAGGAACTCCGAGAGCACCAGCAGGTTGCAGGTCGGGCGGGGCCACGGGCCGAGCGCGTCGGCGGTCCGGACGTGGACGTGCTCGAGACCGGCGCGGGCGATCCGCCGGCGCGCCTGCTCGGCGGCGGCGTCGACGACGTCCACGGCGTGCAGCTCGTCGCAGCGCGCGGCGAGCATCTCGGTGAGCACGCCCACCGAGCAGGCCGGCTCGAAGCCCACCCGGTACCGCGGTTCGGGCAGCGCGGCCACGAGCAGCCCGTAGCGTCGCAACTCGTACCAGGAGCCCGCGAAATCCCACGGATCGGCGTCGTGGGCGTACATGGCCTCGAAGTACTCGCCCGGCGTGCTCACCAGAACACCGTCTCCTCGGGCGTGACGAGCCGGTCGAGAATCCAGTCCGGCAGGATCGCCTCGTCGCCGGGCCTGTCGGACAGGGGCGCCACCTGGGTGACGAACTCGTCGATGGCCGCCCGCTTCGCCGCGAGCTCGGTGTCGGTGAGGACCACACGGCGCCGGCGGTGCCACGGGACGCGGGGATCGCCGGGCTCGGCCCAGTGCCACGTCCACACGGGATATTCCGCGAACCGGGCGCCGGTGGCCGCGCACGCGGCGGCGGCCGCGCGGCCGGCGGCCTCGTGATCGGGGTGGCCGTCCCCGCGCCAGGTGCACAGCACCAGGCAGTCCGCGGCGCCGTGGCCGGGGCCCCGCTCACCGGCGCCGTCACCGGGTCCCCGCCCACCGGAGCCGCCGCCACGAACCGCGCTCACGATCGCCTCGGTCAGCCGTTCTTCGTGGGCGTGGACGCCGCCGTCGGGCAGGCCCACGCGCACGGGCTCGGGGAGGCCCAGCACCGCGCACGCCCGGCGGCTCTCCTCGACCCGCAGGGCGGCCAGTCGCTCCGGGGTGAGGGTGGGGGAGTCGGGGTGGGAGGCGTCGCCGTCGGTGACGGCCACGACCACCACGTCCACGCCCGCCGCGGCGAACCGCGCGGCGGTGACGCCCACGCCGAGGATCTCGTCGTCGGGGTGCGGGGCCACCACGACCAGCCGCCGGACGCCCCCGGGGACGCCGAGAACCGGGTCGGGACGGCGAGCGGCGAACCAGGCGTCCCACCGCGCGCGCGGGGTCCCGCGGTCGCCCAGACCGATACCGGACCAGTTGGCCGACGCGCCGCCGGCCGCGCCGCCGGCCGGGCCGCCCGCCGCGCCCCCGGCCGCAACGCGGCCCGAGCCGTCGCCCACCCCTCCGCTCACCGCGCCCACCCGCCGTGGGCACCGGCGGTGGAGCCGAGGCCGGCGAGGTCGCGCTCGGCGTGGAACTGCCGGATGTACACCTGCGCGTCGGCCACGGCGCGGGCGTGCCGCGGGTCCATCGCGAGCGGCCCGGGTCCGAGCGCGCGGCCGACGCGTCGGATCGTCTCGTCCGCGGCGGCCTCGACGATCGCGCGCACGCGCACGGCCCGGTGCCGCGCGGCGGTGAGGTCGGCGCCGGGGCCGTCGCGGTCGATCTCGGCGGCGGACGCGTCGAGCGCCCAGGTCGCGCCGCCCAGCGCCACGTCGACGGCCCCGAGGTGCGCCATCGTGTGGGGGTCGGCGTCGGGACGGGTGCCGCGCGCGACGAGGGGCCGGGCCACCGCGACGCCGGCGCCCAGCCAGCACGCCGCGACGCCGATCCCGCCGTGCCAGAACCCGGGCCGGTCGAGGTAGGAGCGGTGGTCGCCGACGGCGCGGGCCGGCACGTCGGAGAACTCCACGGCGGTGGTGCGGCTGCCCGCCATCCCCGGGTTCGCCCAGCCGTCCGCCCGAGCGGCCACACCCGGGTGCCGCAGGTCCACGGCGAACAGGCGCGGCTCGTCGTCGTCGACCGCCGTGACCAGGGCGTGCGTGCAGACGTCGGCGCCGGAGCACCACGCCTTGACCCCGTCGAGCACCCAGTTGTCGTCGTCGGCGCCACCGGTGCGCCGCGCGGTGAGGACGGGGGTGGGGGGTTCGGCGGCCCACACGCCCCACATCTCGTCGCGGTGGACGCGGCCGCCCTCGATCTCGGCGAGGATCGCGTCGGCGTCGGCGTGCGCCTCCACCAGGCGCCCGGCGGAGACGTCGGTCGCGCACATCGCGGTGAGTTCGGCCCAGCGGGCGCGGGTGTCGCCGCCGGCGGGCAGGGGCAGCTCGGCGCGGCCCGATCGGATCCACCGGCGGGCCAGGTCGGCGGACGCGGTGTCGGGGGCCGTGGCGGTGTCGGAGCCGAGGCGCGCGCGAGGGGCGCCGTGGGAGCCGGCGTCAGGCGGGGTCACGGGCGTCGCCTTCCAGCTCGGCCAGGTGGGACGCGAAACCACCGGGCGCGCGGGCGGTGCGCCGCGCCGAGGTGACGACCGGGGCGTCGGTGGACCACGCCACCGCCAGGCCGGCGTACTGCGCGCGACGGATGAGCAGGACGTCCTCGTCGCGGGGGACGAAGTCGAAGCCGCCTAGTCGGTCGTAGGTGTCGGCGGACAGTCCGAGGTTGGCGCCGTGGATGTGCCGGTGACCGGGCCCGGGGTGGTAGCCCTCGAGGTAACGGAGGCGGGTGGCGGGGGACCACTCCGCCCAGTCGGCGACCTCAACCAGGCCGGCCACGACCTCGGCGCCGGCGTGCGCGAGGGCGAGCTGGTCGGTGAGCCACGTCCGGGGGACACGGGAGTCGGCGTCGGTGGTCGCGTACCACCGCCGACCGGGGAGGGTGGCGGGCGTGGGCGCGCCGGGTGCGGCGCGGCGGTCCGGACCGGCGGGACGGGGCGACGACGACGAGGCGCGCGACACCGCCGCGAACCCGCACGCGCGGGCGATGCCGACGCTGCGGGCGTGGCTGCGCACGAGCCGGGCACGGCCCGCGGCGACCGCCTCGGAGCCGTCGCTGCAGGCGTCCAGCACCACGGTGAGGGTCACCGGCACGGGCGTGGCGGCGATGCACTCGTCGAGCGCGTCGAGGCAGGCCGGCAGCAGGTCCTGCTCGTCGTGGACGGGGACCACCACGTCCACGGCGGTGACGCGACGCAGGGGCGTCAGAGGGGGGCGCACCGGGGCGGGGTCAGAGGTTGGCGAAGAAGTCGGCCCAGTAGAAGTCCCAGAACGCCCACAGGATGACACCGGCGACGGCGAGGAACCACACGACCACGGGCACCAGATGCCACTGCTGCAGGCCGCGCACCCAGCGGGCGGCGGTGAGCTTGGCCAGTACGTGCAGCAGCGTGTACCAGAACAGGGGGATGGTCATGGCCCACACGACCAGGCACCACGGGCACAGGACCTGGATGGAGAAGATGGACTGGTAGGCCAGCCAGTGCACGAACCCGGCGGCGAAGGTGAGGCCGAGCAGCGCGCCGACCCAGTACCAGCGGGGGAACTTCACGCCCGAGGCGGCGGCCACCCCGATCGCGAGCACGATGCCGAACCCGATGAGCCCGATGAACGGGTTGGGGAAGCCGAACGCCGCCCCCTGCTCGGAATTGATGACGCTCTTGCAGCTCATGAGGATGGAGAAGTTGCACGCCGGCGTGTAGTCCGGGTTCTCCAGCAGGCGGATCTTGTCCAGGCTGAGCTGGAACGAGGCGACCAGCGCGATGGCCGAGCCGATCGTCAGCAGCACGCCGATCCACCGGTCGGTGAAGACGCGCGAGCCGATGAGGGTCGCGCCGCCGTCGGTGGCGTCGTCCGGGCGTCCGGGGGCGATGGTCACCGGGGCGGCGGGCTCGCCGGGGGCGGCGTCTGTGGTCTCGCGCATACGCACAGGCTACCGGGGCGGGGGCGCGGTTAGAGTGGTGGACCGGCGGCCGTGAGGTGTGCTTTCGACCACCCGTGACCCCTCCCGCCCGACCCCGCCCCGATCCTGAAGGACCCCCACCGCGTGACCACCACCGCCACCGCACCCACCTCCACGACCGCCGCCCTGTCCGGTCTGGCCGGAGCGGTCCTGGCCTCCCCGGCCCTGGCCGACCTGCGCGAGGGCCTGGACCGCGACACGGCGGTGGTCCGCGCGCCCGAGGCGCTGCGGCCGTTCCTCGTGGCGACCCTCGCGCAGCAGGCACCGTTGCTCGTGGTCACCGCGACCGAGCGGGAGTGTGAGGAGCTCGCCGACGAGCTGACGGGGATGTACGACGGCGAGGTGGCGCAGTTCCCGAGCTGGGAGACGTTGCCGCACGAGCGGCTCTCGCCGGCGGCCGACACGATCGGTCGACGCCTGCAGGTGCTGTCCGCGGTGATGGCGGGACGGGCGCCGAGGATCATCGTCGCGGCGGCGCGGTCGGTGGTGCAGCCCATCTCCCCGGCGGCCGCCCGCCGCGAGCCGGTGCGCCTGACCCGCGGCGCCGAGGTCGACCCCTCCGAGCTGATGGCCCGCCTGGCCGAGTTCGCCTACACCCGCGAGGACATGGTCGCCCGCCGCGGCGACGTGGCCGTGCGCGGCGGCATCGTGGACGTCTTCCCGACCACCGCCGACCACCCCCTGCGCATCGAGTTCGACGGCGACGAGATCGCCGAGATCCGCGAGTTCTCCGTGGCCGACCAGCGCTCGCTGCCCGACGGCGAGGTCGAGCAGGTCGTGCTGTACCCGTGCCGCGAGCTGCTGCTCGACGACGACGTCCGCGCCCGCGCGGGCGAGCTGGCCGCCGAGCACCGCGCCAACCCCACCCTCGCCGAGCTGCTGGACTCGCTGGCCGAGGGCATCCCGCGGGACGGCATGGAGGCCCTGACCTCCGTGCTCGTCCCCGGCGAGATGACCACGCTGCCGATGCTCATGCCCTCCTCGACCCGCGTGGTGGTGTGCGACCCGGACAAGGTCCGCCGCCGCGCCGCCGACCTCGCCTCCGCGGGCCGGGAGTTCCTCGAGGCCTCGTGGACCGCCGCCACCATGGGCGGCGACGCCCCCGTGGACAGTGAGACCCTCGACCTGTCCGGGTCGGGCTACCGCACCTTCTCCGCCGTGCGCGAGGAGGCCACCGCCGCCGGCCGCGCGTGGTGGCAACTCGTCCCGCCCGGATTCCTCACCGACCCCGAGGACGGACTGCTGCTGGCCGTGGAGGCCGGCGACCCGCCCGCCCCGCGCGGCAAGGACTCCGAGATGGAGGCCATGTTCGTCCGCCTGCGCGCCCTCGTCGGCTCCGGCGGCCGGGCCGCGATGGTCGTGCCCGGCCACGGCACCGTCACCCGCATCCTGGAACGGCTCTCCGAGGCCGGGGTCCCCTCCACCGCCGCGCAACCGGGCGCCGAGCCCGCCCCCGGCCTGGTGTCGGTCTACGAGGCGATCCTGCACGCCGGGTTCACGCTCACCGGCGGCGCCGACGGGGCGTCCGGCGACCTCGTCGTCGTCTCCGAGACCGACCTCACCGGCAACCGACTCGGTTCCACGGCGCGCCCCAAGGCCCGCCACTCCAAGCGGCGCAACCAGGTCGACCCGCTGGCCCTCAAGGCCGGCGACCTGGTGGTCCACGACCAGCACGGCATCGGCCGCTTCGTCGAGATGGTCGAGCGGCAGGTGCGCGGCGGTGACGGCTCCTCGCGGCGCGAGTACCTGGTCATCGAGTACGCGCCCGGCAAGCGCGGTGCCGCCGGGGACCGGCTGTACGTGCCGATGGAGTCGCTCGGCCAGCTCAGCCGCTACGTGGGCGGCGAGGCCCCCACGCTGAGCAAGATGGGCGGCGCCGACTGGCAGAACACCAAGCGAAAGGCCCGCAAGGCGGTCCGCGAGATCGCCACCGAGCTCGTGCAGCTCTACGCCAAGCGGCAGTCCGCGCCCGGTCGCGCCTTCGGCCCGGACACCCCCTGGCAGCGGGAGATGGAGGACGCGTTCCCGTTCACCGAGACCGTCGACCAGCTCACCGCGATCGAGGAGGTCAAGGGGGACATGGAGAAGTCCGCCCCCATGGACCGCGTGGTGGTGGGCGACGTCGGCTACGGCAAGACCGAGGTCGCCGTGCGCGCCGCGTTCAAGGCCGTGCAGGACGGCACGCAGGTCGCGGTGCTCGTGCCCACCACGCTGCTCGCGCAGCAGCACCTGGCCACCTTCACCGAGCGCATGACCGGCTTCCCCGTCACCGTCAAGGGACTGAGCCGCTTCACCTCGGACGCCGAGGCCAAGGAGATCCTCAAGGGCTTGGCCGACGGGACCGTGGACATCGTGATCGGTACCCACCGCCTGCTCGCGACCGGTGTGCGGTGGAAGCAGCTCGGTCTGGTGATCGTGGACGAGGAGCAGCGCTTCGGCGTGGAGCACAAGGAGCACATCACCTCCCTGCGCACCCACGTGGACGTGCTCACCATGTCCGCCACCCCGATCCCGCGCACGCTCGAGATGTCGCTGGCCGGCATCCGCGAGATGAGCCAGATCCAGACCCCGCCCGAGGAGCGGCTGCCCGTCCTGACCTACGTGGGCGCGTATTCGGACAAGCACGTCGCGGCCGCCATCCGGCGCGAGCTGCTGCGCGAGGGGCAGATCTTCTACGTCCACAACCGCGTGCGGACCATCGACTCCACCGCGGCCAAGATCCGCGACCTGGTCCCCGAGGCGCGCGTGGTGGTGGCGCACGGGCAGATGGGGGAGGAGCAGCTCGAGCAGACCGTCGGCGGCTTCTGGAACCGCGAGTACGACGTTCTGGTGTGCACGACCATCGTCGAGACCGGCCTGGACATCTCCAACGCCAATACCCTCATCGTGGACCGCTCCGACCAGCTGGGCCTGTCGCAGATGCACCAGCTGCGCGGGCGCGTGGGCCGCTCCCGCGAGCGCGGTTACGCCTACTTCCTCTACGACCCGGAGAAGCCGCTCACCGAGACCGCCTACGACCGGCTCGCGACGATCGCGCAGAACAACGACCTCGGCGCCGGTATGGCCGTGGCGATGAAGGACCTCGAGCTGCGCGGCGCGGGCAACGTGCTGGGCGCCGAGCAGTCCGGTCACATCGCCGGCGTCGGGTTCGACCTCTACATCCGTCTGGTGGGCGAGGCGGTCGAGGCGTACCGTGCGATCGCCGACGGCGAGACGGTCGAGACCCAGGAGGAACTGGGCGAGATCCGCATCGAGCTGCCCGTCGACGCCTACATCCCCGTGGAGTACGTCGACGGCGACCGGCTGCGGCTGGAGGCGTACCGCAAGCTCTCGCAGGCGCGCGAGCCCGCGGACATCGACGCCGTGGTCGAGGAGCTGCTCGACCGCTACGGCCCGCTGCCCGCCGAGGCGCGGCGCGTGGTGTCGGTGGCGCGGCTGCGGCTCGTGGCGCAGAAGTACCGGGTGCGCGAGATCGTCCTGGCCGGTTCCCGCCTGCGCGTGGGCCCGCTCGAGCTGCTGGACTCGCAGCAGATGCGGCTCAAGCGCATGTACCCGGCCGCGCAGTACCGGGCCACGCAGAAGACGGTGCTGCTGCCGCTGCCCAAGGCCGCCGGCGCGCGGGCCGGCGCGGGTGGGGAGAAGGCCCGCGACGACGAGATGCTGCAGTACGCCGCCGACTTCCTCACCGCGATGGCCGGGCACCCGGAGGGCTCGAACCCGGTGATCCAGCCCGAGACCACGCCGGCGCGATGAGCTCGGGCGACGGCGACGGGGTCAGCGTCGGCGCTGGCGACGGCGCCGCCGGCGCCGGGGCGGGGGGCGACCGGCTGGCCGAGGCCGTCGCCGTGATGGCCCGGATCCGCCGCGACGGCCGCTGGGAGTCCGAGCAGACGCACGCCTCGCTCCTGCCGTACCTCATCGAGGAGTCGTGGGAGCTCGTCGACGCCGTGGCCGACGACGACCGCGACGAGCTCGTCTCCGAGCTCGGCGACCTGCTCCTCCAGGTGCTCTTCCACGCCGCGATCGCCGCCGAGCACCCCGAGCGGCCGTTCGACGTCCAGGATGTCGCGGGCGCGCTGCTCGACAAGTTGCGACGCCGGGCGCCGTATTGGTTCACCGGCGAGTCCGCGGACCTCGAGGCCGCCGAGCAGGACCGCGTGTGGCAGGAGGCCAAGGCCGCCGAACGGGCCGGCCGACCGCCCCGCGGGGTGGTCGACGGGATCTCGTGGGATCAGCCCGCGCTCGCCCTGGGGCAGAAGGTCCTCGGCCGCGCCCGGTCCGCCGGGATCCCCGACGATCTGGTGCCCGACGAGATGCGCACCGTCCGGGTGGACCCGGTCGGCGCGTTCCACGAGTCCGGTTCGGCCGAGGTCGCATACCGCCAGGTCGTCCGGCGTTTCGCCGACCTCGTTCGCGTCGCCGAGGCCCGGCTGCCGGGCCCGGTCGCCGGCGCCACCGCGGACGACTGGCGCGCGGCCTGGCCCGCCTGACGCCACCCCGCCGCGCTGCCGCGCCGCCCCGCCCCGCCCCCGCGCTTCGCCGCACCGCCTGCTCCGCCCCCGCCCCGCCCTGCCTAGCCGCCGTGTGGTCGATTTCGTTCACGTTTCCCCAGTTGGCTCTCCGCCGCGGCGCGCGAAAGTGACCACTCGATCGACGTGTGAGCGCGCACGCGCGTGGGGCCCGCCCGATGCCCGCACCCCCGGCCGGAGGACACCGCCTAAGGGATTTCTCCCATTCCACGTCCGCGCCTCCCGCCCTCATCCCGGTGTGCGCTGTGCGCACACCGCCGGGCGGGTCGGAGCGGGCGGCGCCGGCCACGCCCGCCCGGGCGGCCTTCGCACTGGTCAGCGCGCCGCCGACGAATCTGAGAACGCCCCTCCCTCCGCCCGGGAAGCGGCGGGATCCTGTTAGGGGAATCCTCCATTCCGGAGCCCGATTTCGGGTCGCCGAACCGCACCGATCGGGCGTCGTTTTGGACGGTCGGACAACGCATCCGGTCACGTGGATTCTCAGATTCCGCGCCACATCACTATGCTCGGATCGTTGCTTGAACAAAAGAAGAGGGAAAGGGGCAGATGGGTTTGCTCAGCACTACTGCATTGAGCGCGACCGCTGTCGTGTTACTTCTGCTGCTGTTTTATGGCGGAACGATGGTCATGTCCATGCGCATCGCGCGCAAGGACGAGAACGCGGACAGTTACATGACAGCCGGTCACAAGATCGGTTTCGGAATCTCGGCGGCGTCGATGACCGCCACATGGATCTGGGCGTCGTCCATGTACGCCTCGGTGAACTCGGGTTACCTCTACGGCGTGTCGGGCCCGATCCACTACGGGCTCTGGGGTGCCCTGATGATCCTGTTCATCTACCCCTTCGGCCGCCGTATCCGGAAGGTCGCCCCGCAGGCGCACACGCTCGCGGAGGTCATGTTCGCTCGCCACGGCCGGTCCTCCCAGCTCATGCTGGCCGGATCCAACATCCTCGGTTCCGTCATCTCGCTGACGTCGAACTTCATCGCCGGTGGCGCACTGATCTCCATGCTGAGCCCGTTCAGCTTCATCCAGGGCGTGATCGTCATCGCCGCCGGTGTGCTGCTGTACACGCTGTGGTCGGGTTTCCGCGCCTCGGTGCTCACGGACTTCGCGCAGGTGCTGGCCATGCTCGGTGCCGTGGTCGTGATCGTGCCGGCGATGTTCTTCTTCCTCGGCGGCACGGAGCTCTTCGAGACCGGCGCCCAGAACCTCACCCAGCAGCAGCAGTCGTTCTTCTCGTCGGACGCGTTCCTCAACCAGGGCGCGCCGTACATCGCGGCGGTGCTGGCGTACGCGATCGGTAACCAGACCATCGCGCAGCGGCTGTTCGCGGTGCGTGAGGATCTCATCAAGCCGACGTTCATCACGGCGACGATCGGTTACGGCGCCACGATCATCGGCATCGGCATGATCGGTGTGCTCGGTCTTTACGCGGGCATCCAGCCGGTGGAGGGCGATCCCAACAACCTGCTGCCGCAGGTCGCGGCCGAGTACCTGCCGGGCGTGCTGGTCGCGGTGTTCTTCATCATGATCATCGGGTCGCTGTCCTCGACGGCGGACTCGGACCTGGCGGCCATGTCCTCGATCGCGATGACGGACATGTACGGCCAGAGCATGCGCAGCCGGGGCCAGATCCCCAATCCGCGGATGATGCTGACGATCGGCCGGGTGACGATGATCCTGGCGACGGTCGCCGCGCTGTTCTTCGCCAACATGAAGTTCAACATCCTCGACCTGCTGGTGTTCGTGGGTGCCCTGTGGGGCGCGCTGGTGTTCCCGGTGATCGCGAGCTTCTACTGGAAGAAGGTCACCAACTCGGCGTTCACGGTGTCGGTGATCGTGGCGCTGGCGGCGTTCCTGCCGACGCGCTTCGGCCTGGTCCCGGACACCGGCGTCCTGCCGATTCTCACCGAGGCGCTGGCCGTGATCGGTATCGGCGTGGTGCTGGGCCTGATGGTCTTCGGGTTCATCGGCCTGCGGCCGGCGTTGGTGGTGGGCGCCGTCGCCGCCGTGGCCAGTGCGCCGTTCGTGTTCGGCTTCCTGCGCGACTACGACACGCTGACCGCCTCGCTGGTGGCGTACGCGGTGAGCACGCTGGTGTGTTGGGGCATGTCGGTGCGGAGCGATATGGAGTTCGACTTCGCCAAGATCGCCCGCCGCACCGCCGACTACGACACCGAGGAGGTCGCCGAGATCCTCGAGGCGGAAGCCGAGGCGGAGGCGGGCGACGACGCGGTGGTCACCGCGGGTCGCGCCACGCGGCGTGATGACGACGACAACGACGACGACGACCTCGTTCGGGTCTGAGAAGGAGGGCGACTACTCATGTCACCGATCTTGCTGACGATCTATGTGCTCATCTGGCCCGTGATCGTGGCGGGCACGCTGGCCGTCATCGTGCGGGGCTTCGTCAAGGAGGCCGCCGAGGCCAAACGCGAGGGCGTGCCGATCATCTGACGGCCGCCCACGCGGGCTGAGCGCACGCGAGACCACGACCCCCGGTCGGCACCTGCCGTCCGGGGGTCGCGTCGTGTCTGGTCAGGCCAGGAGCGAGCCGTCGACGTCGTCCCACGAGCTCGCGCCGCACAGGGACAGGGTGATGTCGATCTCGGCGAGCAGATTGTCGAGCACCTCGCCGACCCCGCGTTCGCCGGCGATCGCGAGGCCGTAGATGTGGGGGCGCCCGAGCGTCACGGCGTTCGCCCCGCAGGCCATGGCCTTGACGACGTCGGTACCGGTGCGGATGCCGGAGTCGAGCAGCACGGTCGGCTCGGGCCCCACGGCCTCGCGAATGCGGGCGAGGGCGTCGAGGGTGCCGATGGACCCGTCGACCTGGCGTCCGCCGTGGTTGGAGACCATCACGGCGTCGACGCCGGAATCGAACGCTTGCCGGGCGTCGTCCGGGTGCAGGACGCCCTTGAGGACGATCGGCAGGCGGGTCCGCTCCCGCAGGGTGGCGAGGTGGTCCCAGCTCAGCGCCGGGTTGGAGAAGGTGTCGAGGAACGTCTGCACGGCGGCGCGGGTCTCGGGCGCGCGCAGGTTGTCGAGCAGCCTGCCGGGGCGGTTGCGGGCCATCTCCAGCAGGGTGAGCGCGGCCCGCGGGGTGACCTTGACGGCGTCGGGGTCCGCGCCGGGTCCGGCCGCGGCGTCGCGTGCGACCCGCTCGGCGACCATCTCGGCGAAGCGCGGGTCGGAGGTGTACTGCGCGATCCCGACGCCGCGGGTGAACGGCAACGATCCGAGGTCCAGGTCCCAGGGGCGCCAGCCCAGCGTGGTGGTGTCGAGGGTGACGACCAGGGCGCCGGCGTCGACCGCCTCGGCGCGGGCGATGAAACTGTCGACGAGTTGCTCGTCGCTGCTCCAGTAGAGCTGGTACCAGCGTGGGGCGTCGCCCATCGCCCGGGCGGTCTCCTCCATCGGGGAGGAGCCCTGCGAGGAGTAGATGTAAGGGATCCCACGTGCGGCGGCGGCGCGTCCGACGAGGAGGTCGGCGTCGCGGTGGATCAGGCCCGCCGCACCGATGGGGGCCACGAGGACCGGTGCGGGCAGGTGCTGCCCGAGCACGGTGGTGGAGATGTCGCGGTGGGCGGTGTCGCGCAGCATCCGCGGCACGAGCCGGCGCCGGTCGAAGGCGTCGCGGTTGGCGGCCATCGTGGCCCCGGAACCCGCCCCGCCGTAGATATAGGCCCACGCCTTGCGTCCGCCGGGCCGACGCAGCAGGGCGCGGCGGGCCGCCGCCTCGAGGTTCTCGGCCCCGGTCGGCACGGCGGGGGTGATCCCGGAGATGCCGGAGCGGTAGATGACGTTCTGCCTCGCCCGGCCGAGCGTGTCGGCGACGCGGCCGGGCAGGGCGATCCGATCAACGGGTGCGGCCCGGTCGGTGGGGGCGGAACCGTCGCGGTGGTCTGTGGCGGGGGTCACGGAGTCGGCCGTCATGGGGGCGAGGGTAGCGCGCCGTGGGGTCATCCGGCGTCGGTGTGGCGCTGCCGGATCATTGCGGTGGAGACCCCGTCGCCGAGCGTCGCGACGGTGCCGACGGCCTCGAATCCGAACCGTTCGTAGAGCCGTCGGCTGCCCGGGGTGGTGGCCTCGAGGAAGGCCAGGCCGGTCGCGGAGCGGTCGACCAGGTCGAGCCGGTGGGTCAGTAGCGCCGTGCCGACGCCGGTGCCGTGGGCGTCGGGGTGGGCCGCGATGTCACGCAGGTACCAGTGCGGTGCGGTGGGCCGGTACGCCTCGATCTGCAGGGTGTGCCGGGCGCCCCGGCCGATCGGTAGCCGACCGAGGACCCAGTGCACACCCCCGGAGACGGCGCGCGTGGCGGTGGCGACGCCGCGGCGGCTGGCGGGAGGCTCCCACAGGAAGGCCCCGACCACCCGGCCGTCGGCCTCGGCCACATCGACCCAGTGGGGCCGGCGGCGCACCCGGCGGCGGTAGTGCGCGTCGAGCTTGGCGGGGCGCGTCGCATCGTCCGGCAGCGTGATCGACCACGCCGGATCGTCGCGGAAGGCGTCGCTGAGGATGCGGGCGACGGCGGGCGCGTCGGCGCGGGTGGCGGTCCGGACTGTCACCATGTGTTCCCTCCGGGGGTGTCGGCGCGGGTCGGCTTAGGACGGTGGCGGAAAGGGGCGGGTCAGGTGAGGGCGGAGAGGGCGGCGAGCCCGGCGGCGCCGCACGCGCCCGCGACGAGCAGGGAGGCGAGGGTGCCGATGATGAAACGCTCGCTCACCGCGGGGTTCTCGCGGATCTCGGGGTAGCGGCCGAGGGCCTTGATCGCCACCACCACGGCGGCGAGCTCGAACCGGCCGGCGAGGATCGCCGCGGTGAGCCCCAGGCGCTCGAGGACGCCGATCCACATCCCGCCGCGCAGCACCTCGCGGACCTGCGGGGCGGGGTCGTCGCGCTTCTGCACGACGGGGCTGCGGTCGTCCCCGCTGATGTCGACCTTCGGCGGCTCGGGGACCTTCGCCGAGCGCAGGACGAGCGAGGCGATCGGTGAGCCGAGCCCCGCGGAGGCGAGGAGGCTGACGGCCACCACGATCGCGGTGACGATCCAGTCGGGCCAGCTGCTCATCGGGTGGACCCTCCTCGCTCGTCGGTCGCCGCGGCGTGTGCCCCCGCGAGGAGCCGGTCGAGGACGGGATAGGCCGCCCGCTCGTCGCGGATCCTCGACGCCCGCAGCGCGCCCGTGACCGAGGCGGGCGTGATGCCCAGTTCCTCGGCGGCCGCGGCCTGGGTGGGGGAGCGGTCGACGGCGTCCACGACCCGCCACTGCGCCTCCGTGCGGCCGAGCACGAGCGGCGCGACCAGGGCCCACACCGCCTCGCAGTCGGCGGCCCACGCCGTGGCGGCGGTGGGCCCGTCCTGTGCTCCGGCGCTCTCCGGGACCCGTATCGCCACGGAGCCGGGGAGCCCCTTGGCGGCGTCGACGGCGGAGCGGGCGGCGATATAGGCGTCCCCGCGCCCGGCCCGGGTCCCGGAGGAGTACGACTCGTCGTCGACCTCCCCCGCGCCCACGCCGCAGTGCCAGTCACCTTGGCGCAGGGCGACGAGCAGTGCCGAGCGCACCGCGGCGGGGTCCTCGAGCAGGCCCTGGACCTCGTCGCCGGCGGTGCGCTCGAACGCGGCCGCCACCGGGATCCCGCCGAGGGCGGTCAGGAGCGAGGGCACCCGGTCGGCGCTGCTGCGGCTGCGGCGCTGGTCGATGGTGACGACGTACATGAGGCGATCGTGCCACATATCGCTGACATCAGGCGAAAAGGCCTAAAACGGGGAAATTAGCCGTTATCGCCTCATCTGGCGAGATGAGGGGCCGGGGCCTCACGTTCGGGCCCGATCGTCGCCATGGGATGCCGGGGGGTGCGGGCGGCGCGTAGACCGTTCAGGATGACGAGCACCTCGGCCAGCTCGTGGATGAGTACCACGGCCGCGAGCCCGAGCACGCCGGTGATCGCGAGCGGGACCAGGGTCGCGATGAGGATCAGCGAGAGGGCGATGTTCTGGTTGATGATCCGGCCGCCCCGGCGTGAGTGGGTGAGTGCACGCGGCAGGAGCCGCAGGTCGGTGCCGGTGAGTGCGACGTCCGCCGACTCGATGGCCGCATCGGACCCGCCCACGCCCATCGCGATCCCGACGTCCGCCATCGCGAGCGCCGGGGCGTCGTTGATGCCGTCGCCGATCATCGCCGTGGGGCGCGAGCGGGAGAGCTCGGCGATCGCCTCGGCCTTGCCGCCGGGCGTGAGGTCGGCGCGGATGTCGGAGATGCCGGCCTGCGCCCCGAGAGCGGCGGCGGTGCGTGGGTTGTCGCCGGTCAGCATGCTCACCCCGATGCGGTGGTCGGCCAGGGTGGCGACGACGACGGGGACCTCCGCCCGCAGCTCGTCGCGGATGCCGACGGCGCCGATCAGGCGGCCGTCGCGATGGACCACGACCACCGTCATGCCGTCGTGCTCGAGGGCCGTGATCTGCCCGGTGAGCTCGTCCGATGCGAGCCGGCGCGGTGATCCCACGGCGATCCGGCTGCCGTCGACGGTGCCGGAGATCCCGTGCCCGGCGGACTCGCGGACGTCAGCAACGTGCGGCGTCACGGCCTGCCGGCTTTCGGCTGCGGCGGAGGTGATCGCGGTGGCCAGCGGGTGGGTGCTGTGGCGCTCGACGGCCGCGGCGAGGCCCAGTACCTCGGACTCGCTGACGCCCGGGGCGGTGAGGACGCGGACGACCGAGGGGTGGTTGCTGGTGAGCGTCCCGGTCTTGTCCATCGCGAGGTGGCGGATGGTGCCGAGGCGCTCGAACGCCGCCCCGGAGGTGATGACCACCCCGAGTCGGCTGGCCGCGCCGATGGCGGAGACCACGGTGACCGGCACGGAGATCGCCAGCGCACACGGCGAGGCCGCCACGAGCACGATCAGCGCGCGGGTGATCCACAGCGCCGGGTCGCCGAGCAGGGAGCCCAGGGCCGCGACGAGGACGGCCAGCATCAGGACCCCGGGAACGAGGGGCCGGGCGATCCGGTCGGCGAGGCGGGCCCGGTCGCCCTTCTCGGTCTGTGCGCGCTCGACGAGGTCGACGATCGTGGTGAGCGTGTTGTCCGTACCCGGGGCCGTGGCGGTGAGCTCGAGGAGGCCGGAGGTGTTGATGGAGCCGGCCAGGATCGCGTCGCCGGGCTCGACCTCGACCGGGATGGACTCGCCGGTGACCGCCGAGGTGTCGACGCTGCTGCGGCCGCGGGCGACGACGCCGTCGGTGGCGACCCGCTCACCGGGGGCGACGACGAGCGTCTCGCCGGCGCGGAGTTCGGCCGTCGGGATCTCGGCGGTGTCGGCGCCCCGGCGGACGGTGGCGGTGTCCGGGACCAGACGCAGCAGTGAGCGCAGGCCGGAGCGGGCGCGGTCCATGGCCCGGTCCTCGAGTGCCTCGGCGATGGAATAGAGGAACGCCAGCGCCGCGGCCTCCTCGACGTAGCCGAGGACGACGGCGCCGACGGCGCTGATGGTCATGAGCAGGCCGATGCCGAGGCGGCCGTGGGTCACCAGTCCGCGGATCGCGCCCGGGGCGAAGGTCGAGCCGCCGAGGAGGAGGGCGGCCCAGAACAGGAGCTGGCCGACCGCTCCGGCGCCCGCCCATTCCGCCCCGGGCCACGCCGCGCCCGACCACTCCATAGCCAGACCCGCGGCCAGCGCGACGCCGGAGGATGCCGGGACGAGGACGGCCGGATCCCGCCACCACGGGCGGGCCTCCTCGTCGTGGTCGCCGGGGTCCGGGGCGTCGCAGCCGCACGCGGAGGTCACGACGGCCTGCAGGTGGGGCAGTCGGAGACCACGCACTCGGCGTCGGTGTCCACGGCGAGCGTGACGTCCAGCAGGGCGGTGAGCGCGGCCGCCAGGTGGGGGTCGGAGATCTCGTAGCGCATCTGCCGCCCCTCGGGTGCGGCCACGACGATGCCGCAGTCCCGCAGGCAGCCCAGGTGGTTGGAGACGTTCGGTCGGGTGAGGTTGAGCTCGCGTGCGAGGCCGGCCGGGTAGCGGGGCCCATCGAGCAGGCACAGCAAGATCCGGGACCTGGTCGGGTCGGCCATCGCCCGGCCCAGCCGGTTCATCACGTCGAGGCGCGTCTCAATGGTCAGCACGCACTGAACTATACAGCGCTCGCTGAACAATGACGGGAGTCAGGCGGTGGCGGGGCGGCCGATGTCGGGGCGGGCGTCGCCGAAGGTCTCCTTGCGCTCGCGGTCGCGGACCCGCTCGCCCCACTTGTTCAGCCGGGCGCGGCCGATCGGGGTGCGGTAGCGCAGCGTGTTGAGCGCGACCAGGTACGCGTGCGCCCACGGCGGCCGGACGGGCAGACCGAACTCGCGCATCGACTCGCGGCCCAGCAGGACGGTGAGCATGCTCAGCAGCCGCTCGTGGCCGACCCGGGCGCGCAGGCGGGGGAAGGGGCCGCTGCGATGCCGCGTGCGCTGCGCCTCGACCAGGGCCTGCGTGAGCTGCGGGCCCGCCTCGGACAGTCCGGCCTGCGCCAGGAGGATGTGGTAGTTGATGCGGTGGCGCTCGCTCTCGCGCTCGACGAGGAAGTCGTCGTCCACGCCCAGCAGCCAGCCGACGTAGCGCCACACGTGCATGACGTCCGCCGAGTCCTGGCGGCTCACCGGCACGCCGAGCGTCCGCACGCCCAGCAGGACGACGGCGTCGAACAGGCCCAGGGTGGCGGCGAGGTCGCTCTGGTTGATCGGCAGGCCCCAGCGGCCCGTGTCCCAGCGCGGCTCCATGGCGTGGTTGACCACCGCGTGCATCGCGCGCACGTGGCCGGTGAGCCGCCACGCCTCGCCGCCAGGCCGCAGCCCGTCCGGGATGGACAGCGACATGGTCCAGTGGCTGGTCTCGGCCAGCCGCCGCAGGGTCGTGTTGCCGGTCAGTCCGCCGGTCGCCACGAGGAGGTCGGTGGGGCCGCCGAAGCGGTAGCCGCCGATGAGTGAGAGCTGCAGCAGGATGTCGGCGGCGTTCTGGCCCAGCCGCAGGTAGACCTTCTGGCCGCGCTCGATCCTGGCCCAGTCCACCCAGTCCGGGGTGTCCTCGAGCCGCGCGAGGTACTCCCGCAGGACGGCCGGGGCGTCCTCGGGCAGGCCGGCGGAGCCGGTGGTCAGGGCCTCGTCGAGCTGGCGGCGGCTCACCGCGCCGGGCTCGCCGGAGCGGAGGCGCATCGCGGCGGCCAGCCTGTTGCCGAGCTCGTCGCGCTCGAGATAGGCGCGGCCGAGGCGGTCCATGAGCTGCTCGTCGACCTCGTCCACGCGCGCGACGGCCTTGAGCGTGCGGCCGATGCGGCGCGAGCGGTCCTCGGCCTCGCGGAAGCGCGTGGGGTACGGCGAGATCGCGGTGGGGTCATGACGTTCGGGCGCGGTGGTCATGACACGACTATGACGCGAGTATTTACTCGCATACAATTCGCGTTCATGAGAAGGGTCCCCCAGCAGGCCAGATCCCGGGCGATGGTCGAGAGGATCGTGGCCGCGGCTCGCGTCGTGCTCGTGCGCGACGGCTACGAGTCGTTCACCACGAACCGCGTCGCAGAGCAGGCCGAGGTGAGCCCGGGCTCGCTCTACCAGTACTTCCCGGACAAGTCGGCGCTGGTCACGGTGGTGATGGACCGCTGGTCGGCGGAGATCTCCGACCGCGTGGCCGCCTCGCTCGCCGCCTCCGGCCCGGTCGACGTGCAGGACCCGGCCGCGGTCCGTGGGATCGCCGACGCACTGCTGTCCGCTCTGGAGGCGGACGCCGGGCTGCTGCGGATCGTGTGGGAGGAGCTGCCGGCGGTGCGCCACCGGACGGCGCAGCACGCGCTGGAGACGCGCGTGCGCGAACTGCTGGCCGTGTACCTCTCCGCGGCCGGCCTGCGTTCGGCGGACCCGGCGGCCCGGGCGTGGGTGATCGTCATGGCCGTGGAGAACATCGCCGTCCGCTGGGTTCTGGACCGGCCCGCCATCAGCCGCGACGCCCTCCTCGACGAACTCACCGCGCTCGCCGGCGGGTTCGGGTCCGCGTGAGAGGAAGGTCACGCCCGGCCCGCCGCGACTCCGGGGACACCCTGACGCGCTGTCGGACCCGGCTCGGGCAGGATGGCAGGCGATGCCCACCCTGACCCCCCGCGCCACCGCGAGCCTCGCGGGACTGCTCGCGACCGTCGTGTTGTCGTCGTCGTGCTCCTACGAGGCCACCCGCGAGGCGCCCATCCCCATCCCTCCGGGCATCCCGCCGGCCGCCGGGGCGCCCGTGCCGACCATCGACATCAACGCCCCCGGCCGGACATCCGACCAGCTGCGCGAGTGGGCGGCCGGCCTCAACGAGCCGATGAACATCCCCGTCGCCGCGCTGGCCGCCTACGGCAACGCCGCCGAGACCATGCGCCAGACCCGACCCGAGTGCAACCTCGCCTGGACCACGCTCGCCGGGATCGGGCACGTGGAGACGCGGCACGGCCGGTACCGCGGGGCGATGTTGAACGACGACGGCTACGCGCTGCCCCCGATCATCGGCATCAAACTCGACGGATCGCCCGGCTTCGCCGACATCCCCGACACCGACGGCGGCCGGTGGGACGGCGACACCGAACACGACCGCGCGGTGGGACCCATGCAGTTCATCCCCGAGTCGTGGACCAAGTACGGCCGCGACGCCAACGGCGACGGCGTGGCCGACCCCAACCAGATCGACGACGCCACCGTGGCCGCCGCCCGCCTGCTGTGCGAGACCGGGGGAGACCTGAGTCAGGCCGAGAACTGGCAGCGCGCCGTCCTGTCGTACAACGCCTCGCGCGAGTACGTCATGGACGTCCGCGACGCCGCGGCCGCGTACTCGGTGGGCACCACGGCGCCCTGACCTGCGCGCGACGCGGGCCGGGGCCCGTCAGTCGCGCGGCATCGGGCGGTAGCGCACCGCCACCGACCCCGACCGGAAGCCGATCCGGTCCACCAACTGGAGCTCGACACGCTCGCGCAAACCCGCCATGAGCGTGGGGCCGTGACCGGCGAGAACGGGCTGCACGACGAACTCGAACTCGTCGATCAACCCCAGGTTCGCCAGCGCGAGCGGCAACCTCACGCCGCCGACCCACAGGCCCAGCCCCGGCCGGGCCTTGAGCTCCCGCACCGCGTCCCCGAGGTCACCACGCAGCAGCTCGGCGTTCCAGTCGACGCGGTCCAGGGTGCTGGAGACGACGTACTTGGGCGTGCGGTCGATGGCCTCGGCGAACGGGATCTCCCACGGCTGCATCCAGTCCGGCCACACCCCCGACTCCGGACGCCGCCACGCCGACTCCATGAGCTCGTAGGTGACGCGGCCGAACAACAGGGCGTCCGCGGCGGCCATCTGCTCGGTCCAGAACCGCATCGACTCCTCGTCGGGCATGACCCCGGCCTCGTGGTCCACACACCCGTCGAGGGTGACGTTGATGGAGTAGCGCAGAGGTCTCATCTCGCAGCCCCGTTCGCGAAGTCCGGTGAGGTCGAAACTAGCACCGCGACCGCCTGAGTGCGACGGGGAATTCCGCCGCTGACATAGAGTCGTCGAGGCCCCCGGGCCGTCCTCACCTACTGCGGGAGTCCCACACCTATGTCAGCACCGACGTCTCCACCGACTCGGCAGCCCGCCCCGACCACACCCGCCCCGACCACCGCCAACGGGCTCCTGCTCCGCGCGGTCCGTCGCCGACGCCGCCTGTGGGCGCCCGGGTTGGTACTCATGACCCTGTGGCAGCTGTGCGAGGCGCTGGTGCCCATCGCGATCGGCGTGATCGTGGACGTGGCGATCATCCCGCTCGACCGGTGGGCGATGCTGTGGTCGGTGGTCGGGCTCATCGTGCTGTTCACCGTCCTCAGTCTGGGGTACCGCTTCGGCGCGCGGATGAGCAACACGGCCCTCAACGAGGAGGCCCACGACCTGCGCGTCGAGGCCACGCGCGTGCCGCTGACCCGCCGCCGCGCCATGGACGCCACCAGCTCCGGCGACGTGCTCTCGGTGTGCTCGGCCGACGCCGACGTCGCCGCGCTGGTCTTCCGGCAGATCGCGTTGGGCGGCTCCGCGGCGATCGGGATCGTGGGCATCTCCGTCTACCTGCTGTGGACCGATTGGGTGGTGGGGCTCATCGTGCTGATCGGCGTCCCGCTGAGCCTGGCCCTGGTCGCGCTGCCCAGCCGCGTGATCTCCCGGCACAGCACCGCCCAGCAGGCCGCGATCGGCATGGCGAGCAGCCGCGCCGCCGACATCATGGCCGGGCTGCGCGTCCTCAAGGCCGGGGGCGGGGAGCGGTGGGCGGCTGAGCAGTACCGCCACGCCTCCGAGGAGGCCGCGGCCGCGGGGATCGTCACCGCCGAGCGCTCGGGGCGCGTGCAGGGCATCGGCTCGCTCGGGATGGCCGCCGTGCTGGCGCTGGTCCTGCTGGCCGCCGGGTACCGCGTGATCCAGGGGCAGATGGAGATCGGCACGCTCGTCTCCGTGGTGGGCGTGGCCGTGTTCTTCGAGGAACCGGTCCGGATGATCACACAGATGGTCGCCGTCTACGCCCGCTCCCACGGCGCCGCGCAGCGGCTCGTGGACCACCTCGGTTCCGCCCCGGTCGACGACTCCGGCGACCAGCTGCCCGCCGGCGCCGACCTGCGGATCCAGGGCCTGGAACTGCCCGACGGCCGCCGGATCGACCTCGAGGTGGCCGAGGGGGAGGTCGTCGCACTGGTCGCCGACCAGCCGGCCGCCGCCGACGCGATCACCCTGGCCGTGGCCGGCCACAGTGACGGCGCGGACGCCGTGCTGGTGGGGGGTCACCGCCGCAGCCAGCTCGCGCCCGAGATCGCCGCGCACCTCGTGGCCGCGCCGCACCGCGTGGACCTGTTCGTGGGCACCATCCGGTCCAACATCACCCTGAGGCACGACGACGACGAAGAGGGGCCGATCTCCGAGGAGGTCCTGCGCGGCTCCGCCGTCGCGGAGATCCTCGAGAACCTCCCCGTCGGGCTCGGCAGCGAGGTCCGCGAGGGCGGCCGCAACCTCTCCGGCGGCCAGCGCCAGCGCATCGCTCTGGCACGCGCCCTGCACGCCGACCCCGACGTGCTCGTCCTGCACGAGCCGACCAGCGCCGTGGACGCGGTGACCGAGTGGGAGATCGCCCAGGCCGTGCGCCGCCTGCGCACGAGCCGGCCCGGCCAGGCCACGCTCGTCGTGACCTCGTCGCCGCCGTTCCTCGCGACCGCCGACCGGGTGGTCCACCTGCCGCGCAGCGGCGAGGCCCGCACCGGCACCCACCTCGAGCTGCGCGAGGCGTCAGCCACCTACCGGACGGCGGTCGACCGATGAGCACCACCGAGACCCTCGCGACCCCGGACGCGCAGGCCGCGCCGGACGCCGCCCTGCCCCTGGCGACCGGCCGCGAGTCCCTCGCGGTGCTGTGGCCCCTGCTGCGCGAGCGCCGCGGCTACCTGATCCTGGTGGCGCTGGCCGGCCTGGTCGGCGCGATCGCCGGCCTGGTCGCGCCGTGGGTGATCGGCCGGCTGGTGGACGTCCTGCCCGGCAGCGGCGACTACCGCGCGGTGTGGCTGGCCGTGGTCGCGATCGCCGTGGCCGGCGTGGTGGGTGCGGGCTGCACGTGGGCGGGTCAGGCGTGGCTCGCGCGCCTCACCGAGCCGACGGTCGCGCGCCTGCGCGAGATGGTGATGGACCGCTCGCTGCGCCTGGGCGCCGCGCAGATGGAGACCACCGAGACCGGCGACCTGGTCTCGCGCGTGGCCGAGGACGCCCGCGAGATCAGCCAGGCCGCCACGGCGGTGATCCCGCTGGTGGTGCAATCGCTGTTCACGGTGGTCGTCTCCGGCGTCGGCCTGGCCACGGTCGACTGGCGGCTCGGGCTGGTGGGGCTGGTCGCGGTGCCCATGTACTGGACGACGCTGCGCTGGTACCTGCCGCGCTCGGGCCCGATCTACGCCGCCGAGCGCGCGGCGTTCGGCACCCGCGCGAGCCGGCTGCTCGGCGGCATCACCGGCGCGCGGACGCTGCACGCCTACGACGCGCAGGACTCCGAGCTCGAGCGCATCACCGCCGCCTCCGCCTCCGCGCGCGACCTGTCGATCCGGGTGTTCTACTTCGTCACCCGTGCCTTCTCCCGCAACAACCGCGCCGAGGTCACGGTCCTGGCGCTGCTGCTGGTGGTGGGGTTCGTCCTGGTGGACGCCGACATCATCACCGCCGGCGCCGTCACCACCGCGGCACTGCTGTTCCACCGGCTGTTCAACCCGATCGGCGCGCTGGTGGGGATGGTCGACCAGGTCCAGTCGGCGGGCGCGTCGCTGGTGCGGATGGTCGGCGTCATCACGATGCCGGTGCCCGAGCGCACCGCGATCCCGCAGCCCGGCCCGCTCGAGTTGTCCGGGGTCGGACACGCCTACCGCGAGGGCGCTCCGGCGCTGGTCGACGTGGATCTGACGCTCGCACCGGGCGAGGTCGTGGCGGTGGTCGGCGCGACGGGGGCGGGCAAGAGCACGCTCGCGTTGGTCGCCGCCGGGACCGTGGTGCCCACTCGCGGCAGCGCGCGCCTGGGCGGGGTGCCGCTGGCGGACGTGGACCCGCCGGTGCTGCGCCAGCACATCTCGATGGTCTCGCAGGAGGTGCACACGTTCGCCGCGACCGTGGCGGAGAACGTCCGCGCGCCGCGCCCCGACGCGGGCCTTGCGGAGGTGCGTGCCGCGCTGGCCACCGTCGGCGCCGACTGGGTGGAGGACCTGCCCAAGGGCGTCGACACCGTGATCGGCGAGGGCGGCCACCCGCTCGACCCCATGCAGTCCCAGATGATCGCCCTGGCCCGCGTCGAGCTGGCCGATCCGGACGTGGTGATCCTCGACGAGGCCACCGCCGAGGCCGGGTCCGCGGGCGCGCGCCGCCTGGATGCCGCGGCCGCCGCCGTGCTGGAGAACCGCGCCGGGTTGGTGGTGGCGCACCGGCTGAGCCAGGCCGTGTCCGCCGACCGGATCCTGGTGATGGACCACGGCCGCGTCGTGGAGTCGGGTACGCACGAGGAGCTGCTCGCCGCGGGCGGCCGTTACGCCGAGCTGAGCCGGGCGTGGTTCGGGGCGTGAGGGCGCCGCGAGGCGAGTAACGTTGCCGTCCACACACCAGCGTGGGTGGGCGAGGGGAGAGGCCATGGCCGGGTTACTCGTAGTGGAGTCGCTGTGGGGGAACACCGAGCGGCTCGGGCGGGAGATCGCGGCCGGCTTCGGCGCGGATATGCGGGTCGTCGACGCGGCGTCCGCCCCGAGCGCGCTCGCCGACGACGTCGACTTTCTCGTCGTCGGCGGGCCGACCCACGCCTTCTCCATGTCGACGGCGGCGACGCGTGACTCGGCCACTCAGCAGGGCGCGCCGTCCATCCCGGAGCGCGGGATCCGCGAGTGGATCGAGTCGGTGCGGTCGCCCACCCGCGCGGTGCCGGTGGCGACGTTCGACACCCGGGTCGTCACGCCCCGCCTGCCCGGCTCGGCGGCCAAGAAGGCCATGAAGAAGCTGGTGGCACGCGGATTCCGTCCCGCGGCCAAGCCGAAGACGTTCGGAGTACACGGCTACGGGGGTCCGATCGCGGACGGCGAGGTGGAGCGGGCGCGCGCCTGGGGAGCGGAGCTGGCGGCACTCGGCCCGCTCGCCTGACGTCAGCGCCGGGCGGCGACGGCGCGCGCTCCGACGACTGCGGGCGCGATCCCGAGCAGCGCGAACACCAGGACGAGCTGGAGCGTGCCGGTGGCGAAGTAGATGCCGTGCAGCGCCGAGAACCCGCCCATCGCGGCCAGTTCGACGAAGATCCAGATGATCATGGCGAACCCGGCGAACGCCGCCCAGAACAGCGCGGTGGCGGCGCGGCGCACCTCGGCGATCACGGCGAGCAGCTGGGTCCCGCCGATCACCACAATGAGCAGTATCGCCGGCCAGAAATAGCTGGTGAACCCCGAGCCGGCGATGACGTCGACCGGGAGACCCATCGACCCGGGCGTGAGCAGCCCGATGCCGCCGCCGATCGCCGACAGCGCGTTGAATCCGCCGACGCCGATCAGCGCGCCACGCACCAGCCGGGCCGGGACCAGGGCGTCGTGGGTGGCCGTCATGGCGCGATGGTACTCCGGCCGGGAAGGGCTTTCGTGCGAGTCGAGCGGTGCACTACCACTGCTTTCGCGGGATTCCGCGGTCTTCTCTCCCACCGGGAAAGTCGGCCCGGATGCGTGCCGGGTTGGGCGGTTCGCGCGATGCTGTGCCGTGAGTCACATAAATTCCCCTTCAGGTGACAGGTGTCACCTCGCGTGAGAGCGCGACCGCTTGACCCCAGGAGAACCGATGAGACTCATCCCCACTGCCGCCGCCCTGGCGATCACCGCCTTCGCGCTGTCCGCGTGCGGCACGAGCGAGGCGGACCCGGCCGCGTCCGGGGAGCCGGACGCGCTCGCCGCGCCCGCCGGGGACGAGCGGTGCACCGAGGACAAGGCCGGCGGCACCATCACCATGGGGACGTATGTGATGCTGCCGTCCTTCTCGCCCGGTCAGGGGCAGGTGGGCGTGCGGGGCGGCGCGGAGTCGGCGGCCGTCTACGACCGGCTGGTGCGATGGAACGCGCAGACCGAGACGTTCGAGCCCAAGCTCGCCGAGTCACTCGAGTCCAACGACGACCACACCGTCTGGACGTTGACGCTGCGCGACGGCGTGACCTTCTCCAACGGCGACCCGCTCACGGCGCAGGACGTGGCGTTCACCATGGACCTGCACAAGGACCCGGCCACGCGCTCGACCGCCATGACCGACGTCCAGCAGATCCAGCAGACGCGGGTGATCGACCCGCTGACCGTCGAGTTCACCCTCGCCGAGCCGTGGTCGACGTTCCCCGTGCTCCTGGCCGGATCCGCGGGAGAGGTGATACCCGAGAAGGCGTACACCGAGGCCGGGCCGGAGAAGTGGGCCCGCGAGCCGGTGGGCGCCGGCGCATTCACCCTGGCCAGCTACACCCCCAACCAGGAGATGGTGTTCGAGCCGAACCCCGACTACTACGGCGGTCCGGTGTGCCCCACGCTGCGGTTCATCCAGATCCCCGGCTCGCAGGCGACGCTCGAGGCCTTCCGGAACGGCGAGGTGGAGGTCGGCTTCCTGCGCGGGTCCAAGTTCGCCGACATGGCCCGCGAGGCCGACGCCCAGGGGTACGAGGAGATCACCAGTGCGGGCCGGGTGGTCTACATGAACAACGGGGTCGCCGGCTACGACGGGATCCTCACCGACCAGCGTGCTCGCCTGGCGGTCACGCACGCGATCGACAGGGAGCTGCTGCTCAGCCGGTTGGGCGATGACGCGGCCCAGGCCACGTCCGCGCTGCTGGCCGACTCGTCCCGGTTCTTCGACGGGCAGGAAGGGCCCGCCCTGGACGTGGAGCGCGCGACCGAGCTGGTCACCGAGCTCAAGCAGGAGACCGGCTGGGACGGCTCGCTCACGCTGCTGGTGTCCGACGTGCCGGAGAACCGCGAGGCGGGGATCGTCATCAAGGCGATGCTCGACGCGGTCGGCTTCACCGTGAACGTGGAGGTCGCCCCGACCTCGGCGGCGAGCGCGCGTCAGTTCACGGGTGACTACGAGATGGCGATCGGCGGCCTGGCCACCTCGGACGCGGATCCCGCGTCCACGCTCGCGAGCTCCCTCATGCCGGGCGGCGCGCTCAACGTGACGGGTGTGGACGATCCCGCGTTCGCGGCGGCGATCTCCGCGCTCAAGGCCGCCGCGGACGTGGACGCCCAGAAGAAGGCGTACACGGACCTGCAGGAGGTCCACAACGAGGTCGCCCCCTACGCGGTCTTCGGCAACGGCGTGGAGCTGGTGACGATCGACGAGTCGGTCAAGGGCATCAGCCCGACCATCTCGTCGACGATGCTCTTCGACGGCGCGTTCATCGAGGAGTAGACGACGGCAACGGGGCGGGCCGGTCGACGGGACCGGCCCGCCCTAGCCGAGTTCGTCCGCCAGGCGCGCGGCGGGGATCCAGTCGATACCAAAGACCCGGGCCACCTCGGAGAACGTCGACGCGTCCGCGTCGGTGCTGGTCGCGGACGCGATCAGGCGGGACAGCATCACCGTCCCGGCTCGTTCCTCGATCGTCCCCGCCGCCGCCAGGAGCGACCAGGCGCAGATCTGGTGGTTCCGGTGCGCGCGGCCCATCGTCTGCTCGGCCAGGAGACCCGAGTAGCGGGCCTGATGGAAGAAGCCCCGGCGCGGGGTGTCGGTGGCGTATGTCCCGTCGGCGAACTGCTCGCCCGCCTGCAGGTTGATCGCGGTGGGCGTGTTGAACACCACCACCGGCGCCTCGCCCCGCTGGAAGCGCATCCGCTCGGCCTCGGCATCCGGGTTCGAGCCGTAGATCCGGGCCACCGGGATCCCGTCGGCCTCGAGCATCTCGGCCACCGGGTGCGCGGCCGTGGTCACCATCTCGGTGGCGATGAGCACCTGGTAGCCCCGGGCGAGTTCGGCCTTGGCCGCCGCCACCGTGTGCTCGACGCGGATCATCGACGCCTTCTGGCGCAGCCTCACCAGGGCAGCGAGCCCGCGCGCGACGTTCTTGCCCGTCCTCGCCAGCTGCATCTCCCGTTGGAAGTCGCCCCACTCGAGCTCGTAGGCCCGCCACTGGTCCGGGGTCAGCTCCACCAGGTCCACGTCGAACGGTGGCGGCCCCCACGGCGCGGACCGGGTGAGCATGAGCGGCGGATCGTGCCGCAGCAGGATGTCGCGCACGTCGCTGATTGCGGCCTGCTGCGTCTGCAGCGAGTCCTTGGCCTCGGCGCTCCACGTCCACTTGCCGTAGGAGGGTTCCAGGGGCACGCCCCGGTCGGCCAGCGCCCGGCCGAAGTCCGCCCACCGGGCCGGCGGATCTCCGTGAACCTGGGCGTACAGCGACGACATGTATCCCCATTCGCCCGGGTGATGTCCCGGCGTGGCGGTGATCGTCAGGACGAACGGGGCCGTCTCGTGCGGTGCGTCCATGCGGGTCAGTCGCCGCATGTAGCTGGTGCGTTTGCTGGCGTGCCGGAACTGGTGGGCTTCATCGATTACCGCCACGTCGACCTTCAGCCGAGGCCGCCCGTTCCGGGCCATGAGCTTGCCCAGGCTGTCGGAGGACATGATGATCCAGCGCAGCTCGTCGTCGACCCCGTCGGTGCTGTTCAGCGCGGCGATGGTGCGGCGCCACGAGGGGATGGTGATGCGGGCCGGCCGGTCCACCGTCACCAGGATCGTGCGGGCGCCGCGCGCCCTGGCGATCGCCTTTGCCGCGGCCACCGCCACCAGGGTCTTGCCGGTGCCCACGTCGTTGGCCAGGTGGACCTGCCGGAACCCGCGGTCGGCGGCGGCGGTGATCGCCTCGACGTCCGCACGCTGCTCGGGTCGCAGCGTCATCGGAGCGGCGGTCGCGCCCGGGCCCTCGGTGCCGTTGAGCTCGTCCTCCTGCCACCGCAGGGAGGAGTACGCCTTGCTCGAGTAGGGCTCCAGCGCCTCGGGCAGGTAGGTGCCGACGTACGCGTGCGCGGTGAGCGACTTGTAGTAGGTCACCCCGGCCGGCATCCCGCCGCCGAGTCCGCCCCACGGGAGTTCCAGCAGCCATACCCGCTGGCCGGCCGGGATCGTCGGCACCGCCGGCGCCGCGCTGGGCCGCTTCTTGGCCGACGGGGCGCGTTTCGAGCTCGACCTGCGCCTGGTCGTGCCCGACCGTGTGGACCGGGTCGCCATCAGACGCCGCCGCCATTGCGGGCGGTGACGAGGGCGGGTGAGTCCACGGCGTTCTCCTGGCTGGTCCTGACGGGGTCGGGCCCACTGTAGGGGCCGGGTACGTCACCACCGGGGTCAGGCGGCCCGGGACGCAGAAGGGGAGGGGAGGTGGCCGGGGCTGGGCGCGTGTCCGACGGTCAGCCCGGCGCCTCGGGTTCGACGATGACGACGACGACATCGACGCGCCGCGGCCGGATTTCCAGTTGCCGGCCGGCGCACTTCAGCAGGCCCTAGCCGGACTGTGCAAATTGGCATATTCTGCCAACAGAGGTGATGTGTATGCCAACGCGGAACGTCGTTCTCGGTCAGCAGCAGCACGAACTAGTTGATCGGCTGGTGGCATCAGGGCGCTACCAGAACGCGAGTGAGGTCTTGCGCGAAGGGCTCCGGTTGCTGGAACGTCGGGACGCTGAGGACGCAGCCAGGCTCGCCGCACTTCGTGCAGCTGCCGATCAGGGGTGGGCTGACGTCGCGGCGGGTCGCTATGTGGATGTCGATGACGCGGGTCTTGACGAACTCATCGCAGACATCGGAGCACGGGCTGTGGCCGACGGTCGCTCACCCGGCTGATGGCGACGTTTCGACTCTCAGAGAGCGCACGCGACGATATCGCATCGATTTTGTGGTGGTCGTTCGAGCAGTTCGGTGACCAGGCCCGTAAGCGGTATGAAGCGCTGATCGTTGCCACAATCAGGGATGCAGCGTCTGCCTCGGACGTTCCCGGACTGGTTGAGCGACCGGAGCTCGGCGACGGGGTCGTATCGTGGCACCTGTCGAACAGCCGCGGTCGATCAAGCGGTGGACGTGTCGGCCGGCCCCGGCACTTTCTCGTCTGCCGCTTCGACGGGGGCGTTCTCGTGGTCGGCAGAGTTCTCCACGACGCGATGGACGTGGGCCAGCACGTCGATCCGGCACACGATTGGGATTGAGCGGGGACGGCAGGGGAACCGGCGTGGCCGAGAGCGCTTCAGCCCAACCCCCGGCGCCGCCTCGGCACGCCGCGGAGAGGCTCGTGGAACAATGGACCGCGGACTGCGCCCGCCCACGCGGCGCCGGCCACGCACACGAACCCACGAACTTCCCCCAAGGAGCACAGATGGCGCTTATCGAGCAGGTCGGAGCCCGGGAGATCCTCGATTCGCGAGGCAACCCCACCGTCGAGGTGGAGGTGCTTCTGGACGACGGCTCGTTCGGCCGCGCCGCCGTGCCCTCCGGCGCGTCGACCGGCGCCCACGAGGCCGTCGAGCTGCGTGACTCCGACGAGCGCTACCTGGGCAAGGGCGTCACCAAGGCCGTCGAGGCCGTCCTCGACGTGCTGGCCCCCGCCGTGATCGGCATCCCGGCCGAGGACCAGCGCCTCGTCGACGAGGCCCTGCTCGACGCCGACGGCACGCCCAACAAGTCGACCGTCGGCGCCAACGCCGTCCTGGGCGTCTCGCTGGCCGTGGCCCGCGCCGCCGCCGAGTCCGCCAACCTCGAGCTCTACCGCTTCATCGGCGGCTCCAACGCGCACGTCCTGCCCGTGCCCATGATGAACATCCTCAACGGCGGCGCCCACGCCGACTCGGGCGTCGACGTCCAGGAGTTCATGATCGCCCCCATCGGCGCCCCGACCTTCCGCGAGGCCCTGCGCATGGGCACCGAGGTCTACCACCACCTCAAGACCGTCATCAAGGACCGCGGCCTGTCCACCGGCCTGGGCGACGAGGGCGGCTTCGCCCCCTCCGTGGAGTCCACCACCGCCGCGCTCGACCTGATCGTCGAGGCCATCGGCAAGGCCGGCTACGAGCTGGGCACCGACGTCGCGCTCGCGCTCGACGTGGCCGCCACCGAGTTCTACAAGGACGGCAAGTACCACTTCGAGGGCAAGCAGCTCTCCGCCGCCGAGATGGCCGACGTCTACGCCGAGCTCGTGGGCAAGTACGCGCTCGTCTCGATCGAGGACCCGCTCGACGAGGACGACTGGGACGGCTGGAAGACCCTCACCGACATGATCGGCGACAAGGTCCAGCTGGTCGGCGACGACCTCTTTGTCACCAACCCGCAGCGCCTGGCCGAGGGCATCGAGAAGGGCCTGGCCAACGCCCTGCTGGTCAAGGTCAACCAGATCGGCACCCTCACCGAGACGCTGGACGCCGTGGACCTGGCCCACCGCAACCGCTACGCCTCGATGATGTCGCACCGCTCGGGCGAGACCGAGGACACGACCATCGCCGACCTCGCGGTGGCCTGCAACTGCGGCCAGATCAAGACCGGTGCCCCGGCCCGCTCGGAGCGCGTGGCCAAGTACAACCAGCTGCTGCGCATCGAGGAGATGCTCGGCGACGCCGCCCGGTACGCCGGCACCGGCGCGTTCCCGCGTTACAAGGCCTGAGTAGTCGAGAGGAGGGTTCATGGCCCGCCCACCGCGCCCCTCGGACCGTCGGGGCGACGCACGCGATCGCGCGTCGTCCCGGCGGCCCGGTGAGGCGTCGGGTGCCATCCGGCGCCGGGGGACCGGGGCGGGCCGTGGATCCACCGCAGGTCGCGGCACCGGAGTAGACGCCCGCGGCGCCGACGGCCGCGCTGCCGGCACCGACGCCGGGGGAGCGGCCGGGACCGACCAGCCCGACGACGGCACTCGCCGGCAGCCGCCCCGTCGGCGGACGCCGAGCCGCGAACGCGACCGGCCCGTCCCGGCCTCGGCCCGCTCGGGCAGGGTCGGCACCACCGCGCATCCGGAGGCCCACCGCCTCACCACGCGCACGGACCTGTCCGACACCCTGTTGGGCCCGCGGAACTACACACCGCGGCGGATCGGACTCCTCGCCGTCGTCGCCATCATCCTGCTCGTCACGGTCTCGTTCCCGTTGCGCAACCACTACCAGTTCCTGCGCGACGAGAAGGCTGTGGCGCAGGAACGGGCCGCGATCGAGGCGACGATCGCCGAGCTCGAGGCCGAGCAGGAACTGCTGTCCGACCCGGCGTACATCGAGCAGCAGGCCCGCATCCGCTTTGGCGCCGTCAAGCCGGGGGAGACCCCGTACCGGGTGTCGATGGTGGACCCGGTGGAGCAGGCGGCGGCCGAGCAGCGGGCGGCGGAGATCGCGGCGCTGCCGTGGCAGACGCGGGTGTGGCGCTCGATCTCCGAGCCGACCGCGCCGATCATGCCGGAAGGCTCGGCCCTGCTCGAGGGCACCTCGATCCCCGGCGGCCCCGACACCCCGCCCGTACCGGTGGTCCCCGACGGTGTGCCCGGCGGTGACGACCCCGCCGCCCCCATCCCGGGCGGCGTCCAGGAACAACCACAGGAGAACCCCTAGCGTGAGCGCCGACCAGAGCGTGTCCAGCGAAGATCTCGACGCGATCGCGGCCCAGCTGGGCCGGCCGCCGCGTGGGGTGCTGGAGGTGTCCTACCGCAGCCCCGACGGCAAGCCCGGCGTGGTCAAGACCGCGCCGCGGCTGGAGGACGGCACCCCGTTCCCCACGCTGTACTACCTCACCGATCCGCGGCTCACCGCCGAGGCGAGCCGTCAGGAATCAGCGGGGATCATGAGGGGGATGACGACGAGGCTGGCCAACGAGCCCGAGCTGGCCGCCAACTATCTGCAGGCGCACAGGCGGTACCTAGAGAATCGGAACGCGATCGAGGACCTCGGCACGGACTTCAGCGGTGGCGGCATGCCCGAGCGCGTCAAGTGCCTGCATGTGTTGATGGCGTACGCGCTGGCCGAGGGGCCGGGCGTGGTGTGGCTGGGCGACGAGTCTGTGGCGCTGGCCTGCGAGGCCGGGCTACGCGGCACCGCCCTGCCGACCGACTGGCCCACTCCCGAGGAGCTGGGCGTGCCCGACTACCTCGCCATGGACGAGCAGTGACCGCTGCAGTGCGCGTCGGGGCGATCGACTGCGGCACCAACTCCATCCGCCTCCTGGTCGCCGAGGGCGTCCCCGGCGAGTCCGGGCTCACGGATGTGGTTCGCGAGATGCGGATCATCCGTCTGGGCGAGGGCGTGGACGCGACCGGGAGGCTGTCCGAGGGGGCGATCTCCCGCTGTCGCACGGCCCTCAGCGACTACGCGGCGACCATGGCCGAGCTCGGTGTGCAGTCGGTGCGAATGGTGGCCACCTCCGCGACCCGCGATGCGGCCAACAAGGACGAGTTCTTCGGCATGACCGCCGAGGTGCTGGGCGCCCACTTCCCGGGCGCGGTCGCCGAGGTGATCTCCGGGCAGACCGAGGCCGAGCTGACCTTCGCCGGAGGAGTCTTCGACCTGTCGCCTTCCGATGGGCCGTTCGTGGTGACCGACCTCGGCGGCGGGTCCACGGAGATTGTGGTGGGCGAGCTCGCCGGCGGTGAGGTGCGGCTGCTGGGCGCCCGCAGCCTGGACATCGGCTGCGTGCGGATCACCGAGCGACTGTTGCACTCGGACCCGCCCACGGCCGACGAGATCGCCGAGGCCCGGGCGGTGGTGGCTCAGGCGCTGGCCGAGGCCGGCGATGTCCCGGTGGGTCGCGCTGCCCGCTGGGTGGGCGTGGCAGGCACCTTCACCACGCTCTCGGCGCTGGCGCAGGAGCTAGGGGAGTACGACCCCGAGCGGATTCACGGCAGCGTCATACCGCTCGACCGAATGCGCGAGGTGTGCGACCGCCTGGGGGCCTCGTCGGTGTCCGAGCGGCGCAGCATGGGGCCGATGCACCCCGGCCGCGCGGACGTGATCGGCGGGGGAGCGATCGTGGTGCAGGCGTTGTGTGATGTGATGGCAGAGCGCGCGGGGTTGTCCGAGCTCACGGTGAGTGAGAAGGACATCCTGGACGGCATCGCGATGTCGGTGCTAACCCGCCTAGTTGGCTAGCCCGACCCGGCGCCCCACGCGCCACCCGGTCCCGCTCCGGCGGAGCCGGCAAGCCCCCATAGCCCAATTGGCAGAGGCAGACGGCTTAAAACCGTTTCAGTGTCGGTTCGAGTCCGACTGGGGGCACAACAGTGACCGCTCTCGGGGATGGAAGCGAGAGCGGTCGCTCGGGATCAGTTTCCGGCTTTCGAGATCTCGACGAGGCGCCAGAGCCAGAGCGAGGCGACTCCGGAGGCGATCTTGTTGTGGAAGGCCAGCGGATCGAAGAACTGAGAGGCTTGGATCGTTGCGCTGATAGCCGCGAGAACCTGGTTGGTGCTTGCGTTGCCTACTACATGCGGGTTCTCGAATTCGGGGAGCATCTTCCCACACATAGCCTTGACGGGGTCGTCGCACTGGAACGGTGCGAAATCACGAACGAACTCGACGCGGATTTCCGCCGTATCTTCCGGAGTGACTGTCTGGCTGCACAATTCGTCGAACCTATCCGCAAACTTTGTGAGCGGTGCGAACGGAGACAGATTGGCTGTCTCTTCTAGATTCTCGGCCTCCTCGTTCTTGTCTGGGCGGAAGGTGAAAACCAATTCCTCGGGATCGATGTCGAGATCGTCGAAGAGGGCTCGGAGTAGCCTAATCTTCGCGTCCGTGGAGCTGGAGGTGTATACCGCCAGTCCTTCGTCGACTTTTCTGTACTCGTTTGGAATCTTCTGTGAATCCGATTCGATCACGATGTAGTTCGTACTCTTGCCTGCATGCTCCATGACCTCTTTGCGGGAGTGCTGGAGAAGGACCGAAATTAGGCGTGGAAGCATGTCTGCCCACGATTCCACGGTCTCCTTGACATCGCCAAACTCATAGGCGACAAGTGTGCGACCGCGGAACGTCCCCCCCTCTCCGAGGGAGAGGGAGGGGAGCACTGCGGCTGGAGGCCGGAAATTGGTATGAGGATATGACCAGTAGGCTTGAGCAATCGAGGCGAGTTGTCGCGAGCGCTCCTCTAGTTCAGCTGGCCCCCATTTCTCAACTTCTTTGAGGTAGTTGTTGAGTCGGTATGGGGAGTCGTCGATGCCGTTCTTCATCGTCTTCTTGCGCTCGAACGGGGAATTTGAGTACGAGGGATTGTATCCGGTGACCGTGAGGTTCCCGATTCGGTGCAGCCACGTCTGATGAGTTTCTTCGGCGTCATCGCCGAGTTCATTCCGCCAGGACTGGGTAAGTTTTTGGGGCATGATGTGTTCGATAGATACCGTGCCAGCTTCCAACGCTCCGGCTACGTCTCGAACATCTTTCGATTCACGGTTCTCAAGGCAATCGAACAGGTATTGCTGATACTTGCCCCTGAGCGCGTACGAGTTGCGCGACTTGAAGGCTGAGAGGAATTCGTCATCGTCGGGGAATCTTCCGCTACCATCACGCCGCTGCAGCAAGTAGATGAGTAGGTCGGGGTGCGGTTGGGATGCAGTCCGGAGGCGTCGCGCCTCGCCGTAGAGCGTTGCGAAAATCTTGTTAAGGGCGTTCGTGCCGATGCTGCACGTTATTCGTCGATAGAGGTATGACTCCAGGATGGAGATCACATCGGACAGCTGCTCGTCGGTGGTGGTACCCAGATGTACTTCTTCGACTAGAGGCAAGAGATAAGGTAATACGACGTCACCTTTGATCGCGTTGAAGCGACTGAGGCGTTGGTCGGTCTGTGGGAAGCCTGTCTTGGCATCCTGGATTGCGCGAGTGTACTTGGCATATGTATGCATGTGCTCGAGGATTTGGCTGATGGTGGACCTCGAGCTTGAGATGTACTTTCGAAATGCGGTGTAGACCTCTTCTTTCTTCGGGGTCTTTCCTGTCGTGGTCACCAAGTACCAACGGATGTACCAATCGGTCTTGTGCCAGACAAGCTTCTCGATCGGGTTCCAGAAGTCCTCGTAGATGCGCTGCTGCTGCTTGCGCGGCAGGTCCATGAGGACGAGGTTGCGGATCTTGTCACCCTCTGTGAGGGAGAGTCCAGTAGAATTCAGGCTTTCGAAGATGCGTTGGGGGTCATCGTGGGGCTCCAAATCGCATAGCATCACTTCTAAGCGGCATATCGCGTTCCACACTTCGTCGCCTGACAGCTCCGTTTCGGCTAGGCGCTTAAGGAAGTATCGATAGTTCGCGGTGATGTTCGACGTCTCAACGTAGTCGGCCGTAGGACCAAAGAGTTTGCGGTACGCGCGATCGTCGTCTTTGACCGGCTTGAGCTTGACTTTAACCTCGTCGGTGGCGTCGTCATCGACCAAGAGGAAGTCACGTTCGATCTTTGTCGGAATCGTCTTGTCTGTGAATGAAATGACGCCGTTCTTCGCCGCGTTGACGAGCGCCAAGGTGAGGATGCTCACCGTGGTCAATCTCTGCTGGCCGTCAATGACGATCCATTCAAAGGTTCCTTCTGGCTTGCCGACCACCGCGCCGAAGAAATGCTTTGGGCGGTCATCTCTGATCGTGGCTTCGAGGTCGTCGAACAGCCTCGTGCACTGCGGTATGGACCAGTCGTAATTGCGCTGGTACACGGGTATATGAAGGGTCTTGCTACGGCCCTCGTACACTTTGTAGATCTCGGTTGCCCCGCGCAAGACGAACTCCTTCTAATTAATTGACCGCAGAAGTGCGGCCAGGATGGCTACTGATTGAGATTATCGATCGTGACGGTGGTATACGAGCGCATCTGATCGAGGAGTCTCAGCGCGTCCGCACGCTTGAGCACCTCGTGATGTCGGTCGTTGAACGCGTTGCGGAGGCAGCCGAAGCAGCTTGTCTCGAGGCCACAGTCGCAGTTGTCCACACGCCGGTACGCCGCGTCGAGCACGGTGTTGATGTTCTCGGTGATCTTTCGAGACGCCCCGGCCCCTGCCGGGACGGTGTCGTAAAGAACGATTGATTGGGTGCGTTTCGACCACGAGAGTGTCGCGTCGATGTCGTCGCGTGAGATCTCCAAGCCCTCAGATGCGCCCTCGAGTAGGGCGTACATCAACGAGCGTAAGGAATTCGGGCTTGCGTCAACCAGACCGCGGGGGACTATCTCCGCGGTGTCCGTCTGATATCGGTGTCCCAGTGCTACCAACTCGAAGCTACCTTTGCAGTCTGCGCCGGTGAGGGGGTTCGTATGGGCGGTGGACCGGTCGCCCATATGGGGCTTGGCCCATCCGCAGTTGGTGCAAATTCGGAATCCAGCGCCCATGCCCTCAGAAAGCACGACCATCTTTGCTCGCACGCCTGAGGTAGCGGTGGTGGTGGTCGTGCCCCCGATGAGCTCGACCCGTGAGATCGAGTCACCCGGATACTCCACATGGGAGGAGCCGACCGTTCCCCGCGACGGGGGTGCTGACCCAACGGGATCGGGCACGGGATCTGCGACGAACCCCCACTCGGGAATGATGAACCGCCGGATCGCCTTGTTGCTGAACTCGGTCTCGCACACGGCGCACATGCGCTCGGCGTCGGCCAGAGATAGTCCAGTTTGGAATGCGCCGCAATTGTTGCAGACCCGGTATTCATGGCGGACAAATGCTTTACCCGGTTTCTTAGCCACCGCGCGGGACGTCCACAGTTTTCCGGCCGCCACCACTTGGTTTCCGGGTGCGTAGTCGAGGATGGCGAGGGCCAGATCGCGATCCAGCTCGAGCTTTTGGCCTGCAGGATCGGGCGAGTGGTTGGTGCGCAGACCAACTGTGTCGACTGGGAACCCGTACTTGGGGAGGATGTTCTTCTGGGCAAGTACGGCGATCGTCTGGCGAGTCTCCACGGTGCGCAGGGTTCTGTCCAGCAGGCTGGCGAACTTGTAATTCTTCTCGGCAGCCGCATTCTCCTGAAGCCCGGTGAGCTGCGCCCGTTCCAGACGGAGCTCTTCTGCCACTGTCTCAAACCGCTCGATTAGGTGGCGGACCCATCCGTTGTCAGCCACACCGAGTTCGTCGTGGAGCTCGCCGGGAACCACGCGCGCCACGGCGTCGGCGAGGTGCGACGGGACCGGCGTGAGGAACGGTTCGATCTGCCGCCATGCCTCGTCGGCCGGGTTGTCGGCGCAGAGGAGATCGGCGACGTGGGGGAACTCTCGCCCGTAGCTTTCGAACTGCGCACGCAGGAAGTCGGCGAGGACGATCGAGTGGATGTGTCTCCGAGCGATGCGTTCGTTGTCGATCGGCACCCACGGCACGCGCATGACGCCGTTGATCATGTTCGTGGGGTCCTGGAAGCGAGCGAGGTCACGCGGTCGCCGTTGAGCGTAGGTGGTGACGAAGGCGGCAGAGTCGGACCGACGGCCCGCCCGGCCGGCGCGCTGCACATAGTTGGCGGTGCGTGGCGGCATGTTGCGCATAACGACTGCCTGGAGGTCGCCCACGTCCACACCGAGCTCGAAGGTGGTCGAGCACGAGAGCACGTTGATGTCGCCCCGAATGAAGCGGTTCTGAATATCCAGCGCTTCTTCTGCAGTCCATTGCGCGGTGTGTTCGCTGGCGGACATTGGGGCGAGTGCCATGGACCGGTACAGATGCCGGTAGTGGTTCTCTTCCTCGCGGAGTGACGGGATCGGGGCCAGTTCGAGCACACCGTCGCAGTTCAGCGTCGGGCACACGTCTAGTGCGTTGTGGGCGGTTCGAGACCGGCAGACGGAGCACCGCCACTACTGTGCTTTGATACCGGGCCTAAGGTCGATCATCCGGTGATCGAGCTGGCTCGTCCCCACGGTAGGCGTGTTGTCCTTGAGCCAACCGAGGCCATTCCCGCGGCTTCCGCCCGCTCCGAGAATGATCCACAGCCTGTCGAGAAACTCGCGGGCTTGGTCGCGCTTACCGACCTTCTCCAGGACACGTTCGAGGTAGTTGAGCCGCTTGTTTGTCCCGCGGGTGGGAGCCCAGGACAGTTGTTTGCGACGACGGTCGGAACCATCGGAGCGCATAGAGATCACAACATTCCGCGGGGCGAACAGTTCGTCGGTGGCGTCGACCCCGTCGGGCATGGTCACTGCACCCTGGCGCCGGACCATCGCCGCCAGCTGCTGCAGGACAGCTCGCGCACCGTCGGTATCGAGAGCTTTGACGAGGGGCGCAGGAAGAGGGGCATCCTCCGACAGGCGCATGCTCACATGGAGCAACCCCAGGCCTTCTAAGGATTGGCGGGTGTCTGTGCCGATGAGATCGGACATGAGCCAAGTGGCTACGGCCCGGTCGGTGTGGCGCTTGGAGTCCGTCGCTTCGAAAAGATGGGCTTTACGCCCCACGGGCACGGCGTCGGCTACCAGGTCATCGATGGTGGCCGCGTCGTCTTGGTAGTAGGGGGAGTCGATGGTCTGGGTGAGTAGACGACGCTGGACCAGCCGGGAGTAGGTGCCATTGAGGTATGGGGCGGCGTATGCGGCGGCCTGCCGCGAGTCGCTGAACATGAGAAGCTTGCGGCCCTGCCCGACCAGATCGCGTGACTCGTCTCCAGCGATCGGTAGCTGCTGGTACAGCGAAGTGGCAACCACCGCAGCTGGCGCATCGTTGCCGAGATCGAGGCGCCGGATCAGGTGGTTCTTCCGCGCCCCGCAGTGGATGCAGGTCGACAGGCCCGCCTTACTGGTGTGAAGGTCGAAGATCGGCCGGATGGTGCCCTTGCTGCATCCGGAGGGGCAGGCGGAGACCTGACTATCGGAGAGGGCACCGCAGCCAGTGCATAGCCAGGTGGCGGAGGTGTTGAGACGCTCCTCCTCTGCGGCAAGGATCGAGTCGTCCTCGTCCTCCATCACGTCGGCAGAGTCGAGGAGGGCGAACCACCGTGCGAGGTGGGACCGCCCGGTTACGGGGGTCAGCCGGTCGTCTTCGACCTGTCCGGCTAAGTGGACGGTCCCGCACGAGGTGCAGGTGGCGAACTCGAACATCGCGGCTGCGCACGTCGGGCACTCCTCGTGCCTGGCCAGGGCGACGTGGGGGCCGCTCTCGGAGAGACACGCGAAGGCGCCCTCGGTTGCGCGGACGAAGAAGTGGTATCGGGCAGATAGCACCGGGTGCCCGTTGTCCGCCTTCACCCGTCCACCCAATCGGACGAGGGTCTCGAGAAGCCGCTCGGCCTCCGGGTGATCCGGCAAGATTTGCCCGGCGAGGACGCGGATGTCGACGGGGCCATCTGTGAGGGCGGCACGGAGGGCGACGATGTGGCGTTCGTGATCGAGTGCCTCCCCGGCGCTCGGCATTCCCGACAGCTCGATCAGTCGATCGAGGTCGGGCCCGCCGTCGTCTCCACCGAAGCCCCAGTCGTCGGTCGGGCCGGTCACCACCTCGAGGAGTTGCTCGGGGGTCAGCTCCCAGGTCGCGGCATCCGGGGAACTGATCCGCACCGCGTGGACGACGTCCTGCCGGGCGGGGTCTGACGAGTACTCGAAGTCGGCGTTGAACAGTTCCGAGGCGAAGGTCGTGACCTCGGACGGTTCGCCGTCGAGCGACGCGGAGGTGGCGATGTACTGGAGCCGCTCGTACGGGGCGACCCGGTCCTTGAGCCGGCGCAGCAGCATCCCGACCTCCGCGGCCTGGGCGCCGTCATACACGTGGGCCTCGTCCAGTGCCACGAACCGCCAGGTCTGGGTTCCGTGGTTCGCGAACAACTCGATATCCCGGGGGCGCAGGAGGAGGTACTCGAGCATCGCGTAGTTGGTGAGGAGGATATGCGGCGGCTCGGCCTGCATCTCCTCGCGGCTGAGCTTCTCATTCGGCAGGAGCGGTTCACCGGGGTGGAGCGATCGGAAATGCCGATGGGCGTCCTTCGCTGTGTGCTTGGTCTCGCCGGTGTAGCGGCCGAAGGTGATCTCGGGGACGTCCGCGAGGAGCGCCCGTAGCCGCTTGAGCTGGTCGTTGGCGAGGGCGTTCATCGGATACAACAGCAGGGCCCTGACTCCGGGACCGAGAGTTCCCGCGGCCTTCTCGGCCAGGAGGTGGTTGAAGATGGGCAGGAGGAAGCTCTCGGTCTTGCCCGAGCCGGTGCCGGTCGTCACCACCACGTTGCGGCCGGCCACTACCTTGCGGATCGCGTTCTCCTGGTGCGCGTAGAGCGGCCTTTCCAAGGGCAGTTCAGGGCCGGCCAGGCGCGTGAACGTGGGTTCCAGCACGCCCTCCTCGATGAGATCGCTCAGCGACTGTCCCGGGGCGTAGGGCGGGGTGGTCTCGAGCAGCGGCCCCTTGGTGAGGTCGCGCGATCTCGCCACCTCGCCGACGAACTTGTCACGCAGGCTGGCCTCCTTCGGGTGGAGGATCGTGGTGAGGTACCGCTTGTACGTCGTCTCGATGGTCCGGGCGGTGATCAGCGGGTCGAGTATGTCGGTCACTGTTCTCCTAGGGGGTGACGATGAGGTCGACGATGTCCTCGTCGGTCATAGAGTCGAATGAAGAATAGGGATTGCGTCTGCGATCACGCAGTGTCATCCGGGTGACCAGGGCCTCCGCGATGAGGAGGTCGATCATGGTCTGCCGGGGCTCTCGTGCGGCGAACCAGGCCCATGTCGTGTCCAGGCCCGGGGGCGGGTCCAGTCGGATCTCGTCTGCGGCAGCCAGGCGGGCGTAGAGGCAGAACGTCAGACTGGCGAACGGCGCGTTGGCCCAGGGGTGCGCGTTGGTGACGTTCCCCAGCTTTCGGGTCCGTGCGGTCACCGCCCGCCAGAGGACACCGAAGCGTTTGACCTCACCGAGTGGTGAGAAGCGCCCCTCGAACAACACCCCGTAGAACTCTCGGAGCTTGTCGATTTCCGAATCCTTGTTCCGGAACAGGGCCCGATAGGCGTCGTACCTGGAGGCCGCGTCGGTGAGACCCCCGGGGACCAGTCGCTTGGTGTCGAGGAACTTGTTCACCTCGTCGGGCCGGTCGCTCCGCAGAACCAGTTCCGCGTCGAGGGACGCGGAAATCGCCAGCGGATCACTTCCGGTCTTGAGGATGTCGATCAGGGTGCGTCCGCCCACGCCCTGGAGGCGGCTCCGTAGCACCATCCGCTCTTCCACGCTCGCCGCGGGGATGTCGGCGATGGTGATGAGAACGTGGAGCCAGGGTTCCGACGAAAGCGCGGTGCTGGCGGCTCTGGCCAGCAAGTCCTCGCGGCCGTAGGGCTTGAACGAGTGGAAGACCAGGCCGGATCGAATGAGCAGAGCGAGCTTGTCGGAGGAGTCCAGTGGCGCGGCGGCCAGGGACAGTGCAGCTCGACGGGGAGAGTTACCGAGCAACCGGGACAGTTGGCGGAATCGCTGATCGTCGCCGGCCTCGAGTCCGCGTGAGAGCAGGCCGAGCGCGGACCACACTTCCGGGCGGGTGGGGTCGATGTCGTCGGTACCGACCAGGCCTAGAAGGAAGCGAGACAGCCCACTCGTCGCGGGGTCAGTGAAGTCGCTCGGGCGAGAGATCCGAACGCTGTCCCCGGACGGCAGGGGCGAGGGCGGAATCGGGTCCCAGTCGTCCTGGACGGCGGGGGCGATCCGCAGGTCACCCACCTCTCTGGCCGACGCGGGTAGTGCCGCCCGGCCTCTGACGAGTGGCACGGTGAGGACCGGGCTCCAGGGGCGGGCGACCTTCCAGATATGGACCGTCGTGTCGGGGTGTAGGTTGCGACCCCGGACGAGGATCTCGTCTTCCTCGACCGTGATCCTCACGTCTGCGGCGACGGTGTTGAAACGGATGATCGGAGCTGCGTAGGTGCCGTCGGGGTACTTCAGCTGGAGCACCACTTCCCCGGACTGGGCCTGGCGGGCGGCCCCGGCGAGGCGATCCGCGGTCATGGTGAGGACGCCGCCGCGGGAACGGGAGGTTAATTTCTCCCGCGCTCGTACCGAACCGGTGTGATCGCGGACTTCTGCCACCACGTCGATGTCCTCGGGTATTCCGCGGACGGCGAGTACTGCTCCGGTGAAGTCGTCCGGGCGACGCCCGATCTGCCTGTCGCTCCATGAGGGAACGCCGCCGACCGGCGTCATCCGGAATTCCATCCGCGGGGGCCGGACGGTGACCATTTCGGAAGCTGCTCCCCGACGGATACGGAGTGGCCGCTTGGAATCGTCGGGACCGAAATGCAGGTTCGGGTCGAGCACCACCAGAATCGGGTCGTCGGACCAGACCGTGGCGGTGACTTCGGTAAGTCCGTTGTCGGTGGGGATGCGGAGCGTGTCGTCGTAGGCGATCTCCAGCCCCTCCGCGACGAAGACGCTCGTCTCGAACCTCGCGCCGAAGGGTCCCGTGACACGCACGTCGAAGCGGCCGAGCTGTGCGGGTTCGTCAGCGAACAGGGGGACCTCGCCGCCATCCGGAGAGATGTAGTCGCCCTGGACGACCCATTCCGTGGCGCCGGCTCGCCGATACCGGATCGTCCACGTCGCCTCGGACCCACCGAGGGCAGGCAGCACGATCCACGGACGGTCGTGCAGAACGGGGAGCTTCTCGCTGAACACCCCGGGGAGAACGGGGAGCGGGTCGTCGGGTTCGTCGAAGAGAGCAGGAAGCGCCTGGCTGCCCACCGGGAGGTCGCGTACCTCGTCCTGGGAGGTCCGAGTCCGCAGCGAGGTGGTCTCAGTGAGATCCCACTGGCGGATGGTCCAACCGTCCCAGCCCAGGGGCGCGCCGAACTCGTCGATCACGCGGGGTGCGTGGGGATGCTCGCCCAGAACGGTGAGATCGCCCGGCAGGACCGTGAGCACTTCCGACCTGGGCAGGCGCGCGGTGTCCGGGATGTGTTCGCCCTGCGTGGTGAAGAGAATGAGTGGCTTGGACGCGTCGTAAAGACGGAGTTCGATCGGGTGCGTCAGGGAGGGATGCGTCACCACGACACGGCGGGTGGGGTGTTCAAGCGGGACCTCGACTGATCGATCGCTGCTGAACTTCTCGGCCGCGACCCGAACCACGTGGTTGTCCAGCGTGACAGTCCACGGAGCTGAGGTGTGGCTCGAGGGGGCCGGGATCCGTACCACCATCGAATCGTCCGCCTCCAGGTGGAGGGTGGGCGAGAGCCGCGACCTCCGGCGCTGCGAGCGGACCGATCCGGAGACGTCCGCATCCTGGAGTGCCCGACGGAGTGGATCGACGAGCAACTCGGGAAGGAATGTCTGGTCGGTGGTTAGCGTGGAAGCGTCGGAGGCTGGGTTCTCGGCGATCTCGGCCACGATGCGGGCCATCTCGCCCAGCAGCTCGGCGCCGCGTGCTCCGCTGTAGCGGACGAAGTTCCTGGTGGGGTAGTCCAGGCGCTCGAAGACGTGCTCCTGTCCCGGCTGCCGCACCCAGTCGACGAAGGGCTGGGTGTCACGTGAGGAGACCGAGCCGATGTAGGTGCTGAGCACCTCGATGAGTCGGCCCGCACTGGCCGCCGGGGTGCCGGCATGGATCGCAAGGCGCTGGACGTGACTGGACTTCGACAGGCCCTCGATCGGGTCCAACCCGAACTTCTCCAGCAGCGGGAGGACGAGGTGCCGGAGGTGATTCTCGTCGTTGTTGCCGTGCTCGACCTTTAGTCGGCCCCAGTACCGGTCCCAATAGGTGTTGTCCTCGAGACCGATGGACGCCATGCCCACCAGGGACATGAGCGTGGCGGCGGGGAAGTGGTGGGCGATCTGGGCGACGGTGGTGCCCCGCCCGCGTGACAGGCGGTAACGGTCGCCGTACACGTCCAGAAGGACGTCGAGTTCCACCGCGGACAGGTCGGTGTCCACGGCGAGCGTGGCTTCGGCCAACCTGTCGCGCAGCGCGGCTTCCCACGCGTCGAGGTCGTCGTCCGACGTCAGGTTTAGCCCGGGATGAGGGCCACCGGACGTGGGGGTGGCGTGCTCGTGCGGGCGGATCGCGCTGGTATCAGCGTCCGTCGAATCCTCGTCCGCAGGTGGCGTGACCGCGTGGGTTGGTTGAGCGAGTACCGGCTCCTCTCCGGTGGGCGCGCCACCCTCCTCCAGGCCGGTAAGTGGGGAATCGCCTGTCGGGGTCGAGGTACCGGGGCGGACAGTGCTGACGGTCTCTGCCGGCGTTGTTTCCTGCGGCGGTGCGGGATGATCCGTCTCGGTGGAGAGGTCCCCCACGTCGTGAACGAGGAGTTCCACCGCTTGGGCGAGGGTCACGTCGAGTAACCCCAAGCGTCGGCGCAGCTGCGGATGGGTGGACAGGGCGACGTTGCCGTCCGGGGAGATGAGGGTCTCCAGCCAGTGCCTCATCTCCGGTGAGTCCGCGGCCTCACGCGCCTCGGCGACGGCGGCCTCGAGAATGGTGTCGAGGTCGTCCTGGAATTCCCGGTTGACGTACGCGCTCGCGGCGTCGGCGTCGCCGCCCCTGAGCCGTATGTCGATGAGTGCGTAGAACCTCTCGGGCGGGAGCGCGAACACCGCGCTGCTCACCGCCCGCAGGACGGGATCCCGGGGCCAGGTGGGTTCGGGCACCGCCGCGGCCGCGGCGTTGACCTGGGAGAGGGTGCGGTGGAGTCGGCGCCCGTCGGCTCGCGTGAGAGGGGTGGTGACGTCCTGAGAGGGCCGGACGGCGAGAGCGGCGAATGTCTCTGGCGGTTTCGCGGAATCCACCACCAGGCCGAACTGGGACGGGATGAGCGGATAGATCTCGCCGAGCGCGGCGTCCCCGGCCCCCCGGAACGCCGAGGCGAGTTCGAGAACCGTCTCGACGCGGTCCTCCGGGGAGGTCTCGGCGACGAGAGCGCCGCCGGACACGGGAACCTGTTCGACGACCTGATCCCAGAAGGGGAACGCGAGCCGCCAGGTGTACGTGCCGGTGCTGCTCGCGTCTGTCACGATGCGGAGTCCTCCGTGGAGATGCCGGGTAGGAGTGGTGACGGCTGGGCCCCGGTTGTGACGACGAGCTGATCGCGGGCCCGGGACGCGGCCACGTAGAGCAGGGACCGCTCACGCCTGCGCAGGTGCTCCCGGTCCTCGTCGGTCAGTCCGTGGCGGACGGGCGCGGGGACGGTCCCCTCGCTCACGCGGGCCAGCACGACGTGGGTGAATTCCATCCCCTTGGACGAGTGCATGGTGGTCACGTGCACGCCCGAGCCTTCCCCGGAGCTGATCTCGATGCCGCGGGACTCGAGCCCGTCGATGATCCGGTCCACGTCCCGACGGTTGTGGGTGAGCACGCCGATCGACGCCTTGGGGTTCTCGGCCAGCCAGGAGCGGATGTGACCCTCAGCGATGTCGAGCTCGCCACGGAGGGTGTCGGCATGGCCCACCTGCGGCGCGGGACCGCTGCGGGCCGAGCGGTAGCCGGTGAGGTTCTCCGACTCGCCGTCGGTGTCGACGAACGTCTCGCCGGCGAGGATGCCCATCGCGAAGCGCAGGTTCTCGTCGGTGGTGCGGTAGTTCAGGGTGAGCCGCGAGGCCCGGCCGCGGATGTTGATCCCGTAGTGGGACAGCACGGTGGGGCGGCCGTAGATCCGCTGGTGGCCGTCCTCGGCGATGAACAGGTCGTTCGGGCCCTCTGCGACGAGCGCCCGCAGCAACCGCCAGTGACCGACGTGGAAGTCCTGCGCCTCGTCCACCACGACGTGGTCCAGCAGCCGTCCCCCGCCGGCGTCGGCGATCCCGTCGAGCACGGCGGCGGCGAGGCACCCGAGCACCTGGAAGGTCTGCTTGTTCTCGCGACGGGTGATGGCGAGGTAGGACTCGATCGCGGACCACACCGCGGTGCGGGCCTTGCGGTTCAGCGGCGTGCCCCGGCCGCCGCGGTCTGCCTTGAGGTAGCCGGCCTTGGTGGTGATGCCCTGCGCCAGGACGACGGTCTCCAGTTCCCCGCGGAGGAACTCGGGGCTCGCGGTCGCGCCCTCGGGCTTCACCGCCGCCCGCTCGACGGCTTCGAACCACAGCTCGCGCTCATCGTGGTCGCTCAGCGGGGAGGGGACCGAGGAGAGAGACTGGCCGATGACGGCGGGCCCGGCGGCAGCGAGTTGGGCGGGTGTGGCCCGGTTCAGCACGGTCATGGCGGTCTGGTCGATACCGGCCACGGCTACGCCGTCGTCACCGATGGCCGGGGCACGGGACAGGCCGGCGTCGAGGATCTTGAGCTGCGCCGAAAGCGAGGCCGCCAGGACCCGGGTGAAAGTGGTGAGCAGCACCCGAGGGGTGGGGGCGTCGGCCGAGTACTCGGCGGGGGCACCGGTGAGCGATCGGGTCGCCAGGGCGCGGGTACGGTGCAACGCCACCACGGTCTTGCCGGTGCCCGCGCCGCCGGAGACGCGGTAGGCGCCGTTGCGGTAGCGGGTCGCCAGCACCTCCTGCGAGGGGTGAAGGAAGGTGGTCCACGCCTCGAAGTCACCGTTCTCGATGATCTCGCGCATGACGTCGGTCGAGTCGCCGCCGCTGCCGAGAAACGTGAACTGCATCCGTGCGGCCGGGGCGGTGACCGCGCGGATGAACTCGTCAGTGTCGGGGTCGGACACCTCGGCGTCGTCGGCCGTGGCGCCGAGCCGCAGCTCGTCGCGGACCTGGTCGAGGGAGTAGCCCACCGCCAGCCCGAGGAGGGCGTCGCGTTCCCACGGGGCTGCCGCCTGGAGCGCGGCCTCGAGTTCCGACAGGGTCGTGGACGCCAGCGCCGGACCGGAGACGGCGGGGTCGATCCCCAGTTCGCGCGCGAGGACGTCGGCGTCGATCCCGTTCGCCGCGAAGTCGGGGGTCGGGTCCTCGACCACCGCGGCGACCGGGGCCGACTCAGCCGGTGCCGACGCCTCGGGACCAAGACCGGACTCCGTCTCCGCGCCCCCGGTCGCGGCCCCATCCTCAGTTACCTGCCCGGCCTTGGCCGCGGCCTCGAGTGCGGCGGCCTTCTTGGCCTGCTCGGCGGCCAGCTTCGCATCGAGCGCCGCGGCCTGTTCGCGGACGAGGGTGAGCACGCCGTTGACCGGATTGACCCGGAGCTGCATGGTCGCGGCGGCGTCGTAGGCGTCGTCGTGTGGGTAGGTACCCACATAGACGTAGTGGGTCTCGGCGCCGCCGTCGATCTTGAAGACCAGGGCCCGGAACTTGTCGTTGACCCGTACCGATCGGATGCGGCCGTCCACGGCGTTCTTGATGGGCTCCACGTGCGCGCCCACCGCGGTGTCGTCGGCCTGCAGCTTGGAGAGCATGTCGAACACGCGCTTGCGCAGAGAACCGTCGAGGTTCTCCTTCTTGTTGATCAGCGTGATGGTCGCCATCTCAAGCCCTCTCTCCGCCGCGCTGCGCCAGCGCGTCTCTGACCGCCGCGGCCGCGGCCACGGGGTCCCCGTTCTCGATTCCGGCGTCGATCACGGTCCAGCCCGCCTCGGCGATCGGCCGGACCTTATCCGACGACTGCGACACGAACACCGCGATCCGCGCGTCCGGCCAGGAGACGTTGGCGATCACGCCGTGGACCTCCTCGCCGTAGTCGGGCAACGGCACGTCCGCCTCGGCCAGCGCCCGGATCAGCGCGCTCTCGACCTCGGCGTCGGGGTCGTCGGGGTCGATCTCCTCGGCGAGCTCGCGCCACGGCTCGGGCAACTCGTCGACACCCGGACCCGTCGAACCGTCGGCGTCGCCCGCGGCAGGGACCCCGGCACCCGGATCGGCCACCGACATCTCGCCGGCCACCGACACCCCGCCGGCCGCAGATTCCGCACTTTCCGTCTCGACAGCCCCGGCCCCCTCCGACTCTGCGACCATCGCCTTCAGCTCGGCCTCGATGTCCTCGGCCCGTGCGACGCCGCGCCGCGTCCCGATCGCCGTGTTCTGTCCGCGCAGCGAGAGCAGGTTGGCCACGCGCAGCCACCACTGCCAGTCCTCGCGGTACCCGTCGCTCGCCACGGCACGGTCGGAGTCGTCGATCACCAGCTCGGCGTTCAGGGAGGACGGCTGTCGCGGATGCCCCTGCACCACGAGCTGCGCGAACCGCCGGGCGTGCTCGGACCGCGCTTTCACGCGGTCGCCGGTGGCGAACCAGTACGCAGCACTCGCGTGCCCGACGTTCCGCCACACGTCGGGCGTGGGATCGGTGAGGATGCGCGCGAGCACGCTCACGGGGTCCTTGGCGGCGTCGTTGAGGAGCCCCGGGGAGATCCCTAGCGGCGCCGCGAAGGCCTTGACGAAGTTCTGGTGCTCCCACGTCGCCGGCGGCCCGGCCGAGTCGTGCTCCTCGAGGTCGGCGTATGTGACGGCCCAGGGGATCCAGCCCAGGTCGCGCAGCGCGGCGCGCTTGCCGGCGTCGTCGTCGACCCGGTTGTGCACGGGGCTGGCGTGGTAGGTGTAGCCGTCGGTGTAGACGGCGAACCTCATCTGGTGCGGGTCGTCGGCCTCGAGCACGTAGTCGGGCGTCGTCCCGGCCTCGTGGATGTGGTTCTGGGCCCGGAGCATCCAGGTGAGCCGCGAACCGGGCATCCGGATGCGCAGGGCGGTGTATTTGCCGTCGGGCACGGTGGTGATGGTGCCGCCCGCGTCCTCGAGGGATGTCCGCAGCGCGTGCCGGAAGCGCACCTCCAGCGCGGAGTCGCCCTCGGTGTCGATCGTCTGGGTGGTGACCACCGTCCAGTCGTCGCGTTTTGGTTCTGAGTCGTCGTCCTTATCGGCCCCGCGCAGGAGTGCGAGCAGGGCACTCTCCGCGGCGGCGCGGGAGGTGCGGTCGGCCTCGCCGCTACTGGCGTGGGCCAGCAGGCAGCGCGGGCAGGCCAGCCGGTTCTCGTCGGCGCAGGAGCAGTCGCGCACGGCGAGATAGGCGGTGTGGAGCAGGTCCCACACGCGTTCGGGCGTGGTGAAGTCCGCCAGGTAGCCGGTGCCGCCGGGCACGGTGTCGTGCAGCAGGAGCGCGGGGGAGGGCTTGCCCACCTGGGGGACGGTGACGGTGGCCACGTCGAGGTGGCTGGGGTCGCCGCCCAGGACGCGCCGGAACCCGAGCCGCAGGGCGGCGGTGAGGCTGGGAAGCACCATGGTGTCGTACGTGGACACCGCGGGTGGGAGATAGAGCAGCACCCCTTCGGTGGCCAGGGCCCGTCCCAGGGAGACGTGGACGCTGGGTTCTTCGGACGCGGTGGTGTGGGGGCACCAGGGTCGGTGGTCGCGGCGGCTGTTGGCGCCGGCCTCGGAGTCGAGGTGCCCGCAATAGCCGCACACGCGGAACTGGGGCGCGGACGGTTGGGTGCCGCCGATGAGTCGCGTGCTCCCGGCGCCGGTGCCGAGGTTGATCCACCGGATGTCGGCGCGCCGCAGGTAGCGGGCGCCGAACCCGTTGTTGTCCACGAACCAGGCGGGGGCGGCGTCGGTGGGGTCCCAGGCGAGGGTGCGGGCCACGGAGTAACGACGACGACGACGTTCGTCATGCCGTTCGTCGACGGTGGCCGAGTCGCGCATGACCTGCGCGGACACCGTACGCAGGGGCACCACGTCGAGAACCTGGTCGGTGTCGGCGAACCCGGCGGCCCCGCACGCGGGGCAGGAGCCGGGACCGGTGCCGGCGACCTCCGTGCGGGCATAGCTGCAGGCGGGGCAGACCCGCCAGCGTTCCACGGCGTCGCCGTCGGCTCCCATGTCCACGGCCGAGATCTCGATGCGCATCCGATCGGCGTAGAAAGAGTTGCCGGGGGCGAGTTCGGTCAGGGCCGAGGAGATCGACCGGGTGAACGTCGCCGAGGTCGCGTCGAACTCCATGGTGTCGGGGTCGTACGTGGTGATGGATGCCTGCAGGTCCACGGTGTCGTCGAGGAGCTGGTAACCGGGCAGCAGCCCGTAGCGTTCGAGGGCGCCGATCCAGTACTCGTCGCGCTGGGCGGTCTTCTGGGCCACGGTGGCCTTGCGGGAGGCCTGGGCCGCGCGCAGGTCGTCTTTCTCCTGATCGGTGGCGCCGGGGCTCTCGGCGCGTTCGCGGAGGCCGTCCAATACCGCGTCCAATGCGTCGAGCCGGGAGGCCAGCTCGGCGTAGTCGGTCCGCCAGCGGTCGCCGGCGAGTTTGAGGCTCGAGTCCAGCGTGACCGGGGCCGGGTCACCGTCGGCGGTGACTCCCGTGCCCCACTCCCGCAGGTCGCGGGCGGCGGCCTCGCCCACGTGGGAGCCGAGGCTGGCCAGGAACCGGTCGAGCATCGCCGGGACCCGGGCGGGCAGCTCGGTGCGCAAGACGGTGAGGAACGACCCGGGGTGCGAGGAGAAGACAACTCGCGCCTGCTTGTCGACGGGGCTGATGCCCTCGGTCACCAGGCTGTCGATCGCGTGGGCGATGAACTGCCGTCGCAGGATCTCGGCGGCCGAGAGGAACGCCGCCGGGGGCTGGACGCTGCCGTTGATGAGCGAGAGCGGGTCGTGCACCACTGGCAGTGCGGCACCGCGGCCCTGGACCAGCGCCACCACGAGGGAGTTGCCGGTGAGGCGTCCCGCGCGGCCCACCCGCTGCACGTAGCGGGCCACGGAACCGGGCAGCGAGGAGAGCATCACCGAGGACAGGTCACCGATGTCGATGCCCATCTCCAGGGTGGGGGTGGCCACCAGCACGTTGGGCGCACCGGGGGCGTCGGAGGCGGACTTGAACTGGGTCTCGATCAGCGCCCGCTCGGCGGGCTGCAGCAGGCCGGTGTGTTCGCGCGCGACCACCGAGCGGCTGTCGCGGGAGTGGTAGAGGCGCCGGTAGTAATTGCGGGTGTCGATCTGCTCCACCCGCAGATGCCCGGAGCAGTCCACGGTGAGGCACGGGGCGCCCTCCACCACGTCACGGACCGGGGCGGCCGCGGGCGTGGCGTTGTGGCACACGTCGCATCGCAGCTCGGCGGGCTCGGCCTCGGTGGCCACGAGGATGCGCGCCGGATCGAGCGCGTAGATGGTGGCACCGGATTCGGTGGTCACGGCCTCGAGGTGCGCGTCGGCGGCGAGGTGCTCCATGAGGGTGGCCACCAGCTTCTGCGCGGAGTCGGGCGTGACGCCCAGGTGGCGGGCGGTCCAGCGGGCGTACCAGGAGCGGTTGCTGGCCACCGCGTCGGTGCCGTCGCGGTAGCGGTCCTTGGCCAGGGTGGATCCCACGCGCGGGAAGGTGGGCCAGCCACCCACCGGGAAACCGGGAACCCCGCGGGCGCGGGCGCGGCGGTTGGTGAGGTGGAAGGTGTTGCCGTCAGCGCTCAGATACGTGGCGAGCCACGGGTGGTTGATGCCGCCGCGCTGGCGGATGCGCTCCACGATGATCCTCGCCCACGCCTCCAGGTCGGTGTCCCACGGCTCGGCCTCGGTGAGGGTGGACTGCACGGCGAGGGAATCCCAGACCCGGCGCGCGGTGACGAGCAGAGCGGCGGAGGGGATGTTCACGCTGGGGACGGCGGTCCCCGTCAGGGCCAGCGTGCGGCCGACGGTCGAGCGGAGCCCGAACTCCAGGCACAGGTCGAACAGCAGCCTCTCCCGCACCCGCCGCGGGGCACTCCGGCGCTGCGCGGCCGTGGCGGTGGGGTCCCAGAACGCGGTGAAGGTGGCTCGCTCCACGATCGACGGGTGGAGCAGGTGGTAGCGCTCGACCGGGCTCTCGGCGCCTGCCACCACATCTCTGGACAGGTCGTCGAGGAACGCCTCGCCACCGTCGAGGGCGGTGGTGATGGCGGTGCGTAGCGCGAAGGCGTGGGAGCGGGCCTGGACGAATCCCGCGCGATGGGAGGCGTCCTGGACCGAGTCGCTGAACACCAGGGTGCGCTTGTCGGCCGGATCCAGGCCGCGAAGTCCGAAGAGGTTGGACAGGGCCACCGAGAGCAGGGTGGCCACCGCTGAGCCGATGAAGCGGATGGAGTCGCGCGTGCCGCAGGCCGGGCAGGTGCGGCGCTCGGAGTTCTCCTTGGCCGCTAGTCCCGTGTGGAGAAGCACGGGGACAATGCGATCGTCCTGTTCCGACGCGTCGTGGGCGTCGGCACCGTGCAGGGTGGCCTGGGTGGGGTCGAGCCACATGAGCGAGGTGCCCGAGTCGCGGGAGACCCGCACCTGGGACAGGGGCAGTTCGGCGTCGTGTGCGGCGCTGACCTCCTGGTCCGCGGCGATGAGGGCACGGTTGGCCGAGGGGTCGTTCACCGACTGGCGCCTGATCGCCGCGGGTTCGAAGACCGGCTTCTCGGTTCCGGACTCGAAGGCGGTCATCCAGCCGGCCCGACCGCAGTGACGGCAGTAGATCGCGGGGAGGTAGTCGCGATCACCGAACCCGTGGTCCTCCCGCGAGGCCGCGGCGGCGAGGTCCGGCCCGTCGTCATGCCAGTGGAAGGCGACACGGGACTGGACGGCGCGGTCAAGGCGCGATAGTTCCCGGACCCACAGATGGGCCTCGATGCTGGGCAGGCGGCGACCGGCATTCGGGTCTGCGGCGGTGACCACTGCCCGGACGTGACTCATCGCCCCCAGCACGTGGACGAGGAACGTCTCGGCCTCCGCCGGGCTGCGCCCGTGATCGGCCGGCAGCACCGCGGCGGTCAGATCGGTGATGCTCACCGCGCGGGATGAGTGAGCGAGGATGCGCGCGGTGAGCTCGTGACGGCGGAGCGCCTCCACCGCATCGTCCATTCCTGCGTCGGGCGTCAGACCCCAAACGCGGGCCGCGACCTCGGTGAAGGTGGCCTCCGCCGGATCGTCGCCCGACTCGGTCTGCTCCCGGATGGCCTGGTCGAGCTCGGCCATCACCGCGCGCGAGACGGCGGTCTCCACCGGGATCCGCCCATCGGCGGCGAGCCCGGTCCACTGGTCCACGGTGAGGCGGGACTCGGTGAGCACGGATTCCGGGGGGAAGTCCTCGCCGAACACGGTGGCGGCGAACGTCCGGACGGCGGTCGTGTCGCCGTCGTCGCCGAGGGTGGCCGAGGTGGCCACGGGGGTGATCCGGCCCAGCGGCCGGGCGCGGTCGGCCTCGGTCCGCGGGACGAGGGAGGTCGTGGCCGCGTCGAGGTGAGTGCCTACCACCAGGCCGAGACGCCGAAGGAGCAACGCGACGTCGGTGCCCTGCGCCCCGTCGTAGGTGTGGAACTCGTCCAGCACCACGTACTGCAGTCCGGCGGCGGAGATCCGCCAGATGTCGGCGTCCTCTGCGCGCAGGAGGAGCTGGTCGAGCATCTTGTAGTTGGTGAGCAGCAGGTCCGGTGGATCCTCCCGCATGGTGGCGCGGTCGGTGATGAGCCCGGCCTCGCTCACGGTGGTGCGTCCCGATCCCGAGGCCTCGCCGGTGTAGAGGCCCGCGGTGAGCCCGGAGAGCGCCGGCTCGGTGGTCAGCAGCCGGGTGAGGCGCTCGGCCTGGTCGGTGGCCAGGGCGTTCATCGGGTACAGCATCAGCGCCTTGACCCCGCGGATGCCCTGGGCGCGGGCGCGGCGGGCGTGGTCGAGAACGGGGTAGAGGAACGACTCGGTCTTACCCGAGCCGGTGCCGGTCACCACCAGGGTGGGGTCGGGTCGCCGCCACGGCTCGGTCGAGTCCGGCGAGGGCTTGCTCGACAGGCGGGCGAAGGCCTGTGCCTGATGGACGTACGGGCGGAACGGGAACGTGGTGGGAGTCCAGTCCAGTGCCTCGGTGGCGCCGTCGGTGGCGGGGGTGAACGGCATGCGGGTCCGCACGTACGGGCCGTGGAACATTCCCGTGCCGGGGCTGGACACGAACTCCGTCAGTGCGGAGAGCGTGGACTTGTCCGACAGGGCGAACGTGGTGGACAGGAATTCGGCGATCCCGTCCTTGAGTTGTTCGGCGGCCTGCAGCGGTAGGAGCGCGCTCACCCGAGTGTCCCGTCGGCCAGCTCCCGCTCGAATCGCTCGTACGCGGCGCGCATGTCGGCCTCGCGGTCGAGGATCCGGAAGGGGTATTCGAAGACGTACGTCACCCCGGACTGCGGATGCGTCCAGGTCCGCTCCTCCTCGCTGAGCTCCTGCCCCGGCTTGAGCTTGCGGTACAGCTTAGCTACGTCCTCGGCCACCTTCCGCCCGTTGGCATCGAAGAGGTCCTGGGAGTCGTACTTGCGCATCACCGGGAACTGGGTGCGGTAGATCATGCACAACTCATCGGCCGTCACACCGAGGCTCAGGGCGACGAGTGCGTCAATCTCGACCTGGGCCTGGCGGCGTTCCTCGGCTTTGCGCAGCGGGACGTCGGGGGTCCATTCGGTGCCTGTGACCTTTTCCCAGAGGGGGGCGTAGGTGGAGGTAAGGCAGTTTAATCTCGAAAAGAGAAGAACCAACTGCCCGGTCTTTGCGAACTTTCGGTTAAGAGGAAGCCCCGATACGACACCTGGGTCAACATGCGCCTTACCGCTGGATCTGACGAGGAAGTCTGCCAAAACTCCGGACATCGTGGCGCCTGCCAGTATCAGCGTGGGCAGATCCGCATTGCCTGGGGAGGCGGACTGTGCGCCGTGGACATGCATCGACCCGGTTGGAATAACAGCGGGATAGAGAGTGCGGAATCCGGTAGTAGCGGCCATGTACCGCCAAATTATCCGACATGAATTTCGGTGGGATACACGCAGGCCACTCGCTTCACTAATAAACGAAGAGTAGTCCGAGTCAACCTTCTGCTGAGCGACCTGCAACTGGTAGGCCGTAGCTGGGATGAAGTCCGGCCGCAAGGCCTCCAAGTCTATTTCGGTCCAATCCTGCTTGTTCTTCATCGTGGGATTGACCTGTTTCGCAAAAGGGTTCGCAACGCTGAAGTGCGGGCCTTGGAGGATCACGTCGTACCACCGCCCCGGCACCGCCCACTTGGTGTCGAAATAGCCCTTCTTCTTATCGATCGACTCGTCCCAGCCCCGGGAGTACTTGAGCCCCAGCTCCTTGATGCGGGGCGCGGCGGCGAGCTTGCGGAGAACGCCCTCCGCCTCGGTGGTGACCGAGTAGACCATTCGCGAATCCAGCGCCGCGGTGTCAGGCTCTTCCAGGATCGACTTCCACAAGTCCAAGGTTTCCATATTGACGAAGTTGATGCGATCGCGGTGAGGGCGAAGGTCGAACTCGTGGAGGTCATTCTTCAATCCTGGTGGCGGCCCAGACCCGTCGTGAACGAGCGATTCGATGATAGTTCGTGGGTGGAGGATGCTTGACGCATGAAGGAACTTCGCAGTCTCGCCGCACGGTCCGTAGACATGCACTCCGTAAGTGCGAGTCCCGCCGATCGCGAAGAGCTGGAGGTCATTATTGAATTTCCAATGTCTCCGCAATCGGAGGTATGCTTCCCGCCGGAGCGGTGCGGCTTTTTTCTCGGTGAAGTGCGACTCGGGATGGATGAGGGTCACGACTCCGTTGTCGTTCGCTGACCGCCATGTCCGTTGCATAAAGGCCCGGTAAAGATCGGGCTGCTGGCCTGTCAAGAGTGGGTACTGCGTTGTGTCGTTGAGGAACGTCGACGTGACCACCGTCTCGGCGATACCAGTTGCGACGACTTCCACTGCGCCTCGCCGCAGCGAGGTCTGATCACGCCGCGCCCTTCTTGAGGCCTGGGTGGGTTTGTGTGCGAGGATCCACCATGGGTCTGCTTCTCCCCAGAGAGCGTCCTCGTCGGTGCGTGGCCGGACCCACGGCGGGTTTCCGACTTGTAGATCGAAACCGCCGAGTGCGAATACAGGGGCGAGGTCGAGTTCCCAGTGGAAGAAGCCCTGTTCGTGGGCGACCTGCTCACAAACTGCGAGCCAGGGATGGTTCGTCAGCACGGCCTCGACCTGCTTCTCTCTCGCAAAGACGCGATCAAGTTCCTCGGCCTGGTCGATCTGCTCCCAGGTGAGATCAGAACCCAGGACGATCTGCCCCTCCCCAGGCCCCCGTCGTCCGCGGCCCTTCGAGGCGTCCGAGTAGGCGTGGCCGAGCAGGGCCTCTAAGCCGTCGATCCACTGGTCCAGCGTCGGTGGTGTGACTGTTTCTCCGTCGACGGTCACTTTGGCCTCGGTGAGTGGCCAGAACCACATCGCGCACCACGCATCCATTGCCAGGCGGAGGCGTCGGAACGCGCTATCGCGGTTAGCGAAGGACATCTCGATCTCCGACCTCGGGACCGGGTTGAGCGGAGCGGTGAGATCGGCCCCGTAGACATCGATTTCCCGCCGCACCTGGTCCTCGGCGATACGCATTCTCACGAGCGACAGCTGCCACAGCTTTTCCACACGCTCGGCAAGGTCCGTCAGCCGCTGCACTTGGGTCTTGGTTGGCTTGGCGGTGATCTGCTTACGCCACGCTTTAAGCTCTTTCTGCGCTTCGCCGACGTATGGCGCGAGATCCTTGGCGTCTGCGGCGGCGCCCCAGCCGGCGGCGGGCAAGAGGAAGTGGTGGATGCCTCCGCGGACGGTCGGATCGACACCCGTTTCGTCGTCGACTGCCGCCGCGAGGGCACTCAGCGGGGCATCCTGGGGTTCGGCGGTGAGCCACTGCTTCTTCTCCACCTGGCTGGGGGAGTAGGTGGCCCGACGGGCGCCTATCAGCGAGTTACCGCGGCGCAGGTGCAGGCCGAACCACGGGGCCTTGAGCCCCGGGGTCATGGTGTCCAGCCAGAGGGCGATCTCGGCGAGCTCCACGGCCGTGGCATTGAGGTCCACCCCGTAGACGCGGTGCAGGGCGAGGTGGGCCTTGACCTTCTGCAATTCGGCGGTCCGCTGCTCCGGGTCGATCTCCGTGCCCAGTTCTCGCTGGCGGCGCTCCAGATAGAGCTCGGCCAGCTGACGGACGGCCTCCACGGCGAACGCGCCCGAGCCCATCGCCGGCTCGCAGATGGACAGCGTCAGGATGTCCTCGGCGCGATCAATCCGGCCCGTGGCATCGAGCTCCTCGATGGCCTGGCCCACCACGAATTCGCTGAGCACCTGCGGGGTGTAGAACGAGGCCGACCGCTCCCGGTCGCGCGAGGACTGGCGGAACACGAACGACCCGCGCGGGTGCCGCACCCACTCGTCCTCACCCGTCACCGGGTTACGACGCACCACCCGGTCCGAGGCCGAGACCTCCAGCGAGTCGGCGTGGTTCACCACCCACGACCCCTTGGAGTCGTCGCCCCCGCGGGCGACCTCCCACAGGTCCTCGGTGGCGATGAAGCCCGTGTAAGACATCAGGCCCTCATACACCTGCCCCAGTTCGGTCACCCCGAGCGTGGCGTAGGAGATGAACCCGCGGTCCTTTCCCGGCTGCTCCGGCGTGAGCAGGAGGTTGCCCAGCACTCGATACAGCGCCATGTTGGACAGCCGCACCTCGTCGATGAGCGCGGTCGCCACCGGGGAGAACAGATCCGCCGAGAGCTCGTTGAACTCCAGGCCCGGCGCCACGCCCGGTTCGTCCACGGGATGGTGGCCGCCGTCGACCAGCTCAAATAGGAGCGCCAGCGAGTCGTAGAGATAGGTTCCCTGCTCCTCGCGCGGGGTGGCCGGCGGGGAGAGGATCTGGTCCCGCAGGCGGGTAAGCCCGTAGCCGTCGTCGTACTCCGTCGAACCCACCGGGAGGATCCTCAACTCCGGCGACGCCTCGGCGAACAACAGGAACAGGATCCGATACAGGTACCGCAGCGACTGACGCGCCAACACCTGCCCGTCCACGTCCTCCACCGACATCCCCCGCGCCCGGCGCCGGTCCAGGACGTCATTGGCGATGATCTCGATCGACTCCCGCACCGCCCCGCGCAGCGACTCGGAGACCTTGACCGAGTGCTGCCGCGAATCCTCCAGCGTCTCGGTCCACCAGACCGTGCCGTCGGGGCGACGCTCGAGTGACTCGCGGCATACCGCTGCCACCACGCGCTCGATCTCGCCGCCCGATCTGGTGTCGCCGCGCTCGAGGGCCAGCAGCAGGTCCACCGCGAGGAACCGGCCCAGCGGCCACGACTCCCGCTCGGCCAGCAGGAACCACCGGCCCGCCAGCGCCGCCACGAACGCCGGCGGCGCGTCGGAGACGAACAGCTCACCTACGACCTTGCCCACGGCCGCCTCCACCGGCTTTCCGTCGGCCGACACCTCGCCGAGCACGGGCGCCGACCGCAGGTCCTCCACCGTGTCCACCGGGGCGGCCTCCAGCAGCACCACGCCGTCGCCGGCCCACGCCGGCGCGTGCCACGTGGTCTCCCCGCGCGTCCACGAATGGTCGCCGGGCGTGCGGTACCCCAACGCCCGGCGCAGTTCGGCCCGGTCCTCCTCCGACGCGGGCAGGGCCTCCTCGCCGTCGTCGCCGGCGGAGAGTTGCGAGAGCGACACCAGCAGTGGCTGCCGTGCCGAGGTGAGGCGCTTGAGCGGGGACACCGCCCCGTCGCCGGCGTCCTGCTTCCAGCCCTTGACCAGTGCCCGCACCCGGGCCAGGTAGGACTGCTTGGTCTCGTCGGTGGTGAGGTAATGCTCGCTGATCCACTCGTCGACGTTGACGATCGCGCTGTCGGCGGCCATGTCAGCTGTTCTCCTGCGAGGTGGTCGGGGCGGAGGTGTCCGCAATGGGATGGTTGAGGGGGACGACGACGAGGAGGGGCCGCACCAGCCGCTGCTCCGGCCGGAGCTGCTCGGCGAGCTCGGCCTCCTCCTTCACCCGCCGGGACAGGGTGGTCAGGCGGGCACTGCTGATCAGCTCAACTGCCTGGTTCTCCCACTCGTGGGAGCGTTCGCGCCAAGCGGTGATGCGGCGGTCGGCCTCTGCACCGGCCTGGGCGAAGACCGTCTCCAGCGAGCCCGAGGTGGCCTTGACCGCCCGGGGGATCAGGGTGGAGAGCTCCGCGGCGTCGGCCACAGGGCCGGGGTTGGTGGCGCCGACGGCGAGGCCGATCTCCTTCAGCCAGGCGTACGGGTCCTCGATGGGCTCGGCGGCGGCCAGCTCGGGGGCGGGGAACTCCACGGCGGAGAACGCCCGGGTCACCACCTGACCGCGGCGGTTCATCAGCGTGCCCATCACCAGGACGGTGGGGTAGTCCACGCGGCCGCGGACCGCGGGCACCTCCTGGCGCGCCATCGACGCCAGTGCCCGGTCCGCCGCCCAGTCCGAGACCGGGTGCAGCGGACCGAGGAAGTGGGCGATCGGCCACGTGGTCTCCGAGGCGCCCTCGCGGGCCTCCGCCAGGGACTGCTTGCCGCGGTTCACCGACGTGGCCAGGATCAGCTCCTCCCGGACCCGGCGTGCGCGGACGTAGTCCTCCGGCAGCAGGTCCAGCCGTCGGGCCAGGTCATCGGTCGGTTCGAGCTGGGCGGTGTCGTTGGCGTTGCGCCGCCACGCCACGCCCCCGCGGGACTTGGGGAATTGCGGCTCGTTGTGGAACGCCTCGGTGAGAGCGTCCTCGAGGTAATCCACCTCCGACTCGTACACGCTGTATCGGGTTGCCTGCGTCGCCGCCGAAGCACCGGACTCGTCGGTGCCGCTCATGGAGATCTGTTCGAGAAAGACGTCGATGTCGTCGAAGTCCAGCTCGTCGTCGTCATCCACCTCCCCGGCGGCGGCGAGGACATCCTCCGGGCGACGCACGGCGTCCTCGAAGTCCTTCTTGCCCGCCAGCACCTCGCGGATGGTGTCCTCCTCGCGGGCTTCCGAATGCGCGCCCATGAGCGAGGCCACGTCGCCGAGCTGCGAATGGGCCTCGTACTCGCGCTCCATGAGCCGGGTGAGGACCTGCAGATCGCCGGGCGCGGCGTCCTCGGGCGGATCCAACAGCAGCGTGGTGATGACCGGGGGCGTGCGTTGCCCGTAGCGGTCCACACGGCCGTTGCGTTGCTGGATACGGATGAGCGACCACGGGATGTCGTAGTGCACCAGGTGATGGCACTGGGTGTGCAGGTTGACGCCCTCCGATGCCACGTCGCCCGTCACCAGGACGCGCAGGGGGCTCGACGCGCGCTTGAAGCTGTCGACCAGGTCCATCTGCTCCTGGTCGGACAGCCCGCCGTGCATCACTGCCACCGCGTCCGATTTGAGCTTGAGGTCCTTGGCCAGGTTCTCCGCCAGCCAGTGCAGGGTCCGCACGCGCTCGGAGAAGATCACCACCCGCTGATCGCTGCGCGGGGAGATGCCGATCTCGCGGAGGTACGCGAGCAGGCGTTGGTACTTCGCGCTGGAGGCCGGGGTGACCTGCTCGGCGAGCTCCTCCAGGCGGTCCAGGGCGGCGAGCTCCACGGGGCCGGACGCATTCTTGCGGCGGTTGGTCACCGACTCGATCAGCGCGGCGGGGGAGGAGAGGTAGGCCTTGGCCAGGGTCCAGGGGAACAGGCGGTTGTCACCCGACGGGGGCTGGACGCCCGGGCGGGTCCACGTGTCGCGGAGCTCGCGGGCGAGCGCGGTCTCCTGCGGTGAGGCCGGCACGAGGATGTTGTTCGGCTCGGCGCGCACGGCCCACTGGGCGCCCACCTCGCCGTCGACCTCCGGGCTGTGCCGGTGGCGGCGGATGATGAGCGGTTGCAGGTCGCGGGGGTTGATGGTGCCGTCGGGGCCGACCGCAGTGGGATCGAGCAGACGGATGAGTTCCGCGAAACTGTCGGCGCGGCCGTTGTGCGGGGTGGCCGAGGCGAGGATGAGTGCCTCCGTGGTGGGGGCCAGCAGGCGGGCGAGCTCGTTGTTCTGGGTGGCGGCGTTGGTGGCGTTGTGCACCTCGTCGATCACCACCGCGTCCCACCGGACCCGCTCCAACTGGGCGCGGTACTTGGCGGACTTGAGGGTGTCGATGGAGACGATCACGCGGGGGAAGAACGTGAACGGGTTGCGGGTGGCGGGCAGCGTGCGGCGGACCTTCTGGATGCCCACCGAGTCGAGGCGGACCAGCGGGATCGCGAACCGGGTCCACAGCTCCTGCTGCATCTGTTCCAGCACATGCCGCGGGGTGACCACCAGGATGCGCTCGCCGCGGCCGCGGCGGATGAGCTCCGCGAGGATCATCCCGATCTCGAGTGTCTTGCCCAGGCCCACCGCGTCGGCGATGAGCAGGCGCGGGCGGAGCGTCTGATTGGACAGCGCCTTGCGGACCGCGCTGAGCTGGTAATCGAGGTGATCCGCCAGCATCTGCGTGGAGACCACCAGCGACTCGTCGTACAACGGCACCGGGGTGCGGCGAAGCGTGGACTCGAGCCACAGGCGCGAGCGGCGGTAGCCGGGGGAGGGGTCCGCCACAACGGTCGACTTGCTGGGATCCAGCGGCGTCACGTCGTCCAGGTCGGTGTAGAAGGTCGCCGTGGTGTCGCGAACATAGGGGCTGAGCCCGCGGACCTTGAGCAGGTAGGCGTCACCCGGGTGCGTAGGGGAGGTGGCCGCATGCTCTACAGCCGTCACGAGCCACTCCTCGTCGCGAACCACCACTGTGACGCCTGGGGCAAAGGGGACCCGGCCTGTGGGAGTGGGTTGGGAGACGGCAATACTGCTCACAGGTGGGCATCCTTCGTAGTGCACTCGGTTAAGGAACCTCTGAGGTTAGCGATGCTCACCGTGTCGCGCACGCGAACATGGACATGTGTCAGGCTGCGCACGTTCCGAGGAGTGTATCGACTGACCTTAGGGTTCAAGAAGGCGGCGGAAGGCGTACTGAAGGGCGACACTTGTGAATAGAGGGTGTCAGCTCCAGAGCTGAATCGGCAGCGGGGCTCGTTGTGGCGTGAGGAAGGTGGGTCGGCGCCGTGGTCCGCAACTGCCGGGGGCCGTCTCCTACCGAATTGACTCGATCCGAACGAACCCGTGCAGGTCCTTAAGTTCATTCTCGAGTGATTCACGATCGTTGGAATTGATGACCATGGATCCGAACGTAAATACGCAAAGGAATTTCAACTTACTCCCAACGTCTAACAAGCTGTACAGCAGCCAAAGGAGGAATGGGACAGGCGCAGACCTTGGGGCGTTCCCCAGTCTCGACAGAGTTGTCTTTGGGTCCTGAGCTGCGAGCGATAATACGGGTCTCCGTGGTGATCGGTCAGGATTCGTATCAGTTTAATGGAGCCTGGCAGACAAGTGGGCGGCCGTAGGCGAGGGGCGGCTGTGGACTGCGAGCAAGGCCTTATGCGACCCCCTGGGATCGAGGCTCGCCGGCATCCGTTGAGACGGTCGGCCGACCCGCGGGTAAGCATGAGGCGACGCCCGGTGGCTCACCATGACGGGATATCGACCCGAATGGTCACGGGAGACGAGATTTCCCCGGTCGGCTGAGAGGATTACGCGCCCCCACTCCCTCGCCCCGCCGTAACCACCTCGTCCCCCGCTCCTAGACTGTCCCCTCGGCGCCCGAGCCGCCGTGACCATCAGTACGCCCACCCAGAGGAGCCCCACGTGGAGTACGCGCAGATCGAGGCGCTGCGCGAGCGGCATCCCGCCTGGCGGATGCTGCGGGCCACCCACGCGCCGCTGCTGCTGACGGTGCTGGGCCGGTTCTTCGTGGAGGAGGGGCGCGGCGCGAGCCCGGAGAGCGAGCTCGTCGCCGCCCTGGATGATCAGCTCTACGCGATCAACACCCAGGACCCGGCCAACCCGCGCTTCGTGCGCACGGCGGCGGAGTACCTCGCCGACTGGGCCGCACCGGAGTCGGGCTTCCTGCGCCGCTTCTATCCGCTGGGTGCGGACGAGATCCACTACGACGCCACCCCGGCCCTGGAGAAGGCCTACGCCTGGGTGCAGGGCCTGGCCGAGCAGTCGTTCGTCGGCACCGAGTCGCGCCTGCAGACCGCGGTGGACCTGCTGCGTCAGATCGCCCAGGGCACCGAGTCGGATCCGGCCAAGCGCCTGGACCAGCTGGAGCGCCGCAAGCGCGACATCGAGCGGGAGATCGCCCAGCTCCGCGAGGATCCGCAAGCCGGCCTGCTGGACCGCACCGCCGTGCGCGAGCGCTTTCAGCAGTTCGCCGCCACCGCCCGCGACCTGCTGGCCGACTTCCGGCAGGTGGAGGAGAACTTCCGCGCCCTGGACCGCTCGGCTCGCGAACGCATCGCCACCTGGCAGGGCAGCAAGGGCGAGCTGCTGGCCGAGCTCGTCCACGGCCGCAGCATGATCGACTCCTCCGACCAGGGCCGCAGCTTCCAGGCGTTCTACGACCTGCTGCTGTCCACCTCGGGCCAGGAGGAGTTGTCCATGCTCCTGGACCGGTTGTCCGGGGTGGAGGACCTGGCGGGGGATCGCCGGATGCGCACCATTCACCACAGCTGGGCCGAGGCCGCGGAGCGCACCCAGCACACTGTCCGGAGCATCTCCGAGCAGCTGCGCCGCTTCACCGACGACCAGGTGTGGCTGGAGAACCGGCGCGTGCTGGACCTGGTGCGTCAGATCGAGACCACCGCCCTACACCTGCGGGAGGGCGAGTTTCCGGGCTTCGGGCTGGAGCTGGAGGAGACCAGCGTCGACGTCGCCCTGCCCACGGATCGCCCGCTGTTCACCGTGCGGCCGGCCTCGGAGGTCAACAGCGATCTGGAGCCGGTCGAGGCCGAGGAGGTGGACACCTCGGTGCTGGCCAACCAGGTGGTGGTGGATCCCGCGCGCCTGGCCACCCGCATCCGGTCGCTGATCCCGGTGCACGGCACCGCGCGGCTGGAGGACATCATCTCCCTGTACCCGCTCCAGCACGGCGCGGCAGAGATCGTCGGCTACCTGGCGCTGGACGAGGACGATCTCGAGGTGACCACCCACGAGCATGAGGAGACCGTGATCGAGTACCACGAGGCGGGCAGGCACATGCGCGCGACGATGCCGCGGGTGGAGGTCACCCGCCGATGACCGCCCCCAGCACCGCAGACCACAGCGAGTCGGGCCACGCCGGAGACAGCGCCGTCGGCCGCGCCACCCCGGGCCGGGTGTCCCCGGAGCGCGCCGTGGCGATCAGCGCCATCCGCCTCATGCAGGGCGTCGTGTACCAGGAGTCCGACGCCTGGGACGACCTGGTGCGCCACCAGGGCGCCGTGCGTGACCACTTCGCCGTCGTGGGGCTCGAGGTGGTGATCGACGACGACGAGGGCTACGCCTACCTGCGCACCGCCGACACTCCGGAGGGCGAGAACGCTCTTCCCCGGGTGATCCGCCGCCGGACGTTGACGTACGCCGACAGCCTCATGCTCGTGCTGCTGCGGAAGCGCCTGGCGGAGTTCGAGTCAGCGGGAGATCCGGGTCAGCTGGTGCTCACCCACGACGAGATCGTGGAGATGATCCAGCTCTTTCTGCACCGCAGCACCGACGAGGCGCGCGAGCAGCACCAGATCGACGCCTCCATCAACCGGCTCGTGGGCATGGGTTTCCTGCGCCAGCTCAAGGACCGCAAGGGGGAGTGGGAGGTGCGCCGCATCCTCAAGGCCTACGTGGACGCCGAGACGCTCTCGGACTTCTCGGCCAAGCTCGCCGAGTACGCCGACGCGGGCGCCGAAGACGAGAGGGACGCAGGCGAGAGCACCGCCGACGAGGGCGTCGGCCACGCAGACGCCGCGGACGAGAGCACCGCCCACCACGCGAGCGAGGACATCTGATGACCAGCGGCCTCTTCTCCTCGGTGGAGCTCGGCAGCGGCGAGCGCCCCGGCTTCCGCCTGGCCCGCCTGGAGGTGCTCAACTGGGGCACCTTCGACTCCCGGGTATGGAACCTCGAGCCGGCGGGGGAGACCCTGCTGCTCACCGGCGACATCGGAAGCGGCAAGTCCACCCTGGTGGACGCGGTGAGCACGCTCATGCTGCCCTCGCACCGGATCGACTACAACAAGGCCGCCGGCGCCTCCCGCAAGGAGCGCACTCTGCGCTCGTACGTGGAGGGCCACCACAAGACCGAGCGCAACGAGGCCACCGGCAGCGTCCGCTCGGTGGGCCTGCGCGACGGGCACTCGTACTCGGTGATCCTCGGCGTCTTCCGCAACGAGGGGTACGGCGAGGAGGTCACCCTCGCGCAGGTCTTCCAGCAGCAGGAGGCCACCGGCCAGCCGTGGCGGCGCTTCATCACCGCCGACCGGGCGCTGTCCATCGACCCGGACTTCACCGGCTTCGGCTCCGACCTCGGCGCCCTCATCACCCGCCTACGCGAGGGCGGGGCCGTGGTGGACAAGGACTTCCCGACCTACGGCCGCGCCATGCGCCGCCTGCTGGGCATCCGCTCCGAGCAGGCCATGGAACTGTTCCACCAGACCATCTCCATGAAGTCCGTCGGCGACCTCAACGAGTTCGTCCGCACCCACATGCTCGAACCCGTGGACGCCTCCGCCCGCATCGAGGGCATCCTGCGCCACTTCGAGGACCTCACCCGCGCTCACGACGCCGTCACCCGCGCCCGCACCCAGCTCGCGGCCCTCGAGCCTCTCGTCGAGCAGATCAACACTTACGACTCCGCCCTCGAACGGCGCGAGCGGCTGCGCGAGGAGCGACTGGCCCTGCGCCCGTACTTCGCCGAGCTCCGCATGGCCCTGCGCCAGGCCGAGATCGACACGCTGACCACCGAGGTCGCCTCCGCCAACACCGAGGTGGTCCGCCTCCGGGAGAAGGCCAGGGAACTGGCCACCGAGCGCGAGGCCCTGGTCACCGCGCGCGCCGAATCCGGCGGCAACCGCATAGGCGACCTGGAGCGAGATGCCGCCGCGGCCCGGGAGCAGCTGGAGGAGCGTCGTCGTCGTCGGGATCGGTTCACCGATGCGGTGACCCGCGCCGGCCTGGACCCCGTCACCGACGAGGCGGCCTTCACCCGCCTGCCCGAGGCGATCGCCGCACGTGAGGCCGAGCTGGACTCCCACGGCGTCGACCTTGCCACCCGCCACAACGCGCTGGTCATGGAGCACGGTGAGCGCAAACGGCAGCTGCGCGAGGTGCAGCAGGAGCTGACCGGCCTGACCGGGCGGACCAGCAACCTCCCCACCGAACAGCTGCAGGTCCGCGGGCAGCTGTGCGCTGAACTCGGCCTGGACGCCGCCGAGCTGCCCTTCGCCGGCGAGCTCATGGACATCGCCGCCGAGCACGCCCAGTGGCGCGGCGCCGCCGAGCGCGTCCTGCGCGGATTCGCCCTGTCCCTGCTCGTGCCGCAGGAGCACTACGCCGACGTGGCCGAGTGGGTGGACTCCCGCCGGCTCACCTCCCGCCGCGCCGACGGCCGCGAGGTGGGCGTGCGCCTGGTTTACGAGCGGGTCCCCGAGAAGCACGTCCCGCTGCAGCGGCCCCAGATCGACGGGCTGCTGCTCGCGGACACCGTGGAGATCGCCGACTCGCCGCTGCGCGGTTACCTCGCCAAGGAGCTCTACGCCCGCGCCGACCACTTGTGTGCACAGACGATGGACGAGTTCCGCGGCGCCGACCGCGCCGTGACCGTGCAGGGGCAGGTCCGCTCCCGCAACCGGCACGTCAAGGACGACCGCAGCTCCACCACCGACGCGCGGAACTGGGTGCTGGGCTGGCGCAACGAGGACAAGGTCGACGCCCTGCGCGCGCGGTGCGCCCGGCTCGAGGCCGAGGTCGCCGAGCTGGCCACCCGCCTCGACGCCGCCACCGCCGAGCAGAACGACGCCGGCCAGGCCCGTACCGCGCTGGTGCGGCTGGCCGAGTATCCGTCCTGGCGTGACCTGGACTGGGCCGAGGCCCAGCAGCGCGCCGACTCCGCCGAGGCCGAGCGGCAGCGGCTGGTCCGCGGCAGCGACGAGCTGTCGGAGATCGACCAGCGGATCGCCGACCTCGACGCCCGCGCCGCCACCGTGGCCGACGACGAGCGGGAACTGTCCGACCACCGCAGCCGCTGGCAGAGCAGCATCGACCACGAGCAGCGCCAGATGCTCCGCGACCAGCGGGTGATCGACGAGCTGGACGAGGCCCTGCTCGAGTCGGCGCGAGAGGTGTACCCGCGGCTGCGCGAGCGGCTCGGCTACGGCGAGGACCCCGGCGCCGAGCTGGCCCAGACCGCCGACGAGGCCCATTCAGCCGAGGCGGCGCTCTCGGATGCGATCGATGCGGACGTCGAGCGCGCCCAGCGCGAACTCAACGGCGTCACCACGCGGATCCACCAGGCCATGGCCGAGATCCGCCGCACCTGGCCGGAGCAGACCAAGGAGATGGACGCGGCCGTGGCCGCCCGCGCCGAGTACGTGCGGTTCCACGCCCGACTGGCCGACGACGACCTCCCGCGGTTCGTGGACGAGTTCGAGAGCCAGCTGCGCAAGAACACCATCCGCGAGCTCGCCGGCTTCCACAACTGGCTGCTGCGTCAGGCCGACGACATCGGGCAGAAGATCGAGAAGACCAACGAGGCGCTGGGAGCAATCGACTTCAACCCGGGGCGGTTCGTCCGCCTGGACTGCGAGAACACGGTCAACCAGGAGGTGCGTCAGTTCCGCGCCGACCTACGCGGCGTCACCGACGACGCGTTCGGCGGCGACGGCCAGTACTCCGAGAGCCGGTACGAGCAGGTGCGCGCGATCCTCGAGCGGCTCCGCGGCCGGGAGGGCCACAGCGACTCCGACCGTGCCTGGCGCGCGCGGGTGACCGACGTGCGCAACTGGTTCACCTTCTCCGCCTCCGAACGCGACCGCGAGACCGACCGCGAGTTCGAGCACTACCGCGACTCCGACGGAAAATCCGGCGGGCAGAAGGAGAAGCTGGCCTACACCATCCTCGCCGCCTCGCTGGCCTACCAGTTCGGCTTGGAATGGGGAGCGGCCAAGGCGCGCGACTTCCGCTTCGCGGTGATCGACGAGGCCTTCGGCCGTGGCTCGGACGCCTCCACCCGCTACGCGCTGGAGCTGTTCGCCAAGCTCGGCATCCAGCTGCTCATCGTCACCCCGCTGCAGAAGGTGCACGTGATCGCGCCGTATGTGCGGACTATCGGGTACGTGGACAACGTGGAGGGCCGGTACTCGCGGCTCGTGCAGATGACGACCGAGGAGTACCAGAAGCAGAACGGGCTGGGCTGAGGAGCGGCCCGAAAGGGCCGGTCTCAGTCAGTTCGTTGCGCGCTATATGGCCGTCGGCGGCAGTAGGTTGGCTTTCATGGCCCCACATCAGAGCGACTCGGCAGTCCAGAGGGATGCCGAGATCGCGATCGTCGACGCTCTGGCGACCAAGCTCAAAGTGGCGCTGGTCCGTGGGGGATCGCTGACGCTCAGCGGGGGAGTGCGAATTCAACTCGACGCTCGGAGCGAAGACGGGAAGTTCGCGGTGGAGGCGTACGCGCGACAGGGAAGGCTCAAGGGCGGCCAGCTCAAGAAGATTGCCCAGGACGTTCTGAAGCTCGCGCTACTTCGGAGCGAGCCGGGCTACAGCGACGTGCGGCCGATCATCGTGTTCGCGAGCGAGGAAGCGCGGTCGTCGATCACCGGCTGGGTCAAGCATGCCGCCAGTGTCTTTGGCGTCGAGTTACACGTGGTCGACATCGATCCGGGTCTACGCGACGCCATACTCGCGACCCAGCGTCGGCAGAGGATGGTCAACGTCGACCTGACGGCCGTGGCAGACGACCTCACCATTGACGAATGAGACGGGTCGCCCACCGCCCGAATGATCATGGCCGATTCCTCGGGCTTTCCCTGTCGCGGAGATTCCACGAGCCGAAGGCGCGTCAGGGCGTAGCTGAAGGCCCACGCGCCGAAACTATCGCTGAACTGGACAAACGGCCGCGATTTGGCTTTGCAGACAGGCCCGTGTAACTTTATCGGAGCCGCCAGGGAGCGGGGCCGGAACGAGAGAGACGGCCCAGCGAGCTGGTGGCGAGCCGGGGTAGGCGAGCGGCGGGCCTGGTTTTGACTGGGGCGGCCGGGAGACTTACACTGGAGAAGTTGCCCCGAAATGGGCAGCGAGCCCCACGAGACGGTGACTGTGAGGTCGTCGTGGAGTGGTGTGTGGG